>NZ_CP097253.1:1955000-2555000 GCF_023380025.1 Sphingomonas glaciei
TCGTCACCACGGGCAGGTGGCGAATCCGCCGTGCGGTCATCAGCGCCAGCGCCGTCAGTACCGGCGTCGCGGGGTCGACGGTGATCGCCGGCGCCGTCATCGCGTCCTCGACCCTGCGCCGGCCGAGCTCCTCGTCGCCGTGCGCCGATAGGCAGGCGACGATGTCCCGTTCCGACAGGACCCCAGCGACTGCGCCCGAGCCCTCGACCACCACCAGTGCGCCGATCTTGTTGCGGGTCAGCACGGTCGCAGCCTCTCCCAGCGTCGCGGCACTGGTGATGGTGGCAACCTCGGGTCCCTTGCTCGAGAGGACGGCGGCGATGGTCATGCATTAGGCTCCTTCGCAAGTCGCGTGGGTGTTAAGGCCGGGGTTGAAGGTCTCACCTTCGGCGCACAAAGGGAAGCTTGCATGCCCCAGCCCGATCCCATCCCCTCGCTCCGGCGTTCGCAATGGCAGCGCTTCCGCCGCATCATGCGGTGGATGAGCGTCGCCTCGATCCTGGCCGCCGCCACCGCGGTCTACTTCGTCACTCAGGGCGAATCGGAAACCAAGATCCACATGCTGATCGCGACCGCGCTCGGCGCCGGTTTCAGCGTCCTGCTCGGCGCCGCGCTGATGACGCTGACCTTTCTCAGTTCGGGCTCCGGCCACGACGAGGAAGCCCATCGCACCCCCGAGGACTCACTCAACGACAAGGACCTGCCTTGACCACCAACGACCCCCGCCAGCCGACCCTGCGCATCACGCCGGGCCCGAGCGACATCAACTCGAACGGCCACATCTTCGGCGGCTGGGTGCTGAGTCAGATGGACATCGCCGCCGGCATCGTCGCCTCGCGCCGGGCGAAAGGCGCCGTCGCCACCGTCGCGATCGAGCGCATGGAGTTCATCGCCCCGATCGAGCTGCGCGACCTGATCAGCGTCTACGCCGAGGTGGAGCGGGTCGGTAGGACGAGCATGGCGATCCGGATCGAGGTCGTCGCCGACCGCGATCGCGGCGATCGCCGGATCAAGGTCACCGAGGGCCTGTTCACCTTCGTCGCGCTGGACGAGCAGCATCGTCCCCGCGCGGTCGACCAGCCCTCCGCCTAGGAGCGGCGGATCCGGTAGGAGATCGTTGCGCTGCCATTGGCCGGGACGGTCGCCAGCCACAGCAACTTGCCGTCGCGGCGCATTAGCTTCGCCCCGTCGATCCGGTCGCCGTCGTCGTGCAGCAGTTCGACCTCGGCCTGGACCGCGACCGGGCGATCGTTGGTCACCACTAGAGTGCGACGATCCCCCTCGCCGCTCGACAGCCGCACCCGGACGCCGCTCGTCTCGGCAACCTTGATCTCGACCTTCTCGCCCACGGCCGTGTCGCGCATGTGCCCCTCACCGATCAGCAGCGGCCGACCCGCTCCTTCGCGAAACAGGACGAGGTTGCCGGACGGAAGCGGCAGGCCGAGGCCCTGTTCCTCCCGGTTACGACTTCGCAGCAGCAGTTCGCCCTGCTCTTCGGCCTCCTCGTCGGCGCTGACGACGGCCATCCGGTAAACGGCCTCGACCTTGACCGCCGGGCGGTCGAGCAGACCGACCTGCTTCTGGGCATTGGCGCCCACGGTCACCGGCTCCGGGATCCGGTAGAGCTGAAGATCGCCCAGTCGCTCCCGGACCGCGGTGATCCGGCTGCCGGTGACTACTATTTCTTCGCTCCGGAAAGCTACGACGGGTGGGGGTGGAGGTGGAGGAGCTGGCGGCGCTGGAGGGGTATCACCGTTCGCATAACTGCTCCCATCGGGCTGGCTCACTGTCGAGGTCGTCGCGGCGGGCCAGCATTGCAGCCGCAGCGGGGGCGATTCGACCGGCGCAACCTCGACGCCCTCGCGATTGACCTGCCCCGCCACCGCCTGCGTCGTCGCCCCGGGAAAACTGGTGTCGTCGGTGCTCGCCAGGGTCAGCCAGGCCCGCAACTGCAGCTTGCGCTCGTCGCGCGACAGGGTGGCGACATAATCGGCCTGCCAGTCGAAGCCGGTCGCCAGATAGGAAAGGGTCACGCTCGCCCGTAGCGCCTGCCGCGCGCGCACCCGGACCGATAGCGTCGGGCGCGCCGACAGGCCTGCCGGGACGCGGTCGTAGACCAGGGTCTCGGCGAGCCCCGTGCAACGCAGCGCCTCGACCCCCGCGGCGGTCTGCAACACCACCCCGCCGTCGCCGCCGCTGCGAACGATCGCCTCCCCTTCGACCACCGTGCCGGTCGCGCGGTCGGTGCGGCGCAGCGTCACGCGGTTGCCCAGCGCGCGGCCGACCAGGCTTCCGGCGGATAGGAGCAGCGCGTCGCGATTGCGCTCGAGCAGGCCTTCGGGCACCCCGCCGACGATAGCGCTTTGTGGAATGATCCCGCTCGCCACGCCTTCGAAGCGAAGCTCGGATTCGCCGGCCGGAATGTCGATCGAGCGGGTCTCGCTGATCAGCGCATAGCCGTTGAGCCAATTCAGGGCGGGCCGCCGACGGCCGCGATCCGGATCGCGATAGACCGTCACCCCGACCCGCTCCGGCCCTGCCGAGGTAACGACCTGCTGCGCGCCGGCGGGTGCGGCGACGACTGCCAGGATAAGCAGCGCGGTGAGGCGCATCGGCCGCGCCTAGAAGCGCGTGTCGAAGGTAGCGTTGACGCTGGCCTCGCCATTGGCCGGCACCGCCACCCGCCAGATCGCCGCGTCGGCCGAACTGCGCTCGCTCTTCAGCGTCTCGGCGGTGATCCGCGTATCGCCCCACAGCCCGTCCTGGAACAGCACCACGGTGACCGGCCGCGGCGAAGCGTTGGTCAGCTTGTAGCGCATGACGGTCCGCCACCGGCTGCCGTCCGAGGCCAGCCGTGTCCGCTGCTCGACTACCGGCTGGACCTTGATATCGAAGGCCTGGCCGGTGGTGAGGCCGATATCGCTGCCCATCGGCGTGTGCCCAATCCGCGATTCGCCGACGAACTGCGGCGTGCCGCGGCTGTCACGCTGATAGACCCGCACCGTCCCGGCGGGCAGAGCATCGCCAAGGCCTTGCGCCCGTCCGGTCGAGAAGCGCAGCACCGTGTTCACGCTGTTCGGCTGGTCGGCTGTCCCCAGCCAGGGATTGCGATATTCGTAGGCGCGCTCGGCGGGGGTGCCCGACACGTCGAGGAAGCTGACCTGCTTCTGCTGGGCCTGCGCGATCGTGGTCCGCTGCGACAGCGGATAGAGGTAGAAGTCGCCGACCCGCTCGCGCGCCGCGCTCTCGGTCCCGGCCCCGCGTAGGGGCGGCGGCGGAGACGGGTTGTAGCGGCCGACCGAACTTCGTGCCGACCCCGAGCCGACCGCGCCGGCGACCAGCACCACGTCGGCGTTGCGGTAGGCGGTACCGCTGCGATTGTTGAGCGTGATCCAGCCCTGCACGTCCATCCGCCCGGCGGGCTCGTCGAACAGTGCAACATAGTCGGCGTTCCAGCCCAGGCCCGGGGTCAGGTAGGTGAGGGTCACCGGCTGGCGCCCGGCGCGCGGCGCGGTCAGCGTTACCGACAGGGTCGGGCGCGGGCGCAGGCCGTCCGGCACCTTGTCGAAAATCACCCGCACCGGCAGGCCATCGTCGCGCAACACCTCGATCCGCTCCCCGATCTGCAGCACCACCCCGCCATTGGTCGCCAGGACGCGGGCCCGCTCGCGGGTCTCGGCGCCGGTCGCGGGATTGACCCGAACCAAGGTGATGGTCTCCCCCACCGCCTTGCGCATCAGCGCGGCCGGGCTGAGCAAATCGTAATCGAAATTCTGTTCGATGATGCCGATGCCGGCCCCGGTCAGGGTCACCGTTTCCGCGCGGATCTGCGCCGACACGTCGGGAAATTCCTGGCGCGAACGGCCGGCGGGAAGCGCCAGCTCGCGCCGGTCCTGAACCAGAGCTAGGTCGTTGTTGTAGATGGTGACGGCGACGTCGCCCTGTGCGCTCGCGTCAGGCGCGGGGATCGCCTGGGCGAAGGCCGGCGAAGGTGGGAGAAGCGGAGTGCCAAGGGGCGCCAACGCCGCCGCCAGAAGACCCACGACCAGACGCATGAACAGGCTCCTTCCCCGATGCAGGGAAGGAGCCTGTAACATTGTTACATTGTCGTCAATCGATTATCCGACCGCGCGGCCTCAACCGCGCGAGACAGGATCAGGCCGCCGGAGCCACGCCCTCGTCATTGTCCTCGACGCGGGGGCGACGAACGCGGCGGCGGGGACGGGGCGCTTCGGCCTCGACCTCTTCGTGGGTCACATCGGCGATCGGACCGATGGCGGGTGGAAGGAAGTCGGCGATCCCGCCGCCCACGGTCTCCGCGGCGACCGGCTCGGCCTGCTCTTCCTCACGCGGACGCCGCTCGGCGCGCTCACGGCGGGGACGCTCCTCGCGCGGACGCTCGTCACGCGGACGATCTTCGCGGGGCCGATCCTCACGGGGCCGATCCTCCCGGGGCCGATCCTCCCGGGGACGATCTTCCCGTGGACGGTCGTCACGGGGAGCCCGGTCGCGGCGCTCGAAGCGCTCGGCGCGCGGCTGACGGTCCTGGCGTTCGGGTCGCTCCTGCCGATCCTGCCGCTCGGGGCGATCCTGGCGGGCCTGCGGCTGGTCGTACGAATCCTCGTCGCCCTCGCCGTCGAAGCCCTCGTCGTCACCCTCGTCGTCATCGTCCTGGTTGGAACGCTGATCCTCGAAGCGCGAGCGGGTTTCGCTGAGCACTCGGAAATAGTGATCCGCGAACTGCAGGTAATATTCGGTCTGCACCCGGTCGCCCGCAAGCTGCGAATCGCGGGCCATGTTCTTGTACTTCTCGAGCAATTGCGCGGCATTGCCCCGGCTGCGCTGCTCGCGGCCACCACCGCTTCCGCCGCCTCCGCCGAGACCCTGCGGACGCTGTCCCCCACGACCGCGACGGCGGCCGTTCTGGCGATTGTTCATCAAGCGTGACGTTCCTTGAACACTGGCGCCGAACAAATCCTCAAAGCGCGTGAACTGCGGTGCCGGGACACGAACCGCTCGTTGCCCGGAGCCCCTTTTGCGTTCTGGTTGCCGCGCCTGTTGGCTGCGGAAACGAAAGCGTAAATCGGGGATAGCTTCAGTCGGCTCCACGAAGCGGACCTATGCTGGACATTAGATGTAGCAACCGAACCGGCCTTTTCCAAGCCTTTATTGCGGGCCCTGCTGGATCAGCAGCGCCCGCGGTCGTCCGCCAAGGTCGCGAGCGAGTGCAGGCTTGAGTCCTTGCGCGGTAAACAGGGCAGCTGCGCTGTCGGCCTGGTCATAACCGATCTCGATCGCCGCCAGGCCGCCGCGCGCAAGCAGGCGTCCGATCTCGGGCGCGAGCAGGCGGTAGTCGTCGAGCCCGTCGGCGCCGCCGAAGAGGGCTTCGGGAGGCTCATGCTCGGCAACGCCCGGCCCTAGGGCCGCGCCTTGGGCGACATAAGGCGGGTTGCACAGCAAGAGGTCGAAGCGCTCGGTCACCCTCTTCGCCCAGTCGCCGCGCCGGAAATGCGCGCGGGGTGCAAGCCCCAGCCGGTCGGCGTTGCGCCTGGCATAGGCCAGCGCCGCCTCGCTTGAATCGACGCCGAGGCCGGTCGCCCGCGGCCACTGATCGAGCGCGGCCAAGAGCAGCGTTCCCGGCCCGGTGCCCAGGTCAAGGATACGCTCGGGTCCGTCGCCGCCGGCGAAATGCTCAATCGCCGCCGAGATCAGGGTCTCGCTGTCGGGACGCGGGATGAGGGCCCCGGGACCGACCTCCAGCTCGATGTTCCAAAATGCCCGACGGCCGATGATATAGGCGACCGGTTCCCCCTCGCAGCGCCGCTGCAGCAGCCCGGCGAAAGTGTCGGGCACGTGACCGGTTGGCGGTCGCAGCAGCAATTGGTCGCGCTCGATCCCGAAGGCGTGGGCGAGCAGCAGCTCGGCATCGAGCCGCGGGGTGTCGGTGCAGTCGGGCAGGCGCCGCACAGCCTCGTGCAGCGCGCGGTCGACCGGGTTCATGCGGGCGTGCCCTCAGGCATCTTCGAGCCCGGCCAGCCGCTGCGCCTCGTCCTCAGCGATCAGCGCTTCGGTCAATTCCTTCAGCCCCGGCCCCTCGAGGATCTCGGGCAGCTTGTGCAGCGTCAGGTTGATGCGGTGGTCGGTCACCCGCCCCTGCGGGAAGTTGTAGGTGCGGATCCGCTCAGACCGGTCGCCCGACCCGACCATCGACTTGCGTGCGCCCGCTCGCTTGCTCGCCAGCCGCTCGCGCTCCAGTTCGAACAGGCGGGTGCGCAAGACCTTCAGCGCCTTGGCCTTGTTCTTGTGCTGGCTCTTCTCATCCTGCTGGATCACCACCACGCCCGACGGCAGGTGGGTGATCCGGACCGCGGAATCGGTGGTGTTGACCGATTGTCCCCCCGGTCCCGACGAGCGATAGACATCGATGCGGAGGTCCTTGTCGTCGATATGGACGTCGACATCCTCGGCCTCGGGCAGCACCGCCACCGTCGCGGCCGAGGTGTGGATCCGCCCGCCGCTTTCGGTCGCCGGCACGCGCTGGACGCGGTGGACGCCGCTTTCGAACTTCAGCCGGGCGAACACGCCGCTCCCGTTGATCGAGGCCACGGCTTCCTTGTAGCCGCCGACCTCGGACTGGGAGGCGCTGATCAGCTCGAACTTCCAGCCATATTCGTCGGCGAAGCGCTGGTACATGCGCAGCAGGTCGCCGGCGAACAGCGCGGCCTCGTCCCCGCCGGTACCGGCGCGCACTTCCAGCATCGCCGCGCGCTCGTCGGCGCTGTCCTTGGGCAGAAGCTGCAACGCCAGCGCGCGCTCGGCCTTGGGCAGCGCGGCCTCGATCGAGGCCAGTTCCTCGGCCGCCATCTCGCGCAATTCCTCGTCACCATCCCGGCTCATCGCGCCAAGGCTTTCGCGCTCGGCCCGAAGCCTCCGCACTTCGCGTGCGGCCGCCGCGACCGGCTCGATCTGCGCATATTCCTTGCTCAGGCGGACGAATTCTTCGGGGGCGAGCGTGCCGCTCGCCATCATCGCAGACAATTCCTGCCGCTTGGCCTCGATCTGCGCGATCCGCTCGGACGAGATGGATGTCATGCGCTCAGCGCTGCGTGCAGCACATCGAACGCGACTGCGCGCTGCTCTCCGGTCGAAAGGTTCTTGACCTGCGCGGTCCCGCTCTCGACTTCGCTGTCGCCAAGAATGATGGCGAAGCCCGCACCGGCCGAAGCGGCTCGAGCCATCCTCTTCTTCATGTTGCCGCGCCAAGCCATGTCAGCGGAGATGCCCTGCCGGCGAAGGTCGGCGAGGATGCGCGTCGCCGCCTGCTCCGCCGCCGACCCCTGCGGGACCAGCACGGCGATCGGCCGCTCGGGTGCCGGAGCGTCGATCAGCATCGAAAGCCGCTCGATCCCCGCGGCCCAGCCGATCGCCGGGGTGTGCGACCCGCCGAGCTGCTCGACCAATCCATCATAGCGCCCGCCGGCCAGCACGGTTCCCTGGGCGCCAAGCGCGTCGGTGACGAATTCGAACGCGGTGTGGCGATAATAATCGAGCCCGCGGACCAGCCGCGGGGCGCGCTCCCATACCACCCCGGCGGCGTCGAGCCCGGCGGTGACCGCGGCGAAAAAGTCGCTCGCTTCCGCAGTCAGGAAGTCGTCGATGACCGGCGCCGAATCGACGATCGGCCAGTCGGCATGCGCCTTGCTGTCGAGGATCCGCACCGGGTTGCGGTCGAGCCGGTCGCGGCTGTCTTCGCTAAGGTCGGCGCGGCGCGAGGCGAAATGCTCGTGCAGCGCATCGCGCCACGCGCTGCGGGTCGCCGGATCGCCCAGCGTGTTCAATTTGCACACCACCGTTCCGCCGACGCCAAGTTCGCGCAGCAGCTGGTCGGCGAAGCACAGCACCTCGACATCGGCTTGCGCTTCGCCTGCGCCGAGGATTTCGGCGTCGAGCTGGTGGAACTGGCGGAAGCGGCCCTTCTGCGGGCGCTCGTAGCGGAACGCCGGCCCATGGGTCGCGACCTTGAGCGGCGCATATTGCTGCCAGCCCTCGGTCAGGAAGGCGCGGGCGATCCCGGCGGTGAATTCCGGGCGCAAGGTAACGTTGTCGCCCGAGCGGTCCTCGAAGCTGTACATTTCCTTGGAAACGACATCGGTGGTCTCGCCGAGCGAGCGGGCGAACACCGCTGTGGACTCGAGCACCGGCACCTCGACGCGGCGGAAGCCGAACAGGCGGCGGACGCGGTCGAAGGTCGTGACCACGGCGTGGAAACGATCGGCCTCTTCACCGAGGAGCGACTGCATGCCGCGGACGGGCTGGGGAGTGTCGATCTTGGCCATGAACTTAGGCCTGCGCCACTAGCGGCTGAGCGCCGGGATGGCTAGGCGGGTGGAATGCGTAGCCTGTTCCTTGCCGCGGCGCTCGTCGCCGCTTCTCCCGCCCTCGCCCAGGTGGTGCCGCTCTCGGCACCGCAGCCGCTGCCGATCGTCCAGACGATCCCGGCCGCCCGAGACATCCCCTACCCGGGCACCATGCGGCTGGAAGTCGATGCCAGCGACCTGCGGCAAGGCATCTGGACCATCCGCCAGACGATTCCTGTCGCGCAGGCGGGCCGAATGACCCTGCTGTTCCCGCAATGGCTGCCTGGCAACCATGCCCCGCGCGGCGAGATCGACAAGCTGGCCGGACTGACCTTCACCGCCGGCGGACAGAAGCTGCGCTGGAAGCGCGATCCGGTCGACGTGTTCGCCTTTCACCTCGACGTGCCGGCCGGTGCGGGCGAGGTCGAGGCGCGGTTTCAGTTCCTGACCCCGACCGACGGCGCGCAGGGCCGGATCCTCGTCACCCCCGATATGCTGAACGTCCAGTGGGAAGACGTCTCGCTCTATCCCGCGGGCTATTTCACCCGCCGCATCCCGGTCAGCGCCACCGTCACCTATCCCGCCGGCTTCCAGGCCGCGACCGCGCTTCGCCCGACCGCGACGGCCGGCACGCGGGTGACCTACAATACGGTCAGCTACGAGACGCTGCAGGATTCGCCGGTGTTTGCCGGCCGCTATTTCCGCCGTGACGACCTTGGTCAGAACGTGTTCCTCAACACGATCGCCGACAGCCCAAAGGAGCTGGTGGTTCCGGCCGACGTTTTGCAGAAGCACCGTAACCTGGTGACCCAATCCCTGCGCCTGTTTGGGACCCGGCAGTTCGACCACTACGATTTCCTGCATGCGATCACCGACAAGCTCGGCGGCATCGGGCTCGAGCATCACCGCTCGAGCGAGAATCAGAACGATCCGGGCTATTTCACCGACTGGAAGGCGAGCCTGCCCGACCACAATCTCCTGCCGCACGAATTCACCCATAGCTGGAACGGCAAGCACCGCCGCCCCGCCGACCTATTCACCCCCGACTTCCGCACCCCGATGCGCGACAGCCTGCTGTGGGTGTACGAGGGCCAGACGCAATTCTGGGGCCATGTCCTGGAAGCGCGTTCGGGGCTGTCGACCAAGGCCGAGGTGATCGACAAGCTCGCCAACATCGCCGCCGGCCTGAACCTCACCCGCGGGCGCGAATGGCGCCCATTGGTCGACACCACCAACGACCCGATCATCTCGGCCCGCCGGCCCAAGGCCTGGCCCAGCTGGCAGCGCAGCGAGGATTATTACAACGAGGGCATGCTGGTCTGGCTCGAAGCCGATGCGATCATCCGCGGGGGCACGGCCAACCGCCGCGGCATGGACGATTTCGCCCGCGCTTTCTTCGGTACGCGCGAGGGCGACTGGGGCGTACGCACCTACACGCTCGACGAGGTCGTCGCGACCCTGAACTCGGTCTATCGCCACGATTGGCGGAGCTTCCTGCAGGCACGGGTGTATGAGCCCTCGGCCGAAGGCGCGCCGCTCGCCGGCTTCACCCGCTCGGGCTACCGGCTCGATTATGCCGAGACGCCCAATGCCGCGCTGGCGGCGTCGATGAAGAGTGCCAAGAACCATAATTACAGCTGGTCGCTCGGGCTGACCCTCGACAAGGACGGCAAGATCACCGCGGTGATTTGGGACGGTCCGGCGTTCAAAGCCGGGCTGACCGTCGGTCAGACGATCGTGGCGGTCGGCGAGAAGGCCTATAGCGAAGATGCGCTCATGGCCGCGATCACCGCCGCCAAGGGTGGCAGCGCGCCGATCCCCCTGACCGTCAAGCGCGGTGAGAGCATCCGGGCGGTGCCCCTTTCCTGGAACGGCGGTCTTCGCTATCCGCGCCTCACCAAAACAGGCGGTGGGCGGGGCGCCCTCGACATCCTTCTGGAGCCAAAGTGAACCTAGACCTCGTGCCGGCGGGCGCCAATCCGCCCGAATCCATCAATGTCGTCATCGAAGTGCCGATCGGCGGCGAGCCGGTGAAGTATGAACTCGACAAGAAGTCGGGCGCCATCTTCGTCGACCGCATCCTGCACACCGCGATGCGCTATCCGGCCAATTACGGCTTCATCCCGCACACGCTGGGCGAGGACGGCGACCCGCTCGACTGCCTGGTAATGAACCGTTGGCCGTTCATGCCCGGCTGCGTCGTTCGCGCGCGTCCCGTCGCCGTGCTGTTCCTCGAGGACGAGGCCGGCGGCGACGAGAAGCTGCTCGCCGTCCCCGACGTCAAGACGACCCCTTATTACGAGGGGATTGGCGAGGGCGAGAACCTGCCCAAGATCGTTTTCGACCAGATCGCCCACTTCTTCACCCACTATAAGGACCTCGAACCCGAAAAGTGGACCCGCGTCGGTCACTGGGGTGACCGCGAGGACGCCAAGAAGGTGATCGTCGACGGGCTCGAGCGGGCCAAGCGCGAGGGGTTCTAAGCCCCTCGCTCCATTCTCACTCGTCCGGCCGCCCGCCGCCGCCCTGTTGCACCGCACGGCGAATGAAGCGGTTTGGAATGAACAATTTGCGGAAGGTCAGCCCCACCGTGCGCCCGATCGGCTCCAGCCGGTCGGGCTGGTAGGCGAAGGGGATGGTGCTGGTCGCACCGTTCACCTCGGGCCGCGCATTGAAGATATTGTTGACCTCGAACCGCACCGAGCTTCCGCGCAGAAACGGGACCTTGGTGACGAGGTCCAGCCGCTCGCCGAGATTGGCGAAGGCGCGCAGGTTGAAGGTCGCATAGGGCGAGAAGCGAAGGTCGTCGCCGACCGAGGCAAGCCGGGTCGCGCTGCGCCAATTGCCCGACAGCCGGACCCCAAGACCATTGTTGTAATAGCCGCTCTCGACCTCGACCTGGTGCCGCGGACGGCCGCCGCTGGCGCTTAGCGCTTCACCGTTCAGATAGTCGAGTATGGGGAGGCCCGGCCCGATCACCAGTTCGTCGGTGAGCGTCAGCGTATGGGTAGCCGACAGGGTCAAGCGCCCGCCGCGTCCACCGCCCGGCCCGCCGCCGAAGCGGCCGCCACCGCCACCCGGCCCGCTAGCACCGAAGCGAGGACCACCGCCCTCGCCGCCGGGACCACGAGTGCCCGGCGGCGGCGCTTCACCCTCGCTGCGCACCACCACCGTCGGTGCCGGGGTGGTGCCGTCGGCATTGGGGCGGGGAGCATTGGGGATCAGCCCCGACTGGCGGGCGCGGTCGACCAGACGGTTGATCGTCTCCCGCGATGGCCGCTGGGTGCGCAGCGACTTGGTGAAGTCGAAGCCCCAGCGCACCGTCTCGCGGGTCGATCGCTCGGCATTGACCGGGCGCAGATCGACGCTGATCAGCCGCTCGGAAAGGTCTCGCTGGAAGCGACGGGGGAAGGCCTGCTCCAGCGCGGCGGTGGCGGCCGGAAAGCTGATCTGCGGATTGTCGGTGGTCTGCCGGACGAATTCGGCGCGCAGCCGCAGGTCGGGATCCTCCAGCGGCTGCCAGTTGCCGCCGATCTTGAACACGTTGCGGCGGTCGGCGAGCAGATCGCGATTGCCGCCGGTGATGGTGGTGACCGGAACCGTCACGCCGTTGCGCGCGTCGAAGAACGGCACACCCTCAGTGTCGAGCCGCGGATCGCCGAGCTGCTGGAGAGAAGGGGCGCCTTCCTCCCGGGTCCAGCTGAGCAGGACGCTTGCGCGCGGCGCCGGCGACCAATTCAGCCCCGCTCCGAACGTCGTCAGCGTTCCGAAGTCGTCGAGATAGCGCAGCCCGCCATTCACATTGGCAGTAAGCCGCCCGATCGCCGACGCCCGCTCGGTTATCGGCAGGTCGACGTTGGCCGAGCCCTCCCCGATGAAGCGGTTGAAATCGGACGGGGTGACGACATTCGACCGGCGGCTCCTGCCTTCGATTGCCAGCCTGCTGACCCCTCCCTTCAAGGTGACGTTGGCCATGCCCGCCGGCAACTGCAGCAGCGGTCCGTTGGCGGTCGCATCAAGGCTCAGCGAACTACGCGTCGATTCGCTGAGGTCACCGCGCAGCGCGGTTTCCGATTCGCTCTTCACCAGCTCGCCGTTGGCGGTCGATGACAGTCGCCAGCGCCCGACTTGGCCGTTCAGCGATCCGCCAAGCGCATAGGTCGACCCGCTGGTTTCACGCCGCAGATAATTGCCGTCGAGCAGGCCCAGCCCGCTGCTTCCGCCCCGCCGTTCGGCTTCGGCGGTCAGCGTTCCGTTGAAGATCGACGAGACCGGCCGGCTCAATGTTCCCGATACCCGGGCAGACTGCCCGGCGCCGACGAGAGTACGGAACGGCCGGCTATCGATCGTGTCCTCGCTGCGGACCCCGATCCCGCGCTCGTTCTCGAACAGCGGGTTATTGCCCTCGACCCGGACGTTGCCCGAGGTGCGCGTATTGTCGCGGATCAGCAGCTTGCCGACGTCGGCGCGGCTTGTTGCATAGCCGCCGTCGGTGGCGACCCGGCCGCCGACTTCCGCAGTGGTTGAATTGAAGCGCCGGCGAAGGACGATGTTCACCACCCGCTGGTCGGCGGAATAGCCGTACTTCAGCGCCACTTCCTCAGGCAGGATCTCGGTCCGCTGGATCGCTTCGGGCGGAAGGTCGCGAAGTTCGCGAAAGCCGGAGATCCGCTGGCCGTTGAGCAGCACGACCGGCGCTCCCGCGCCGCGCCCGCGCGCGCTTCCGGCCTGGGTGGCGATCGAATCGAGCAGTTCGGCGATGCTGGTCGCCCCGGTCGCGCGGATGTCGCGTGAATCGAGCACGTTTTCGGGCGGGATGTTGCCGACGACCGACCCGCGCGGACGGGCACCGGTGACGGTGATCTCCTGATCGACATCCTCGCCTTCCTCGTCGGCGGCGGCATCGGGATCCGGCGCGGCGGGCTGCGCGGCGGCAGACTGCGCGACGGCGACCTGCTCGGCCGGGGCCGGGGTCGCGGCCGGGGCTGGGGCCGGGGCGGGCTCTGGGGCCGGCGCGACCTGGGCGGACAGGGGCGCGGCGAGAAACGCCGTGGACGCGAGGAGAATGTTTCTGGTCATATCTGCCTTGAAGAACTGGAAAGCGGGATCGTTCCGGCGGCTTGTGCCCCCGCGATGAACCTGAAATGTCTGTCCGCCCCGTCTTTCGACCAACCGGAGTCATGCCTTGACCAGCAGCCGATCGCTTTCGCTTCTCGCTGCCCTGGCGCTCGGGGGCTGTGCGGTCGCCTCGCCCGAGATGGTGGCCCGGGCCAGCCAGGGGCCGATGCCCCTTCCCCTCCCCACCAGCCCTGCGGCCGAGGCGATCGCCCGGATCAACGCGAGGGACGCGCAGTTGCACGCCGTGATCGCGGTCAATCCCAGGGCGGAAGCCGAGGGCCTGGCAAGGATCGGTGCCGCGGCGCGGGATGGGGAGTGGCTGCACGGCGTACCGATCCTCATCAAAGATAATGTCGAGGTCGCAGGGCTTCCGACCACCGCCGGAAGCCTGGCGCTAGCCGGCAACGACACCGGCCGCGACGCGCCGATCGTCACCCGCCTGCGCCGCGCGGGGGCGATCATCGTCGGCAAGACCAATCTCAGCGAATGGGCCAACATTCGCTCGAACAGCAGCATCTCGGGATGGAGCGCGGTCGGCGGCCAGACCCGCAACCCCTATGCGCTCGACCGCAACACCTGCGGCAGCTCGAGCGGCAGCGGAGCGGCCGTGGCGGCGGGCTATACCGACTATGCGATCGGCAGCGAGACCGACGGGTCGATCACCTGTCCCGCGAGCATGACCGGGGTGGTCGGACTGAAACCGACCATGGGCCTGGTCAGCCGCACCCACATCGTGCCGATCAGCGAGAGCCAGGACATCGCCGGCCCGATGACCCGCACCGTCGCGCAGGCGGCGACGCTGCTGCAGGTGATCGCTGGCAGCGACCCGGCCGACCCGGCCACCGCCGAGGCCGACCGGCACAAGCCCGCGCGGCCCGAGCCCCTTTCGGTAGATGGGTTGAAAGGCAAGCGCATCGCCGTGCTGCGCTTTGCCGCCGGCTTCGGCACCGATGCGGTGTTCGACCAGGTGCTGGCGCAACTACGTCAGGCCGGGGCCGAGCTGGTCGAGATCAAGTCGTTCAAGCCGACGGGCAACTACGGCAACGCGGAATATCAGGTCCTGCTGACCGAACTGAAGGCCGGCATGGCCAGCTATCTCGGGAGTAGTCCGGCTGCCGGGCCCAAGTCGCTGGCCGATCTCATCGCCTTCAACAAGGCCAATGCCGTGACCGAGATGGCGCTGTTCGGGCAGGACACTTTCGAGGAAGCGGAGAAGACCAAGGGCCTTGCCGACCCGGCATACCGCAAGGCCCGCGCCGACAGCCAGCGGATCGCCAGCGCCGATCTCGACCGGCTGCTCAAGGGCGTGGACGCGGTGGTTTTCCCGACCCGCCCGGCCGCGTGGAAGATCGACGCGGTGCACGGCGACGTCTCGCCCGGCGGCAACGGGGTCGGGTCGATGGCGGCGGTGGCTGGCTATCCGCACCTGACGGTGCCGATGGGGCTCGTTCGCGGGCTTCCGGTGGGCCTGAGCTTCATCGGGCCCAAATGGTCCGACTGGCGGCTGCTCGGCTACGGCCACGCATTCGAGCAGGTCCGCGGCGCCTTCCCGCGGCCGACCTTCCTGCCGAGCATCGAGGCATCGCCGCAGGTTGCCCCGGCGCTGGAGCCGCAGCGGCGCTAGGCGGTCAGCTTCAGGCCGGCGATGGCAGCGACGATTCCCAGGATTAGTAGCAGGCGGATAGTGGTCGAAGGTTCGTCGAAGAACAGCATCCCCACGATCACCGTCCCGATGGCCCCGATCCCGCCCCATACGGCATAGGCCGTGCCCATCGGAATCTCGCGCGCGGCGCGTTCGAGCAGGAGCATCGACAGCGTCACGCTGCCGAGGAAGGCCGCAGTCCACGGCAGGTTGCGGAAGCCGTCGACGAACCGAAGCGAGGTGGTGAACCCGACCTCGAACAGACCGCCAAGGATGAGCAGGAACCAAGCCATCGTGTCTCTCCTCAGGGCGCGGCTTCGAGGTGGGGATTGGCGGCCTGCGGGCTGCGCGCGGCCAGCAGGCAGCCAGTGACGATCAGCCCGGCACCCGCCAGCGTGAAGCCCGACAGATGCTCACCGAACACCAGCCAGCCGAACAGCGCCGCCCACAGGAAGGCGGTATATTCGGTGGCCGCCAGATAGCTCGCTTCGGCGCGGGCATAGGCCCACGACAGGAGCAATAGCGACAGGGTGGAGAGGACGGCGGCGCCCAGCAAGGCAGGCCAGTGCTGCAACGAGGGCAGCGTGGTTCCGACGACCGGCAAAGCCAGTAGCAGGACCAGGCTGACGGTCAGGTTCTGGAAGAAGGCGATCTCGAGCGGACCGGCGGCCTGGCTCTGCCGGCGCATCATGATGATGTTCATCGCATAGAGCACCGCCGAGGCGAGGATGGCGAGGCTTCCGAGCAGCGCCTCGCGCCCGAGGTCGGCGCGGGCCTGGCCGACGAAGATCACGATCACTCCGGCGAAGGCGAGCACCGAAGCGCCGACCGTACGCTTGCCGACCACTTCACCGAGCAGCACGGCGGCGAGGTAGAGGGCGATCAGCGGGGCGATGAAGGCCAGCGCGATCGCCTGGGCCAGGGGGACATGGCCGATGCCCCAGAAGAACAGCAGGCCCATGACGCTGGTCAGGACCCCGCGTTCGACGTGCATCCGCAGAACCTTGCGCTCCGGCCAGGCCTTCCAGCTCAGCCCATAGCCGAGCCCGGACATGCCGACCCCGGCGAAGCTGCGCCACAACATGGTGGAATAGACGCCGATCGCGAGCACCAGCCCCTTCATGATCGCGTCCATGCCGGAGAAGAGCGCGATGCCGAGCGTGCCGACCGCGAAGGCGATGGCTGGGGTGGCGAGGCGCGAACTCATGAAGCGCGGCCTAGAGGATGGGGTCTGCGGCGCAACCCCGTGACGGTCGCGGGCTTACTCGGCCGCGACCGGTTCGGCCGCCGCTCCTGCCGCTTCGATTTCCGCGGCCTTGGCTTCGACCAGGCGGACGATGTGGTCGACCATGCCCTCGTCGGCGACATGGTGGTCGGTGACGCCCGACAGATAGACCATATGCTTGCCGTTGCCGCCGCCAGTGACGCCGATGTCGGTCTCGCGCGCTTCGCCCGGGCCGTTGACGACGCAGCCGAGCACGCTGAGGCTCATCGGGGTGCGGATGTGCTGCAGCCGCTCCTCGAGCTTTTCGACGGTGCGGATGACGTCGAAGCCCTGCCGTGCGCAGGACGGGCAGGAGATGACCCGCACGCCGCGGTTGCGGATGCCGAGCGCCTTGAGCAGGTGATAACCGACCCGCACTTCCTCTTCCGGTTCGGCCGAGAGTGAGACGCGGATAGTGTCGCCGATCCCGCTCCACAGCAGCATGCCGAGCCCGATCGAGCTCTTCACCGTGCCGCCGATCAGCCCGCCGGCCTCGGTGATTCCGAGGTGCAACGGGCAATCGACCTGCGAGGCGAGCTCCTGATAGGCGGCGACCGCGAGGAATACGTCGCTGGCCTTCACCGCGACCTTATACTCGTGGAAGTCGTGGTCCTCGAGCAGGCGGATGTGATCGAGCGCGCTTTCGACCAGCGCCTCGGGGCACGGCTCGCCATATTTCTCGAGCAGGTCCTTCTCGAGGCTTCCGGCATTGACCCCGATGCGGATCGCGCAGCCATTGGCCTTGGCCGCGCGGACCACTTCGGCGACCCGCTCCGACGAACCGATATTGCCGGGATTGATCCGCAGGCAGGCGGCGCCGGCGTCGGCTGCCTCGAGGGCGCGGCGGTAATGGAAGTGGATGTCGGCGACGATCGGCACATTTGCCGCGCGAACGATTTCGCGCAGGGCGGTCGTGCTTTCGACGTCCGGGCAGGAAACCCGGATGATGTCCACCCCGGCCTCTTCGCAGCGGCGGATCTGGTCGATAGTCGCCCGCGCGTCGGAGGTCAGCGTGTTGGTCATGGTCTGGACGGTGATCGGCGCATCGCCGCCGACCGGCACGTTGCCGACCATGATCTGGCGGCTCTTGCGGCGTTCGATGTGGCGCCAGGGGCGAAGTGAAGACATGTCAGTCATATAGAGCCGGTCGATGACGGAACCAAGGCGGGCTTTCGCCGCCCCGGGGGCGAGGCTAAGGGACGGGCGTGCCGATCATCAGACTCCTCGCAGCGCTTCTCGCGCTGACCGCCGCCGCGCCTGCCGCTGCCTATTGGGAATATACCCACCGCCTGGTCGCCAGCATCGCCTGGGCCGAGGTCCAGCCCGAGACCCGGGTCAGGCTCAAGGCCCTGATGCGCGAAGGTGGACGGCTGGAAACGCCGGAATGCCCGGTCGGAACGCTGGAGGATGCAAGCGTCTGGGCCGACTGCATCAAGCCGCTGGGCGACCGCTTCAGCTATCAGTCGAGCTGGCACTATCAGAACGTCAACGTCTGCAAGCCGTTCAGTCTTCGCGACGCCTGCAAGGACGGCAATTGCGTGTCGGCGCAGATCGAGCGCAACGCGCGGCTGCTGGCGGACAGGAAGCTGCCGGTGCGCGAGCGGGTAATGGCGCTGGCCTATCTCACCCACTTCGTCGGCGACCTCGCGCAGCCGATGCACGGCGGCGACCGCGGCGACCTTGGCGGCAACCAGGTGCCGGTGACCTATGGCATCGTCGGCGGACGGACCAACCTCCACGGCATCTGGGACGGCTGGATCCCGGAGCGCGCAGTCACCTCGCCGCCGGGCGGCGTGAAGGGCCTGCTGGGCGGGGTCACGCCTGCGCAAAAGGTCGAACTCGCGGGCGGCACGGTCGAGGACTGGAGCCGCAAGGCGTGGGAAAATGCGAAGACCTATGCCTACACCACCGCGCTTGGTGATCCCTGCCGCGAGCGGGCCAAGGACGAGCGGGGCGAGGTCACCGAGGCCGAAGTCCAGGCGCTGATCCCCGCGGTCCGCCAGCAGGTCCTCGCCGGCGGGCTGCGGCTGGCGCGGATGCTCGACGATGCGGTGCTTCGCGGCGTTGCGCCGCAGCCACCCCGGCGCGGCGGCGATTGAGCTAGCGCTTGCCGCGCCGTTTCCAGGCGCGGAATTCCTCGAGATCCTTGGCGCTCATGTCGAGATCGACCCGCTCCGACTTCGCAATGGCGAGGCGGATGAAGACGAATGTCAGCAAGGCGACCCCGGAGAAGAAGGGCACGAACAGCCACGGATTTCGGTCGAGATGCGGACTGACGAGCAGCGCCGGCCCGGTCACCACCCCGACGAACGCGACCAATGCCGCCCAGCCCTTGGCATTGCGCGGGGTGATCTGCATGCGACCGCGACCGCGGTAGTAGGTGAACCAGGGATCGTCCATCACTTGGCACCCGTGACGAAGGCGGCGACGCGGTCGGCGAGGCCAGCGGTGAGCGGACGGTCGGCCTCGGCATAGGTGGCGAGGTTGGCGGCGCGCTCGGCCGGGGCGTCGGAGAGGACGTGGTTCATCGCAGGAAACAGCGCGTAGGACGCCCTCGGCGCCGCCTTCTTCAGCACGTCGCCATTGGCGAGTCCGACCTGCACGTCGTGCCCGCCCTGGACGATCAGCAGCGGCCGCTTGATCGCCGCCGCCAGCTTGGACGGATCCTGCGCGAGCAATTCGATCATGAAGCCCTGCACGGCCGGGTTGAACAGGCTCTGGCCCAGTGCCGGGAGGATTCCGTCTATGGACACCTTGCGGCCGGCCTCGAGCTCGCCAAGCGCGCGCTCGGCCGGGGGGAGATAGGGCGCTAGGGCGGGGTTGGCGCGAAGCTGCTTGCGAATGGTGTCGCCGAGCTTCTCGCCCGGCGTCGTCAGCAGCACGGCGCCGCAGACATCAGGCGCGTTGGCCGCGCGCATCGCGACCAGCCCGCCCTCGCTATGCCCTGCGACCCAGACGCACCTTTGCCCGGTGGCTTTGCGCGCCGACTCGACCCAGGCGCGGGTGTCGGCGTCATAGGCGGAGAAGGTGGCCTCGTTCGGATTGCCGGCCGCCGCGCTTCCGAACATCCCGCGCTTGTCGATCCGGACGGTGGCGACCCCGCGCTCGGCCAGCGCTTCGGCCAGCTTGCGATAGGGAGCAGCCTTGATCCCCGCAGGGCTGTTGCCGTCGCGGTCGGTCGGGCCGGATCCGGGAATGATGATCATCGCCGCCCGCGACTTGCCCACAGGCTTGAGCAGGGTGCCGGCAAGCGCGTCGGCGGGCCCGGCCTTGAGCTCGGTGGCAGCGGGCGGGGCGGCCGCGAGGGTGGCGGCAAGCAACAGGCTCAGCATCATTCACTCTCCTTGGGTGGGCGTCCGCGTTTTACAGGCTGCGGGGGCGTGAGCTTCACCCCCCGCGCCTTCAGCGCTTCGCGCAGCAGGCATTCGACCTCGGCATTAGCGGAGCGGATGTTGGCTGTGGCGCAGCGTTCCACCGCGGACCACAGGTCCGGGTCGATACGCAGTGGAAAGGCCTTCCGCTCCGGCATGACGACTTACTGGTAGAGGGTGCCGGTGTTGACGACAGGCTGGGTGTCGCGCTCACCGCACAGCACCACCATCAGGTTCGAAACCATGGCCGCGCGACGCTCGTCGTCAAGCTCGACGACGTTCTTCTCGCTCAGCATGGCAAGTGCCATCTCGACCATTCCGACCGCGCCTTCGACCAGGGTCTTGCGGGCGGCGACCACCGCTTGGGCCTGCTGGCGACGGAGCATCGCACCGGCGATCTCCTGCGCATAGGCGAGGTGGGTGAAGCCGCACTCGTCGACGCTGATCCCGGCGACCACCAGGCGAGCGTTCAGTTCCTGGCGAAGCTCGACCCCGACCTGGTCGTGGTTGCCGCGAAGGGTGACCTCGAGATGTTCGAAATCGTCATAGGGATAGCGCGAGCCGATGGCGCGAATGCCGGCTTCGACCTGCACCGCGACGAATGCCTTATAGTCGTCGACATCGAACAGCGCCTGGGCGGTATCCACGACCCGCCAGACGACCTGCGCCGCCATCTCGATCGGATTGCCGCGCAGGTCGTTGACCTTGATCCGCTCGGAGATGAAGTTGTTCGAGCGCACCGACACCTTGGCCCGCATCTCCCACGGCCAGACCCAGCGCAGCCCGGTGTTGCGGTCGGTCCCGCGATAGGAGCCGAACAGGGTGATCGAGGCGGCCTGGTTGGGCTGCAGCATGTAGAAGCCGCACAGGATGAACAGCAGCGCGATCGGGGCGGTGATCACCCCGGCGATGGCGAGCGGCGGACCAGCGCCCTCCCGGCCGATCAGGCCACCGATGGATACGATCTGGACCACGATCGCGACAAGCAACAGAAGCAGCATCGCATAGCCGCTGAACGTCCGCGCCGGCCGTTCGGCACTCGCAGACAGATTCGTGATTCCCCCATTCAACATCATCGCCTCCATATCTGATATCATATTTATATAGTTTCAATACACAGTGCAAGAGCCGTCGGGTTACGCTAATTGGCGCCGACGTCCTCTTTTCGGGAGACACCATGCGCCTAGCCCTATTGATCGGAGCCTTGTTGATGACCGCCCCCGCCCAAGCCACGGATTGGAAGCTGGTCATCCATGGCGGCGCCGGCGTGATTGAGCGGTCGGCGCTGACGCCTGACAAGGAAAAGGAAATCCGCGCCGGCCTCGACCGGGCGCTGGCGGCCGGAGCGGCGGTGCTCGAGCGCGGCGGCGCGGCGGTGGACGCGGTCGATGCGGCGGTCCGGGTGCTGGAGGACGATCCCAACTTCAACGCCGGGCGCGGCGCGGTCTTCACTTTTGACGGCAAAAACGAGCTCGACGCCTCGATCATGGATGGCCGCACGCGGGCGGCCGGCGCAGTGGCCGGGGTCACCCGGACGAAGAATCCGATCGGCCTCGCCCGCAAGGTGATGGAGGCGAGCAATCATGTGATGCTGAGCGGCGGCGGCGCCGACGCTTTCTCGCGCGAGCAGGGACTGGAACAGGTCGACCCGAGCTACTTCGCGACCGATTATCGCCGCACGCAGCTGGAGACGTTCAAGTCTGGCAAGGTCAGCGCGCTCAACATCGAATATCGCTACGGCACGGTGGGCGCGGTGGCGCTCGACAAGAGCGGCCATGTCGCCGCCGCCACCTCGACCGGGGGCATGACCGGCAAGCGCTGGAACCGGGTCGGCGATGCTCCGATCATCGGCGCCGGCACCTATGCCGACGACCGGGCCTGCGCGGTCTCCGCGACGGGATCGGGCGAGATGTTCATCCGGGTCGGGGTCGCGCACGAAATCTGCGCCAGGGTTCGGTTGCTCAAGGAAGATGCGGGCACGGCGGCCGACACGGTGATGAAGGAAGTCGCGGCGATCGACGGCAGCGGCGGGGTGATCGTGGTCACCCCGAAGGGCGAGATGGCCTACAGCTTCAATTCGGCCGGCATGTACCGCGGTAAGGCCGACGCCAGCGGCCGCAAGGTCGCGATCTTCGGCGACGAGGAGCGGCGCTGAACGATGCAGCTCGAACGTGCGACCTCTGCCGACTTGCCCGCGCTCCACGCGCTGGTGGAGCGCGCCTATCGCGGTGAGACGGCGCGGGCCGGGTGGAGCCACGAGGCGGACCTGCTGACCGGCGACCGCACCAGCGTCGCCGAGCTGCAATCCTGTCTGGATGCGGGCGAGTATCTGCTGGTGTGGCGCGACGGCGGAGCGATCCGGGCCTGCGTCAGGCTGGTTCGGCTGAACGCAGAGCTGGCCTATCTTGGCATGCTGACGGTCGATCCGGGTTCACAGGGCGAAGGGTTGGGGAAGCGGCTGCTGGCAGCGGCCGAGGCCTATGCCCGCGACGAGATCGGCGCGACGCGGATGGAGATGCAGGTGTTCAGCCGCCGCCGCGAACTGCTCTCCTTCTATGAGCGGCGGGGCTACCACCCGACCGGCGAGCGGCGGCCCTTCCCTTATGACGAGGCACCGAACGCGGGCGCGCAGTTCGACGACCTCGAATTCACGGTGCTGGAGAAGAAGCTCTAGGTCGCCATCGCCAGCAGGGTCGCGACCTTGTCGGCTTCGTGCGCGGGCTTGTCCTGGCGTATCCGGGCGATGCGGGGAAAGCGCATGGCCAGGCCCGAGCGGTGACGTTTGCTCTGGTGGATCGAATCGAAGGCGACTTCGAACACCAGGGTCTTCTCGACCTCGCGCACCGGGCCGAAGCGGTTGACGGTGTGACGTCGGACGAAGCGGTCGAGCCATTTCAGCTCTTCGTCGGTGAATCCCATATAGGCCTTGCCGACCGGCAGCAGCTCCCCATCCTCGGCCCAGCAGCCGAAGGTGAAGTCGGAATAGAAACTCGAGCGCTTGCCCGAGCCGCGCTGGGCATACATGACCACGCAATCGGCGGTCAGCGGGTCGCGCTTCCACTTGTACCACAGGCCGACCCGGCGCCCGGCGACATAGGGCGCGTCGCGGCGCTTCAACATCATGCCCTCGATCGAGGCATCGCGGGCGCCGGCGCGAATGTCGGCCAGGTCGGCGAAGCTGTCGGCCTCGATCAGCGAGCTCAAGTCGAAGCGGTCGGCGGGCAGACGCTCCATGAAGGCTTCTAGTCGGGTGCGGCGCTCGGACCAGGGCAGGCCGCGAAGATCCTCCTCGCCGTCGAACAGCAGGTCGTAGAGGCGGACAAAGGCGGGATATTCCTCGCGGGTCTTGGCGCTGACGACCTTGCGGCCGAGGCGCTGCTGGAGCGCGTTGAAGCTGGCCGCGGCGCCGCCATGCTCGTCCGCTCCCTGCCCCGCGCCGCGCACCAGCAATTCGCCGTCGAGCACCGCGGGCAGGCGGAAGGCCTCAGCGACCTCGGGAAAGCTGCGGGTGACGTCGTCGCCGGTGCGGCTGTAGAGCCGCGCCTCGCCTCCCGCATGGACCAGTTGCAAGCGGATGCCGTCCCACTTCCATTCGGCGGCATAGGCGTCGAGGTCGAGCTCGGCGTCCTCCAGCGGATGGGCGAGCATGAAGGGCCGGAACACGGGAATGTCGAGGGCGGTCGGCTGCTCCCCGCGGCCCTCGCCCCAGGCGAACAGTTCGAGATAGGGCGGCTTCAGCCCGTGCCACACCTCCTCCACCGCCTCGACGTCGAGCTCGAAGGCGTCGGCAAAGGCCTGCTTGGCATTGCGGGCATTGATCCCAACCCGCAGTTCGCCGGTCGCGAGCTTGAGCAGGGCGTAGCGGCCGGGGGCGTCGAGGTGGTCGAGCATCGCCACCAGCACCGCCGGCGCGTCCGAGCGGCTGGCATTGCGGAGCCGGCCGACCGCTTCGCTGATAGTGATGGTGCCGTCATCCCATTCGCCCTCGGCGCTCGGCCAGAGCAGCGAGACGGTCTCGGCCAAGTCGCCGACGTAATTGTGGCTCATCCGCAGCAGCAGGGGGTCGACCCGTTCGGAGGCGAGGGCGCGGATCACGGCGCCCTTCACGTGCGGGATGTCGAGCGTGCCGGTGAGCGCGGCCAGCGCATAGCCGCGATCGGGATCGGGGGTGCGGCGAAGATAGTCACCGATCAGCTTGAGCTTGGCCAACCGCGAGCGGGTGTAGACGAGCGAATCGAGCAGTTGCGAGAAATCACGCATGCAGGCGTAACGACCCTAGAGCCGGCGGAGTTGCGGCGGAACCCGGAAGCGGGACGGGAGAAAGGCCGTCTCTCAACGCGCTACTTTATTCGGCAAACGCCCGGAACGTCGATTACTCGACATTCGTTCAACCCCCATCGTCGGACATGCTGACGACAGAGAGACTTAGTGGCGCTCTCTTATTCAAGGCCGTTTATGTCACGCTACCATTTTCACCTTTCCAGCGGCCACGAAACCCGGGACGAGGAAGGGACCGATCTCGACTCCCTGCAGGAGGCTCGCTGCTATGCCGTGCGGATGATCGCCGAAGTGCTGTGCACCTCTCCCGAACGCTATTGGGACAGCGATTGCTACCGGATCACGGTGGCCGACGACACGGGGCTGACCCTGTTCATGGTTGAAATGAATTCGATCGACGCGGCGGCGCTCGGCCCCAAGGGCTAGCGGGCGTTCAGTGCAACCGGGCCGCCACCGCGGCAAGCACGGCTTCGCGCTCGGAAGCTGAACGGGCGGCGAGCGCTTCGGCGGCATGGTCGAGGCAGGCGTGGGTGGCGACCCGGCAGCCGGGGAGCAGCGCCAGTTGCGACGAAAGGTGGGCGAGCCCTTCCATCGCGTGCAGCCCGGCGCGGTCGGCGGTGCCGCGGATGGCGTCCATCCGGGCGTGGATGTCGAGCGGGCTCAGCGCCTCGGCGCGGGCGCGGATGTCGTGCAGCCGGCGCTGCAGCTCGTAGTGGAGATCGGCGACCGAATCACTCATGCTTCACCTCGTTGCTGCCCGTGGAGAGTGCGCGTCGAGGGTAAACAGAGCGATAAGACCGGGGCATGACCGATCGATGCCGGCCATGTGAACTTGACAAGATCGGCCGCCGCCGCCATTGGGACGCCGATGCGGGCGGCTTCGGGCCGCTCTTTCTTTTTCAAGCTTTGGGTGCACCACGATGGCCAAGCCGGCAACCGTCAAGATCAAGCTCGTCAGCACGGCCGATACCGGCTTCTTCTACGTGACCAAGAAGAACCCGCGCAACACGACCGAGAAGATGACCTTCCGCAAGTATGATCCCGTCGTGCGCAAGCATGTCGAGTTCAAGGAAGCCAAGATCAAGTAACCCCGCGGGGTTGGCGATCCCGGCCGTCGGCCGGGTGTGCCGCAGGGACGAGCCGCCTGGTGCGGTTGAGGGCGCTTCGGCGCCCTTTTCTGCGTGTGCTGCGTCTGGCGGCAGCCAGCCGGTCAGGCGACCGATGCTTCCTTGGGCAGCAGCGCGCTGACCTCCTGCACGAATCGGGCGACCGAGATCGGCTTGGAGACATAGGCCTGAGCCCCGGCGGCGCGGATCCGGTCGTCGTCGCCCTGGCCCGCATAGGCGGTCACCGCCATGATCGGCACGTCGGCCAGGCCCGGCTCCTGCCGGATGGCGCGAATGAGCTCGAGGCCGCTGACATAAGGCAGTTGGATGTCTGTGATGACCAGGTCGGGCCGGAAGTCCTTGACGGCGTCGAGCGCCAGGCGGCTGTCGGTCACCGGACGCGCGTCATGGCCGTGGGCCGCAAGCAGGTCGCAGAACAGCTTGATGTTGAGGGCATTGTCCTCGACAACCAGGATCCTGGCCATGTTCAGGCACTCCTCATAATTTCAGTATAGGCTATGATCCGGCCAAGCCCAAACGACAGTGACTCCATAACGGTTGCCTTGCAGGCGCTTGCCGTTTCACTTGGAGACGAATCGAGAGCATCGCGGCTGCTGTCGCTGACCGGGCTGACGCCCGACGACCTGCGCCACCGGGCGTCCGAACCGGCCGTGCTGGTTGCCGTCCTGCGGTTCCTCGAAGACCATGAGCCCGACCTGCTGACGGTTGCCGACACGCTGGGGATCAAGCCGCAGGAACTGGTTGCCGCGAGGATCGCTCTCGAGCCATGAACCGACCGATCCTGATTACCGATTGCGATGAAGTCCTTCTCCACATGGTCCGTCACTTCTCTTCCTGGCTGGAGGAGGACGAGGACGTGCTGTTCCGGCCCGAGGACGGCGACATGGGCACCGCGCTGAAATATCGCGGCAGCGGCGAGGTGGTGCCCAAGCAGGAGGTCTGGTCCTACCTCGGCCGATTCTTCGAGGGGGAGATGAGCCGGCAGACTTTGGTGCCCGGCGCCGTCGAGGCGCTCGGCCGGATCGGCGAAACGGCGGACATCGTGATCCTGACCAACCTGCCGCACAAGGCACATCCGTGGCGGGTCGAGCAGCTCGCGGCGCACAACATCCATCACGAGGTGGTCTGCAACAGCGGCGGCAAGGGCGAGCCGCTGAAGTCGATCATCGAGCGCCACGGGGCGACGCATAGTGTGTTCGTCGACGACCTAGCGGTCCATCATGCCTCGGTGGCGACCCACTCGCCTGACACTTACCGCCTGCATATGATCGCCGAGCCGAGCCTTGCCGCGGTCACCGCGCCGGCAGAGGCGGCCCATGCCCGGATCGACGACTGGGCCACCGCTACCCCCTGGATCCTGGAACGACTGGAAGGTCGCGCGCCATGAAGACCTGCCTCATCACCGGTGCCACTGCGGGGATCGGCGCCGCCTCCGCCCGCGCCTTCGTCGGGGCCGGCTGGCGGGTGATCGGGACCGGTCGGCGCGAAGAGCGGCTGAAGGCGCTGCAGGAGGAATTGGGCGCGGCATTCCTTCCGCTGGCGATCGACATGCAGGATTTGGAGCAGGTCGGGACACTGGCCAGCTTGGAAGGCGAGTGGTCGGCGATCGACTGCCTCGTCAACAATGCCGGGCTGGCACCGCCGATGGCCGACCTGCAGGACAGCAAGTGGGACGATCTCAAGACCGTGCTCGACACCAACGTCACCGGGCTGGTGGCGTTGACCCGGACCTGCCTGCCCAAGCTGATCGAGGCCAAGGGGCTGATCGTGAACCTGTCGTCGGTGGCAGGCAATTACCCCTATCGCGGCGGCGCGGTGTACGGCGGGACCAAGGCCTTCGTGCGCCAGTTCAGCCTGGCGCTGCGCAACGACGTCGCGGGCACCGGGGTCCGGGTGACCTCAATCGAGCCGGGGATGGCCGAGACCGAGTTCACCGTGGTCCGCAACGGCGGCGACCAGGCCGCGTCGGACGCGCTCTATGCCGGGGTCGAGCCGATGACCGCGGAGGATCTTGCGAACACCATCCTGTGGGTCGCGAGTCAGCCGCCGCACCTCAATTTTAACTCGATCGAGCTGATGCCGACCCGGCAGAGCTGGGCCGGGTTCGCGATGACCCGCCAATCTTGACCTTGGGCGCGCAAGAAGCCACTCGCGCGCCATGAGCATCGATCAGCGCCTCGCCGAACTCGGCATCACCCTTCCCGCCGCCGCCGCCCCGGTCGCGGCCTATGTCCCCGTGGTCCAGAGCGGCAATTTGCTGTTCGTGTCGGGCCAGGTCAGCTTCGCCGAGGACGGTAGCCGGATCACCGGCCGCCTGGGTGAGGACATGGAGCTGGAAGCTGGCCAGGAAGCCGCAAGGCGCTGCGGACTGATGGTGCTGGCGCAGGTCGCCCAGGCGCTTGGCGGGTCGCTCGACCGGGTCAGCCGGATCGTGAAGCTAGGCGTTTTCGTCAATTCGACGGGCGATTTCACCGATCAGCCCAAGGTGGCCAATGGCGCTTCAGAGCTGATGCAGGACGTGTTTGGCGAAGCCGGGCGCCATGCCCGTGCCGCGGTAGGCGTTCCGGCGCTGCCGCTGGGCGTCGCGGTCGAGGTGGATGCGATTGTCGAGGTCCGCGACTGAGCGGCTGTTCGCTGGGACGGCCGGCTTCGCGCATCGCGGCCGGCATGGTCCCGGCGTTCCCGAGAACAGCATGGCGGCGTTCCGTGCCGCGATCGACGCGGGCGCGGGGATCGAGTGCGACCTGCGGCTCAGCCGCGATGGCTTCGCGATAATTTTCCACGATTCGAGCCTGGAGCGGCTGTGCGGCGTTGCGGCCGAGACCGAATCGGTGCCAGCCGCGGGCTTGCTGGCGTTGACGCTGGCGGGCAGCCGCGAGTGCATTCCCTGGCTTGGTGCACTGCTGGAGCTGGCAGGTGAGCACACGCCTTTGCTGCTGGAGCTGAAGACGCGCGCCGGCAGTCCGCCGCCGCCGATCGACCTGCTGTGCCGGACCGTGGCCCCCGACCTTACGCGGCATCCCGGGCCGGTCGGCGTGATGAGCTTCGATCCGCGCATCGGGGATTGGTTTGCGCGGCATGCCCCGGACATCCCGCGCGGGCTGGTGATTGGCGACGCCCTGCCGGCGTGGCGGAGGTTTGCGATGCTTGGCGTCGCGCGTCCCACTTTCCTGGCGGTCGAAACGACGGCTGCTGCGCGGCCGTGGGTCGCAAAGGCGCGCAGGCGCTGGCCGGTCGCCAGCTGGACCGTTCGCACGGCGGAGGAGCGCGCGGCCCTTTCGGATCGGGTCGATGCGCTTATCTGGGAGGGGGATGGCCGACCATGATCCTGTCGAGGCGCGAATCGCCGAGTCCTTTGCCTCGGTCGACGCGGCGGAGTGGGACGCGCTGGCCGGGCCGGACGACCCCTTCCTTAGCCACGCCTTCCTGTCGGCGCTGGAAGATTCGGGCAGCGTCGGCCAAGGTAGCGGCTGGAGCCCCCTGCCGCTGCTGGTGACGCAGGGTGGCACGACCGTCGGCGCCGCGGCCGCCTACCTCAAGTCGCACAGCCAGGGCGAATATGTGTTCGACCATGGCTGGGCCGATGCCTGGCAGCGGGCCGGCGGAGACTATTATCCCAAGCTGCAGGTCGCGGTGCCGTTCACCCCGGTTGTAGGGCGGCGCCTGCTGGGCGAGCAGCCGGAGCTGGTGCTGGCTGCGGCCGAGACGGTGGTCCAACAGAATGACCTGTCGTCGGCACACGTGACCTTCCTGACCGAGGCCGAGGCGGACGCGGCGGAGAAGCGGGGCTGGTTGGTACGGCATGGGGTTCAGTTTCACTGGCACAGTGCCGGGGAGACCGATTTCGACGGCTTCCTGGCCCGGTGCAGCAGCCGCAAGCGCAAGGTCATCCGCAAGGAGCGCGCGGCCGCGCGCGAAGGGCTGACATTCCGGCACCTGCAAGGAGCCGAGATCGGCGCGGCCGAGATGGACGCGATGTGGCGCTTCTACCAGGACACGGGCAGCCGCAAATGGGGCCAGCCCTATCTTACCCGCGCCTTCTTCCGGACCGCGGTCGAGCGGCTGGGCGACCAGTTGCTACTTTTTCTGGCCGAGCGCGACGGGCAGCCGATCGCCGGCGCGCTCAACTGGGTCGGCGCGGATACGCTCTACGGCCGTTATTGGGGCTGCAGCGAGGAAGTGCCGTTCCTGCACTTCGAGCTGTGCTATTACCAGGCGATCGACTGGGCGATCGCGCATGGCCTCGGCACGGTCCAGGCCGGGGCGCAGGGCGAGCACAAACTCGCTCGCGGCTATGAGCCGGTGCTGACCCGCAGCGTGCATTTCATCCCGCATCCGCAGTTCCGCGCGGCGGTGGCGGACTTCCTGGTCCGCGAGCGCGAGGCAATGCGATTCGAGCTCGAGGCGCTACGAACCGAGGTGCCGTTCCGCAAGGAATGAGCGCAAACAAAAAGGCCCGCCAGGTTTCCCCGGCGAGCCCTCCTTGCCCCTCGCGCGAACGCGAGTGAGGCCGTTCCTCAGCCCTGGAGCGGGCTGAGGTTCACGGCAGCATGCTTGCCGCGGCGGTCGACTTCGAGTTCGAACTCGAGGCGGTCGCCTTCGTTGAGGCTGGTCATGCCGGCGCGCTCGACGGCCGACACGTGGACGAATGCGTCCGGCTGTCCGTCATCGCGCTGGATGAAGCCGAAGCCCTTCATCGCGTTGAAGAACTTGACGGTGCCCGAAGCCTTTTCGCCGGTCAGCTGCCGCTGCGGAGCGGCCGCGGCGCGCTCAACCGCGAGCGGTTCGCCGTCGATGCGCAGGTTGGTCGCCGAAATGCGTCCGCCGCGATCGACCAGGGTGAACTCGAGCGGCTGACCGTCGGCGAGGTCGGTGAGACCCGCCTGCTCGACCGCCGAGATGTGCACGAACACGTCTTCGCCGCCGTCATCACGGACAACGAAGCCGAAGCCCTTCTGCGGATTGAAGAACTTGACGACGCCCTTGCCTTCGCCAACGACCTGCGGGGGCATGCCGCCACCGGCACCGCCGCCACCGCCGCCACCGCGGAAGCCACCGCCGCCGCCGCCGCCGCCGAAGCGACCACCGCCGCCACCGCCGAAGCGATCGCCGCCACCGCCGCCGCCGTAGCTGCTGCCGCCGCCGCCACCGCGATAGCCACCGCCGCCACCGCTGCCGCCGCCGAAGCCGCCACCGCCGCCGCCGCGATATCCACCGCCGCCGCCGCCGCCGCCGAAGCGGTCGCCACCGCCGAAGCCGCCGCCACCGAAGTCACCGCCGCCAAAGCCGCCGCCACCGAAGTCGCCGCCACCGCCGCCGAAATCACCCTTGCTGTCGCGTCCGCGACCACCGCGGTCGCCCTTACGCCCTCGATCGTAACCCATGCCCGTGCAAACTTCCTCGAACCCGATTCTATTCAAACCAACGCGCTGGGCTCAACGGCGCAACCGGTCACGGCATGCCTCAAGAGACATGATTCCGTTGTCGACCCTACAGGAAAAAAGGGCATTGCTCTAGCCGTTTGTCTATGCCGTCAGGTCATGACCCGTTAAGCGGGCCTGAAGCACAGGGTAGCGCATCACCATGGCCATTCATTTCCACGAAGAAGATCTGCCCTCGCAGGCGCTGTTCGGCCCCGGACCGATTGCGGTCGATACCGAGGCGATGGGTCTTCACCCCGGCCGCGACCGTCTGTGCCTGGTGCAGCTGAGCGACGGCAGCGGCGACGAGCATCTGGTGCGATTCTCGCCCGGCAGCGACTATGCCGCGCCCAATCTCAAGGCGCTTCTGGGCGACCCGAACCGGTTGAAGCTGTATCATTTCGCGCGCTTCGACATCGCGATCATGCGTCATTACCTGGGGATCATGGCCGCGCCGCTCTATTGCACGCGGACCGCATCGCGGCTGATCCGGACCTACACCGACCGGCACGGCCTGAAGGAGCTGGTCAAGGAATTTCTCGGAACCGACATTAACAAGCAGCAGCAGACCAGCGACTGGGGCGGGGCCGAGCTCAACGACGCGCAGCGGGACTATGCCGCCAGCGACGTGCGCTACCTCCATGCGCTGAAGGAAAAGCTCGACGTGCGGCTGCAGCGCGAAGGCCGCGTCGCGCTCGCCCAGTCCTGCTTCGACTTCCTGCCCGCGCGCGCCGAGCTCGACCTTGCCGGCTGGCCCGAGACGGACATCTTCGCGCACAGCTGATGAGCGAAGCCGCCAACCTCCAGCGCGAAAAGGCGCAACATTGGGCGGAGCCGGGAAGCCGGCACGACAAGCTGGTCGGCACGCTCAAGATCGCCCTGCCCTCGGCGGTCGGGGTAGTAGCAGCCATCTTTCTGATGCTGCCGCTGACCGAGGACCAGGAGGTCAGCTTCATCCTCGACAAGAAGGATGTCGGGCGGGCCGAGGAGCGGATGAAGATCGAGGCGGCGCGCTACAGTGGGACCGACGACAAGGGCCAGCCGTTCGTCCTCAACGCCGACCGCGCAGTGCAGCAGACCAGCAACGTGCCGATCGTCGACATCAGCGGGGTGCGCGCGCGGCTCGGGCTGGCCCAGGGCCCGGCGACGATTCAGGCACTGCAAGGCCGCTACAATCTCGACCAGCAGCAGGTGGCGGTCAGCGGCCCGGTCCGGGTCAGCGGGCCAGAAGGCGAGCAATTGCTGACCCGCGACGTGCTGATCGACCTCAAGAGCCGGCAGGTCCGCAGCACCGGGCAGATTGGCGGGCGGATGCCGGTCGGGACCTTCAACGCCAATAGCCTGTCGGCCGATCTCGGCACCCGCCAGGTCGCCCTGAACGGGGCGGTGACCGGACGACTGGCGCTCGGCACCTTCAGCGCGGCGCGGATGCGGGCCGATCTCAATAGCCGCGTGGTGGTGCTGGATGGCGGCGCGCGGTTGAAAATCACGCCCGGGACGGTCAGATGAGCCGCATGGGCAAGATTTCCAACCTCGTAGCCGCCTTCGCGTTGGCCGCCACCACGGCGGGGGGCGTCGCGCTTGCCCAGACTCAGGGCGGCCCGGTGTCGGCACTGAAGGGGCATAACAGTAACGCCCCGATCGACGTCGCCAGCGACCGGATCGAGGTGCAGGACCGCGCCGACCGCGCGATCTTCGCCGGCAACGTCAAGGTACGCCAGGCCGAACTGGCGCTCGACACCGAGCGGCTGACCGTTGCCTACACCAGCACTGGCGGACTCCAGATCGACCGGCTCGACGCCAGCGGCGGGGTGACGGTGCGCAGTCCGTCGGAAACCGCGCGCGGCGATTTCGGCATCTACGATCTCAACCGCCGCCTGATCACCCTGATCGGCGCGGTCCAGCTTCAGCGCGGCGATTCGCGGATCAGCGGCGGGCGGATGACCATCGACCTCGACAGCGGCCGCGCGGTGGTCGACGGCGGCCCGGCCGGGGTTGGCGAAAGCGGCGGACGGGTCACCGGGCGCTTCACCGTTCCCCAGCGCCGCGGCGGCTGAGGCTCGATGAACGAGGCCAGCGCCATTCCCCTGCCGGCCGACGCCGTGCCCCAGGCCATGCGCGGGCTGGAAGTGCGCAGCATCGCCAAGAGCTACGACAAGCGCCAGGTGCTGCGCGACGTCAGCCTGGAAGTGCATCGCGGCGAGGTGGTCGGGCTCCTGGGGCCCAACGGCGCGGGCAAGACGACCTGCTTCTATTCGGTGATGGGGCTGGTGAAGCCCGACCACGGCCGGATCATGATGGACGGGCGCGACATCACCCCGCTGCCGATGTACCGCCGAGCGATCCTCGGCCTTGGCTACCTGCCGCAGGAGACCAGCATCTTCCGCGGGCTGACGGTCGAACAGAATATCATGGCGGTGCTGGAAGTCGCCGAGCCCGACCGCGCCGCGCGCGAAGCGAGGCTCGAGCGGTTGCTCGGCGAATTCGGGCTGACGGGCCTCCGCGCATCGCCGGCGATGGCGCTGTCGGGCGGCGAGCGGCGGCGGTGCGAGATCGCCCGGGCGCTGGCGGCCGATCCTAAGATCATGCTGCTCGACGAGCCGTTCGCCGGCATCGACCCGATCAGCATCAGCGACATCCGCGACCTCGTCCGCGATCTTAAGGGGCGCGACATTGGGGTGCTGATCACCGACCATAATGTTCGCGAAACGCTGGACATCGTCGACCGCGCCTGCATCATCTACGACGGACAGGTGCTGTTCGCCGGGACTCCGGAAGCACTGGTCGCGGACCAGGACGTGCGCCGGCTGTACCTCGGCGAATCGTTCGAATTGTAAGGGCTTAGGCGGGACCGATGGGACTGGGTCCGGGACTTCACCTCCGCGCTTCCCAGTCGCTGGTGATGAGCCAGCAGCTGAGCCAGGCGATCAAGCTCCTGCAGCTTACCAACCTCGAAGTCGAAGCCGCGATCGCCGAGGAGATGGCGCGCAACCCGCTGCTGGAAATGGGCAGCGAAGGCGACGTTGTGGTGCGCGAGGACGTCGAATATGGCGACGCCCCGGCCGACCCCAAGGGCGCCGACGAGCTTGGCGGGCGGGGCGACGAGGCGCTCGACAGCGACTGGCGCGAGGCGGCGGGGGAGACCGACGCCTCCTACGAGATCGGCGCGCCGGGCGAGGACGGGTTCGACTTCGACCGGCTGGCGAGCTGCGAGACCGGCCTTTGCGAGCATCTGATGGGGCAGCTGCATGGCGCCGGGCGGGTGGCGGAGGCGATCGTCCATGAGCTGGAGGAGACCGGCTGGCTGACGACCCCGCTGAAGGACATCGCCGCCGCGCTGGAGGTGCCGCTGAAGGAGATCGAGGCGGGACTGAAGCTCGTGCAGGGGCTCGATCCAGCCGGCGTCGGGGCGCGCAACCTGGCCGAGTGCCTGGCGCTGCAGGCCAAGGCGGCGGACCGCTATGATCCGGCGATGGCGCGGCTGATCGCCAACCTCGACCTGCTGTCGCGGGGGCAGACTGCGGCGCTGAAGCGGATCTGCGGGGTCGATGATGAGGATCTGGCGGACATGATCCGCGAGCTTCGCGCCTATGATCCCAAGCCCGGCTGTCGCTTCGCTTCCGAGCCCCAGACCGCTGCCGAGCCCGACGTGCTGGTGCGGCGGACCCAGACCGGCTTCGTGGTCGAACTCAACCCCGCGACCCTGCCCCGGGTGCTGGTCAACCGCCGCTACCACCAGGAACTGAAGACCGCGTCCAAGGGCGACCGAAAGAGCCGAGCCTGGCTATCGGAGCAATATCAGAGCGCCTCCTGGCTGGTCCGGGCGCTCGACCAGCGCGCACGGACCATCGTCAAAGTCGCCAGCGCCATCGTCACCGCGCAGGAGGGTTTCTTCCGCGACGGCGTCCGAGCGCTGCGGCCGCTGACCATGGGCAAGGTCGCCGAGGCGGTCGAAATGCACGAAAGCACGGTCAGCCGGGTCGCGGCGGCTAAGAGCCTGCTGTGCGACCACGGCCTGTTCGAATTGCGCAGCTTCTTTTCGAGCGGGGTGGCGGCCGACGATGGCGAGGGCGCCAGCGCCGACGCGGTCAAGGCGGCGATCCAGCGGCTGGTGGCGGCGGAGACCGAGGTGCTGAGCGACGATCAGCTGGTCGAGTTGCTCAAGGAGCAGGGCATGGTGCTGGCCCGGCGTACGGTGGCCAAATATCGCGAGGCAGTGGGGATCGGGTCGAGCGTCCAGCGGCGGCGGCAACGTGCGATCCAGGGCAAGGCGGCGTAGGGCCGACTACCAGCCGATACGCGCCCACACCGGGAGGTGGTCGCTGGCAATCTGGGCCAGCTCACTGACGTGGACCCCGGACGCCTCGACGGTGAGGGCATGGTCGACGAACAGCCGGTCGAGCACTGCCATCGGGCGGCGGGCATGAAAGCTCGGGCCCGGGGCGACGATCCGGTAGTCGGGTTCGAGATCGCGCAGGCAGGCGGCGGTGGCGCGCCACTCGTTGGTGTCACCCATCAGGACCGTCGGCATCTTGTGCTGGCGGGCAGCGACCGCCTCGTGGATCGCCTTTAGCTGGCGGCGGCGCCAGAGGCCGCTGAGGTCGAGATGGAGTCCGACGACCCGGATCGGTCGGTCGCGGACCAGCAGCTCCACCAGCACTGCGCCGCGCGGTTCAAGCGTCGGCAGGTCGAGCGCGGCGACGTCGAGCACGCCGACGTCGGGCCGGACCAGGATCGCATTGCCGTGCCAGCCGATGTTGCGGGTATCGACCTTGAGCCATTCGTCGACCCGCGCCCCGACGGTCGGCAGGCGGTCGAGCGCGCGGCGGTTCCTGACCCCGAGCGGGACCGGCAGCCAGTGACCATGGCCTTCCCACAATTCGTGCGGCACTGCGCTGGCCCGGCCGCCGGTCCGCTTATCGGCTTCCTGCAGCGCGATGATATCGGCTCCGACTTCCTCCAGCACGGCGAGGATCCGCTCAGGATCGCGGCGCCGGTCGAGCCCGACCGCCTTGCGCATGTTGTAGGTGGCGAGGGTGAGCGAAGCTCTGTCCGTCATTGCCGTTGCCGCTCTTCCATCTGGCCGTGAACGCCTCCACTGGTGAACCGGCTCCGGCCAGCCCCCGGAATCGTCAGCGTTGAAGGGAGCGGCAGGCGTGCGCAATCCATATTATGACGGCCCGCCGAGCGATCATTTCGACGGAACGCGCTTCTTCAACCCGCCCGGCCCGGCCAGCGACAAGGGCTTGGGAGACGTTCTGCGCTGGCAGCTGCGCGAAACCAGGGCGCGCTGGCCGAGGCAGGTGCCGGTCACGGCCGTCCGGCCCGAGGAGCGGGTCACCGGGCTACGGGTGACCATGGTCGGTCATTCCACCCTGCTGATCCAGGGCTCGGGAGTGAGTTTGCTGACCGACCCGGTATGGGCGCCGCGTGCCAGCCCCCTTTCGTTCGCGGGTCCCAGGCGAGTGACCGAGCCGGGCATCCGGTTCGAAGACCTGCCGCCGATCGACGCAGTGTTGCTGTCGCACAATCATTACGATCATTGCGACCTCGCCACGTTAAAGCGGCTGGGCGCGGCGCACGATCCCTTGTTCATCACCCCCCTCGGCAACGATACCCTGATCCGCCAGGCCGCGCCGGAGGCGCGGTGCTTTGCCGGTGACTGGGGCGACGGCACAGGGCTGGGCGGCGACGTCCGGGTCGAGATCGTTCCCGCCAACCACTGGTCGTCGCGAACGACCCGCGATCGGCGGATGGCCTTGTGGAGCGGGTTCGTGCTGCGGCTGGGCGGCAGGACGCTCTATTTCGCCGGGGACACTGGCTATTGCGGTGGCGGGATCTTCGCCGACATCCGCGCGCGGTACGGCCCCATGGATGTCGCACTGATCCCGATCGGAGCCTATGCGCCCGAATGGTTCATGGCCGAGCAGCATTGCAACCCGGAGGATGCGGTGCGGATCATGGCGGCCCTCGACGCGCAGCGCGCGATCGGCATCCACTGGGGCACCTTTCAACTGACCAACGAAGCCCGCGAGGAGCCGCCCGAGCGCCTGGCGGCAGAGCTCGACCGCCGCGGCATTCCCGGTGAACGCTTCGTCGCCGGAGTGCCGGGGGTCAGTTACGACTTCTGACGTCGTTCCAGACTTGTCCTCGTCGGCTCCGAATCGTCACTTGTGTCGCTTGAAGGGAAGGACCTTGCGATCGTCGGGCCCGGTCAGGCGATTGAGCGCCGCGGCGAGATCGGCCTGGCGGAACGGCTTGGCGAGTTGCGGGATCTGGAGTTCGAGATCGCCGCCCGAATAGCCGGTCACGATCATCACCGGCATGCCGGGAAAGCGCTTTTCGAGGTGCGCGGCGAATTCGGCGCCGTTCATCCGCGGCATCATGTAGTCGGTGACCACCGCATTGGCCTCGAGGCCATCGGCTAGCATGGCGAGCGCCTGCGCGCCGCCCGACGCTTCATGGACCTCGTGGCCGATGTCGCGGAGCATCTCGGCGGTGCCGGAGCGGACCAGATCCTCGTCGTCGACCAGCAGCACGCTGAGCTTGCGCACCGGCGTCACCGCCTCGTTGCGGGTGACGGCCAGCGGGTCCGCCGCGGCCTGCGCGACCGGGAGATAAAGGTCGGCGCGGGTGCCCTGCCCGACCACGCTGCTCATCTCGAACGCGCCGCCAAGCTGGGCAGCGAGGCCGTGGACCATCGACAGGCCCAGCCCGGTGCCCTTGCCGACGCCCTTGGTCGAGAAGAAGGGCTCCACCGCCCGGGCCAGGGTCGCGGCGTCCATGCCCGATCCGCAGTCGATCACGGAAATGCGGATATAGGCGCCGGGCTTGAGCTTGCCGCCCTGATTGGGGCCGATCATCGCCTGTTCGGCGGCCACGGTTAGCAAGCCGGCGCCGTCCATCGCGTCGCGGGCGTTGACGCACAGGTTGAGCAGCGCCAGCTCGAGCTGGTTGGGATCGGCCATCGCCGCCGGCAGCCCGTGCCCGGGATGGAGCCGCAGCTCGACCCTCGGCCCGATCGAGCTCGCTACCAGGTCGCGCATTCCCTCGAGCAAGGTGGCGATGTCGATCGCCCGGGTTTCCAGGGCTTGGCGGCGGGCGAAGCCGAGCAGGCGGCTGACCAAAATCTTGGCCCGCTCGGCCGATTGCAGCGCACCATCGAGCAGCCGGGCCGAGCGCGGATCGTCGGCCCCGTAGCGGCGATTGAGCATGTCGAGCGCGCCGGTGATCGGAGTCAGCAGGTTGTTGATGTCGTGCGCGACGCCGCCGGTCAGCTGGCCAATCGTCTCCAGCTTCTGCGCCTCGTGCAGCTGCGAGGTAGCGATCTCGCGCTGGGCGACCTCTTCCTCGACCCGCCGCTCGAGCGTCTGGTTGAGCTCGAGCAATTCGGTCTCGGCCCGCTTCCTGGCGGTGACGTCCTGGAAGATGACGGCGACTTCGTTGCGGCTCCTTGGCTCGACCCGGAAGGCGGCCAGTTCGAGGTGCCGACCCGTCGCGACCAGCTCGCGCTCGAAGCGGATCGGCTCGCCGGTCAGGAGCACCCGGCGGTACAGTTCGACCCACGCCCCGGCCTCGTCGGGGACCATCTCGCGCACCTTCTGGCCGACGACCTGGGGAATGCCGGCATGGCGTTCGTAGGCCGGATTGGCCTGGATATGGACATAGTCACTGAGCGGGCCGTCGGGTCCGTCGATGAATTCGATGACCGCGAACCCCTCGTCCATCGTCTCGAACAGGGTGCGGAAGCGCTCCTCACTGTCCTTGAGCTCGACCAGACGGGTACGCGCTTCATACTGGCGCTTGCGACCGCGCAGCGCCGAGCTGGCGAGGCTGAGCAAAGTGGTCGGGTGAAACGGGCGCTCGAGGAAGGTCACGTTGCCGAGCACTTCGAGATAGCGCCGCGCCGCGGGATTGCGCTCAAGCCCGCCGCCGCGGCTGGTAAGCAGGACGAACGGCAGGTCGGACCATTCCTCCTGATCCTCGATCCAGGCAGCCAGGCCGTGGAGGTCGGTCGAGGCGATCGCTTCCTCCGTCACGATGACGAAGGCGGCCCCCTTGTCGAGCTCGGCGATGAGGGCCGGCACGCTGTCGCAGGCGGTGGCTTCGAGCCCCCCCTCGCGCAGCATCTCGCTGGCGATCACCGCATCGCGTCCTCGCGGAGCGAGAACGAGCGCTCGTTCAGAGAGGGTTGTACGCTTCAAACCTTGTCGACAGTCGGCATGAGCTTGGCGGAATCGACCAGAGTGGGCACGCCCCGCAGCACCCCCTGGAAGCCGTCGAGCGGATCGCCCAGCGTGACGCCTTCGCTGCTGATGCGATATTCGCGGATCGTGTCCTCATGCGCACCGGTCCGCTTCTTGACCACCGAGATGGCTCGGCGAACCCGGCCGAGCGCCTCGAAATAACGGAGCAGGATCACGGTGTCGGCAAGGTAGGTGACGTCCACCGGCGTGCGCATGTCGCCGACCAGGCCGTGCTGGGCCACGGTCAAGAAGGTCGTGGCCCCCTGGCGATTGAGGTACTGGAGCAGCTCGTGGATGTGCAGCACCAGCGCATGCTCGCCCGGCATCGAGGCCTGGTAGCCATTGAGGCTGTCGATGACGACGGTCTGTGCACCATAGTCCTCGACACAGCTACGGACTCGGGAAGAGAATTGTCCCGGCGTCATCTCGGCCGCGTCCACCTGCTCGATGACGAGCGAACCCGAATCGACAAAGGATTGGAGATCGATGCCGAGGGAGCGCGCGCGCTCGATCAGCAGTCCGAGTTCCTCGTCGAACACGAACATGGCGGCCTTTTCGCCGCGTCCGACCGCGCTCTTGATGAAGGTCAGGGCCGCGATCGATTTGCCGGTGCCGGCCGGTCCCAGGATCAGCACGCTCGAACTGCGCTCGATCCCGCCGCCGAGGAGGGAGTCGAAGCGCTCCTGCCCGGTGCTGATGACGGTCCGGTCGAAGGTGTTGCGGTGCTCGGCCGAGACCAGGCGCGGGAAGACCTGCACGCCCCCGGTCTCGATCGCCAGGTCGTGATAGCCGCCCCGGAAGCGACGGCCGCGATATTTGATGACCCTCAGTCGCCGCCGCTCCGCCCCGTATTCGGGCGCGAGTTCCTCGAGGCGGATGACGCCGTGCGCGACCGAGTGGACCGTCTTGTCGTTGACGTCGGTGGAGAGGTCGTCGAGCATCAGGACAGTCGAATTGCGCTTGGCGAAATAGTGCTTCAGCGCAAGAATCTGCCGTCGGTAACGCAGCGAGCTCTGCGCCAGCAGGCGGATCTCGGACAGGCTGTCGACGACCACGCGGTCGGGATTGGTCGCCTCGAATGCCTCGAAGATACGCTTGGTGGTCTCGCCCAGTTCGAGATCGGAAGAGTAGAGCAGGCTCTGCTGCTGCTCGTCGTCGAGCAGGCTTTCCGGCGGCACCAGTTCGTAGATCGAAATTCCGGCAAGGTCCCAGTCGTGCGACGTCGCGGACGAGCGCAGCTCATCCTCGGTCTCCGACAGGGTGATGTACAGACACTTCTCCCCCAGCTTCGCGCCGGACTGGAGAAACTGCATGGCGATCGTGGTCTTGCCGGTGCCAGGGCTCCCCTCGAGAAGATAGACCCTGCCACGCTCGAAGCCGCCATTGAGGACGTCGTCGAGCCCGCCGATGCCCGAAATTGCCTGTGTCGTTCCGACCTCCCTCAACAACGAGGCCGGGACATCACGCGACCTTCACGATATTTCAATAGCGGTACCACGGAATGGTTCCGGCGGGATATCCCTGGCCGCGAGCCGCAGGGCGACTTGGCCCTATGAAAGGCAGCGTCCTGCAGCCGAAAGGCAATATGACGCCTACACGTCGAGGTTGGCGACGCTCAGCGCATTGTCCTGGATGAATTCGCGGCGGGGTTCGACGATCTCGCCCATCAGGCGTGAGAAGATCTCGTCGGCGACGTCGGCCTGGCCGATCTCGACCCGCAGCAGCGAGCGGTTGGCCGGGTCGAGGGTGGTTTCCCACAATTGCTCGGCGTTCATTTCGCCCAGACCCTTGTAGCGCTGGATGCTGAGGCCCTTGCGGCCCGCGGCAAGCACCGCGTTGAGCAGCTCGGAGGGGCGGGTGACCGCGATCGGCTTGCCCTTGGTGTCGGCGGCGGCCTGCTCGAGCGCTTCCTCGCCTTCGCCGGCGCCGACGGTCGGCTCGGCCTGGACGTCGGCGCCCTTCTTGAGCGTGCGGAGGGTTGAGGGAGTCTGGTAGACCTCGGCCTGTTCGGCGGCAAGGGTGTGGAGCTTGCGGGCTTCGGCCGAGGCGATGAAGGCGGGTTCTATGATGGTGACGTCGGTCACCCCGCGCCACAGCCGGCGGAGGAGGTAGCCGCCTTCGGCCGCCAGTTCGCCCGTCCAGCGCGCTTCGGGATCGCCGAGGCCCTGCCACGAAGCGACCTTCTCGATCGCGGCGCGGCGTCCGGCGGTCGCCAGCTCAGGATCGAGCGCGCCGGCCAGCGCCAGCGCTTCGAGCAAGGCCGGGTCATACTTCTTGGGCGCATAGCGCATCAGCGTGCGGACCCGCCGGGCATGCTCGACCAGGCCGCGCAGGTCGGGCCCCTGGCGCATGTCGGTGGCGGTTTCGAGCTGCATGCCTTCGAGCCCGGCGTCGACCAGATAATCGTCGAGCTGAGCATCGTCCTTGAGATAGACTTCCGAGCGGCCACGGGCGACCTTGTACAGCGGCGGCTGGGCGATGAGGAGGTGGCCGGCTTCGATCAGTTCGGGCATCTGGCGGTAAAAGAAGGTCAGCAAAAGCGTGCGGATGTGGGCGCCGTCGACGTCGGCGTCGGTCATGATCACGATCTTGTGATAGCGCAGCTTGGAGAGATTGAACTCCTCGCGGCCGATGCCGGTGCCGAGCGCCTGGATGATGGTCCCGATCTCGCGGCTCGACAGCATCCGGTCGAAGCGCGCGCGTTCGACGTTGAGCAATTTACCGCGCAGGGGCAGGATCGCCTGGTTCTGGCGGTTGCGGCCCTGCTTGGCCGAGCCACCGGCGGAATCGCCCTCGACCAGGAACAGTTCGCTGAGCGCGGGGTCGCGTTCCTGGCAGTCGGCGAGCTTGCCGGGCAAGGAAGCGATGTCCATCACGCCCTTGCGGCGGGTCAGTTCGCGGGCGCGCTTGGCGGCTTCGCGGGCGGCGGCGGCATCGATGATCTTCTGGATGATGGCGCGGGCGTTGACCGGATTTTCCTCCAGCCATTCGGTCATCTTGTCGCTCATCAGCGCTTCAAGGGGCTGGCGCACCTCGGAGCTGACCAATTTGTCCTTGGTCTGCGAACTGAACTTGGGATCGGGCAGCTTGACCGAGACGATGGCGGTCAGGCCCTCGCGCATGTCATCGCCGGTGAGCGTGACCTTTTCCTTCTTCAGCATGCCGGACTTTTCGGCATAGCCGTTGACGGTGCGGGTCAGCGCGGCGCGGAAGGCGGCGAGGTGGGTGCCGCCGTCGCGCTGGGGGATGTTGTTGGTGAACGGCAGGACGTTCTCGTAATAGCTGTCGTTCCACTCCAGCGCGACGTCGATGCCGATGCCGTCGCGCACCGCCGAGATGGCAATGGGATCGGGAAACAGCGGGGTCTTGGCGCGGTCGAGATATTTCACAAAGGCGGCGATCCCGCCTTCGTAGAACAGCTCCACTTCCTTGCGCTCCTCGTGCCGGGCGTCGGCGAGGACCAGGCGCACGCCGGAGTTGAGGAAGGCGAGTTCACGGAAGCGATGCTCGAGCTTGTCAAAGTCGAATTCGGTGATCTTGAAGGTATCGGGAGAGGGCAGGAAGGTGACCTTGGTCCCCTTCTTACCCTCGGGTGCGGGGCCGACGACCTTCAATGGCGCGACTGCATCGCCGAGGCGGAAGCGCATGTAATGCTCCTCGCCGTCACGCCAGATGGTGAGATCGAGGAATTCGCTGAGCGCGTTGACCACCGAAACGCCGACGCCGTGAAGGCCGCCGGACACCTTGTAGGCGTTGTCGTCGCTGGTGTTTTCGAACTTACCGCCGGCGTGGAGCTGGGTCATGATGACCTCAGCGGCCGACACGCCTTCCTCGGCGTGGATGCCGGTCGGGATGCCGCGGCCATTGTCCTCGACCGTGACCGAGCCGTCGGGATTGAGCTGGATCAGGATGCGGTCGCAGTGACCGGCGAGCGCTTCGTCGATGGCATTGTCGGACACCTCGAACACCATGTGGTGGAGGCCCGATCCGTCGTCGGTATCGCCGATGTACATGCCCGGCCGCTTGCGCACCGCGTCGAGGCCTTTCAAGACCTTGATGCTGTCGGCGCCGTAGGAGTTCTGGTTCGCTTCTTCTGCCATGCAGAAGCTATAGCGCATGCCCCCCGGAAGTCACGTGCGCGGGCGTGCGCGCGAGGGCCGGAGCCCGTGTTATCAGAGGAAGGGGGTGACGGACGGTGCGCAAGGGGGGAAACGCACCGCCCGCCAAACTGGTTACTTGCCCTTGAGCGTCACGCTGGCCGTGCCGCCGGTGGCCGCGACGTCGAACGCCGCGGGGGCGAAGGCCGGGGCGCCCGTCTGGGCGGTACCGCTGAAGCCATAGGGCTCGGTCGGGCCGGTCGCGCCGATGGTGAAGCTGCCGTTGCGGTCGGTGTCCTGGACCACGGCGGCGGCATAGCGGCCGGCCGGGACGCCCGACAGAGTGGCGGTAACCGAAGTGCCGGTCGGCTCGACCTTGGTGGTGTAGGTGCCGGCGCTCTTGCCGAATTCGCTCTCGCTCTGCAGCGCGACGAGGACCGGGCCACCGTCGGCGGCGACGCCGTCGATGTTGACGGTGACCACTGCGGCGCCGTTGGCCATGTTGCCCGCGACGCCGGCGTTCATGCCGTCATCGGTGATCAGATTGTCGACCGCAGCCATGTCGTTGGTGACGACAGAATCGCTGTTGGCTGTGTCGGTGGTGCCGCTGCAGGCCGCGAGGGCAAGCACGCTGGCGGCAATGAAAAGGCTGCGCATCATTTTCTTCCTTCGACGGGATAATGTCGGGAAGAGAACAATGCGCAGCCACCTTCGGTTGCGATGGTGGACCTAAGTCCACCTGAGTCTGGAGCTACTTAGCCGGCGCGGCGCTGACCGCCGCCGTTCCCGGAGAAGCCGCCGCCGCCGCGACGGCGCTGGCCGCCACCGCTCGGACGACCACCGCCGTGGCCACCGCCCTGGCCGGCCGGACGCGGTCCGCCGCCGTGGCGCTGGGCCTGGGGCTGGCCACCCGAAGCCGACGTTGCGGCACGGGCGGGGTTGCCGACCGGACCACGAACGGCACCGGGGACACCGCGCATGGAACGGCCGCCTTCGCGCGGACCGCTGCGGTCCTCGGGCATGTCGCGGCGCGGATCCTGCCGCGGCAGGCCGAAGCGCTGCGGATCGCGGTTGTGGCCGCGTGCACCGCTTTCGTTGCGCTTGTTGCGCTGCTGCGGCTGCGGCTCGCGCTTGGGTTCCGGCTTGAGGCGCTTGAGCGCTTCCACCGCCTGGTTAAAACCGGCCGGAAGCGATTCTTCCGCCAGCTTCTGGCGGGTCAGCTTCTCGATGTCCTTGAGGAAGGCGCGCTCCTCACGGTCGCAATAAGCGATCGCAATGCCGTCAGCGCCGGCACGCGCGGTGCGGCCGATGCGGTGGACATACTGCTCGGGCACGTTCGGCAGGTCGTAGTTCACGACGTGGCTGACGCCCGGAATGTCGATCCCGCGCGCGGCGATGTCGGTCGCGACGAGGATCGGCACGCTGCCGTCGCGGAAGGCTTCGAGGGCCTTTTCGCGCTGCGGCTGGCTCTTGTTGCCGTGGATCGCATTGGCCGCGACGCCGGCGGCGCCGAGCATGCGGACGATCTTGTCGGCGCCATGCTTGGTGCGGCTGAACACCAGGGTCCGCTCGATGTCCTTGCCGTTCTGGAAGAACAGGGTGAGCAGCGCGGTCTTCTCCGCCTGGTTGACGAAGGTGACGCGCTGTTCGACCCGCTCGGCAGTGGTGGCGACCGGGGTGACCGCGACTTCGGCCGGGTTCTTGAGATATTCGTCGGCGAGGCTCTTGATCATCTTCGGCATGGTGGCCGAGAAGAACAGGGTCTGGCGCTTGGCCGGGATGATCTTCACGATCCGCTTCAGCGCGTGGATGAAGCCGAGGTCGAGCATCTGGTCGGCCTCGTCGAGGACCAGGATTTCGAGCATCGAAAGGTTGACCGCGCGCTGGTCGACCAGGTCGAGCAGGCGGCCGGGAGTGGCGACCAGAACGTCGAGGCCGCGCGACACGGTGCGCAGCGACTTGGCGTTGGCGACGCCGCCGAAGATCACGCCGACGGTGGTCTTGAGGCCGGCGCCATAGGCTTCGGCGCTCGCAGCGATCTGCGAGGCGAGTTCACGGGTCGGCGCGAGCACCAGCATGCGGATCTGGCCGGGCTTCAGCATCGACGGGCGGTTGGCCGCGAGGCGCTGCAGCGACGGTGCCATAAACGCGGCCGTCTTGCCGGTGCCGGTCTGGGCGATGCCGAGCAGGTCGCGGCCTTCGAGGACGTACGGAATGGCCTGCGCCTGGATCGGCGACGGCTGGGTGTAATTCTTGGCGGCAAGCGCGTTGAGAAGGGGCGTCGAAAGCCCGAGTTGTTCGAACGACATTCGTATAGATTCCAAACATGACGCGCCGGCGAGCGGAGGCCGCTGCCGGAGCTGGGTTTTTGCAAGAACCCCGCGTGATGTGGAGAACTTCGTAAGGTGAACCGAGACGCGGGCCGGAGCCTGACAGGCTGCCGATCACGCCGCTTTGTGGCGTCTCGCTAACAGCCATGTAGGCGGGAGTTGCCGATTTGTCCAGTTTCTAGCCGATATGCACCATCGTCGCGTCGCCTGTGCCGTCGAAGAGGGCGGCTTCGGTGGCGGTCATCCACACCTGGCCGCGGCCTGCAAGGCGCTCGAACAGGGCAACACGGCGGCCGGGATCGAGGTGGGCGGCGACCTCGTCGAGCAGCAGCAGCGGCGGTGCGCCGCGGCGGCTGGTGACCAGGGCGGCATGGGCGAGGACCAGCCCGAGCAGCAGCGCCTTCTGCTCGCCGGTCGAGCAGCGCGCGGCGGGCTGCCGCTTGTCGGCGTGGGTGACGAGCAGATCCTGGCGGTGCGGCCCTTCGGTCGCGCGCCCGGCGGCGGCGTCGCGCCCGCGACTGGCACGCAGGCGGGAGGCGAGGTCGTCCTGGTCGGCGAGGTCGAGGGCGATGGCCGGGCGGGCGAACAGATCCTCGGGCGTGGCGGCGAGCTGTTCGGCCAGCGCCGCGACGGTGCGGGCGCGGGCGCCGCCGAGCGCCTCGCCATGTTCGGCCATTCCCGCTTCCAGCGCCGACAACCATTCGGGGTCGGCGCCATCGGGCTCGGCCAGAAGCTTGTTGCGGGCGCGCATGGCCGCTTCGAAGCGCGAGGCGTGGTGGGCGTGGCCCGGCTCCAGCGCCAGCACCAGCCGGTCGAGGAAGCGGCGGCGGTCACCGGCCGGGCCGATGAACAGGCGGTCCATCGCGGGGGTCAGCCACAGGACGGCAAGCCATTCGGCCAGGCTGTTGACCGAAGCAGCAGCGCTGTTGATGCGGACTATCCGGCGCTCGGGCGCGGTAGGAAGGGTGCCGGTGCCGAGGGTCGTTCCATCCGGCTCAGCCAGCGAAGCACTGACGCTCCATCCCCCCGGCCCGTCGCTGCGGGCCATCTCGCCAAGCGCGCTGCCGCGCAGGCCGCGCCCTGGCGCGAGCATCGACACGGCCTCGAGGATGTTGGTCTTGCCCGCGCCATTCTGCCCGTAAAGGCAGACGAAACCGGGCCCGGGCTGGAGGTCGAGGCCCGCGTGGTTGCGAAAGTCGGTAAGGGTCAGCCGGCCAAGCATCAGGCGCCGGCGAGCGCTTGCCCGGGCCCGGCCTTGCCGCCCTTGCGCGCCCAGCTGACGGTCCACAGGACCAGCGCCATGCTGACCGGGATATCGAGAAAGGTGGTGTAGATCAGCCAGGCGTCGGTGGAGAAAGCCCAGGCGACGAAGCTGTTGCCGCCGGCCATGACCAGGCCGGTCAGCCCCATGCCGATGCTCAGCCGGCGCTGGTCGATGTCGTTATAGGCCATGTAGCGATCGATGCCGGCGCCCAGCTTGCGGCCTTTGAGGACCAGCCCGTCGAACAGGAAGCAGGTAGCGCCGACCAGCCCGACGATGGTGGAGCGGTGCTTGATGATCTCCTCGTCCTCGAACAGGATGGCGAAGCCGGCGCTGACTAGCAGCATGAACACGCCGAACAGCATCATGCCGCCAACCAGGTCGACCTTCACGAACCGCTGGAGGATCACGATGCCGAGCCCGACCGCGGCACCGACCAGCGCGGCGGTCTTGAGGTCGGTCAGCTTGGCGACGAGGAAGAACAGCAGGCCGGTGGCGATGTCGACCGCGATCGGGATCTTGTTGCGCTTGAGCTTGCCGGGGTCATAGGCCGGCTCACCGCCCTGCTTGGGGTCCGAAACCATCCTGGCGAAGCGTTCGGGATAGGCGATCTGCCGGCCCTTGTGGCTTTCGTGGATCAGCGTGCCGTCGAGCCGGACGGCAATGCCGACCGTCCACCAGTTGACGTAGCCTGCCTCGATTTCGATCCGGCGCCCGTCGGGAAGCGTGTGTGCAAGCCGGTGATTGCGGACCGCCTCGGCCCCGGTGACGGGAGTGACGTCGGAGGCCACTTCCTCCCCATCGACCACCAACGTGCTGGTGAGGCCGGACATGCGGCTGTCGATCAGCACCCAGCATTCATGCGCGACGCCGATCGAGAAAGGGCGCTTGTAGAGCCACAGGCGGCGGCCGGGTGCGGCGGGCATGGCGGCGTCGGTCATGGGCACGGGCTTAAGCAGAGCGGCAGCGCGAAGGCCATACGCCTCGCAGGCCAGCGGTCGCTTCGGGATCGGGTCCGGTTTGCATGCCGGCGGGCCAGGATTCTTAACCATCTCGATGAGGACCGCGCTAAGCCGCACGCCCTAACAGCCGGTGCATGCTGCATCAGGTCATCCCGCTTCCCACCGCCAATCGGGCCGAGGTCATCGCGGCCTTCAGCTACGCCCTCGACCTGACCGAAGGGCAGCCGGCCGGCCATTGCATCCGGACCTGCTGGATCGGAATGCAGATCGGGCGGGAGATCGGCCTGTCGCCTCCCGACCTTGGCGATCTCTATTATACTTTGCTGCTCAAGGACCTCGGCTGCAGCAGCAACGCGGCCCGGATCTGCGAACTGTACGAGGTCGACGACCGGGCCTTCAAGCAGGGTTACAAGACGGTCGGCACCAGCCTTGCCGCCACGCTGCACTTCGTCCTGAAGAAGACCGCGCAGGGCGCGACCTTCCGGCAACGCGCGTCGGCGATCGGCAACATCCTGCGCAACGGCGATGCGATCGCACAGGAGATGATCGTGTCGCGCTGCACCCGCGGTGCCGACATCGCGCGGACCCTGCGCTTCTCCGATGCGGTGTGCGACGGCATCTATCACCTCGACGAGCATTGGAACGGGTCGGGCCGGCCGGGCCGGCTTCAGGGCGAGGCCATTCCGCTGCTTTCGCGGATCGCGTTGCTGGCGCAGGTTGCCGACGTCTTCCACGACCATGCCGGCCCCGGCGCCGCGCTCGACGAGGTCCGGCGCAGGCACCGCCTGTGGTTCGACCCGGCACTGGTGCAGGCGTTCGAGGCAGTGGCGGCACGCCCTGCCTTCTGGGAGAAACTGGCGTCCCCGACCATCGAAGGCCGGGTGATCCGCCTGGCGCCGATCAGCTCGAACTTGGCGCTCGACGACGATTACCTCGACGCCATCACCGATGCTTTCGGGCAGGTGATCGACGCCAAGAGCCCGTTCACCGCCGGCCATTCGCAGCGGGTCGGCGATCTGGCCGAGCAGATGGCAAGAGGGTTCGGGATGAGCCCCGAGCGGACCCGCTGGCTGCGCCGGGCGGCGGTGCTGCACGACGTCGGCAAGCTTGGCGTATCGAGCGCGATCCTCGAGAAGCCCGCCAGCCTCGACGAGCGCGAATGGACCGAGATGCGCAATCATGCCGTGCATACCCGCGCGATCCTCGGCCGGATCGGCGCCCTGTCCGACATGGCCGACGTGACCGCGGCGCATCATGAGCGGCTGGACGGGAGCGGCTACCCGCTAAGGCTGTCGGGCACCGCAATCAGTCGCGACACCCGCATCATCACCGCCTGCGACTTCTACGACGCTCTGGTGTCCGACCGCCCCTACCGCGCGGCACTGCCCGTCGGCGAAGCGATCGGCATCATGACCCAAGAGGTCGGCTCGGCAATCGACCGGGACTGCCTCGACATGCTCAAGGCGACCCTCGACTGATCCTGCGGGTCAGACCCGCATCGGCATCAGGACGTAAAGCGCAGCCGACTTGTCGTTTTCGCGCAGCAGCGTCGGGGCGGCGGCATCGGCGAGGTGGACCTCGACCGTGTCACCGTCGATCTCGCCCAAGATGTCGAGCAGGTAGCGGGCGTTGAACCCGATCTCGAGCCCGTCGGAGCTATAGTCGGCGGCCAGTTCCTCGGTCGCGAGACCGTTTTCGGGCGAGGTGACCGAGAGGGTCACGCGGTCGCGGTCGAGGCTGATCTTGACCGCGCGGGTCTTTTCGCTGGCGATGGTAGCGACACGGTCGACGCCGGCCTTGAAGCTGGCGGGATCGAGCTTGAGCAGCTTGTCATTGGCAGTCGGGATGACCCGGTTGTAGTCCGGGAAGCTGCCGTCGATCAGCTTGCTGGTCAGCACCGCATGGCCGAGCACGAAGCGGATCTTGGTCGCCGACAGGGTGACCTCGACCGTGCCTTCGACCTCGTCGAGAAGCTTCCTGAGTTCGAGCACGCACTTCTTGGGCACGATCACGTCGGGCATGCCATCGGCGCCGTCGGGCTTGGCGACCGTCACGCGAGCGAGGCGGTGGCCGTCGGTGGCGGCGGCCTTCAGCATGTCGTCGGCGACGTGAAGGAAGATGCCCATCAGGTAATAACGGGTTTCTTCGGACGAGATCGCGAACTTGGTCTTGTCGATGATCTGGCGAAGCGTCGCGGCGGGCAGCTCGAAGCGGGTCGGAAGCTCGCCCTCGGCGATCACCGGGAAGTCGTCGCGCGGCAGGGTCGACAGGTTGAAGCGGGCACGCCCGGCAACGACCTGCATCTTGCCGTCGGAGGCGCTGAGTTCGACCTGGCTTCCCTCGGGCAGCTTGCGGACGATGTCGAAGAAGGTGTGCGCCGAGACGGTGGTGGCGCCGGCGGTGGCGACATTGGCCGGGACGGTTTCATCGACCTGCAGGTCAAGGTCGGTCGCCATCAGCCTGAGCGTGCCGTCCTCGCGCGCGTCCATCAGGACGTTGGACAGGATCGGGATGGTGTTGCGGCGCTCCACCACCGACTGGACGTGGCTGAGGCTCTTGAGGAGGGTGGCCCGTTCGATCGTCGCCTTCATCGCTGCTGCTCAGTCCTTTTGCCCCTGAACCGCCCGCGCCAGCACCCTCGGGAGGGGCTGACTGCGCCGGACGGCTTCGTCATGTCGGATCGTTATAGCGGGCGGGCGGTCGGGTGGAAGGGGCTATGGCCGAGGTTTCGCGATCGATCCGCCATCACGGTCACGCATCGAACCCACGCTGGCGGGAAAGCGCCAGCCCCCGCCCTTTGAAGGGGCTTGGTGGCTCCCAACTCGCTCAGGCGTGCAGCAGCTCGGCGACATGCCTGAGGTGAAGGGCCGCCAGGGCGTGCCGGGCAAGGCCGATCTGCGTGGCGAGGTGGCGAAGGGCGGCGGCGAGCAGCCGCGGGTCGCCCCCGGCGGCCGCGACGATGGATTTCTCCAGCTCGGCGGCGGCCTGGCTGACCATCAGGGCGCCGATATTGCCGGCGGCACCCTTGAGACTGTGGGCCTCAGCAGCGGCCCCGGCAAAATCGCGGTCGGCCAGCGCCCTCTGGATCGCGGCCGGCCGCTCGTCGAGTTCGGTTCCCAGCAGGCACAGCAGCTGGTCGAGGCGAGCGGCGCCGAGCACGTCGCGCAACCCATCGAGGACAGTGGCTTCGAGAGGACTGGCGGGCTGATCGGGCGCCGGCGTGGACTGCGACTGGCGAAGCTGGCTGCCCTCGGCCACGTCGTTCAGGGCACGGGCAAAGGCGGTGCTGTCGATCGGCTTGGTCAGCAACCCGTCGAGCCCGGCCCTTTCGTAAAGGCCGCGACGATCGGATGACGCATCGGCAGTGAGTGCGACAATCGGGATGCGCGCGCAGGGCCCTGCGCCGTCACGGATGCGGCGAGCCGCCGTCAATCCGTCGCACCGTGGCATCTGCATGTCCATCAGGATCAGGTCGAACGCGCGGTCCGAGGCCGTGGAGACCGCTTCCTCACCATCCGGGGCGCAGGTGACCCGGTGGCCGAGGCGCTTGCACAAGGCGGTCACCAGCAGCTGGTTCACGGGATTGTCCTCGGCCAGCAGGATTTCGAGCGGCTTGGCGGTCGACGCGCTGACCGTGCGATCGACCGCGGCCGCGGCCTTGGCTTCGGGAAGGGTCAGGACGATGGTGAAGACCGAGCCCTGGCGAGGGCGCGACTGGACCGACAGCTTGCCACCCATCGCTTCGATCAGCCGGCGGCTGATCGCGAGCCCGAGGCCGGTTCCCCCGCCCTCGCTGCTTTCGCTTCCCTGCACGAACGGCTCGAACAGGTGCGGGCGGAGGTCGGGCGCGATGCCGATACCGTGATCGGTCACCGACAGGCGCAGCCGGTGACGGCCGCCGGCAAGCGGCTGGACCGCGCAGCGCACCACCACCTCGCCGCGTTCGCTGAACTTGATCGCATTGCTGAGGAGGTTGCTGAGCACCTGGCGGAGCCGAACCGCGTCGCCGCGCAACCACAGGGAGCCTGGTTCCGGACCCTCCAGCTTCAGCCGCAGGCCACGCGCGGAGGCGATCCGGTCGAAGAGGCGGATCTTGGTGAGCAGGGTCGCACCAATGTCGAACGGCTCGTCGACGATGGTGATCCGCCCGGCATCGACCTTGCTGAAGTCGAGGATGTCGTTGAGCACCGTCATCAGCAGGTCGCCCGACTGGCGCAGGGTGTGGAGGTAAAGCTTCCGGTCCGCGGCATCCGGTTCGGCTTCAAGCAGTTCGATCATCCCGATGACGCCGGTCATCGGGGTGCGGATCTCATGGCTCATGGTGGCGAGAAACTGGCTGCGGAAGCTGGCCGCGGCGCGGGCTTCCTCGAGCGCCGAGACCAGGCGCTGCTGGTCCTCGAGCTTGGCGGTAATGTCGCTGACCACTCCGAACAGGCTGGCGGCGCGCCCGCCCCCAGGAAGGTGCATCCGCAGCTGTAGGGTGCGACCGACTTCCTCGGGAAGGCGGACGGTGCATTCGACTGGCGATTCGACCCGGTACGCTTCCGCCAAGGTGCGCAGCAGGCGCAGGCGGTCCTGCGGATGGAGCCGGGCGAGAGCGTCCCGCGCGCTGACATTGCGGCGGGCAAGCCCAAGCATAGCCGCCGCTTCAGCCGAGAGGATGAGTTGCTTGCGCGCCGGATCGAACACCCAGTGGCCAAGTGAGGCGAGCCCCTCGGCCATGTTGAGCAGCCGGTTGCTTTCGCGCAGCCGCGCGGCGCTCTCGTCGGCAAGCAGTTCGGCAGTGCGACGGTCGTGGATGTCGCGCAGATTGGCGACGACCGGGCGATCGACCGGAGCGTAGGCGCCCGGCGAGGAGAGCGCCACCGACGGTCCGGCAAGCCGCATGTGCGCTTCGATCCAGCGATCCTGGCCGCAGGCATGACCCATCCGGAAGCAGGTCATGGCGTCACCATGGTGCCGAGCGTGATCGACTGCAGCGATGAAGCGAGTGCGATCGTCAGGATGGACCCGCAAGGCGAGTGCTCGCCCCTGGAGCTTGTTGGCGGGCAAGCCCAGCATTCGCTCCGACGCACTGGAAACATAATCGGCCACGCCGTTGGCGGTGAGGCGCAGGACCAGGTCGCTGCTGTGGTCGGCCAACAATCGGTAATGCTCCTCGCTCAGGCGGAGGGACCGGGCGGTGCGCGCGCGATCATGGCGCAGCGCCGACACCGGCAAGGTCAGCGCCACCGCCGTCGCGAGAAACGCCTGGATCAGGAAGATCCGGGAGCCGTCCGCAATCACGGGGTTATTGAGCGGCCCGTACCCTTCGAAGGTCAGTGCCACCGCGATGCAGTCGACCACCAGCACCAGCGTTGCACAGCGTTGCAGGGACAGCCGCAATCCGGCGAGCATCAGGACCGGGGTGATGAGGAAAATGAAAGGCGTTTCGCGCAGGAAAACGGTCGCGGTGACTACCACCGCCAGCGTCAGAAGGCCGACATACTCCAGCCACGCCCCGCGTTCCCGCTCGGACCGCGAATGCGCGAGAGTCACCAGCAAGGGGGTGAGGATCAGGATTCCGAGGATGTCGGCAAGCAGCCAGTGGGCGAGCGATCCCGAGGCGGCAGGGTCGTCGAGCACGGCGAGGCTCACCCCGGCAAGCACTGTCGAAGCGACCGGCCCGATCACTGCAAGCATTGCCAGCCAGATCAGGCGAGCCGGCGAATCGAGGGTGGCGGGAAGCGGGTAGCGTCGGGCGAACAGGGTGATGACGATCGCGATCTCGACGACGTTGCAGGCGGCAAGGGCCACCGCCAGGGCGGAGTTGTCGCCAGCGATCAGCGCGGCGGCAATATTGCCCGCGAGCGCCGCTGCGATCATTCCCGGCCAGCGCTTCTGGTCGCAGCGGAACAGCAAGGCGATCACTACCGCATTGGCCATCCACACCGAAGCCAGGCGGCCATCCTCCCGGGTCAGTTCGATCCCGGCCAGGGCGAACCCGAACATCAGTACCAGGGAGAGTGCTGGAAGCCCGATCCGATGTGCGATGCGCGATGCCGAGCCCATGGCGATGTCCCTCCAGCAATCCGGCCAGTGGACGGTGTGTTCGGGCGCTTTCTGAAGCCAGCGAGGACTGATCCGCTGTGGAGATAGCGGGCGACGACAGAGAGAAGGCTCGGTCCGTTACCGTGCTTTTTGCCGGGAACCTTGCGATCTGGATCCAATCGCGCGGGAACCGGTGCACCCGTAAGCACCCCGATTCCCGGTTTTGCAGCGATCTGGGACTAGCTCTTGGCGGCGAGGACCGTATCGATCTCGTGCACCACGCCGTTGCGGGCGGGCTGTTCGGTTCCGGTGATCAAGGCGGACTGGCCGCCCGTACCGGCGATCCGAAGGTTGTTGCCGTCGCGGGTGACCGTCAACGGCTCACCCGCCATGGTGGCGATCGTGGTCTTGCCGCCGCCATTCTCGACCGCGCGGGCAAGGTCCGCCGACATGATGGTGCCGGGGAGGATATGGCCGCGCAGCAGGGCGGTAATCCGGGCCTTCTGCGCCGGCTGGTCGAGACCTTCCCAGGTCGCCTTGTCGAGCTTGTCGAGCGCGACGTTGCTCGGCAGCAGCAGCGTGTAGGGCGCCTTGCCTGCCAAAACCGGCTCCATGCCCGCGGCCTTGACCAACTGGGCGAGCCTGGGATTGGCGCCGACCAGAGCCGCAAGATCCTGCGAGGGCGCGCCGGGGGTGACCGCGGCGTTGGTCGCTGCGCCGGCGTTTCCGGCCTGGTTGCCCCCGTCCCCCTGCCCGCACGAGGCGAGCAGGAGGGCGAAGAGGCTTGTTGTCACGAGGCGGCGCATCAGACCAGGGTCTCCACGATCGCCTGGACGATCTGCGTCGTCGGATCGACGTCGTAGATGTAGCCGTCATTGTAACGGTACATATGCTCGTCATTGTCGACGTAGCGATCACGATAGTCGTACGGCACGTTGTAGGCGTCATAGCCGGCGGGGATCTGCTGGCCGACCCCGAAGCCGCCCGCCAGCAGCGAGACGATGCTTTCGATCACGCCGCCCTGGCGGTCGACCTGGTAGATGGCACCGTCGGCATAGCGATAATAATCATCGCCATTGTCGGCGTACCAAGGCTGATACTGGACCGGGACGTTGTAATAGCCGAGGTAATCCTGCGGATAGGCCGAGCCGACGTAATAGGCACCGTTCCAGTCGTCCGCGAGCGGCCAGTAGGCGTCGACATAGTTACGATCGCGGTCGATCCGATAGACGTAATCGTCGCTGGTCCGGTAATAATAGTCGTCATTGTCCGGATACCAGTTGCGATAATAGGTCGGCAGCAGGGCCGAACCGAGCGCGACCGGGATCGCGCCGCCGACCAGCTTCTTGGCCTGGCCCGGGGGGAGACAGCCATTGCCCTTGGCGGCCAGCCCCGGAGGGCAGCCGTCAACCAGGCCGGTGGTACGGAAGGCCGGGCTGGCGACGTAGTTGTAGCCCTGGTCGGAACGGAAGAATTTGCCGTCGACCCGGTCCGTGCGCTGGACATAGCGCGCATCATATTGCGCCGGCCCACGATCCTGCGCGATGCGGACGTCGCCCTTTCCATTGCCCTTGAACTGCTTGCCGCCGCCGCGCTCCGCGCGTGCCTCACGGACCGGACCGCGCTGCTGCTGCTGGCGCTGAGCCTGGCGTTCAACCCGCATTTCGCGCTTGCCGGGGCCGCGCATCTCCTGCGGACCGCCGCCACCGCGCGCTTCACGCTGAGGGGCACCGCCGCCGCGCATCTGCTGCTTGCCGCCACCGCCGCCATTGCCGCGGGCCTGCTGCTGGCCACCGCCGCCGCGCATTTCCTTGGGACCACCGCCGCCGCCGTTGCCACGCATCTGCGGGCCGCCGCCACCGCCGCCGCCCTTCTGGACTTGCGCGGCCGGGCCACCGCCCTTGCCGCCGCCATTGCCATTGCCGCCGCCGCCGCCCTTACCGGGCTGCGCCAGAACCGGCGCGGTAAAGGCCAGCGCCGCAGCGCCGGCTAGAATGAGACTGTTCTTCATGAGCCTAAGCTCCTTTCGGAGGTCACCAACGGCTTGTTTACCGTTCGCGTTCCCGCCTTCATGGCGAAGGGAGAACGTCTAGTCGCTCAAGCGTGAACCGTGGATTTCCGCCATTGGAGGCTGAGGTTCATCGATCCAGTCGCGGACCAGGAAGCGGCTCGCGACCAGCGCCATGATCGCGGCAAGACCGTAGAACAGGACCACCCCGATCGCCGCATAGCGCAGGCTGTCGAGGCCGTAGGTGCTTTTCAGCGCATCCGAGATCGCGCCGATCAGCAGCGGCCCGACGCCCAGGCCAACGAGATTGTTGATCAGCAGGAACATCGACGAGGCAGTAGCGCGCTTGGCCGGTTCGACGAGGTTCTGAACCGCAGTGACGATCGGGCCGAGCCACAGGATGTTCATCGCGTTGGCGATCAGCAGTGGCGGCCAGGCCAGCCACAAATTGTTGGTGGTCAGGCCGAACAGGAAGCAGGGCAGCGCAATCAGCCAGGCCAAGGCGGGCAGCTTGGCATACCAGCTCTTATCGCCATGCCCGAGGCGGTCGGCGAAATGGCCGCCGGCAAGGACGCCGATAACCCCGCCGATCAGTAGCAGCGAGCCCATGAACTGACCGGCTTGGAGCAGGGTCAGGTCGTAGCTCAGCATCAGCACGCTCGGCACCCATACCGCCAGGCCGTAACCACACAGGGACGACAGCGAGGCCGCGATGGCAAGGAGCCAGAAGCTCGGCTTGCGCGAGACGATCGCCCAGACTTCGCCGAGGCGGACTTGGCTGGTCGTCCCGGCGGGGCGCGGAACGTCCTTCACCACCCACAGGAAGAAGGGCACCAGGACGATGCCGATCCCGCCCATGATCATGAAGGCGGCGCGCCAGTCGATGTAGGTGGCGATGTAGGCGCCGACCAGGAGCCCGGTGCCGAGCCCGACCGGCACGCCGAGCGAATAGATGCCGAGCGCGCGGCCGCGCTTTTCCGGCGGGAAATAGTCGGCGATGAGTGCGTAGGAGGGGGCAACGCCGCCCGCCTCGCCGACGCCGACGCCTAGACGGTAGAGGAACATCGACCAGTAGCCGCCCGCCACGCCGCACAAGGCGGTGAACCCGCTCCACACCGCGAGCGATCCGGCAATCACCTTGGACCGGCTGGTGCGATCGGCGAGATACGACAAGGGCACGCCGGCGAAGCTGTAGAGCAGTGCGAAGGCAAGGCCGGCGATGGCGCCGAACTCGGTATCGCTAAGGTCGAGGTCCTTCTTGATCGGCTGGGCCAGGATCGAGAGGATCTGCCGGTCGAGGAAGTTGAGGATGTAGGCCAGCAGCAGGAAGACGAGGATGATCGTCGGCGAGCGCGAAACCGTGCGTGCTGCGGTTGTCATGGAAAGGCTGGTGGCACGGGACGCTGGACCTGCCAAGCGTCCCGTGCCGACCGAGATCCTAGAACTTGACGTCGAGCGACAGGAAGACCTGGCGCGGCGAGCCGTAGAAGCCGGTGACCACGCCTTCGAAGCCGAGGCTCGGGGCGATGCCGGGGACAGCGAAGGCCGGGTTGGCGGCACCGTTGGCGAGGAAAGGCGTGGCCGACAGGATCGGCTGGCCGGTCACCGGGTTCACCGTCAGGAACTGGTAGCCCGAAGTGATGTAGCGCTTGTCGAACAGGTTCTTGCCATGGATCCCGACCCGGACCCGGCCGAGATCGTAGGTCAGGTTGGCGTCGAACAGCGAGAAGCCCTTCTGGTCGAGATAGGGGCTCGGCAATTCGAACTGGGTGCTGCGGCTGCGGTAGGAAGCGGTGGCGTTGGCCGACAGCATGCCGGGGCCGGCCGGAACGGTGAGATCGACCGTCGCCGAGTTGGTCCACTTGGGCGTGTTCTGGATCTGCCGGAAGCGGGCGACGTCGATCGGCTGGGCGCGCGAGGCCGGAGCCGGGGCACCGTTAGCGTCGAACGCCGCGATGTTGGTGACGAAGCGCTTGTATTCGGCGTCGAGATAGCCGACCGACCCCGACAGGTTGAAGCGCGAGCCGACCCCGGCGAAGTCGCGGGCGACCACCGCCGTGCCTTCGAACTCGATGCCCTTGAACTGCGCCTTGCCGGCGTTGGTGGTGACCCCGACGAAGGTGGGCACGCCGTTGACCACCGCGCCGGCCGAGCCCGGCACCTGCGCGTCCTTGTAGTCGGCGACGAAGCCGGCGATCGCGAAGCGAAGGCGGCGATCGAACAGCGCCGCCTTGTAGCCGATCTCGTAGCTGGTGACCTTTTCCGGCTCGAACAGGAAGTAGTCGAAGATCTCGCTCGCCTCGCGGGTGCCGTTGCCGTTGATGTCGGGCGCCGCGGTGCTCAGGCCGCGCGGATCGAATCCGCCGCCCTTGAAGCCCTTGGACCAGCTTGCGTAGATGTTGTTGTCGGCATTCGGCTGCCAACTGACCGAAGCCCGCGGGGTGAACTGCTTGAAGGTCTTTTCGCCGTTGAAGTCGGAGGTCAGTGCGCCGAACTGGCGACCGGTCGGATTGGCGACACTGAAAATGCCGTTGAGCGGAGTCCCGCCAAGCTCGGGCGAAGCGCCGCCGATGAGGTTGCGGCGGATCACCACCGCATTGCGCTTGTCCGAGGTGTAGCGGCCGCCGAGCGAGACCGAAAACTGGTCGGTCAGGTCGTAGGTGAAGTCGGCGAAGCCGGCCCAGGTCTTGGTATCGACATCGCCGAAGGTCGAGGCGGTGAAGCCCGGCAGGCCGATCGCCGCGCCCTGCACGCCCAGCACCACGTCGAAGATGTTGTTGGCATTGGCGTTGAGATAATAAGCGCCGAGGAGGCCGTTGAGCCGGCCCTTCTCGACCAGCAGCTGCACTTCCTGGCTGAACTGGCGGTTGCGGTAGATCGCAGGAACGTCAACGTCGGCGGCGGACAGCGCGTCGAAGTCGATCGGGGTGACGCTCTTGTCCTTGCGCCAGGCGGTGATCGTCTTGAAGGTGATCCCGTCGGCCAGCCCGATTTCGCCCTTGATCGAGATTCCTCCGCCGGTGACCTTTTGCTTCGGATTGACCAGCCCGCCGCGGGTGTCGAACACGTCGCCCAGAACTAGCTGCTTGGAGATGACCGAGGGGATCAGCCGGTGGCCGCCGCGCGGGTTGCTGTCGTCGGTGGTGTAGTCGCCGGCGATGCGGAAGCGGATGGTATCCGACGGCAGGAGCTCGACGGTCGCGCGGGTCGCGAACAGGTCTTTGTTGTAATTCTCCTGCCCGGTCGTGAGATTGGTGCCGAACCCGTTGCGGATCAGCCGAGCGACCGCGCCGCCGACTCGCATCCAGTCGCTGACCGGGGTCGAGGCACTGACGATCACGTCGCGCTGGCCATAGCTGCCGACGTTGGCGCGAAGGCGGGCTTCGGGCTCGGCCGAGAGCGCGCGGGTGACGTATTTGATCGCGCCGCCGATGGTGTTGCGGCCGTAGAGCGTGCCCTGCGGCCCGCGCAGCACCTCGATCCGCTCCACGTCATAGACGTCGAGCAGCGCACCTTGCGGGCGGTTGAGGTAGACGTCGTCGAGATAGATGCCGACACCGCCTTCGTAGCCGGCGACCGGATCCTGCTGGCCCACGCCGCGGATGAAGGCGGTCAGCGTGCTGTTGGTCCCGCGCGAGGTTTCCAGCGTGACGTTGGGCGTGGTGTCGCCGATGTCGCTGATGTCGATCGCACCCTGCCGATCGAGCTGCTCGCCCGAATAAGCCGTCACCGCGATCGGCACGTCGATCAGCGATTCGGCGCGGCGGCGGGCGGTGACGACGATCTCGCCGTCGGACGCGGTGGCGGCCTCGTCACGGGTCTGCGCCTCGTTGGCGGCAGCGGTCGCGGCGGTTTCGGTCGGGCCGGCAGGAGCCTCTTGGGCGAAGGCTGGCGTCGAGGCCAGGACCATGGCGGCCGATGCAAACAAGGCCGAACGAACGGTGGTGGCGCGCATGATTGTGATTTCTCCCCCTGGACTGGACAAGCCCCGGCGAGATTCACAGCTCGCCGACGCACATCTGGGTTTCTTGATACTGAAAGTTGAATCACCTTTCAAGTCTTGTGAAGCGGCGGCGGTGGGTTCATCGTGGTGGTATTTGAAGGGATACGGCAGCGCGGCCCGGGCTCACGAAGGCCAAGCTTCCCGCCGAAACAGACGCCGACGCACACCTGAAAGTTGAATCAGGTTTCAACTTGTATAGGCTGGCGGTATCGATCGGTCGTCAGACCGTATCCAATGCCGGGCCGGACAGGGTCGTGGGGCGGCACGTGAGCGGCGGGACGAGTGCTTCCGTGGTAGGGGTAGGGAATGGCTAAAGGGGGCAAGGTGACGGCGATCGGCAAGGGGCGGACACAGGGAAGGCGTCTGGCCGAGCGGCCTCACGAGACTGTGCCGCTGACCAGTTCGGCCAAGGCACCGCGCACCGCGCGCGGCGAGCAGACCCGGCGCAAGATCCTCGATGCGGCGCGGGCGGAATTCGGCAGCCGCGGCTTCGCCGACACCGGCATCACCGAAATCACCCGGACCGCCAAGGTCGCGCTGGGCACCTTTTACACCTACTTCCACAGCAAGGAGGAAGTGTTCCGGGCGCTGGTCCAGGACATGTCCGAGCAGGTCCGGCTGGCGGTCGCACCGGTGCTCGCCGAGGGACGTGGGACGCTCGAAGCCGAGGAACGGGCGTTGGCCGCCTTCCTCGCCTTCGTCGGCAAGCACCAGCAGGTCTACCGAATCATCGACGAAGCCGAATTCGTCGATCCCGCGGGCTTTCGCGCCCATTACGAGAACACCGCCGCGCGCATCTCGGAGCGTCTTGCCGACGGGGCTGCCGCTGGCGTCATGCAACCACCGCGCGATACGCTCGACGCCGAGGTGCGTGCCTGGGCGATCATGGGAATGAACGTTTTCCTCGGCCTCCGCTTCGGCGTGTGGGGCGACGAGGATGCCGGCAAGGTGGCGGCGGCGGGGAATCGCCTGATCCGCGACGGCCTGGGGAAAGGCTGACTTCCCGTGGGGCGGGCGTGATGGACCCCGTCGCGTGGCGCCGTAACCGAAATTTTATCGCGCGCGGAATAAGCGGGAAGCATGAACGCCGCGTTCGACGCCTATCCGTGCCTCTAAATGGCCTTCAGCGATCGGTTTCGCGGGCACGATCGTCGCAAGTGGGTCGAGTGGGCGGAACGGATTTCGACGACACCGTCGCGGACATACCGCCGCAGGCCGACGAAGTCTGGCTGAACCGCCAGAAGCTGAACTACCGCGGGATCGGCGACAAGAAGGCGATCAGGCACCTCATTGCGTCATAAAAGGATAAGCCATTTCTTGGGGAAATCGGCAAGCTGGTCGATCTCAAGCGGCTGGAGTTCCAATGGCCGTTCCTTGCAGCCGATCTGACACCGCTTCTCTCGCCCGGCATCTCGAGCACCTCAGCATCGACAGCCCTCGAAATCTTTCCGATCTTTCGCCGCTTCTCGAGCTGCCGCGCTTGAGAGCGCTGCTCATGACCAACGACAAGATGATGCCGGACATCGAATGGCTGCGCGAAGCCCATCATCTTGACGTGATCGGCATCGAGAGCGCGATCGATTGCGACCATACGATTCAGAGCCTGGCGCCCCTTGCTGGCCTTCAATCGTTGCGGGCCTTTCTGGGCGTATCGACACGGCTTGCGGAAACGTCCCTGATGCCGCTTGCCGAATGCCCGAAGCTGGAGTTTCTCGATATCGCACGATACGCGCCGCGCTTCGAGTTCGAGCAATTACGGCGGGCGCGGCCCGATATCTTCTGGCGGTGGTTCGACCCCAAAGCATGGGGCAAGGCGACCCTGAAAGCGATCGGATAACGTTCGCAGCCTATCCGGCTGGTCTCGGCAAGATCAGGAAAGACCAGCCGCAAGCTCGGCAAAGCGCTTCAGGTCGGCGTCGTCGTGATACAGCCCGAGCCCGATGCGAAGCACGTCGCCGCGCACGTCGGTGACGCAGTCTTGCGCCATCAGCGCTCCCTGCCATTCGGCGGCCTTCGGATGGCGCAAGGCGAGGAAACGGGCCGGGCCGGTGGGGGAATCCAGCAATTCGGCGGCGGCGAGCGGGGTGTCGGCGAGGCCATCGGCCAAGCGCTGCTTCAGGCCGCTCACCCGCTCGCTGATCAAGGCGGTGGTCAGCCCTTCGGCGGCGAGCATCCGGCGGGTATGCAGAAAGCGATACAGCGCCGACGGATCAAAGGTCGCGCCCATGAAGCGCATCGCGTCGGGGGCATAGCCAACCTGCCCCGGCGGCAGGGTCAGATCCTCGAACTCGGCATACCAGCCGGTGATCGCCGGGCGCGGGCCGAAACCCGGCGGGGAGTGCATCAGCGCGATGCCTTCGCCCGACATCGCATATTTGTAGCCCCCGGCGAGGAAGAAGCAGGTTTTCCCAAGCGCGCCGAGCGGCTCAGGCACAGCCATGAAGCTGTGATAGCCGTCGATCACCACCCACGGCCCATCGGGCCTGGCGATGGCGGCGAGCGCCTCTAGATGCGGCACCCAGCGGCCGGTACCGAACATCAGCTGGCTGACCATGACCAGGTCGGCGCCTCCCGCTCGCTCCGCCAATCGCTCGGCCAGCGTGTCGGACGGCTCGGACGGCAGAACCTCGAGGAGGATATCTCCGCTTTCCGCCCAGCGCGCGAACTGGCGGCGGGCGCTGTGGAATTCGCCGCTGGTGGTCAGGACCCGAAGCGGCCCCCCGGCGCGGCGCGGCGCGGCGGCCCACAGGCGGATCAGCAGGTCATGGGTGTTGCCGGCGAAGACGATGGCGTCAGGGTGATGCGTGCCCAGCTCTACCGCCACTTCGCGCTGCGCCTCGGGCCACAGCTCACCCATCACCCGCTCCCACTTGCGGTCGGCGAGCCGGGCGCCATCTTCCCAGCATTCGACCTGACCGGCGAAGCTGGCGTCGGGCCACAGGTGGTGGCTGTGCGCGGCGACGTGCAACCGGCCGGGCGCAGCGCCGAGGCTGCGGCTGAAGAGATGCTTGAAGCTCATAGCTCGGTCCGGATCGCCCACAATTCGGGGAAAGCGCGCTTCTCCAGCGTCGAGGCGAGGTAACGCGCGCCGGCCGAGCCACCGGTCCCCGGCTTCATGCCGATAATCCGCTCCACCGTCAGCAGGTGCTTATGACGCCAGCCCGACAGGGCATCGTCGATGTCGACCAGTTTCTCGGCCAGTTGATAGAGCCCGAACCAGCGCTCGCTGTCGCGGTAAACCTCCAGCCAACTGGCGGCGCCCTGGCGGACGCGGGCGGCATTGGCGGTTTCCCACAGGCTCGGCGCGTCGAGCGCTGCCTGCAAACGGGCACGGCCCTCGGTGCCGCCTTCCTGATAGTCGAGGAAGCGCGGGTCCTTGATCCCGAACTTGAATTCGAGTTCTCGGAACTGCGCCGACTGGAACCCCGAGGAGGTGCCGAGAACGTGGCGGAAGGCCGAATAATCGACCGGGGTCATGGTCGCCAGCACGTCCCACGACAGGGTCATCACCGACTGAATCCGGCTGACCCGGGCCAGCGCCTTGTAGGCGGCGGCAAAGTCGTCTGAGACGACCAGGCGGATCGCCAGGTCGACCTCGTGAAGCATCTGCTTCAGCCACAGCTCCTTGGTCTGGTGGATGACGATGAACAGCATCTCGTCATGCAGGTCGGACTTCGGTTGCTGCGCGGACAGCAGGGCCGGGAGCTGGAGATAATCGGCATAGGTCATGCCGGCCGGGTGAGCGGTCATGAAGCCGGTCTAGGCCGAACCGGCCGCCGCGTCACCCCGGATCGGGAATGGCTTACTGACCGCCGCCGCCGGGAAGGGCGCCGCTGCCGACGGTCCCGATGTTGCCGAAGAATTCTTCGAAGAAGCTCTTGCGGCGGCCCAGCGTCGGGGTGGTCCGGCCGTAGGGGTCGATCGAGGCGATCTTGTCCTTGCCGGTGCGCTCCACCGCGGTGACGTTGCCGGCCGGATCGAAACGGATCCGCAGGATCGTCTGCTCGGTCACCCGCGGCGTGCGGAACGCGAAGGTCGAGGTGTTGCGGCTGACGTAATACCATTCGTTGTCGTTGAACTGCCCCGTGAACGTCGGCCGGCCAAGTGTCCGTTCGACGCTGGTCTTGTTGTCGGTCCCGACCTGCACCGCCTGGCTGAGCTGCGGGTCGAGGATGAAGCCGCGATTCTCGCGATAGCCGGCACAGCCGCTGAGCCCGAGGGCCGCGATCGAGGCGAGGAGGACGAAACGATTGTTGTTCACAGGTGCCAAGCTCCGGATGCCGGCACCCTTGCGCCGGCGGTTCGCCCGCTCAATATCGGCTGGGGCCCGCCGCGCCAAGTGCAGCGGTCCGCCTGAACGGAGGATGATCATGAAGTCGCTGATGCGGCTGTTCCGGAGCGAGCCGAATATCGCCGCGCCGCTCTACGCCGAGGTCGTGGCCAAGGCCCGCAGCCCGCACTGGTATGTCGCCGGCCGCGTGCCCGACACGATGGAAGGCCGATTCTCCGTGCTGGCGACGCTGCTCGCGCTGACCGACCTCCGACTCGAGGCGGGCCGCGAGGAAGCACGCAAGGCCAGTGTCGGCCTGGCCGAAGCCTTCGTTCACGACATGGATTCGCAGCTTCGCCAGGACGGCGTCGGCGATCCGGTGATGGGCAAAAGGGTCGGCAGCCTGGTCGGCGCGCTCGGCGGACGGCTGGGCGCCTGGCGCAAGGTGACCGCCGGCGAAGAAAGCTGGGAGGCCGTGACCGGCCGCTCGCTGTATCGCGAGAAAGTGCCGTCGGACGAGGCGCTCTCCCATTCGGTGGACGAGCTCAAGCGTTTCTGGCGCGCGCTTGAAGGGCGCAGCGACGAGGCGTTGATCGGCGGGGTCCTGCCGTGAGCGGCGCGAAACTACCGCTGGCCAAGCTGCGCGACGGGCAGCGGGTCGAGTATCAGGCGGACGAGGCCGAGCGCGCGGCGGTGGCCGACCGACTCGACCTGCTCGGGCTCGAGCGGCTGGAGGCGGTGCTGACGCTCAAGGCCGAAGGCGACCGGGTGCGGGCCGAGGGGCAGCTTCGCGCCAGCGTGACCCAGGCCTGCGTCGCCAGCGGCGAGCCGGTTCCGGCCACCGTCGACGCGCCGATCGCTTTGCTGTTCATGCCCGAACCCAGCGGCACCCCCGACGAGGAGGTCGAGCTCAGCGCCGAAGACCTCGACGTCATCTTCCACGACGGGCGCGAGATCGACCTGGCGGCTGCGGTCGCCGACGAATTGAGCCTTGCGCTGGATCCCTACCCGCGCAGCGCCCGCGCCGAAGATGCGCTGAAGGAAGCGGGCGTACTAAGCGAGGAGCAAGCCGGACCGTTCGCGGCCCTGGCGGCGCTGAAGGGGAAGTAGGAGGGCTCTAGGCCCTCAGAACGGAACGTCGTCGTCGAGGTCGTCGAACGCCGCCGGGGCCGGGCGGTTGGCGCTGCTGGCCGAGCCGAGCTTGCCGCCGCCATAGCCGCCACCGCCGCTGCTGCCGCCACCGAAGCCGCCGTCGTCGTAGCCGCCACCACCACTGCTGCGACCGCCGCCGTAGCCGCCGCCACCGCCGCCGCCGCCTTCACCGCCGCGGCCGTCGAGCAGCACCATAGAGCTGTTGAAGTTGCGCAGCACGACCTCGGTCGAATAGCGGTCCTGGCCGTTCTGATCCTGCCACTTGCGGGTCTCGAGCTGGCCTTCGAGATACACTTTCGAGCCCTTCTTGAGGTAGGACTTGGCGACCTTGGCGAGGCCTTCGGAGAAGATCGCCACCGAATGCCACTGGGTACGCTCCTGGCGGTTGCCGTCGCGGTCCTTCCAATTTTCGGAGGTAGCGATCCTGAGGTTCACCACTTCGCCCCCGTTCTGGAACGAGCGGCTTTCCGGGTCCTGCCCCAAGTTGCCGACTAGAATGACCTTGTTGACGCTTCCCGCCATGCTTCACGACTCCTCTATCTTGAGGAGCAGCTATAGGCCGAGCGCGACCGCCGTCCAGTAGGTCGCGCCCGCCGCCATGTAGGCTAGGGCGAACAGGTAGGTGACCATGAAGATCGGCCATCGCCAGCTGTTGGTTTCGCGGCGGGTGACCGCGATCGTCGACACGCATTGCGGGGCGAACACGAACCAGGCGAGGAAGGCGAGCGCGGTCGGCAGCGGCCAGGCGCCGCGGAGCCGCTCGGCCAAGCTCTTTTCGAGCTGCGATTCGTCGGCCTCGTCGAGGGCGTAGACGGTGGCGATCGCTGACACCGCCACTTCGCGCGCGGCCATCGAGGGCAACAGGGCCAGCGCAATATCGTGATTGAAGCCGATCGGCTTGACGACGACCTCGATCCCGCTCGCGATCTTGCCGGCGATTGACACTTCGCTCTGGTTCTCGCCCGGGCCCGCGGCGGGGAAGCTGGCCAACGCCCACAGCAGGACGGTGGTGAGCAGGATGATCCCGCCGGCTCGCTTGAGGAAGATCACCGCGCGCTGCCACAGACCGAGTGCGACGTCCTTTAGGGCGGGCATCTGGTACTTGGGCAGTTCCATCATGAACGACGAGGCGGCGCCGCGGGCTACCGTCTTGCGCAGCAGCAGCGCGGCGACCAGCGCGCCGACGATGCCGGCCAGGTAGAGGCCGAACATCACCACCCCCTGCAGGTTGACGAAGGGCGCGATCTCACGGTTCGGAATGAAGGCAGCGATGATCAGCGTGTAGACCGGAAGCCGGGCCGAGCAGGTCATCAGCGGCGCGACCAGGATGGTGGTCAGCCGGTCCTTTTCATTATCGATAGTGCGGGTCGCCATGATCCCCGGCACCGCGCAGGCGAAGCTCGACAGCAGGGGGATGAAGGCGCGGCCGGACAGGCCAGCGCTGCCCATCAGCCGGTCCATCAGGAAGGCGGCACGGACCATGTAGCCGGTGCCTTCGAGGAGCAGGATGAACAGGAACAGGATCAGGATCTGCGGCAGGAACACCACCACCGCGCCGACCCCGCCGATCACCCCGTCGACCAGCAGCGAGCGCAGCGGACCTTCGGGCAGGACGTCGGTGACCAGGGTCCCGACCGCCGACACCCCGCTTTCGATCCAGCCGATCGGGGTTTCCGACCAGGCGAACACCGCCTGGAACATCGCGAACATGACCAGCGCCAGGATCACGACCCCGGCGACGGGATGCAGCAGGAAGCGGTCGAGGCGGTGGGTCCAGCGGCGCACCGGGGCTTCGCTGACGATCGCCGCGGTGGCGATCCGGCGCGCTTCGCGGGCGAGGTCGGCGGGGGCCGGGACGGGGGCGGCGGTGCAGCCGATCGCCTGCTCCAGCGCTTCGCGCACCGCGTCAAGCCCGCGGCGGCGGACCGCAACGGTCTCCACAACCGGCAATCCGAGCGCCTGCGACAGCTGGTCGGCCGACACGGTCAGCCCGTCCCGCTCGGCCATGTCGATCATGTTCAGCGCCACCACCATCGGCAGGCCAAGACTGCGCAATTCGAGGGCAAAGCGCAGGTGATTGTCGAGGTTGGAGGCGTCGACCACCACCAGCAGCGCGTCGGGCTTGCGCTCGCCGGCCTGGCTCCCGCTCAGGACGTCGCGGGTGACTGCTTCGTCGGGGCTCGACGGCTCCAGCGCGTAGGTGCCGGGAAGGTCGACCAGTTCGACCGGGCGTCCGTCGGGCAGCGCGGTGCGGCCGCTTTTGCGCTCCACCGTGACGCCGGGATAATTTCCGACCTTCTGGCGGGCGCCGGTCAGGGCGTTGAACAGCGCGCTCTTGCCGGCATTGGGGTTGCCGACGACGGCGACTAGGGGTGCGGGAAGGGTCACTGGTGGCTGGGAAGCCCGAATTAGTCGGCCGGGACCACCCGAATCGCACGGGCATGGGCACGGCGGATGGCGACGGTCATGCGACCGACCTTCACCGCCAGCGGGTCGCGTCCGAACGGACCGGCATGAAGCGGCTCCACCACCACGTCGGGGTCGAAGCCGAAGTGGCGCAGCCGGGCCGATTCGTGGCTGCCGAGCAGCGCCCAATCGATCGCCGAGACCCGTCCGCGCCGACCCAGCTCAAGCTGGTCGAGGGCGAGCGCGAAGTCGGCGGGGGTTGGCTGCATCGTCATTGCTGCAACTGATTATCAATAACAGCAGCGCGGGTCCAGTGGAGTTATTCCTCAACGCGGCGGGTAGCGCAGCCGGCCAAGGAAGCGGGTCAGGCTCGGGCGCTCGGATTTGCCGAGCCCGGCCTTCCACTTCTCGAAATGCATGACATTGTCGATTCGCCGGTCGAGGAAGGCCGCGGTCTCGGCTGCGCCTTCGCTGTCGTCGCCCAGCCAGACGAGTAGCGTCGAGCCGTAGACCGCCGACAGGATCGCACGCTTGGTATAGTGATTGTAGTCGGTCGCGGTGTCGCCCGCCATGCGCCACATCACGTCGGCGCTGCGCCACGACAGGCGCGCAGCGGCCGCGGCGTTCTGCGGCATGGCGAGGATGGAGAGCGCGCGGCGGATCGCTTCCTTGGCGGGCTCCTGGATCTGCAGGCGGGACCAGACGAGGGCGCGGATGCGCTCGCGGATCTTCATCGCCGCCAGCGTTTCGGGCGGAAGCGCTTCGGCCAGCGCCTTGTCGACGCCCTGGCCGTAAAGGTCGATCAGTCCCACGGCGTCATCCGGCACCGCCAGCGCGGCGAGCGCAGGGTCGACCCCCTCGCCCAGCGCGGCAGCCTCGACCGCGGCGGCAGTCCAGCCGTCGAACGCGGCATTTTCGCCAATGGCGAGCGCGAGATCGAGCGCGGTCGCGCGGACAGGAGACAAGGTAGCGACATCGGTCATGCGGAAACCGACTTGGGGCCGGAGCCGCCCTCTTGCAAGCGAACCAGCACCAGCGCGACGGCAATGGCGGCGGCGCCGAGGAAATCGAGTGACGTCATGACTTCACCATAAGCGATCCACCCGATCGCTGCCGATACGGCCGGTTGGGTCAGCAGTGCGAGGCCGACAACCAGCGGCGGCACCTGTCCCAGCGCATAGACCAGGCACCCCTGCCCGACCACCTGGCTGCCGAGTGCGAGCAGCAAGAGGGGCGTCCAGGCGCTCGGCAGAATCGTTTCCCCCATCACCGCCGCGAACGGCAGCAGCATCGCGGCCCCGAAGGCGCTGGCGAGGATCAGCACGGGGAGCGGCTGCATCGAACCGCGCACCCGCTCCACTGCGATCAGGTAGCCGGCGTAGAGCAGCCCGGCGAGCAAGGTCAGCAGGTCGCCGCGCAGATAACGGGCGCTCAGCTCGGCGCTTCCCGCCATCAGCAGCGCCGAGCCGAGCAGCGCGAGCAGCAGTGCCGCGCCCTGCAACCTGGTCGGCAGCCGCCGCGCCAGCCACAGCCCCCAGGCGGCAAAGGCAAAGCTCGCGATATTCCCGAACAGAGTCGCATTGCCGAGCTTGGTGAGGTGGATTCCGGCATGCCAGGCGGCAAGGTCGGCAGCGAAGAAGAAGGCGGCGACCGCGATCACCCACGCCGCCGAGCGCCCGGGCCAGTGCGCCGGCTGGCCCATCGCCTTCGCCAGCACCACCAAAAAGGGCAGCGCCAGCGCCAGCCGCCAGAAGCCCGCCGCACTGGGTCCGACGTCGGAAAGCCGCACCATCCACGGCCCGAACGCCAGCGCGACATTGCCCAGCATCAGGATCGCAAAGGCGCGGGGAGAGACACGCTGGGTCACCGCGCCCTCCTACCGGGGCGCCCGGCTGGGTCCACCCCAGGCCGATCGCGCACGGCGATTGTTATGCGCCGGAGCCACCCTATCTGACCAGCCGTGCTCGTTCCCCAAGCAGGACCTTTTCATGCCCGATCTGTTTGATCCCGTCGTTTTCGGCGACATCCATCTCGCCAACCGCATCGTCATGGCCCCGTTGACCCGCGGCCGCTCCGGCCCAACCGGCGTCCCGACCGAACTGGGGGTGGAATATTACCGGCAGCGCGCTGGGGCCGGGCTGATCATCTCCGAAGGCACCGGGATCAGCCGCGAGGGCCTCGGCTGGCCCAACGCGCCGGGCCTGTGGACCGAGGCGCAGGTCGAAGGCTGGAAGCCGGTGACCGAGGCGGTGCACAGGGCGGGCGGCAAGATCGTCGCCCAGCTGTGGCACATGGGCCGGCTGGTGCATTCCAGCGTCACCGGCACCCAGCCGGTATCGGCCAGCGCCACCACCGCCCCGCACAAGGCGCATACCTACGAGGGCAAGAAGCCTTACGAAGAAGCGCGGGCGATCACCCACGACGACATCCAGCGCATCCTCGGCGATTTTGCGACAGCGACCCGCAACGCGCTTCGCGCCGGGTTCGACGGGGTGCAACTGCACGGCGCCAACGGCTATCTGATCGACCAATTCCTGCGCGACGGCACCAATCACCGTGACGACGATTACGGCGGCTCGGTCGAAAACCGCATCCGCCTGCTGCGCGAGGCGACCGAGGCGTTGATTTCGGAAGCCGGGGCCGGCCGCACCCTCGTCCGGCTGAGCCCGCTCGGGCTGGTCCAGGGCTGCGACGACAGCGATCCGCACGGACTGTTCATCGCCGCCGGCAAGGCGCTGGGCGAGCTGGGCATCGCCGCCATCGAACTGCGTGAGCCGGGCGCGCATTCGACCTTTGCGCCGAGCGACATTCCTCCGGTCAGCCCGCACATCCGCCCGCACTTCGAGGGCGGGATCATCCTCAACAGCGATTATGACGGACCGTCGGCGCGTGCCCGCCTCAGCGAAGGGGTGGCCGATGCGATCGCTTTCGGCCGGCCGTTCATCTCCAACCCCGACCTGCCCGATCGCCTCCGCAAGGAACTGACCCTCGCAGATCCCGACCCCAGCACCTTCTACACCGCGGGGCCCGAGGGCTACACCGATTATCCGGTCGCGGCGGAACAGGCGGCGGCCTGAATCTTTGTCGCTGTCATGGCAAAAGCATCGACACCCAATCGCGTGAACTGGAAGGCCGCCGGCGCGGTCACGGCGGCAACCCTGGTCGGGCTCGGGATCGCCTACGTCCTGCGGGAAAAGGCGACGCCCGGACCCGATTACCGGGTGCTGGTCAGCGACGGCGACCTCCAGATCCGCAGCTATCCGCCGATCAAGGTTGCCGAAGCGGTGGTCGCCGGGCCGCGCAAGGAGGCGCTGAGCGAAGGCTTTCAGATTCTCGCCGACTATATCTTCGCCAAGTCGCGCCCGGGCGAGAAACTGCCGATGACCGTTCCCGTGATGCAGGACGCCGGCAACCCCATGGGCAGCACGCCGCTGCGCTTCGATGACGAGGTCGAGGGCGGCTGGCGGGTCCGTTTCGTCATGCCGGAAGGCCATGACCTGCCCGAGCCGCCCGCTGGCGTCACTCTGATCGACCTGCCGGCCCGGCGGGTCGGTGCGGCAACCTTTCACGGCACCGCCCATGACGATCGCCTCAAGGCTGCCGAGGACCGCCTGCGCGGCTGGCTCGCCCGTCACGGCGAGGAATCGGTCAGGTGCGAGCCCGAATATGCGTTTTACAATTCGCCGATGATCCCGCCGCCGCTGCGCCGCAACGAGGTGTTGCTGGCGCTGACCTAGGGGAACTGGCTGACGGCCGCCTCAGATCGGGTGGCCGTCGGTATCCATCAGCACTTCGCGTCTTCCGACATGGTCCGGTTGGCCGACCTTGCCGTCCTTTTCCATCCGCTCGATCAGCCGCGCCGCGCTGTTGTAGCCGATGCGTAGCTGGCGCTGGAGGTAGGAGGTCGAGGCCTTCTGGCTTTCGGCCACCACCTGGATCGCCTTGCGGTAGAGCTGGCTCTCGGGATCGTCGTCGCCGTCCGGCGCGCCGTCCAGCGCGAAGCCTCCGTCCTCGGGCTCCTCGGTGACCGCGCTGATGTAATCGGGCGTGCCCTGTTTGCGCCAATGGTCGGCGATCAGCCGCACCTCGTCGTCGCTGACGAACGGGCCGTGGACGCGCAGGATCTGCTTGCCGCCCGGCATGTAGAGCATGTCGCCCTTGCCCAGCAGCTGCTCCGCCCCTTGCTCGCCAAGGATGGTGCGGCTGTCGATCTTGCTGGTGACCTGGAAGCTGATCCGGGTCGGGAGGTTCGCCTTGATGACGCCAGTGATGACGTCAACAGAAGGGCGCTGGGTCGCCATGATCAGATGGATGCCGGCCGCGCGGGCCTTTTGCGCGAGGCGCTGGATCAGGAATTCGACTTCCTTACCGGCGGTCATCATCAGGTCGGCAAGCTCGTCGACCACCACCACGATCTGCGGCAGGACCTCGTAATCCAGTTCCTCGGTCTCGTAGACGGGCTGCCCGCTGTCGGCGTCGTAGCCGGTCTGGACCTTGCGCCCGAGCTTGGTTCCGCGGCCCTTGGCCTCCAGCACCTTGTCGTTGAAGCTCTTGAGCGCGCGCACGCCAAGGCTCGCCATCATGCGATAGCGCTCCTCCATCTGCTCGACCGCCCACTTCAGCGCGCGGATCGCCTTGGGCGGCTCGGTGACCACCGGGGCGAGCAGGTGCGGGATACCGTCGTAGATGCTGAGTTCGAGCATCTTGGGGTCGATCATGATCATCCGGCACTGGTCCGGCCCCATCCGGTACAGCAGCGACAGGATCATGCAGTTGAGCCCGACCGACTTGCCCGAGCCGGTGGTGCCCGCGACCAGCAGGTGCGGCATCGGTGCGAGATCGGCGATGACCGGGTCGCCGGCGATGTTCTTGCCCAGCACCAAAGGCAGGCTCATCGCCTGGTCGGCAAAGGCCTGGCTGCCGATGAGTTCGCGCAACGCAACGCTCTCGCGCTTCGGGTTGGGCAGCTCGATCCCGATCACGCTGCGGCCTGGGATGGTCGCGACGCGCGCGGACAGCGCGCTCATGTTGCGGGCTATATCGTCGGCAAGCTGAATCACGCGGCTGGCCTTGATGCCGCTCGCGGGCTCGAGCTCGTACATGGTGACCACCGGGCCGGGGCGGACCTCGACGATGTCGCCGCGGACGTGGAAGTCCTCCAGCACGCTTTCGAGCAGGCGGGCATTGCGCTCCAGCCCGGCCCGGTCGACCGGATTGCGCCCGGCGTCGGTCGGCGCGGTCAGCAGGTCGATCGGCGGCAGGGCATAGCTGTCGCCCAGCGCCAGGCTCTGCTGCTGGCTGGCCGCGCCCTTCCGCCCGCGCGGTTTGTCGACGACGGTCGCCGCCGCGACGATGCCGGTGCTCGGTTCCTTGACGTTGACTTCGGGACGCGAGCGCGGCGGGGCCACCGCCCGCCCTTCGTCGCGCTCAACCGCAGTCCGGCGCGGCGCCGGAGCGGCTTCGCCCTCGCGGCGGCGCAGACGGGTGGCGACGAACGCCTTTTCATCGGCATTGAGACCGAGCGCCAGGAACGCCAGCAGCAGCCCGCCAAGCCCGAGCAGCAGGATCAGCGCGATCCGGCTCGGGCCCGCGATGGCAGGTTCGGGGATCAGCGCCAGAAGCGCGTTCCAGGCCGTCGCGCCGGCCAGTCCGAGCACTCCGGCAAGCCCGGCCGGAAGGCCCGAAGCCACCGACTTGGTGGTGAGGCCAAGCGCCATGCCGATCAGCACCGCGCCCAGCGAGGCGACCAGCAGGGCGCGCCCGACCCGCCCGGTCGGACGATCGCCGAGCAGCCTGATTCCGGCTAGCGCCAGCACCGGCAGCAAGGTTACGCCGCCAGGGCCGAACAGCAGCAAGAGCAGGTCGCTGCCATAAGCGCCGGGCATTCCCAGCCAATTCTGCGCCGGCCCGCCCGCCGCGGTGCTCCAGCTCGGGTCGGTCCGCTGGTGGGTAAGGAGGGCGACCGCCAGGGCCAGCGCGACGGCAATCGCCACCACGCCGGTCAGCTTGACCGCTAGCGCGCGCACCGCGCCGCCCAGCCGGTCGCGCCAGTCGGGTTCCAGCTCGCGCCGGTCGGCTCGCGTGCGTGCTGCTGCCGTTGCCATGTCCTAAGTGCCCGTCCCGCCCCGAGTGTGTGTTCGTTCCCTTATTGTGCCTGTGACCCGAGACCATGGTCAAGGATGACGAGGCGGTATCGAGCGCCTACATGCGGCTTCCATGACACAGCAACAGCGCTCCCAGGCGGACGTCATCATCCTTGGCGGGGGAATGGTCGGCCTGTCGCTCGCCGCCGCGCTCGACAGTGCGGGCCTGACCTCGATCGTGGTCGACCCCGCCGATCCGTCCGAACGCCGGGATGTCGCCTTCGACGGGCGGACCACCGCCGTCTCTTCCTCCAGCATGCGGATGTTCCGGTCGATCGGCGTGCTCGACCATCTGCCCACGCCAGGTTGCCCGATCCAGGCCATCCGCGTCGCCGACGGGCTGGCCCCGGGCGGGCTGACCTTCAAGCCTGGCGAAGATGGCGAGCCGCTGGGGGTGATGCACGAGAACCGCCACCTGCGCGCCGCGCTCCACGACCGCGCGGAAGCCGGCGCGGCGATCGACCTGCGCTGGAAGAGTCCGGTCGCAGAAGTCGTGCGAGACGATTTCTCGGGCCGGGTCCGGCTGGCCGGCGGGGCGGAGCTGACCGCGCCGCTGATCGTCGGGGCCGAAGGACGGAACTCGCCTTCGCGCGACGCGGCTGGGATCCGCATGGCGCGCTGGTCGTACCGGCATACCGCGATCGTCTCGACCCTCGCCCACGAGCGGCCGCACGAGCAGATCGCGTACGAGATCTTCTATCCGGCCGGGCCATTCGCTCTGCTGCCGATGACCGACCTCGAGGACGGCACCCACCGATCGGCGATCGTGTGGTCGATTTCCAGCGACAAGGCGGCTGGCCTGCTCAAGCTCGACGACTCTGACTTTGCCGCGGAGGCGCAGGCCGCGATGGGCGGTTTCTTGGGATCGATCCGCCTGCTGACGCCGCGCTCTTCCTATCCGCTCGGCTTCCACCATGCGACGCGGATCACCGACACCCGCCTGGCGCTGGCCGGCGATGCGGCGCACGCCATCCATCCGATCGCCGGGCAAGGGGTGAACCTCGGCTTCCGCGATGCGGCGGCACTGGCCGAAGTGCTGGTCGACGGCGCCCGGCTCGGCCTCGACCTCGGCGATGCGCAACTGCTCGCCCGCTACCAGCGCTGGCGGGCGCTCGATGCGTTCAGCGTGGCGCTGGCGACCGACGGGCTGACCCGGCTCTACGGGGTGCCGGGGCGCACGGCATCGGCAGTGCGGCGCCTGGGAATGGGGATCGTTGATCGCCTGGGCCCGCTCAAGCACAAGCTCAACGCGGCGGCGCGGGGCAACAGCGGCGACCTGCCGCGGCTGCTGCTGGGCGAAGCGCTCTAAAGCGTCGTCACTGCATCCGCGGGCTGACGTCGCCGCCGCCGCCCTGCGCCATGCGCAGGAACTGCATCAGCTGGATTAGCAATTCGGCCCGGCCGGTCAGGACGTCTTCCTCCAGCAGGGCCTGCTTGGCCCCGCCGTCGAACGGCGCGACCTGGGCGATGGCATTGACCAACATCTCGTCGTCGAGCCGCTCGACCGCTTCCCAGTCGACCATTAGCCCCATGGCATCACCCAAGAGGCGCGCCTCCTGCTCGACCGCGGCCCGCAGCACCGACGGCAGGGCATCGGGCTCAACCTCGGCATCGTCGCCGGGGATCACGTCGGCCTGGCGGTAGGGCGTGCCGACATCCGCCTCGGCGATCAGGCGGAACCGGGTGGTCCCCTGCAGCACGAGGTTGAAGCGTCCGTCGGCCAGCTCCTCCATTCCGACGATCTCGCCGATGCAGCCGACCCGGTACAGTTCGGGATTGCCCAGCCCGTCGTCGGGAGCGGCGCGGGGCTGGATCATCCCGATCAGCCCGCCGCCGGCGACCGCATCCTCGACCATCTTGCGATAGCGCGGTTCGAAGATGTGCAGCGGCAGGTGGCTGCGCGGAAACAGGATCGCGCCGCCAAGCGGAAACAGGGGAAGCCGAAGGGGTGACCCGCTCACGTGAACAGCACGGCGGACAGGCGGCGGCGCTGCGCGCGTGCCCACGGATCCTCCAGCCCCTGCGCCTCCAGCAATTGCAGGAAGCGGGTGCGGGCGGCGCCCTCGTTCCAGTCGCGGTCGCGGCGAACGAGGTCGAGCAGGGCGTCAGCCGCCTCGTCCCGCCTCCCGGCCGCCATCTGCGCATTGGCCAGTTCCAGCCGCGCTTCGTGATCGTCGGGGTTCGCCGCCAGCCGCTGCTCCAGCCCAGACGTGTCGGCTGCGGGAATGACCGCGATGTCGAGCGCGGCGCGGGCGCGCGCCACGGCCGAATCGCCAGCCGCCGATTCGGGCAGGCCATCGAGCAGCGCCCGGGCTTCATCGGGGCGATCCAGCGCAATCAGCGCGCGGGCGAGGCCGCCGACGACCTCGGGGTGATCGGAATCCATCTCGGCGATCTGGCGAAAGATGTTCTCGGCCCGCTCCGCATCGCCCGAGGCGAGCACTTCCTCGCCCATCGCGATCAGCGGCTCGATCTCGGCTTCCAGCGCCTGCGCTTCGCCCTTGACCGGAAGCTGGCCGAGCAACTGGTCGAGCACCCGCTTGATCTGCCCCTCACTGCGATATTGGGTCAGGTCGGCGACCGGCTGCCCGCCGAAGATCGCGTAGACCGTTGGGATCGAGCGGATCTGGAATTGCGCGGCGACGACCTTTTCCTCGTCGACATCGACCTTGACCAGGACCACACCCTTGTCGGCATAGTCGGCGGCAACCTTTTCCAGCACCGGCCCGAGCTGCTTGCACGGCCCGCACCACTCCGCCCAGAAATCGAGGATCACAAGCTTGTCGAGCGACGGCTGGAGCACCCGCTCCTGGAAGCTGCGGATCGCTTCCCGCTCCTCAGCGCTCATTCCCAGTGTCGCCACGCTTGCCCGTTTCCTCTTGGTAAGTGATGCAGCGCATATGGGCCGACCGACCCGATGCGCCAAGTCTCTCAACCCGGAAGCCACTGAAAGGGTTGCCAGCCCCGAAAGCCGTTGCTAACGGGCCCCCACCCAGACGGCGCGAGCCGCCGTCGCATGGCGCCAGAGCGGGCGTAGCTCAGGGGTAGAGCACAACCTTGCCAAGGTTGGGGTCGAGGGTTCGAATCCCTTCGCCCGCTCCAGCGATCCTTCCGATCGTCACTTTCAGCGCCTTATCTCACCTTATTTGCGAGATGCAGCCGGCCCTCAGCGAGCGAGCAGCGCCGCGCTTTCGATCTGGTCGAGTGCGCGGTGCGCAGCGACGTAGCTGCGCGCGCTCGCCACCCAGGCCGGCGCGGCGGTGATTCCGGGCAGCCGCATCGCTTCGGCCAGCGCCTGGTCGACCTGGCCGGCGTTGAGGCGGGCGACCGCACGGTCATAGGTGGCGATCGGCCGCTGGCTCGGCTGGTCGGCGCGGCGGATCGTGACGAGATCTCCCATCTGCCGCCGCATCGTCTGCCACAGATTGTCGCTTTCGGGCGCCGCCTTGAGCCTGGGCGCCAGGGTCGTGAAGTCGGCGGCGAGTTGGTCCAGCCGCACCGGCCGCCGCGAGGAGGTAACGATGGTGGCGACCGCCTGCGGATGGGTGGGGCCGAACCGCTCGGTCAGCAGCGGCTCGAGATAGCCGAGCGCCACCCCGCGATCGATCGCCCGGCGAGCAGCGAAAGCGACCAGCAGCGCATCTGCGCGCCCGGCCGAGCTTTCCGCCCGGCTGGTAGCGCTTTCGACCCGCGCCAGCCGTGCTTCCAGCGTCGCGACCCGCGCTTCGGTCGCCGGCAGTGCGTCAACCGGGATGGTGGTCGCGAGGGCCGGCGAAGCCGGAGGAAGGGTGGCAACTGCACGCGGCTGCGCTTCGGCTAGAGCGTCCGCCGGCGGCTGCAACCCCGCCAGCTGCGCGGCCTGCGGAAAGCGGTTCAGAGCCCAGATCGCCGCCGCGCCGCCGAGCAGCAGGAGCAGGAGCGCGCCAAGCAGGATCGCACTGAGGCTTGTCCGCCGGTTCGCCGCGCTGCTGGTCATCGGCCCTGTTCCTTGCACAGCTTGGCGGCGAGGGAAAGCAAGGCGGGGTCGTTGGGAGCGTCCACCGCTTCGCAGCGCGCCCAGCCGGAACCGCAGGCCGCCGCCGCGGCCAGGCTAATCGCAGCCACCCGCACCCGCTCGCGCGCGACGTCGACCTCGGACAGGCGGCGTCCGGCGGCGGGCGAGTGGACCACCGCTACCGTATCCTCGATCAAGCTGGCCTCGGGAAGCGTAAGCGGCGCCATGCGGTAGACCGCGACCGAGGTGATCGACTGCCTGGCCCCGACCGGCTCGATCCGCTCCTCGCCGGCAAGATGAAGCAGCCTCAGTCCTTCCGGCAAGCGCTCGAGCAGCCCGTCAACACCGCGCTCACCGACCGTCAGCACCTCCAGCCCCGCGGCACGCGCGGCGGCGGCCGATGCCGCGCCCACCGCATGGACGGGGAGGGCTGGAAGGCTGCCGCCATGGCGAACCGCATTGGCGCTGGTCACCAGCAGCGCATCGAACGGCCCGGCCGGAAGCATCCAGGGGACCGGCTCTGCCGCGAACAGGGGATGGCGGCGGACCTCGAACCCCAGCGCCGCCGCCCGTGCCGCCGTGGCACTGGCGCCGGGCTCGGGACGAAGGACGACCAGGGGTCTCACGCCGGGTTGAACAGCAACCTGACCTCGGCCGGCGCGCGGCCCAGCAGCTCGGCGGCGAGGGCCAATCCGGCCTCCTCTTCCTCTCCCGGGGCCGCGCGCACGTCACCCGCGACATGGGCGGCACCATCGCTGCTCAGCAGTTCCGCGCGCAGCCACAGGCTGTCGTCGCCCTCGATCAAGCCCAGCGCCGCGACGGGCGAATGGCAGGAGCCCCCGACCCCGCGGCAGAACGCCCGCTCGGCGGTCACCGCGCGGCGGGTCGGCCCGTCGTCGATCGCCCTGAGCAAGGCGCGGGTCTCCGCGTCGTCCTTGCGGCATTCGATCGCGATCGCGGCCTGGCCGGGCGCGGGGAGGAATTCGTCGATCTCGATCGCTTGCCCTTCCTCGATCCCGAGGCGGTCGAGCCCGGCGGCGGCCAGGAAGGTCGCTTCGTAATTGCCGCTGGCGATATGGTTGAGGCGGGTCGCGACATTGCCGCGCATGATCGACACCTGCAGGTCGGGGCGCCGGCGAAGCAATTGCGCGGTCCGCCGCGGCGACGAGGTCCCGACCTTCGCGCCCTGGCTCAGCGCATCAATCGAGGTCGCCCCGATCAGCCGGTCGCGGACGTCGGCGCGGGGCAGGAAGGCCGCGATGCACAGATTGTCCGGCCGCTCGCTCTCGACATCCTTGCAGCTGTGCACCGACAATTGGGTCGTTCCGCCGAGCAGGAACTGGTCGAGCTCCTTCGTCCACAGCGCCTTGCCGCCGATCTCCGCCAGCGCGCGATCCTGCACCTCGTCGCCGGTCGTGCGCACTTCGTGGAGCAGGACGGAGCCGGCCTCCCACCCATGCGCCGCTTCGAGCGCGGCGGCGGCGGTGCGGGCCTGGGCAAGCGCCAGCGGGGAGGAGCGGGTTCCGACAAGCAGGCGCGGGGTCATGGCCCCACTCTTGCCAGAGCGGCAAGCGAACCGCAAAGGCGGCGGCAGATGGCGTTGATCCTCGGTCTTGAATCCTCCTGCGACGACAGCGCGGTGGCGCTTGTCACCAGCGACCGGCGCATCCTGGCGCAGCGCGTGGTTGGGCAGAACCAGGCCCACGCCCCGTTCGGCGGCGTGGTGCCGGAGATTGCCGCGCGCGCCCATGTCGAGGTGCTTCCGGGCCTGGTCCGCGAGGTGCTGGACGACGCCGGAATCGCGCTGGGCGAGGTGGATGCGGTCGCCGCCACCGCCGGGCCGGGCCTGATCGGCGGGGTGATGGTCGGGCTGCTGACCGCCAAGGGGCTGGCACTGGCCTCGGGCAAGCCGCTGGTCGCGGTCAACCACCTCGAAGGCCATGCCCTGTCGCCGCGGCTGGTCGATCCGGCGCTAGGCTTTCCCTACCTGCTGCTGCTGGCCAGCGGCGGCCATTGCCAGTTGCTCGAGGTGCGCGGGGTCGGCGACTATCGCCGCCTGGCGACCACTATCGACGATGCGGCAGGCGAGGCGTTCGACAAGGCGGCCAAGCTGCTCGGCCTGCCCTATCCAGGCGGTCCGGCAATCGAGGGACTGGCGCGCGAGGGTGACGCCAAGGCGGTGCCCCTGCCGCGGCCCTTGGTCGGCAGTCCCGAGCCGCATTTCTCCTTCGCCGGGCTCAAGAGCGCGGTGCAGCGCGCGGTCACCGCCGGCACACACCGGCCCGCAGACATCGCCGCCAGCTTCCAGCAGGCGGTGGTCGACTGCTTCGTCGACCGCACCCGCCGCGCCCTGGCGCAGAGCGACGCGCCGACTTTGGTGGTGGCCGGCGGGGTCGCCGCCAATTCCGCCGTCCGCTCGGCGCTGCAAGGCTTGGCGCAAGAACAAGGCCGCGCCTTCTCGGTCCCGCCCGGCTGGCTGTGCACCGACAATGCCGCCATGATCGCCTGGGCGGGTGCCGAGCGGTTCGCCGCCGGACTGGTCGACGGCCTCGACGCCCCGGCGCGGGCCCGTTGGCCGCTCGACGAAGGCGCCGAAGCGGTCCGCGGGGCAGGAGTGAAGGCATGAAGATCGGAGTGATCGGCGGCGGCGCCTGGGGCACTGCCCTGGCGCAAGTGGCGTCGCAGGGTGGCGAGACGCTGTTGTGGTCGCGTGAGCTCGAAGTCGCCGCCAGCATCGCCGCGACCCGTGAAAACACCCTGTTCCTGCCCGGCGTCCCGCTGTCCGAAGCGATCCGCCCGACCACCGATCTTGCCGACCTGAGCGAATGCGACGCCTGGCTGGTGGTCACCCCGGCGCAGCACATGCGGCGGGTGCTGGAGGCGGCACCGGGCTGTCCGGGTGCGCTTTTGCTCTGCTCCAAGGGGATCGAGGAAGCGAGCGGGCAATTGCTCCACCAAGTGGCGCGCGAAGCCTGTCCCGGCGCCTCGGTTATGGTGCTGTCGGGCCCGACCTTTGCGCATGAAGTGGCGGCCGGACTGCCCACCGCACTGACGCTCGCCGCCGAGATCGAGGCCGAGGCCGAAGCGGTCCGCACCCGTCTCGCCCGCCCCGCCTTCCGGATCTACCTCAGCGACGATGTCGCCGGGGCGGAGGTCGGCGGGGCGGTCAAGAACGTGCTGGCGATCGCCTGCGGTGTGGTCGAAGGGCGCGGCCTCGGCCAGAACGCCCGCGCCGCCCTGATCGCACGTGGTTTCGCCGAAATGACCCGCTTCGGGCTGGCGCGGGGAGCGCGGGCCGAGACGCTGGCCGGACTGTCGGGGCTCGGCGACCTCGTCCTCACCTGCTCGTCCACCAGCAGCCGCAATTTCTCGCTCGGCAAGGGCCTAGGCGAAGGGCGTCAGGCCGCTGAGCTGATGGCCGATCGCCGCACCGTCGCCGAAGGCGCGTTTACCGCGCCGGTTCTGCGCCGGCTGGCCGAGGCCGAGGGCGTGGAAATGCCGATCGTGGCGGCGGTCGACGACCTGCTCGCCGGGCGGGCCGATGTCGATGCCGTCCTCGGGCGGCTACTCAGCCGTCCCCTACGCCCCGAAAGGACCTAGAAATCCCACGCAATTCCGCTCTTTTCCCAATCACCGTAGCGCACCGGGTCGAGCCGCGGCTTGTCCCCGGCGGGCGGCGGCGCTGGCTCGACCGGCTCGGGCTCGGGCACCGGCGGCGACTTGCTGAGATAGGCGGGCGGCTGAAGATTGGCTGGGCGCGGCATGAAGGGGGAGATGGGCGTTGAGGCAGCCGCAGCCAAGGGGTCCCGAAGCCGGGGTGGGGGCACGCCGCTCGGCGCTGCGCATCCTCGACCGGGTGGTGCGCAGCGGCCAGACGATGGATTCGGCGGCGCAGGGCCTGCAGAAGCTCGAACCCGCTGACCAGGCACTGGCGCTAGCGATTGCCGGCGAAACGCTGCGCCGCCTGCCTCTGCTCGACCGGCTGATCGACGGCGCGACCCGCCAGATCCTGCCCGACGATGCCAAGGCGCGGATGGTGCTGCGCCTCGCGCTGGCGCAGCGGATCGCACTTAAGGTCCCCGACCACGCGCTGGTCGCCACCGCCCTCCCGCTGGTCGAGGGCGGCCCCAGGCGGCTGGTCCACGGCGTGCTCGGCACCCTCCTGCGCGGCGCGCTGCCCGAGGCAGACGAGGGCGCCTTGCCGCAAGCGGTAGAGAACCGCTGGACCGCGGCATGGGGGCAGCAAGCCGTCGACGCCGCCCGACGCGCCATCGTCCGCCGCCCGCCACTTGACCTCAGTTTCCGTAGCCACGACGAAGCACTGTCCTTTGCCGGGGCCGAAGGCGGCATCAGCCTGGCCGAGCGCCACGTTCGCCTGTCCGACACCCGGCCCGTCACCGGCCTCCCCGGCTTTGCCGAGGGGCGCTGGTGGATTCAGGATCTGTCCTCGACCCTGCCCGCGCGGATGATCCCGGCCGATGCTTTTCGCGTGCTCGACGCCTGCGCCGCGCCGGGTGGCAAGACCCTGCAGATCGCCGCAGCCGGCCACCGCACCTTCGCGCTCGACCGCTCCGAAAGTCGTCTGGCGCGACTTCGCGCCAATCTCGCCCGGACCGGCCTCCAGGCGCAGATCGTCACCGAGGACGTGCTCGGCTACAATCCCGACGAGCCGTTCGACGCGGTTCTGCTCGATGCGCCCTGTTCCGCCACCGGCACTTTCCGCCGGCACCCCGAGGTTCTGCTCCGCGCGTCCGACCGGATCATCGCCGAAAGCGCCGAATTGCAGGGCCGCCTGCTGACCGCCGCAGCGGCCTGGGTGCGTCCGGGCGGAAGCCTGGTCTATGCGGTGTGCAGCCTCGAACCGCAGGAAGGCGAGGAGATCATTGCCGAATTCCTCCGCGCGTCTCCCGACTACAGCCTCGCCGAACAGCGGCGCGTGCTTCCCGGCGAAGTGGAGGAAGAGGGCGGAATGGACGGCTTCTTTGCGGCTCGCCTTGTGCGGGCGGGTTAGTCCCGTCTAATCGGTCCCATGGCCGCTCCGATCATTGCCCCTTCGATCCTGTCCGCCGACTTCGCCCGGCTTGGCGAGGAGGTGCGGGCGATCGACGCGGCGGGGGCCGACTGGATCCATATCGACGTGATGGACGGGCATTTCGTGCCCAATTTGACGATCGGCGCGATGGTGGTGAAGGCGCTCCGCCCGCACAGCGCCAAGCCGTTCGACGTCCACCTGATGATCAGCCCGGTCGACCCGATGCTCGACGCCTTTGCCGAGGCCGGAGCCGACATCATCACCGTCCATCCCGAGGCCGGGCCCCACCTCCATCGCACCCTCCAGCGCATTCGCGGGTTGGGCAAGAAGGCCGGCGTGTCGCTTAACCCCGCGACCCCGGCCAAGATGCTCGACTATGTGCTGGACGAGATCGACCTGGTGCTGGTGATGAGCGTCAATCCGGGCTTCGGCGGGCAGAAGTTCATCGCCTCGCAGCTGCGCAAGATCGAGGCGCTGGCCAAGCGCATCGCCAAGGAAGGCCTCGACGTCACGCTGGAAGTCGACGGCGGGGTCGATGCCACCCTCGCCCGCCAGTGCGTCGATGCCGGCGCCACCGCGCTGGTCGCCGGCACCGCGGCCTTCCGCGGGGGCGCGGATCATTATGCCGCCAATATCGCCGCCCTGAAGGGCAGCGCATGACGGCAGGCGGGGGCGGTCTTTCCCGGCTGGCGACGGTTCCGCTGCTGCAGCGGCTGCGCGCCCGCGGAAAGCCCCCGCTGCGCCTGATCGGCGTTGCCCGCGACCATGTCACCGGGTCCAAGGCGCGGGGCGAGCAATTGCTGGCCGGCCGCTTCATCAGCGGCGGCGAAGCGATCGAGCTGTCGGGGCTCGACTGGACCAGCCTCGATCCCCTGACCCCGGCCGGGGCCGAGCTTCACGGCTTCGGCTGGCTGCGCGACCTGGCCGCGGCGGCGACCCGTGAACGCGGCGCCCCGCTGGCCGAGGACCTGGCCGGGCGCTGGCTGCTCGCCCACGGCGGCAAGGTCGATCCGGCCTGGGCTCCGGCCTTGTGGGGCGAGCGGCTGCTCAACTGGCTGGCCTACGCCCCCTATCTTCTGTCTCGCCGCGACACCGACTATCGCTCGGCCCTGCTCAACACCGCTGCCCGCGCCGCGCGCCACCTTTCCGCCACCGCTGACGAGGCGGCGCCTGGCCTGCCGCGTATCACCGCCTGGGCCGGCCTCACCGCCGCTTGTCTTTTGCTGTCGTCGGGCACCGCGCGGCTGGCCAAGGCCGAGGGCGGTCTGTCGCGGGCGCTCGCCAGCGCGCAATATGAGGATGGCGGGCTGATGAGCCGCTCACCCGCCGAGCAGGCGGCGCTGGTCGACCGGCTCGGCCTTCTCCGCGCCGCCTATGCCGCCGCCCGCCACGACTTCCCCCAGGGGCTCGAGGATGCCGGGGCCGCCGCGCTGGCCGCGCTTCATGGCGTCACCATGGGCGACGGCACCCTGTCGGCCTGGCAGGGCGGCAACGAGGGCAGCCGGGCCGGGCTTGCGGCATTGATCGAGGGCTGCGGCTTCCGGGCCCGCCCCCTGCGCACCCCGCGCGGCTGGGGCTACCACCGGCTCAGCGCGCTTGGCACCATCCTGGTGATTGACGCCGCCCTGCCGCCGGCGCGCAAGCTCGCCCGCTCGGGCTCGGCCTCCTCGCTGGCGCTGGAGATCAGCGACGGGCAGCAGAAACTGGTGGTCAATTGCGGTGGCCCCGGCCCCCACGCCAGCAGCCTGCCCGAAGGCCTCGCCGCCGCGCTGCGCACCACCGCTGCCCACTCGACGCTGACCCTGGCCGACACCAACAGCACTGCGATCCAGCCCGACGGTTCGCTCGGCCGCGGGGTCGAGGAGGTCGCCGTCACTCGCTCCGAGGACAATGACGCCAGCCGCATCGAATGCGATCACGACGGCTACGTCCGCGGCTTCGGCCTGGTCCACGGCCGCGCGCTCAGCCTTGGTAACGACGGCAAGGAAGTCCGCGGCCTCGACCGGCTGACCCCCAGGGGCCGCCGCAAGATTCGCGAGGATGTGCCCTTCGCCATTCGCTTCCACCTCGCGCCCGGAGTGGAGGCCGTCCCCACCGCCGACGGCCTCGGCGCACTGATCCGCTCGCCCGGCGCCCCGCCCTGGAACTTCCGCTGCCGCGGCGCTCAGCTTGGGCTCGAGGAGAGCGTCGTCGTCGACGGCAGCGGCGCACTCCGCTCCACCCTCCAGCTGGTGCTCGTTGGCGAGGTCTCGCACCTCGGCGCCGAGATCGGCTGGCAATTCCGCCGCTCCAGCTAGGATCCCCATGACCGACCTCGTCCCCGTCCGCCGCGCCCTGCTGTCCCTGTCCGACAAGAGCGGCCTCGAAGAGCTTGCGGCCGGGCTGGCGAGCCACGGGATCGAATTGGTCTCGACCGGAGGCACCGCCGCCCGGCTGCGCGAACTCGGCCATCAGGTCCGCGACGTCAGCGAGCTGACCGGCTTTCCCGAGATGATGGACGGACGGGTCAAGACGCTTCATCCCAGCGTCCACGGCGGCTTGTTGGCGGTGCGCGACGATCCAGCCCACGCCGCCGCTGCCGACGACCACGGCATCGGCTACATCGACCTCGTCGTCATTAACCTCTACCCGTTCGAGAAGACGGTAGCCGGCGGCGCCGATCGCGACACGATCATCGAGAATATCGACATCGGCGGGCCCTCGATGGTCCGCTCGGCCGCCAAGAACCACCGCTACGTCGCCTGCCTGACCGACAGCGCCGATTATCCGGCAATGCTGGCCGAGCTTCGCGAGCATGGCGGCGCGACGTCATGGGCACTGCGCAAGCGCCTCGCCGCCGCCGCCTTCGCCCGCACCGCCGCCTACGACAGCGCGATCGCAAGCTGGTTCGCGTTCGCCGACCAGGGCGAGCAGTTGCCCGCGACCCTGCCGCTGGCGATGACCAAGGCCGCCAGTCTCCGCTACGGCGAGAACCCGCACCAGGCCGCGGCGCTCTACGTGCCGCAGGTCGCCGGCAATGCTGGTGTCGCCGGCGCGCGGCAGGTGCAGGGCAAGGAGCTCAGCTACAACAACCTCAACGACGCCGACGCCGCGCTCGAGCTGCTGTCCGAGTTCCGCGACGGCGAGCCGGCCTGCGTCATCGTCAAGCATGCCAACCCCTGCGGTGTCGCCGAAGGCCACACCCTCGCCGAGGCGTACGAGGCCGCCTTCCGCTGCGACAGCGTGTCGGCGTTCGGCGGGATCGTCGCGGTCAACCGCCCGCTCGATGGCGAGACCGCGCGCGCCATCACCGACATCTTCACCGAGGTGGTCATCGCGCCCGACGCCGACGAGGACGCACTGGCGGTGTTCGCGGGCAAGAAGAACCTGCGCCTGCTGGTGGTCGGCAAACTGCCCGATCCGCGCCGGCCCGGCCTGATGGTCAAGAGCATCACCGGCGGGCTGCTGGTGCAGGGCCGCGACAATGGCGTGATAATGCCGTCAGAGCTGAAGGTGGTCACCCGCCGCCAGCCCACCGCCCGCGAGGTGTCCGACTGCCGCTTCGCGTGGACCGTTGCAAAGCACGTCAAGTCGAACGCCATCGTCTATGCCAAGGATGGCGTCACTGCCGGGATCGGCGCGGGTCAGATGAACCGCCGCGATTCGGCACGGATCGCCGCCGCCAAGGCGCGCGAGGCGGCCGAGACCTTCGGCTGGGACCAGCCGCGCACGGTCGGCTCGGCGGTGGCGAGCGACGCCTTCTTCCCCTTCGCCGACGGGCTGCTGGCCGCGGTCGAGGCTGGCGCCACCGCGGTGATCCAGCCCGGCGGCTCGATCCGCGACGACGAGGTGATCGCCGCGGCGGACGATGCGGGCCTGGTGATGCTGTTCACGGGAATGCGCCACTTCCGGCACTGACAGAGCCCCGAGCGCAGCGAAGCTGCGTGAGAGAGGTGGCGTCACGGACGGCCTGCGCGCGAAGCCGCGACAGGACCGACGACGCGAATTCACTTCGCGTCGTCTCGCTTCCGGCTATCGCGCCACGTCCCCGGTCGTTCCCCCCGCCGGCAGGTCGACGGCGATGTCCTTCTTGCGGGTCTTGAACAGCAACCGGTCCTCGGGCCCGAAGCCCTTGATCCAGATAATCAGGCCGAACGCGCCGAGGATGACGGGGATACCGACGACCAGTTCGAGCCATTCGGGCGCCAGCTTGATGACCTGCCCGACGAGAATCGCGGCGGCGGCGGCCCACAACAGCGGCCAGCGCCAGCCGCTGACCGGCGCGCCGAGCAGCCGACCGGCAAGCCGCGACTTGGTCACCGCGGCGAAGCTCAGCGCCAGGCACAAGGCGACGGCGGGCGCGGTCGCCTGCCAGGCGGGCGGCCAGCCGAGGCGGCGGAACAGGAGGATCAGCGCCACGGTCAGCACCGCCTGCAGCGCGAGCATCGCCAGGCTCAGCATCATGTTGCGGTGGCGTGCGATGTAGATCAGCGCGGCTTCACTGGTGGTGGCGGTGGCGGCGATCACTTCGGCGCCGAGCAGAAAGATCAGCGCCGCGGTACCGGCGACGAACACCGGCCCGACCAGCCCCATCACCCCTTCTCCTGGAATGCCGAGTGCCAATGCGACCGCCGCCTGCGCCGCGATCACCCAGAAGCCGACCTGCCGGATCTGCCGCGCGACCCCGACCCGGTCGCCTTCTTCGAGGCTGCGGCTGATCACGGGCCCGAGGATCGGGTCGAAGCTGGTCTTCAGCTTGCTCGGCAAGGAGGCGACGTTCTGAGCGACATAATAGATGCCCACCAGCGCCGGGGTCGCGAACAGGCCGAGGATGGCGAGGTCGATCCGGCGGCTGGCCCATTCCACCGTGTCGGCGGCGGCGATCGGCATGTAGCGGCGCGCCAGGCCCCAGCTTTCGGCGGGATTGGGCCGCCACCCCACGGCGCGGCCATAGGTCCGGAAGAATGGGATGGCCGACGCGATCAGCGCCCCGATCATCGACAGCGCATAGGCAAAGATCAGCCCGTCACGCTTGGAAATGAAGGCGAAGGCGAAGGCGGCGATGCTGATCGTCCACGGCTCGACGATCGCGCGGGCGCGGACGGTTGCGCCGACGTCGTGACGATAGGCGAGCGCCGCTAGCATGACGTCGCTCCACGCCAGCGCCAGCACCGCAACGGGAAGCAGCCATTCAAGGCCGTAGATGCCCGAATTGGGGAACATCACCCGGGGGAACAGGAACAGCAGCGCCATTCCAACGACCGCCGCCATCAACGCGACCAGCAGGGCGTCCCAGGTGACGCAGACATGCGGCTTTTCGGTCTTGCTTAGTTGCTGGGCGAGCCCGCGCTTGAGGCCGAGGGTCGACAATTGCGCGACGAATTCGACCACCAGCACGGCGTAGGCGAAGCGGCCGAGCGCCTCGGCCCCGTACATCCGCCCGGCAATGAACAGGAACGGCAACCGCGCCGCTAGCCGCAACAGGAAACCGAAGAAGTTGATGCGCCCGCCACGCGCCAGCGCGGCAAGATCCTGGCGACCGGCTTCAGCGGTTTCAGCGCTCAATGCGCGACGCCCCAGTTGGCGCCCCAGCCCACTTCGACGCTGAGCGGCACGTCGAGCGTGACCACCGGCTCACCAGCCGCGGCCATGACGTCACGGATCACCGCCGCCGCACGCTCCTCGTCGCCATGAGGCACTTCGAACACGAGTTCGTCGTGCACCGACAGCAGCATCCGGGTGCCGCTCAGCCCGGCAGCCGCGAGCGCGGCCGGCATCTTGACCATCGCGCGCTTGATGATGTCGGCGCTGGTGCCCTGGATCGGCGCGTTGATCGCCGCCCGCTCGGCTCCCTGGCGCAGGTTCATCACCCCGGAGCGGATGTTGGGGAAATGCGTCTTGCGCCCGAACAGGGTCTGGCTGAACCCGCATTCGCGAACCTGCTGGAGAGTGGTCGAGATATAGCTTTTGATGCCCGGGAAACGCTCGAAATAGCGGTCGATCATGTCCTTGGCCTCGTCCCGGCCGATCCCCATCCGGCCGGCGAGGCCGAAGGCGGAGATGCCGTAGAGGATGGCGAAGTTGATCGTCTTAGCCTTGTTGCGGCTTTCCTTGCCTTCGTCGCCGAACACTTCGCGTGCGGTAATGGTGTGGACGTCGTCGCCCCGCGCAAAGGCCTCCTTCAGCTGCGGCACGTCCGCCATGTGCGCGGCCAGGCGCAGCTCGATCTGGCCATAGTCGGCCGACAGCAGGCTGTGGCCCTCCTCGGCGATAAAGGCGTTGCGGATGCGCGCCCCGATCTCGGTCCGGATCGGGATGTTCTGCAGATTGGGATCGTTCGACGACAGCCGCCCGGTCTGCGCCGCGGCCAGCGCATAGCGGGTGTGGACCCGGCCGGTGCGCGGATCGATCTGGGTCTGCAGCGCGTCGGTATAGGTGACCCTGAGCTTGGTCAGCTGACGCCATTCGAGAACGCGGCGGGCGACCTCCACCCCCTCGGCCTCGAGCCGCTCGAGCTCGGCCTGGTCGGTAGAATAGGCGCCCGACTTGCCCTTGCGTCCGCCCTTCAATCCCAGGCGGTCGTACAGCACCGAGCCGAGCTGCTGCGGCGACCCGATGGTGAAGGGACCGCCGGCGGCCTCGTAGATCACCTCTTCCAGCCGCACTGTCTCGGTCGCGAAGGTCTCCGACAGTTCGGCAAGATAAGCGCGGTCGACCTTGATCCCCTCGCGCTCCATCTGCCCGATCACCGGGACCAGCGGCAGGTCGACCAGGCGGTAGACCCGGGTCGAATTCTCCGCCGCCAGGCGATGCTCGATCCGGTGCCACAGCCGCCACACCATGTCGGCATTCTCGGCGGCATATTCGGTCGCGGCGGCGATCGGCGCGTCGCCGAAGCGGATGGTCTTCTGCCCGGTCCCGCAGACGGCTTTCAGAGGCAGGCAAGCATGCTCGAAATGCCGCTTCACCAATTCGTCGAGGCCGTGGCCGAAGCGCCCGCTGTCGAGCGCGAAGCTGCCCAGCATGACGTCCTCTCCCGCGGCGACGGTGATGCCGAGATCGGCCAGCAGGCGCAGCTGATCCTTGAGGTTGTGGCCGATCTTGAGGACCGACGAATCCTCCAGCAGCGGCTTCAACAACTCCAGGCCTGCCGTCAAGCCGATCTGAGCCGGGCCCTCGCTCAGCAGGTCGCCGCCGCCGTGCCCGAGCGGGACATAGGCCGCGCGGCCCGGCGCCAGCGCGAGGCTGACCCCGGCCAGCCCCTCGGCCAGGCCATGACCGCCATCGCCCTGCAGGTCGATTGCGACCTTGCCCTGCTCGCGGGCTTCGGCAAGCCACTGCTCCAGCGTCGCGGCGTCGGAGATGGTCAAATAGGTCGAACGATCGACGCTGATCGCTTCCGCTTCGCCAGGGCCGGCCGGCAGCGGCGCCGGGGCCGGCCGTTCGCCATTCGACGGCCGCGCGCCCTGTCCAACCATCCGGTTGAGCAGGGTCTTGAAGCCCTGGTCGACCAGGAAGTCGCGCAGTGGCTCTTCGGGAATGTTCTTGAGCTCAAGCGCGTCGAGCGGCTCGGGCAGGTTCATCTCGCACACCAACCGCACCAGCTCACGGCTGAGGCGGGCCGATTCGGCATGCTCGATCAGGTTCTGGCGCAGCTTGGGCTTCTTGATCCCGTCGGCCGCGGCCAGCACCGCTTCCAGGCTGCCATGCTCCTGGATCAATTGGCTGGCGGTCTTCGGCCCGACACCCGGGACGCCGGGAACATTGTCGACGCTGTCGCCCATCAGCGCCAGCACGTCGCCCAGCTGCTCGGGCGGCACGCCGAACTTCTCGACCACTGCCGCACGGTCGAAGCGGCGGTCGTTCATGGTGTCGAGCATGTCGACACTGCCGTCCTCGATCAGCTGCATCAGATCCTTGTCGGAACTGACGATGGTCGTCATCCACCCGTTCTTCTTCGCCTCGGTGACGTAGCAGGCGATGATGTCGTCGGCCTCCAGCCCCGCTTCCTCGATGCAGGGAATCGAGAAAGCCCGGGTCGCAACGCGGATCAGCGGCAGTTGCGGGACAAGGTCCTCGGGCGCGGGCGGGCGGTGCGCCTTATACTGGTCGTACATCTCGTTGCGGAACGAGGAGGACCCCTTGTCGAGGATCACCGCCATGTGGGTCGGCCCGTCGGCCTTGGACAGGCTCTCGGCGAGCTTCCAAAGCATCGCGGTGTAGCCGTAGACCGCGCCGACGTTCATCCCGTGGCGGTTGGTCAGCGGCGGCAGCCGGTGATAGGCGCGGAAGATGTAGCTCGATCCGTCGACGAGATAGAGATGGGGCTGGGCGTCAGGCATGAACGCAGGGCTTTAGCAGGTTCGCTCCCGCAGGAAACGCCCGGCGATAAGCCTGCGCCCCTTTGATCCTGGTCAATGCGGCCGGCCGCGAGGTCGGCCACTCTCCGCGCAACAGACAGGAGAGGTTCGATGACCGACCGTTTCGACAAGCAATTGCTGCTCGCCCGCGGCGAAGTAGTCGCCCCGCCGCAGCAGGCCGATGCGCCCGAACTGCCCTTTTGCAGGGATCGCAACTTCGGCCTACCGCCCGCGCTGCTGCTTGGCGTCTTCGGCTTCTTCTTCGCCTATCTCGCTGTGATGTGGGTGGGCTTCGCGGCCGACGGGCTGGTGCTGCCGATGGCGGTGAACTTCATCTTCGTCGCCGCCTTCGCCTTTGTCCCGGCCAAGTGGGCGACGATGAAGCCTGACCACAAGGTCAAGGCGCTGGACTGGGCGAACTTTCGGGCGCGCGGCATCGATACCGCGACCGGGCCGACGTCGGCGGGGGAAGCGGCAACGCTGGTCCTGCTGCTGCCGGCCTGCATCCTGTTCTGGGGGATCGCCACCACCACCATCGCGGCGCTGGTGTGATCCCCTTGGCTTGCCTCAGGGCAAGCCACCAATCCCCAGCTGCGCGGCGTCGACCAGTTCGATGCCGCGCAAACCATGCCGCCGGATCGCGCCGCTTCGCTCGAGCGCGGAAAGCTGCCGGCTGACCGTCTCTATGGTGAGGCCCAGCAGCCCCGCCACCTCCGCCCGGCTGAGCGGAAGGTCGAAGCGCGCGGCCGGATGGCACGGCGAATCGCTTGCCGCGTCGGCCATTGCCAGCAGGAACGCGGCGACCCGCTCCCGAGCGCTGTGCCGGCCGACCATCGCCATCAGCGAGCGCGCGCCGAACAGATCCTCGGACGAGCGCCGCAGCAGCGCCCGGGCAAGCTCGGGATAGCGCTCCACCGCGGCTTCATAATCCTGGCGGGTGAACAGGCAGACCTCGCTTTGCGTCAGCGCCACTACGTCGAACCGGGCCAGCGGCGCGAACAGCTCGCCGACGAAGCCCGCCGGATGGATCAGGCTGAGGATTCGCTCATGACCCTCGGCATCCGAGGTGCTGATCTTCAGCGCGCCGCGCACCAGGGTCGCGCAGCGGTCGTTGGGCTCGCCTGCCGGGAACAGGGTTTCGCCCGGCGCCAGTATCCGGTGCCGGCCGAGCCGCGCCAGATCCGCCCGCTCCCCCTCGTCCAGCGCCGCACAGGCCGCGCGATCGCGGACCGGACAAGTAGCGCAGGCAAGCGGGCTCGAGGTCATGCCCTCCGCTTAGCCGATTGCCACCGGGGATTGCCACCGCCCGCCCCGCGTCCGATGACACGGGCATGGGTGAGAGATTCGAACGCCACCGGCAGCCTTGGACCGCCGACGAGAACACCAAGCTCCACACGCTGGCGGCCAAGGGCATGGGCCTCAAGGCCATCGCCAAGGCGCTGACCCGAAGCGAGGAAAGCACGCAGGCCCAGGCCAAGGTGCTGAAACTCAAGATCGCCAAAATGCGGTGACTGACCCGGCGCTGGATCAGTCGACCAGCACGGTATCCTTGGCCTGCGCCAGCGTGCGGGGAAAATCGCGGGTGAAGTGCAGCCCGCGGCTCTCGCGGCGGGCGAGGGCGGAGCGGATGATCAGGTCGGCGACCTCGACCAGGTTGCGCAGTTCGATCAGGTCGGGCGTGACCCGGAAGTGGGCGTAATAGTCGGTCACTTCCTGCCGCAGCATGTCGATCCGCCGCTTGGCCCGCTCCAGCCGCTTGGTGGTGCGGACGATCCCAACGTAATTCCACATAAACCGGCGGATCTCGCCCCAGGTCTGGGTGATCACCACTTCCTCGTCGCTGTCGGTAACCCGGCTTTCGTCCCACTCGCGCACCTTGGCCAGCGGCGGCAGTTGCTCCCACCGCTCGAGGATGTCGCGCGCCGCCGCCTGGCCGTACACCAGGCATTCCAGCAGCGAGTTGGAGGCGAGGCGGTTGGCGCCGTGGAGGCCGCTTTCGGTCACTTCGCCCGCGGCATACAGCCCCGGTGCGTCGGTCCGCCCGGCCAAGTCCACCACTACCCCGCCGCAGGTGTAATGCTGCGCCGGAACGACTGGGATCGGCCCGGTCGTCATGTCGATGCCAAGGCCGATCAGCTTCTCATAGATGTTGGGGAAGTGGGCGCGGACGAACTCGGGCTCGCGGTGCGAGATGTCGAGGTGGACGTAGTCGAGGCCGTCGCGCTTGATCTCATTGTCGATCGCCCGCGCCACCACGTCGCGCGGGGCAAGCTCGCCGCGCTCGTCATAGTCGGGCATGAAACGGTGCCCGGTCAGCGGATGCTTGAGGATCCCGCCTTCGCCCCGCACCGCCTCGGTGATCAGGAAGTTCTTGGTCTCCAGATGGTAGAGGCAGGTCGGGTGGAACTGCATCATTTCCATGTTGGAGACCCGGCACCCCGCGCGCCAGGCCATGGCGATACCATCGCCCGTCGCTCCCCGCGGGGCGGTTGAATAGAGATACACCCGCCCTGCCCCGCCGGTGGCGAGGATGGTCGCGCGAGCGGTCAGCGTCTCGACCTTTCGGGTCGCGCGGTTGAGCGCATACAGCCCGTGCACCGCCCCGCCGGTCGAGAAACGCTCCTCGTGGCGACCGGTGATCAGGTCGATCGCCACCATGTCAGGCAGCAAGGTGATGTTGGGATTGGCGGCGGCGGCGCGTTCCAGCGCCTGTTGCACCGCCCAGCCGGTGGCGTCGGCGACATGCACGATCCGGCGGTGGCTGTGCCCGCCCTCGCGGGTAAGGTGAAGCGCGCCATCTTCCTGCGCGAAGGGCACGCCGAGCTCGATCAGCCGCTCGATCGCGGCGGGCGCGGCGCCGACCACATGCTCGACCACGTGCCGGTCGTTGAGCCCGGCACCGGCCACCATCGTGTCCTCGACATGCGCCTCGAAGCTGTCGCCTTCCTCAAGCACCGCCGCGATCCCGCCCTGCGCCCAGCCGGTCGCGCCGTCGCTGAGAGGGCCCTTGGCGATTACCGCCACCTTTTTGTCGGTGGCGAGGTTGAGCGCCGCGGTCAGCCCGGCGGCGCCTGAACCGATCACCAGGATATCGAACTGCCGGACCATGCACTCTCCTCTGCGGCCGGGCTTAAGCCGGGTGCTGAGCGAAAGTATAGCGATCGGGCGAAACGGCGGACGCTTTACGCCTCGCACCAGAGCGGACCAGTTTTGTCTCATTTCGGGAATTCATCGACCGTCGCGATCGCATTAATTTTTTGCTAACAATGTCAGCGACTCGATGAGTTAACCGAAATCATAGTCTGGGGGTTCAGATGAAGCTTGCACTTACCGGCGCCGCGCTGGCGCTCACGATCACCGCCACTCCCGCGAGTGCAGCCACCAATCTTCTGACCAACGGCAGCTTCGAAAGCGGCTTCACCGGCTGGACCCAGAGCCTTTCCGGTATGCCGGTCGGCACCGCTCCGGTCGTGATCGCCTATAACCAGGCATCGCAATATCCGACCGGTGCCTTCGGCGAAGCCATCGGCACCAACACCGTCACGAGCGCAAGCCCCGATGCGGTCGGCAACAGCCTGGCCTATTTCTCGTCGGACACGGCGAACCCGCACTCGCTGTCGCAGCTGGTGAATCTCGTTGCAGGCACCGTTTACAACATCGGCTTCGATTATTACGTGCCGCGCAACGGCTACGATAATCCGTTCGACGCGACCCTCGGCTTCACGGTCGGCGGGACGGCGGTCGGAACGACGCTGTCGGCGGGCAGCCCTTCGGGCACCCCGGTTGCGAGCTGGCAGAACTTCGCCACCTCCTTCACCGCGACGTCGAGTGGGCCGCAGTCGGTGGCCTTCAACTTCCGTGGTGGCGGCGTGACCGCGGCCGACTTCGGGGTCGATCGCGTCTACGTCACTGCCGCTGTTCCTGAGCCCGGCACCTGGGCCCTGATGCTGTTCGGCTTCGGCGCCGTAGGGGTGGCGATGCGTCGCCGCCGTCCGCTGCTGCAGATGGCCTGAACCCAGTTTCAAGCTTGAGAATTAATGGCCCGGCCCTCTCACGAGGGTCGGGTCATTTGCTTCTGGTCAGGCTCAGGAACACATCCTCGAGGTCGGGCTCGCGGGTCACCACGTCTACGATGCCGAGGCCGTCGCGCTGCAGCGCCGCCAGCACCTCGCCCGCATTCACCTTGTCCTTCTGATAGGTGATGGCCAGGCTGCGACTGCCTTCCAGCATCACCCGGTCGAAGCAGATGTTGGCCGGCACCTCGTCCAGGTCGCGGTCGACCGTCACCACCACATTCTTTTCCTGCGCGCGCGACAGCAAGGTCTTGGTCGGCTCGTTCGCCACCACCTTGCCGTGGTTGATGATCGCGATCCGCTCGCACAATTGCTCGGCTTCCTCGAGATAATGGGTGGTGAGGATCACCGTCGCGCCGCGCGCATGAAGCTCCTTCACATAGGCCCACAGTTGCTGGCGAAGCTCGATGTCGACCCCGGCGGTTGGCTCGTCGAGCACCAGGATCGGCGGCGAATGGACCATCGCCTTGGCCACCAGCAGCCGCCGCTTCATGCCCCCCGACAGGGTCCGGCTATAGGCATGCGCCTTGTCGGTCAGCCCCATCGCGGCGAGCAGCTCGTCACTGCGCCGCTCCCGCGGCGGAACGCCGTACAACCCGGCCTGGATCTCCAGCGCCTCACGCGGGGTGAAGAAGGGATCGAACAGGATCTCCTGAGGCACGATGCCGATCGACAGCTTGGCGTTGCGCGGGTGCTGGTCGATGTCGAAGCCCCAGATGTCGACCTTGCCCTCGGTCTTGCCGACCAGCCCGGCGAGGATGTTGATAAGGGTCGACTTGCCCGCGCCATTTGGCCCGAGCAGCCCGAAGAACCCGCCCTGCCTGACTTCCAGCGAGACTCCGTCCAGCGCACGCTTGCCGCCGGCATAGGTCTTGCCGAGATTGTCGATTCGGATGGCCGGTGCGTCGCTCTGGTTCATGGGTCGATTCGCTTAGCGATGCGCCCGCCCGCAAGGAAGCTGAACTGGTGAATCGGCTATTTACCTTACCTCGTAGGGTGGACTTGACGTTAACCAGCTTAAGCCGCTGACCCATGGGGCCGCTTCGCACCTTTCTGTTCCTGGCTGCCCTTGCGGTGCTGCCGGCCGCCGCCGGCGCGCAGCAGGTGCCTCGTGAATCGGCGGTGCCGCGCGCGGTGGCGGGTACAGCCCTGATCTATCCGCTGACCCTGGTCACCCGCGGCAATCTCGACTTCGGACTGGTCGCCTCGACCGGGGCCGGGACGGTGGTTATGAATCCCAACACCGGCGGCGTCACCACTACCGGCCTGGTCACCTCGCTTGGCGGAAATCCGCGGCCGGCGAGTTTCGTCGGTGCTGCCCGCAGCGCGTCGGTGGTGATCATCCGCATCCCCAAGTCGCCGATCACCATTCGCCGTGCGGGCGGGACCGAGACCATGGTGGTGCGCGACTTCACGTTGCAGGGTCAGGACAAACGGACGCTGGCCAGGATGGAGGCGTTCGACTTCAATGTCGGGGCCACGTTGGTAGTCGCGGCCGGGCAAGCCGAGGGCGTCTATTCCGGCGAATTCGACGTCACCGTTCAATATCCCTGACCGGACGCTAATCCTCAATCTTCAGGCTTAACGCGCCCTTGAGCACCCCTCTTCAAGCGGCGTTGAAACGTATTGCACCATTTTGGATGGGTTCAACAAATGTGGGGAACCCAAGGACATGCGCACTTTTCTGACCTTCGCGGCGCTTGCCGCAACGACCGCTTTCGCAACACCGGCCTTTGCCCAGGCGTCGCTTCCGTCGAACAGCTCCGACACCATCGAGGCGACCGCGCTGCTGATCCAGCCGGCCACGCTGCAGGGCATCGACAACCTCGATTTCGGCACCCTGATCGCATCGCCCGCCGCCACCGGCACGGTCTCGATCAATGCCAATGATGCCACCAGCACCCGCGTCTTCAGCGTTTCGGCTGGTACCCTGACCCAGGGCGCCGGTTCGGCACTGCGCGGTCGCCTGATCGGCAACGGCCTCCCGACCCAGGTCGTCAACATCAGCCGCACGTTCCCGGCGGTCCTGGTCAACCAGGACGATCCCACCGCCACCATGCCCTTCTCGGGCGCGCTCAACGCCGATGCCGCCGACGGTTCGGTGACGATCGGCGCGACCGGTGTGTTCTACGTTTACGTGGGCGGGACGCTGACCGTGTCCCCGAACCAGATGCCGGGCCGCTACAGCGGGCTCGTCGAAGTCACTGCCGCCTTTCAATAAGCACCCCACAGCTTATTGAAGCGACGGGAGGCGGTTGCTACCCCACGGGGATTATGCAGCCGCCTCCCGAAGTCGTCACCGTCACCACCAACGCCGTCCATTGCGACGGCAGCGGTGAGGTCAGTCCCGCGCTGGGCCACCCGCGCGTCTTTCTCCGAATCGACGAAAAGGGCTTCGTCGAATGCGGCTATTGCGACCGGCGCTTCGTCCTGAAGGGCGGACCGGCCGACGCGGGTCCCGCCGCCTGAGCCTACCAGGCGCCGCTGAAGGGTCCGCCATCAAGCCATTCGCGAACGCGCCGCCGGGTCGCCGGTGAGGTTGCCTGCGGCAAGTTGCCGGGCGGGAAGAACCCCGCCTCGCTGACTTCGTGCCCGTCGATCCGCAGCGGCTGGTCGGTGGTGCCGTGGAACAGAGCGATGTGGTCGCGCTTGCCCTCTGCACTCGTTTGATAGTCGCCAAGGTGCCGCAGCAATGCATCGGCGATCCCCACTTCCTCCGCCAGCTCCCGCCGTGCCGCCGCCAGCGGCTCCTCGCGCCGGGCGATCCCGCCGCCCGGAAGCACGAATAGCCCGGTGTCGCCGTAGCCATTGCGGATCAGCAGCAGTTCGCTGCGACGATTGAACAGCATCACCTTCACGCCTCTTGTGTGCAGCCGGAGCAAGCCGATCAAGCGGCGCCGGAGCGACCAGCCGAACTGGAGAAGGCGGTTCATGCCCGCAGCCTAGATCGCCGCGCCTCCGCCGCAAGCTGTTGGTCGCGGCGCTTGCCGAGCCTATATGTCAGGGGATGACTGAACTCACCGACCCGCGCCGCTTCCTCTACTCTGCCGGCCTCGATCCCGACGAGGCCCGCCGCCTCGCCTCCCGCCACCTTTCGGCGCACGACGACGGCGAGCTCTACCTCCAGTATCGCCGAAGCGAGGCGTTCGGGTTCGACGACGGGCGGCTCAAGACCGCCGATTATCATGTCGGCCAGGGTTTCGGCCTGCGCGGGGTCAGCGGCGAGGCGACCGCCTTTGCCCATGCCAACGAATTGAGCGCCGCCGCCATCGACCGCGCCGCCGAGACCTTGCGCCTGCTGACCCCCGGTGGCCGCCCGACCGCGGCACCGCCGCGCACCAACCGCGCCCAATATGGCAGCGAGGATCCGCTCGGCGCCCTGCCCTTCGCCGACAAGGTCGCCCTGTGCCAGACGATCGACGCCGCCGCCCGCGCCCGCGATCCGAAGGTGGTCCAGGTCAGCGTCGGCCTGCAGGCGAGCTGGTCGGTGGTCGAGATCGTCCGCGCCGACGGCTTCGTCGCCACCGACATCCGCCCGCTGGTCCGGCTCAACGTCTCGATCGTCGCCGAAAAGGAAGGCCGCCGCGAAACCGGCTTCCACGGGGTCGGCGGGCGCTACGACATGAACCGCCTGTTCGATCCCGCGACCTGGAACCGGGCGATCGACATCGCGCTCGACCAGGCGCTGGTGAACCTCGATGCCGTCGCCGCGCCGGCGGGCGAGCTGACCGTGGTCTGCGGCCCCGGCTGGCCCGGCGTCCTGCTGCACGAAGCGGTCGGCCATACGCTGGAAGGCGACTTCAACCGCAAGGGCCAGAGCGCCTTCTCCGGCCGGCTCGGCACCCGCGTCGCGGCGCCCGGCGTCACCGTGGTCGACGATGGCGCGATGCACGAACGGCGCGGAAGCCTGTCGATCGACGACGAGGGCACCCCGACCGGCCGCACCACCCTGATCGAGGACGGGATCCTGGTCGGCTACCTGCAGGACCGGCTCAACGCCCGGCTGATGGGGGTCGCCCCGACCGGCAACGGCCGTCGCGAAAGCTTCGCCCACGCGCCGATGCCGCGGATGACCAACACCTTCATGCTCGGTGGTAGCGACGATCCGGCCGAGCTGCTGGTCCGGGTCAAGGACGGCATCTACGCCAAGAGTTTCGGTGGCGGACAGGTCGACATCACCAGCGGCAAGTTCGTCTTCTCCTGCACCGAGGCCTATCGCATCCGCGGCGGCAAGCTGGCCGAGCCGTTGAAGGGCGCGACCCTGATCGGCGACGGGCCGACCGTGCTGACCCGGGTCAAGGGCATCGGCAACGACCTCGAACTCGACGAAGGCGTCGGCATCTGCGGCAAGGGCGGGCAGAGCGTGCCGGCGGGCGTCGGTCAGCCGACCCTGTTGATCGAGGGCCTTACCGTGGGCGGCACCGCCTGAGCCTGGTCGAGCTCGCGCGCTTCACCACCCGGGTCGAGGCCGACCTGGCGCGGATGCTGCTGGAGAGCCACGGGATCGACAGCATCCTGTTCGATGCCGAAGTGCACAGCTACCTTGGCGTCGGCGCGCTGATGCCGGTCCGACTGATGGCGCTCGACGAAGACAGCGCGGACGCCCGCGCGATCCTCACAGAAGGTGATCTACTGCCGCCAGGCTGAAGCCGGCGCCGTGCGCCTTTTCCTCCAGCTCCTCGCGCGGCACGCCTTCTTCGCGGCAGGCTACCGCCCAGGCCAGCGTCGAGCGCATGCCCGAACGGCAATAGGCCAGCATCTTTCCATCGCCGAGTTCGCTGCGCGCCGAGACCATCTCCTCGATCTGCGCCGGGCCCATGCCGCGGGCGATCGGGATATGGCGATAATCAATCCCCGCCGCCTCCGCCGCCGCCTCGATCTCGGCACTGGTCGGCTGGCCGGGGTCCTCGCCGTCGGGGCGATTGTTGACGATCATGGTGACGCCATGACGCCGCGCTTCCTCCAGATCGGCGATGCTGATCTGGCCCGACACCAGGGTATGCTCGTCGAGCGGCTTGAACTCGGTCATTCCTGGCTTCCTTTTCCATGGCGGGCCGTGGCCCACCTTAGCCGTGACTGCGCACCACGCCCAGCATTGCCTCGCCATAGCGTTCCAGCTTGGCCGCGCCGACGCCCTGCACGCGGCCGAGCTCGGCCAGCGATCCCGGTCGCGCCGCCGCAATCTCGCGCAGGGTCGAATCGTGGAAGACGACATAGGGCGGCACTGCGCTTTCCTTGGCCAGCCGGCGCCGCTCCTCGCGCAGCGCATCGAACAGGGGATCTGCCGGGCCGTCGGCGACCTCGCCCCGGCGGCGGCGCGGCTTCTTGGGCGGCGGCAGCGCGATTCGCACTTCTTCGCCACCTTTGAGGATCCCGCGCGCGCCCGGCCCGAAGCTGAGGCCGCCATAAGCGTCGGCCCGCAGCGCATCGCGAGCGATCAGGGCGCGGGCAACCGGCTGGACCATCGCCAATTCGTCGGCGGTGCAAATGCCGAACACGCTCAACTGGTGATGGTTATTGGAGAACACCTTGTCGGTTTCTTTGCCCGCTAGCACGTCGACCAGATGCCCGACCCCGAACCGCATCTCGGTTCGGAAGGCGGCCGACAGCAATTTGCGGGCGACTTCGGTCACCTCCACCGTCGCCGGCGGATTGAGGCAATTGTCGCAATTGCCGCACTGCTCGGGCGGGTCCTCGCCGAAATGGCGCAGCAGGATGGCACGGCGGCAGGCGGTGGACTCCACGAACGCGGCCAGGCTGGCCAGTCGATTGCGCTCCTCGCCTTGGCGCTCGGCTGGCACTTCCTCGATCCGCTGCCGGGCGAGCGCAAAGTCCTTGGCCGCCCACAACAGATGCGCCTCGGCCGGCTCCCCGTCGCGCCCGGCGCGGCCGGTTTCCTGATAATAGGCTTCGATCGACTTGGGCGTGCCGGCGTGGATCACCGTCCTGACGTCGGGCTTGTCGATCCCCATCCCGAACGCGATCGTCGCCGCCATCACCATTTCTTCCGATGCGACGAACGCGGCCTGGTTGGCGGCGCGCACCGACGCATCGAGCCCGGCATGATAGGGGAGCGCCGGGCGCCCGCTGGCGGCGATCTGCGCAGCCAGGCTCTCAGTTTCGCGCCGGCTCGGGGCGTAGACGATGGCCGGACCCGGCCGCTCGGCCAGCAGCGCCAGTATCTGCCGCCCACCGCTGTCACGGTCGCGGATGTGATAGCGAATGTTGGGCCGGTCGAAGCCGGACACGATCAGCCCGTCCTCGGGGATGCCGAGCTGGACCAATATGTCGGCGCGGGTGCGCGGATCGGCGGTGGCGGTCAGCGCCAGCCGCGGCAGTTCGGCATGATCGTCGAGCAGCCCGCGCAGCAGGCGATAATCGGGGCGGAAGTCATGCCCCCACTCGCTGACGCAATGCGCCTCGTCGATCGCGATCATCGACAGCGGCACCCGGTCGATCAGCCGCCGGAAGCCCTCGCCATTGGCCCGCTCGGGCGCGACGTAGAGGAGGTCGAGCTCGCCGCCGAGCAACCGCCGCACCACCGCCTCGCGGTCGTCGGCACTGGTCAGCGCCGCCGCCTTGATCCCCAGCGCCTCGGCCGAGCGGATCTGGTCGTGCATCAGCGCGATCAGCGGGCTGATCACCAGCGCCGTCCCCTCCAGCGCCAGCGAGGGCAGCTGGTAGCAGAGCGACTTGCCCGCACCGGTCGGCATGATCGCCAGCGTATGGCGTCCGTCCAGCACGCGGCCGACCACCTGCTCCTGCACCCCGCGGAAGTGGTCGAAGCCAAATACTTGTTTCAAAAGCTGATGCGGGTCGGTCACAGGCGGGCCTTGGCGGCGGGATCCGAGCCACGCAACCTTGTATTGCCGCCCGGCGGCGGTCAAACGTGGCGGAGCGTGCTTCGACTTCGCTCAGCACGAACGAGCTTCAGGAAATCGGCCTTCCACCTCGTTCGTCCTGAGCGGAGCGCCACAGGCGCGCAGTCGAAGGGCGCCGGACAGAGTTGAACAACCACCAATGACCGTCGCCGTCGACATGGGCCTGTCTCCACAAGGCCAGCCCATCACCATCGATCTCGAAGAACTGCTTGCCACCCGCCTGCTCGTCCAGGGCAATTCGGGGTCGGGCAAGTCGCACCTGCTGCGCCGGCTGCTCGAAAAGAGCGCGGGGCAGGTGCAGCAGATCATCATCGATCCCGAAGGCGATTTCGTCACCCTCGCCGGCCCCTACGGCCACCTCGCGATCGAAGCCTCCGAGCATGACCAGAAGGAGATCGCCCGAGCCGCCGCCCGCATCCGCGAGCATCGCGCCTCGGTCGTGCTCAGCCTCGAGGGCCTCGAGGCCGAAGGCCAGATGCGCTGCGCCGCGGCCTTCCTCTCGGCGCTGTTCGAGGCGCCGCGCGATCATTGGTATCCCGCACTGGTGGTGGTCGACGAAGCGCAGCTATTCGCCCCCGCCGGCGGCGGCGAGGTGGCCGAGGACGTCCGCCGCGCCTCGCTGTCAGCGATGACCAATCTGATGTGCCGCGGCCGCAAACGTGGCCTAGCCGGGATCATCGCTACCCAGCGCCTCGCCAAGCTTGCCAAGAACGTCGCCGCCGAAGCGTCGAACTTCCTGATGGGCCGGACCTTCCTCGACATTGACATGGCCCGCGCTGCCGACCTGCTCGGCATGGAGCGGCGGCAAGCCGAAGCGATCCGCGACCTGCCGCGCGGCACCTTCCTCGCGCTCGGCCCCGCCATCTCACGCCGCCCGCTGTCGGTGGCGATCGGCGAGGTCGAGACCCGCGCTCGCTCGATGAGCCCCAAGCTCGTCCCCCTCCCGGCCGCCACCGCGCCCGAGGATCTGCAGGGGCTGCTGTTCCAGCCGAGCCTCGACTTCGACCTTCCGCCGCCTCCCCCCAAGACACCGGCCGCGCCAGCCTCCGAGACCCTGCTCGAGCAACTCGCCGCCAAGCAGACCCCGCGGGCCCCGACCCTTCCGGCCAAGTCCGACGAAGAACAGGCCGACGCGGTCGCCACCGTCCTTGGGGCAATGGTCACCGACAGCGATTCCAGTGGCCGCTCCGCCGCGGTGCTGTTCCAGGACTTCACCGTCCGCCTGCGCATGGCTGGGGTCGCGCCCGCCCCGCTCGACCTCCCGGCCTTCGCCCGCCGCCTGGCAATGGCCCGCGCCGGCATCTTTACCGAGGACCCAGACTGGCAACCGGCGCTCGAGGCGGCGCGCGACCTGCCCGAGGACATGCTCGGCCCGTTCCTGCTCCTCGCCCGCGCCGCCCGCGACCGGCAGCCGACCCCCTCGGACGAGGCGATCGCCCTCAGCTACGGCACCGCCAGTCTCGGCCGCGCCCGCCGACTGCTGAGCTACATCGAAAGCCGCGACCTCATCGTCACCCGCACCGACCTCAGCGGCAAACGCAGCATCGCCATTCCCCGGCTGGGATGGAGCACGGCGGCGGCCTGAGGGCGAAAGTCTGCTTGCGACCCATTGCAGACATAAACAAACCTGTTCGCGCCCTTGGCTCAACCAGCCTTCTTTGCGGGTTTGCTTCTGCTAGCGGCGACAAGCGTCAACCCCGAAACCAACAGAAATCCGTAACCGGCAGCGTACAGCGCGTCGGACGTGAACGAAAAGTTCAGCGCGCGCTGAACAACTACTCCGTCGCCATGAGGAATATACTCTCCCCAAGGCCACTGAAGTAGCTGATAGATTAGCCCTCCTGCCGCAAAGGTCAGGAGTATCGGCAAAGAGAAGCGCTGTCGCTTCGAGTACAGCAACAGAGTCACCACGCTGATGAAAAAGGGAGTGAGATTCAGGACGAAATTTGAGTCGACCACTTGCTCGGGGTGCGGAAAAACCGGCACTTTGAAAAGTTCTGCCAAAGGTGCAAACACAAAAAGAGCTACTGCCACGTAGGCGGCTCCGAAGCCTCTCTCCTTTGCTATGGCTGATCGGCCCTCACTCATCTGAATGTCAGGCATACATGTTTTTGCGATCCTCAAAAAGGCTGGCGTAATTGTCCGCTTTCCACCCAAAGCAGACATTCAGTTGAAACTTGCAATGTAGGAATTCGCTTGCTCAACTCACCATGGCGGTTCGCTGCCAGGCTCTTTTCCTCGTCGATCTTGTAGATGTTCAGGCCAGCCGAACAGGCTGTAGGTCACACCGTGTGACCTTCGCTTTCCGTGCCGAAAGCCTGCAAAACCTGCATTCTTGCGGCTAAAGTCGCACCGCTCGAAGACTTCGCCACCTGTGACCTTTGTGTGAACTACTCCGCCGCCTCGGCCTGCTCGCTCTCGGCCTGCTGGCGGGCCCACATGTCGGCGTAGAGGCTGTTGCGGCGGAGCAACTCGGCGTGGCTGCCTTCTTCCGCCACCCGGCCGCCGGCGAGCACCACGATCCGGTCCGCATCGACCACGGTCGACAGCCGGTGGGCGATGGTGATGGTGGTGCGGCCGGTCGAAACGCCGCGCAGCGTATCGAGGATCGCTTCCTCGGTCCGGCTGTCGAGCGCGCTGGTCGCTTCGTCCAGGATCAGGATCGGCGGGTTCTTGACCAGGGTGCGGGCGATCGCGACGCGCTGCTTCTCGCCGCCCGACAGCTTCAACCCACGCTCGCCGACCCTCGACTCGAACCCGTCGGGCAGCGCGCGGACGAAGGCGTCGAGCGCGGCGCCGGTCGCTGCCTCGGCCACCACCTCGGCGCTCGCCTCGTCACGGCCATAGGCGATGTTGTAGCCGAGCGTGTCGTTGAACAGCACCGTATCCTGCGGCACGATCCCGATCGCCGCGCGCAGCGACGACTGCTTGACCCGCGCGATGTCCTGCCCGTCGATCGTGATCCTTCCGCCCTGCGGATCGTAGAAGCGGAACAGCAGCCGGGCGAGGGTCGACTTGCCCGCGCCGCTCGGGCCGACCACCGCCACCGTCTGCCCGGCGGGCACCTCGAGAGTGACGCCCTTCAAGATCTCGCGCCCGTCCTCGTAGCCGAAGCGGACGTCCTCGAACCGGACATGGCCGCGTTCCACGTGGAGCGGGGGGGCGTTGGCAATGTCCGTCACTTCCTCCGGCGTGTCGAGCAGCCGGAACATCTCGTCCATGTCGGTCAGGCCCTGGCGGATGGTCCGGTAGACCGTGCCGAGCATGTCGAGCGGCCGAAAGAGCTGGGTCAGCAGCGCGTTCACCACCACCAGGTCGCCGGTGCTGAATTGGCCCCGGCTCCACCCCCATACGGTATAGGCCATCGCCCCGCCCATCAGCAGGTTGGTGATCAGGCTCTGCCCGATGTTCATCGCCGCCAGGCTGGTCTCGATCTTGACCGTCGAGCGCGCCAGATTCTCGACCGCCTTGCCGTAGAGCTTGCGCTCCCGCTCCTCGGCGTTGAAATACTTCACCGTCTCGAAGTTGAGCAGGCTGTCGACCGCGCGCGCCGTCGTTGCGGTGTCGTGGCTGGTCCACTCCTCGCGCAGCCGCACGCGCCAGTCGGTGACCGCCTTGGTGAACCAGATGTAGGCGACGACCGCCACCCCGGTCGCGGCGACCAGTCCCGGTCCGAATTCGGTCCAGAACAGCACCGCGACGATGGCGAGCTGGAGGATCGTCGGGGCAAGATTGAACAGCAGGAAGTAGAGCATGATGTCGATGCTCTTCGACCCCCGCTCGATGATCTTCGTTACCGCCCCGGTCCGCCGCTCGAGGTGGAAGCGCAGGCTCAGGCCATGGAGATGGGCAAAGGTCTGCTCCGACAATTGCCGGGTCGCTTCCTGCCCGACCGTCTCGAAGATGCCGTTGCGCAGATTGTCCAGCAGTACTCCGCTGAACCGCGCCAGCGCAAAGGCCGCGACGAGTGCGATCGCAACCGACGCCGCGTCGGGGCTGCCGCCGGTCATCCGGTCGACCGCACCGCCAAACGCCTTGGGCAGGACGATGGTGGTTAGCGTGATCGACGCGACCACCATCACGAACGCGACCACCACGCGCAGCTTCAGCGCCGGCCGCCCTTCCGGCCACAGGAAGGGCAGGAAGCGCAGCAGCACCTTGAAGCCGCTCGGCTCGCGGGCGGTGGAAGGTTCGGTGACGGGCGGGGGCATCGGCCTCCAAGGTAGGGACCCCCGAGGGAAGGCGCAAATGCGGAGCCGAAATGACTGGAACCCCAAGATTATTCCGCCGTTCTACTAGCAAGTCACCTTGCGGGGTTAAGCAGATGGGTCCGGTTTCATACGTAATTGCCATCCTGGGCTGCGCCGACGGCGGCGCCGCCTGCCAGCAGGTTGCGGTTGCGCCCGCGCGCTACGAAAGCGCCGCGTCGTGCGAAGCCGCCACCGGCAATGTGCTCGCCGACAGCACCGACTTCGATTTCCCGACGCTCGTCGCCAAGTGCCGCACCGCCAAGAGCCCGGCCGCCGTCCAGCGCTCGGCGCCGCCGCGCAGCGCTGCCGTCAAGCAAGGCTGAGCTGGCCGATGGCCGACGTGATCGATCCGCCGACCCGCGAGGAGTCGCGGCTTCCGGGCAACGAGCATGAGCTCGATCCCAAGCCCGAATGGCAGCCGCGCTATCCGGGTTCCGGGCGGCTCAAGGGCAAGGTCGCGATCGTCACCGGCGGCGACAGCGGGATTGGGCGCGCGGTCGCCGTGCTGTTCGCCCGCGAAGGCGCCGACGTCGCCATCCTCTACCTGAACGAGCATGAGGATGCCGCCGACACCCGCAAGTTCGTCGAGGCCGAGGGCCGCCGAGCGATCTGCATCCCCGGCGACCTCGGCGACCGCGACTTCTGCTTCAAGGCCGTGCAGCAGGTGGTCGACAGCTTCGGCAAGCTCGACATCCTGATCAACAATGCCGGGGAGCAGCACCCCGACGAGAAGATCGAGGACATCACCGAGGAGCAGCTGCGCCGGACCTTCCAGAGCAACATCTATTCGATGTTCTTCATGGTCCAGGCCGCCATGCCGCACCTGAAGCAGGGCGCCGCGATCGTGAACTGCACGTCGGAGACGATGTACAAGGGCGCGCCGATCCTGCTCGATTATTCGGCCACCAAGGGCGCGATCACCGCCTTCACCCGCAGCCTCGCCAAGAATCTGGTCGAGCAGGGCATCCGGGTGAACGGCGTCGCGCCGGGCCCGATCTGGACCCCGCTCAACCCGTTCGGCGGCCAGCCGCCCGAGAAGATGCCGGAATTCGGCAAGGACACCCCAATGGGACGGCCCGGCCAGCCCAACGAAGTCGCGCCAAGCTTCCTGTTCCTCGCCTGCGACGACGCCAGCTACATGACCGGCCAGGTGCTCCATCCGGATGGCGGCAACACCACCCAGAGCTGAGGCTCACTGATAGGCGACCTGAATGTCGATTGTGCCGGTGTAGAGGCCGTCGGCCATTGTCGAGGTAAGGCCGAGCGTCCCCCCGACCTCGAACAGCTTTCCGGGGTTTCCGCTGTTGTCGATCGTCACGCTGGCGGGATAGGTCAGGGTCAGCGCCAGCGTCGCTCCGGCGCCGTTGGTGATGGTCACCGTCGGGGTCGGCGAACTGATCAGCGCCACTTGGTTGTTGCTTCCCGTCAGCCGGAATTGCGCGGTGGTGAACACTCCCGAACAGGTCAGTCCGGTGCCGCTGCCGCAAGTCCGTCCGGTCGGCGTGATCGCCACGTTCTGGGTGCCGGTGAAGGTGCCGACCAGCACGGTCCCGAACTGCAGGTTGCGCAGCGCCGTCAACTGCAACGGCTTCATCACGTTGACGCTGGCGGTCGCCTTGGGCCCGGTCGTCCCCACGCTCTGCGCAGCCGCCGGGGTTGAAACAAGCGCCAGGATGAAGGCGGCGAGGAGATGGGCGGGGCGGATCACAGGTAATCGACCGTGATGGGAACGTCGCCGCGATACTCGCCCTCGGCATCGCCGCTGACGAACAGCTCGCCGCCGAACCGCACGCGCAGACGGCCGTCGCCGTCGAGGCGCGGGATGAGCGGCAGGTCGCTGCTGATGCGGGTGATCGCCAGCGCGCCACCGGCGAAGCCGAACAGGTCGATGCGGGTGGGAAGGTCGACTCGGATCTGCCGGCCGGGCTCGCCGCGGATCACCACCTCGCCGATCATCGCCCGTCCGGTCAGCGCGGCAAGCGCGCCGCTGGTCGCCCGCGACCCGTCGGCGCCAAGCCGTGCGATGCCGCCGGCAGGCCCGGTCAGGATCACCCGGTCGAAGTCGAGGCTGGTCTGGACCTCGAGCGCCATCGGCAGGGCCTGAGGAGCCGAGGCGATCAGTCCTCCGCCGCTGGCGTCGCACAGCCGGCACGGCGCTGCCGGCTCGGCCGCGGCGGGTGCCGAAGCGAGCAGGCAGGCGAACAGGAAGGCCGAGGTCCAGCGCATCGCACCGCAATAGAACCGAAATGGTGTAAGCTTGGTAAAAGCGCCGCTAACCATTGTCGCGGCACCCCGAATGCCCACATTCCCCTCAAAGGAGTGAGCCTGCATGACCGACCGGACGACCACTTCCGAACTGCCCCACGACGACCGCGAGTGGCTGGAGAAGCTCGGACCCGAACGCTTTCAGATTCTGCGCAAGCACGGCACCGAGGCCCCATGGAGCGGCGAACTGCTCAGCAACAAGGCGGCGGGCGAATATGTCTGCGGCGGCTGCGGTGCGCCGTTGTTCGAGAGTGACACCAAATATGACAGTGGCAGCGGCTGGCCGAGCTTCACCGCGCCGGTCGACGAAGGCGCGGTATCCAACATCGAGGACAACAGCCTCGGCATGCGCCGGGTTGAGGTCCGCTGTGCCAAATGCGCGGGGCACCTTGGCCATGTCTTCCCCGATGGGCCTGGCCCAGAGGGCCTGCGCTATTGCATCAATTCGGCCAGCCTCGACTTCAAGCCCGAGGAATGAAGACGAGGCGCGGCGCCGGTGCGAAAGCCTGGCGCCGTCAGCCAAGTCTTGCCGCCCCACCCGTTAGACTCTAACCCCTTGGCTTCATGGCCAGGCAGCCCGTCCGTTCTCGTTCCGCATCGGTTGCCGCCGCCCCGTCGCTGGGTGTTGGAGGCTGGCTGGTGAGGCTGATGAAATGGGGCCTAGTCGCCGCACTACTCGGCCTCGTCGCGCTGGGTGTCGCGGTGGCGGTCGCCTACACCCAATTGCCGTCCTACCAGAGCCTGTCGAACCGCGACGACCTGGGCCAGAACATCCGGGTCCGCTCCGCCGACGGCAAGCTGCTGGTTCAGCTCGGCCCCAATCTGGGCCAGTGGATTCCCTATGCGCGGATTCCGGGAAACATGCGCGCTGCGATGATCGCGGTCGAGGACAAGCGCTTCCGCAGCCACCCGGGGGTTGATCCGATCGGCATGGCGCGCTCGATCAAGGTCCGCCTCGAGACCGGTCGATTCAGCCAGGGTGGCTCAACCATCACCCAGCAGCTCGCGCGAAATATCTTCCTGTCCAACGCTCGGACCTTTGGCCGCAAGGCGCGAGAAGGCGTGCTGGCGCTCGCGCTGGAAGCCAAGTTCTCGAAGAACCAGATCCTCGAGCTGTATCTCAATCGGGTCTACTTCGGCGGTGGGGCCTACGGCATCGATGCCGCCAGCCGCACCTTCTTCGGCCATTCGGCGAGCCGCCTGAGCCTCGGCGAGGCGACGATCATCGCCGGACTGGTCAAGGCGCCGAGCAACTACAGCCCGACTGCCGACGTCGAGGCGGCGCAGGGTCGAGCCAGCGTGGTGCTCGATTCGATGGTCCGCAACGGCTTCGTCACCGCCGACGTTGCGGCCAGCGTCGACCCCGCGCAGATCGTTGTCCAGCCGAGCACCAAGCAGAACAGCGTGCGCTACTTCACCGACTGGGCGCTGCCCCAGCTCGACACGCTGATCGATGAAACCAGCGAGCCGATCGAGGTGTGGACCACGCTCGACACCACCATGCAGGGCGCGGCCGACCGGGCGATCAATGCCAACACTCCGCAGGGTGCGCAGGGCGCGCTGGTCGCGCTCGACCGCGACGGGGCGGTCCGGGCGCTGGTCGGCGGCCGCGATTATGTGTCCAGCATCTACAATCGCGCGACCCAGGCCCAGCGCCAGCCGGGCTCCGCCTTCAAGCTGTTCGTCTACCTCGCCGCGCTCGAATCGGGGATGAAGCCGACCACCACCGTTGTCGACGAGCCGATCGAGATCGAAGGCTGGCGTCCGCGCAACTCGACTCGCACTCACCTCGGCGCGGTCAGCCTGCGCGAAGCGTTTGCTCGCTCGATCAACACCATAAGCGCCAAGATCGGGGCCGAGCTCGGATTCGGCACCATCGCCGACATGGCGCGGCGGTTCGGGATCACCTCGTCGCTGTCGACCTATCCCTCGATGGTGCTCGGCACTTCCGACGTGCGGTTGATCGACATGACCCGCGCCTATGCCGCGGTCGCGGCGCGCGGCGTGTCGGTCAGTCCTTATGCGATCACGCGGGTGACCAGCGCCGACGGACGGCTGCTGTATCGCCACAGCCAGTCCGAGGAACGCACCCTGGTCGCGCCCTGGGTTGCCGCGGGCATGACCGACCTCTTGCAGACCGCAGTGATGAGCGGAACCGGTCGCGCCGCACAGATCGGCCGCCCGGTCGCCGGCAAGACAGGCACCACCCAGTCCAACCGCGACGGCTGGTTCATCGGGTTTTCGAGTGGGATCACCACCGGGGTGTGGATGGGACGCGACGATTCCAAGGCCATTTCGGGTCTGCAGGGCGGCACTGCCCCGGCCCGCGCCTTCCGTGACTTCATGGTCCGCGCGGTCGCCCATCGTCCGGTCGAGCAGTTTCAGACCGAAGTGCCGATGCCAGACTGGCAGCTCGAGCCAGGCGAGGAGAATTACTTCGGCAACGAGGAAATGCCACTCGAGCAGCTGGTCGACGAGAATGGCAATCCGATCGCCGCTCCGGTCGAGGACCCGCTCGCGCCCGAGCCGATCACCGAGCAGCCGGTGACGCAGCCGATCCAGCCCGGCGAGCCGACCGAAGGGGACCGCATCTTCGGGCAGCCTCCGCCCGACCGCCGCGCGCCTACCCCCGCGCCGGCGCCGACCCCGCCGCCAGTGCCGCGCGGGGAACGTCCGCCCCTAGCCCCGGCCGACGGCTCGCAGGGACGGACTGAGACGACGCAATTCTGAACGGGCGGCCGCGACCGGTCCACCGAATAACCGCTCCTCCGCCGCCTTGAACGCTGGCGAATGATCCATGTGCAGACGGTGCGCCACCTCGTGCGTGACGACAAAGCGCAGCACCTCGGGCGGAGCGAGGATCAGCCGCCAGCTGAAGCGAATCGCACCGGACGACGAGCAGCTACCCCAGCGGCTGACCGGGTCACCGACGCTGACCGAGCGGACCGTCACCCCCGCCTGCGCCGCGACCGCAGCGGTGGTGTGGCTCAACCGCTCGCGCGCCAGGGTGCGCAGCCAGCGCTCGACCGCGCCGGGCAGGCTCTCGGCGGGACCGCCGACCAGCAGCGATTCGCCTTCCAGCCTGACGCCGCGGCGAGTGCCGGGTTGATGGACGATGCGCCGCTCCACGCCCTCGACCGGGATGATCGCGCCGTCATTGAACGGGAGACCGGCCGGAGCTGCCGCCAGCTGCCGGTCGATCCACGGCCGTTGTCCCGCCACCCAGTCGAGCGCGGACTTGGCCGACTGCCGCCACGGCATGGTCAGCTTCAGGACGCCCGCTTCGTGATCGACCCGTAGTCGCAGCCGCCGCGAGCGCCGCAGCCGCATCATCCTCACCGGCAGCGGTAGGCGTGGATCCTCAGAGGTCACGGTCGACGAGGTGGAACTCGAGCTCGTTCGCATCGACCTCGCTGATCGTCCATCCGCGGGTAGACATACCTGCCCCGTGCACGCTCTCGCGGCTGCCGCTTTCGAGATAATGCCAGTCGGGCAGCGGTTCGCCGAACGCCCGCAGCCGATAGGCGCAGGTGCCGGGCAGCCATTCGAGCTCCTCCAGCCGGTCCTTCGATAGCTGAACGCAGTCGGTCACCCATTTCTTGCGATTGAGGTAATCGGTGCAGCGCCCGTTCTTGCGATCGAGCAGCTTGCAGGCGACATTGGTCGGGTACAGCTCGCCGGTGTCGGCATCTTCCAGCTTGTGCAGGCAACAGCGGCCACAGCCGTCGCACAATGCTTCCCACTGCCCCGCATCGAGCGCAGCGAGAGGCTTGTCCCACCAGCGGGCAGTTTCGGGCGTGGGCTTGTTCATTGGCGACGCAGACTTGGTCTGCTAAGCGCCCGCATTCAAGCATTTACCTTCAGAAACGCGGGTGGGAAAAGCAATGAGCAAGCGGCGCGCAGCGATCGGAGCCCTGCTGTTGGCGTGTCTGGCGATGCCGGTTTCGGCGCAGACGACGCAGAGCCCGGGCTACAGCTTCCTCCAGGCTGTGCGCGAGCGCGACGGGAACAAGGCCACCGAATTGGTGCAGCAGCCAGGGTCGACCGTGCTCAACTATCGCGACGACCGCGGTGAGAGCGCGCTGCACATCGTCACCGGGCAACGCGACCTGACCTGGCTGCGGTTCCTGACCGGGCAGGGCGCGGACGTGAACATCGTCAACCGCAATGGAGACACCCCGCTGCTTGCGGCAGCGCGGATCGGGTTCGCGGAAGGCGCGGACTTCCTGATCTCGCGCGGCGCGCAGGTCGACCGGCCCAACCGCCGCGGCGAGACCCCGCTGATCATCGCCGTCCAGCAGCGCAACATCGCGCTCGTCAAACTACTCGCCGAGCGCGGGGCCAATCCCGACCGGACCGATAATGCGACCGGGCGCAGCGCGCGAGACTATGCCAGGATGGACAGCCGCGGGCCCGAAATGCTGCGGGTGATGGACATGGCCAAGGCGGCCAAGAAGCCCGAGATAATCGCCGGTCCCAAACTGTAAAAGGTCTGGGCCTAGCTGCCCCACCCCAGGGTGGGATCGATCTGGGCACTGAGGCGGCGGGCGGCGCGGCGGGCGAAGCGCAGGATTTCGGCCTTGCGCCGCGCCGGCGCCAGCGGCCGTTCGGGAGCATCGCGCACCACCGCCGCATCGTAGCGGTCGGCGACGATCACCCCGGCGGTCGCCGGAAGGAAGCGATCCTCGTCGAGCAGCCCGGCCAGGGCCGGCGGCACCGCCCAGAAGAACTGGTCGCAATAATCGAGATAGTCGGTCCACTTGGCGTCGCCGGTGAGGTCGGCCTTGCTGACCTTGATCTCGACGATGGTCAGCTTGCCCTTGGGATCGATCCCCATCAGGTCGGCGCGGCGCCCGTTGGGCAGCGGCACTTCGCAGATGGCGAACAGGTCACGGCGGCAGAACAACCGCGTCACGCCCCGGGCGACTTCGATCGCGACCGGGGCGAGATCCTGGAAACATGAATCGGGAAGAACGGAATCGGGCGCGGTGGACACGCCCGATTCTTAGAACAGGACAGGAACGAAGGCTAGCGTCGCTGCGGCATCGCGCCGCAGTTCAACGGCTTAGCGATAGAAGACGTGATTACCGACCGACGCGACCCGCGTCAGGCGCCAGCCCGGGCTGACCCGGCGGGCGTGGAAGAACAGCGCCTTGCCGACGTTGCTGGCATGAAGGTCGGCTGCAACGATGCGGGCGACCGCCACGGCATTCTTCCACTGCAGGCTGCTCTTGTTGACCGCGGGCCAGCGGCCGCCACGGACGAAGCTGAACTGACCGCGCTGGGTCAGCACACCGCAATAGCTGGACGGGAAGCGACCGCGGCTTTCGGCGCGGTTGGCGATGACCTGGCCGACGGCCAACTGACCGGCGAGCGGCTCGCTCTTGCTTTCGAAATAGACGCCAGCGGCGAGGCACTCGAGCTCGCGGCTGCCGGCATCGCTGCGACGAAGCTTGGCAACGGTTTCGCTGAGGCTGGCGCCGCGGGCGATCGCCACCGGCTCTTCCTGCTCGACGGCCAGAACGGCGGGCTCTTCGCTATTGCTAACCACGGCGGGAGCGAGCGGATCGTTAGCAATAGGAGTGGTGACAAGCGGTTCGTTCATCGTCTGGGCTACCGCTGCGACGGCCCGGTCGGTGGCTGCCGCAGGAAGAACCTGGGCGGGAGCTACGGAGGAGGCGCCAAGTGCGGCGGCAGCAAGCGAAAGGACGAAACGACGAACCACTGAGTACCCAACTTTGTGCGGTGGATAGCCGTCCGCGCGTTAGGTCGGGCCAAATTGGCCGCGTCACGTCGCCTGGGCTGATCCCCCGTCTCGCGCGGCTTGCCAGGCGGATCGAACCAGCCCGGCGAGCACCCCGCTCAAGAACTGTTCCTCGGTTCGTCGCATTCGCCGCGACATGCAAGGCACTCAGGTCATGTCAGCGATGAATCGTTCCGCCGACGGGACGTCCAGTTCAATCATCCACAGATCGGGGTCGCGATCACTGGCCTTCGCAAGCGAAGCTCGCAGCGAGTCCGAATCGGCGATTAACTGCAATTCCCAGCCATAATCGCCGCTGCGTTGAAGCAGTCGCTGGAGGAGAAACCGGCTTTCCCCGCGCTCGGCGACGACGATCATCAGGCTGCCGCGCTCACCATCGCCGCGGCGCAGGACGGTTCCGAATCCACCCAGATGGCGGGCTTGGGCGAGCAGGGCGGCGGCTTCTATCCCGGCGGCAAGTCGCGGCTCACTCATCCTGAGACGTAGCCCGCCAGCCCGGCCAGCGCGATGTGCGAACGGAGGAAGGTGCCGGTGCCGCGGGCGCATTCCTCGCCGCTCGAATCCACGATCCGCGCTTCGGCCACGAACACGCGCCGCCTGCCCGAGATCCAGCGCCCTTCGGCCATCGCCGGGCCTTCGCGCAGCGGTTTGGTGAAGTGGAGGTTGAAGGCGGTGGTCAGCAGGAAGCGGTCGCTGACCAAGCTGTTGGCGGCGTAGAAGGCCGCGTCATCGAGCATCTTGAAGTAGAGTGTGCCGTGCGCCGCGCCGGCAGCATGGAAGCTCGACGGCTCGACCGTGAAGTCGATCTGCGACCGCCCGGCGTCGCCCAGCGTCAGCGCCGAGCGGAACAGCAGGTTGATCGGCGCGGATGCGTAAAGCTGCTCGAGCGCACGATAATGCGCGTCGGCGCCGCTTGGCGGGCTCGGCGCTGCCTCAGGCGGCAAAGGGTTCATCGACCCCCATGAGCACGGCCGTCAGGGCATCGCCCGACCGCGCGCCACGCAATTTCTCCAGAGTCGGGGCGTGTCGCACCACCCGGCTGATCGCCGCCAGCGCCTTCAGATGTTCGGCCCCGGCATCGGGCAGCGACAGCAGCAGGAAGACGAGGTCGACCGGCGCGCCGTCGATCGCCTTGTAGTCGATCGGTTCGGCAAGATGCGCGACCAGCCCGTAGATGCGGCGCAGACCGGCGACCTTGCCGTGCGGTATCGCCACCCCGTTGCCAAAGCCGGTGGTCCCGATCTTTTCCCGTTCGAGCAGCGCGGCGACCAGTTCGGCGACGTCCAGTTGCAGCCGCTGACCGGCGATCTGGCCGAGCGCCTGGAACAAAGCGCGCTTGTTAGCCACCGCCAGCGACGGGCGATTGGAATCGAGGTCGAGGAAAGTCGTAAGCTGCATGTCGAAGAGAAACTCTGATGCCCCCGCCGGAAAAACTGAGCGGGCAGATGCCTCAACGCGCGTCGGCGGTCTAGCGCTCCCGCGGTTCGACCCAGCCGATCCCGCCGTCGTCCCGGCGATACACCATGTTGTACGCGCCGGTGACGCTGTTCTTGAACATCAGCGCATTGGTGTTGCGCAGGTCGAGCATCATCACCGCGTCCGACACGCTGCTGGTCGGGATGTCGACCCGGGTTTCGGCGATCACCGGCGGATGTTCGGCGACCGGCTCCTCTTCGGTCGGGGGCGGTGCGAAGATGGTGTAGGAGGCCGAGTCGTCATAGCCCGGGCCGCCCATGCCCTCGGCGCCCTTGCGATCGCGCAGCCGCGACTTGTAGCGCTTCAGCTGGCGCTCGATCTTGTCGGCGGCGCCCTCGAAGGCAAGCTGCGCCGACATCGCCCGGCCGTTGGCCTTGAGCACCACGCCGTTCACCACCGGCGCCACGATGTCGCAGGTGAAGCCGTGATCGTGCGGGCCCTTGCCGAAGGTCACGTTGGCGGCGGTAGCGCGGGAGAAATAGCGGTCGGTCAGTCCCTGGAGACGATCGGTGACATGGGTCTGGAGCGCGGCTCCGGTCTCGACCTGATGCCCTGAGACCCTGATGTCCATTCGTCTTCTCCCTTGTCGTTGACTCTCAGGCGGTGCCGACGGCGGCCCAGAGCGGCTCCTTCATCTTGGCGATGAACTGGGCATGGGCCGCAAGCTCTTCAAGCGAGGCGGCGTGAGTTCGGACGGGACGTATCGGACGCTGGGCACGGGCCAGCGTGGCGGCCGCCTCGTTGACCTGGTCCTCCCGGCGGGCTTCGGCGAGCAGCGACAGGCCGATCTGGCGGCCTCCGGTCAATTCGACATAGACCTGCGCCAGCAGCTGCGCATCGAGCAGCGCGCCATGCTTGACCCGTGCGGTGCGGTCGACCCCGAAGCGGCTGCACAGCGCATCGAGGCTGTGCTTGGCACCGGGATGCTTCGAACGCGCCAGCACCAGGGTGCAGATCATCCGGCTGAGGCAGACAGGATCGCGCCCGCAATGCTGCAGCTCGTGATTGAGGAAGCCGAAGTCGAAGCCGGCATTGTGCGCGATCAGTGGGGCATCGCCAATGAACTCGAGCAGCTCCTCGCACTTGGCGCCAAACAGGGGCTTGTCGGACAGGAAGATGCCGCTGAGCCCGTGCACCGCCTCGGCCTCGCTCGGCATCGAGCGCTCCGGGTTGAAATAGGCATGGTATTCCCGGCCGGTCGGGCAGCGGTTGATCAGCTCGACGCAGCCGATCTCGACCATCCGGTCGCCGCTGGCCGGATTGACCCCGGTGGTTTCGGTATCAAACACGATCTCGCGCATGAAGACGCTATGCGCCGTCGCCTAGTCCCAGTCCAGCGAGGATCGCACCCACTTGGCGGTCGGTTTCGGCAAGGCTGATCGAGGTGTCGATCACATGGTCGGCACGGGCGCGCTTTTCGGCGTCGGGCATCTGACGGGCGAGGATGTGGTCGAGCTTTTCCGCGGTCATCCCGGGCCTGGCGAGCACGCGCTGGCGCTGCAACTCGGCTGGCGCGGTGACCACGATCACCCGGTCGAACACGGCGCCGCCGCCAGTCTCAAACAGCAGGGGAATGTCGAACAGCAGGGCGGGCGCAGCGCCGTTCTCGACGATGAAGCGGGTCCGTTCGTGATGCACGGCGGGGTGGACGATCGCCTCCAGCGCCGCCAGTTCGTCCGGCTTGCCGAGCACGGCGGCGGCGAGCGCCTCCCGATCGACGGCACCATCGCGGGTGGACCCCGGAAAGCGCGCCTCGATCGCCGGCACCAGCCTGCCGCCGTGCCCCTGCAGGCGCCGCACCGTCGCGTCGGCATCGAACACCGGAATGCCCCGCGCCGCGAACATCTGCGCGACGGTCGACTTGCCCATGCCGATGGAGCCGGTGAGGGCGATGGTCTTCATGCGGTGAGCAACTCCCGAAGCTCGGCATCATGTTCGCGCGGGGCTGGCTCGCAGAACAAGAGTTCGAACGCGGCGGCGGCCTGCGCGACGAGCATGATCAGGCCGTCGAGGGCGACAAGGCCACAATCCCGCGCCTGTCGAATGAGATCGGTCTCGACCGGGTCATAGACCATGTCGAACACGATTGATCCCGGCGCCATTTCGCTCAGGTCGACAACCAGAGGAGGTTGGCCACGCATGCCGAGCGGAGAGGCATTGACCAGCAGCGAAGGGTGATCCCCCGCTTTCCCTGCCCGTGACAGGTCGCTGATCGGCGCGGAAAGATGTTCGGCATCCACGGGGTCAAAGCGCCGCCTAAAGGCAATCGCACTGTCGTAGGTCCGTCCGTAAGAGACTAGCGTGCTCGGAGCGGGGCCTTGCAGAAGCGCGACGGTAGCGGCGGCGGCAGCACCACCCGTCCCGATCACGCTTGCGGTGAAGAAGTCTTCGCCCTTAAGCCACGCCTGCAAGGGCTCGCGCACCCCCAGCAGGTCCGTATTATGCCCTCGCAGGCGGGCATCCTCCCCCACACGAGTGATTGTGTTCGTGGCGCCGACTGACCTGACCTCGGGCGACACCTCAGCAAGGTGCGCAAGCGCCTCGACCTTGAGCGGCATGGTGACATTGCAGCCGGCCCACAATGGATCGGCTCGCCGTCGCTCAAGATAGGCAGGCAGCTGGTCGGCGCTCACGCGAGTCGTGCCATAATCGTAGGTAAGCCCCAGCTTGCCGAGCCAGAAGCGATGGATCAGCGGCGACTTGCTGTGGCTGACCGGATCGCCGATCACCTCCGCATAAGGCACCCCTGCCGTCATGACGCCAGAACGCCCCGCTGCCGCAGCGCGACCAGCAGCGGCAGCAGGGGCAGGCCGAGGATGGTGAAGTGATCGCCATCGATACTCTCGAACAATTGCACGCCTGGCCCTTCGAGCCGGAACACGCCGACGCAATAGCTGACCTCGGGCCAATCCGCCTCGAGATAGCTATCGATGAACTCCTCGCTCAGCGGCCGGACCTTCAGCCGGGCGCGCGCGGCGTGGCTCCAGACGTTCTCACCGCGCTCGACCAGCACCGCCGCGCTCGTCAGCTCCATCACCTTGCCCGAAAAGAAGCGCAGGTGCTCGGCCGCGGTCTCCCGCCCGGCCGGCTTGTCGAAGCGGCGACCCTCGATGCTGACCAAGCTGTCGCTTCCGATCACCAAGGCATCTGGCCGTCGCGTCGACACCGCCATCGCCTTGGCCTCGCCCAGCGCCACCGTTAGCGCCGCATCGTCGCCCGCGAAGCCGGTCTTGAGCGCCGCCTCGTCGACGCCCGGCGCTTCGGCGGCATAGGCGACCCCAGCATTGGCCAGCAGGGTGCCGCGGATCGGCGAGGTCGAGGCCAGGATCAGGGTCACGCCACCAGTTCCATGTTCGTTCCTGTGGAGAAATCGTCCTCAACCCCTAGCGCGGCTCGGGGGATGGACCAACCGGATCCGTTTCAAAGGGTTCGGTAAGACTCCGCCACGACGATTATCCACGGTGGAAAAGGTCATCCACAAGGCTGTGGATTACGGGAATCAACGGCCGCGACTCGCCGGTCTTGCGAGAAGGGCGGTTTGCGGCCACCTGTTGGCAACCGTGGGACGGCCGCTTATTCCCCAGGTTCGGCCGGCCATCTAACTCCAACTACCTTTTTTAAGAATCTATAAGAGAAAGAGATAAGGGTGGCCGACCAGTCTTCGGAACAAGCGATCGACAAGCCGCTTCTGGCGGTGCTCCGGGGTGAGCGTCGCGACCCGCCGCCGGTCTGGATGATGCGCCAGGCCGGGCGCTACCTGCCCGAATATCGCGCCCTGCGTGCCGAAAAGGGCGGCTTCCTCGACATGGTCTACGATCCCGCCGCCGCGGCCGAGATCACGCTCCAGCCGCTGCGCCGCTTTCCGCTCGACGCCGCCATCCTGTTTTCCGACATCCTGATCGTGCCCCATGCGCTGGGACAGGAGCTGACCTTCGTCGCCGGCGAAGGCCCGCGCCTCGCCCCGCCGCTCAGCGGTGCCGAGCTGACCGCCTTCACCCCCCGGCCCGAGCGTTTTGAGGCCATCTACGAGACCGTCCGGCAGGTGAAGGCCCAGCTGGCGCCATCGACCACCTTCCTCGGCTTTGCAGGCTCTCCCTGGACCGTTGCGACCTACATGGTCGCGGGCGAAGGCAGCCGCGAGCAGGCCGACGCCCGCACCCTCGCCTATCTCGATCCCGGCAAGTTCGCCGCGATCGTCGCCGCGATCGAAGAAGCCACCGTCACCTATCTCGTCGGCCAGGCCGATGCCGGGGTTGATGCGGTGCAATTGTTCGACAGCTGGTCGGGCAGCCTCGCTCCGTCCGAGTTCGAGCGCTGGGTGATCGCCCCAACCGCTCGGATCGTCGCGAGCCTTCGCGCGCTTCGTCCCGGCCTCACCATCATCGGCTTCCCCAAGGGCGCCGGCGGCAAACTTCCCGCCTATGCCCGCGAGACCGGAGTCGATGCGCTCGGCCTCGACGAGACAGTCGATCCGGTCTGGGCGCATGCCAGCCTTCCGGCGAACATGCCGGTCCAGGGCAATCTCGATCCCCTCGCGCTGCTGGCCGGCGGCGAAGCGCTGGAGAAGGCGGTCGGGCGGGTCCTGTCGGCGCTCGAGGAACGGCCGCATGTCTTCAACCTTGGCCACGGGATTGGCCAATTCACCCCCATCGAGCATGTGGAGCAGATGTTTCGCTCCCTCGGAAAGGCTGCGTGATGCTCGACAGCGCGATCGGCTTCCTCGGCAATGCCTATCTGTGGGTGAAGGCCGCCCACCTCACGTTCGTCATCTTCTGGATCGCGGGCCTGTTCCTGTTGCCGCGCTTCTACGTCTACCACCATGCGACGACCCCAGGATCGGCCGAGGATCGCGCGTGGGTTGAGCGCGAGCGCCGTACGCGTGCGATCATCCTCGGGCCGGCGATGATCATCGTGTGGGTGCTCGGGATCGCCCTGGCGGTGCACCTGGGGGCGTGGACCCAGGGCTGGTTCCACGCCAAACTGCTGCTGGTGATCCTGCTCAGCGGCTTCCAGGGCTGGCTCGGGTCCTACGGTCGCAAGCTCGCCCGCGGCGATCGCCCGTTGGAGAACAAGACGCTGCGAATCATGAACGAGGTTCCCGGCATCATGACCGCGATCATCGTCGTGCTGGTGATCGTCAAACCGTTCTGATCTTGCCGCAGGGCGAACAGGCCCCCATGTTGACTTGAACAGCCTGCCGCCATAGGCCGCTCCCATACGGCCGCACCGGCCCGTATTTCCATGCCCTTGCCGGTGTGACCGCTCGGTTCTCGACGCGGCCTTCAGTCATCCGACTGCCAAAACTCTTAAGCAAAAGAACAAGCTACATGCATCTCAAGGACCTCAAGCAGAAGACCCCCGCCCAACTCGTCGCGCAAGCCGAAGAGATGGGAATCGAGGGCGCGTCGACGCTGCGCAAACAGGACCTCCTCTTTTCCATCCTCAAGGTCCGCGCCGAAAGTGGCGCCGAGATCATGGGGAGCGGCACCATCGAAGTGCTCAACGACGGCTTCGGCTTCCTCCGCAGCGCCGAGGCGAATTATCTCGCCGGCCCGGACGACATTTACGTCACGCCACAGATCGTACGCCGTTTCGGCCTGCGCACCGGTGACACGGTCGAAGGTGAGATCCGCGCCCCCAAGGATGGCGAGCGCTATTTCGCGCTGAACCGGATTACCTCGATCAACTTCGATGAGCCCGATGCGCTTCGTCACCGGGTCAATTTCGACAATCTGACTCCGCTCTACCCGGACGCGAAGCTCAAGCTCGACACGCTCGACCCGACCATCAAGGACAAGTCGGCGCGCGTGATCGACATCGTCTCGCCGCTCGGCAAGGGCCAGCGCGCGCTGATCGTTGCGCCGCCGCGCACCGGCAAGACCGTGCTGCTGCAGAACATCGCGCGCGCGATCACCGACAACAATCCCGAAGTCTTCCTGATCGTCCTGCTGATCGACGAGCGGCCCGAAGAAGTCACCGACATGCAGCGGAGCGTGAAGGGCGAGGTCGTCTCCTCGACCTTTGACGAACCCGCGCAGCGCCACGTCCAGGTCGCCGAAATGGTGATCGAAAAGGCCAAGCGGCTGGTCGAGCACAAGAAGGATGTCGTCATCCTCCTCGACTCGATCACCCGCCTAGGTCGCGCCTACAACACCGTCGTGCCGAGCTCGGGCAAGGTGCTGACCGGCGGTGTCGATGCCAATGCCCTGCAGCGCCCGAAGCGCTTCTTCGGCGCGGCGCGTAACATCGAGGAAGGCGGCTCGCTCTCGATCATCGCCACTGCGCTGATCGATACCGGCTCCAAGATGGACGAGGTCATCTTCGAAGAGTTCAAGGGCACCGGTAACAGCGAAATCGTGCTCGACCGCAAGGTCGCCGACAAGCGCATCTTCCCGGCGCTGGATGTCGGCAAGAGCGGCACCCGCAAGGAAGAGCTGCTGGTCCCGCAGAACACCCTCACCAAGATGTGGGTGCTGCGCCGGATCCTGATGCAGATGGGCACGGTCGACGCGATGCAGTTCCTGCTCGACAAGATGCGTGACGCCAAGTCGAACGAGGACTTCTTCGCCTCGATGAACCAGTAAGCCGCTTGCGCATTGGGCGCGAGAATCTTCGGTGGCTCGAACCGGATGGTGTTGCAGCGTCCGGCGGAGCAATCCAGTATCGGCTTGCGATATCGCGGCCTTGCCTGCCGGATCACCATGGTGACGAAGGCCTGATCAGATCGACGGAGTGACCAGCTTGTTCGAAATTCTTCTTGCCGCAGTGGCCGCCGCTCCCGCCGGCTTCGGCGGACCCGCCGACATTTGGGCGTCGATCGTCAAGGATTTCAGCAACATCACTGAGCCGGCGGCATTCGCCGCGTTCCTTCAGGTACTGATGATCGACCTCGTGCTGGCCGGGGACAATGCGATTGTGGTCGGCGCGCTCGCTGCCGGTCTTCCGGCCGAACAGCGTAAGAAGGTCATTCTGATCGGCGTCCTTGCCGCTCTCGTTCTGCGGATCTTCTTCGCCCTAATCGTGACCCAGCTGCTGCAGATCGTAGGCCTGATCCTGATCGGCGGCGTGTTGCTGCTGTGGGTGGCCTGGAAGATGTGGCGCGAGCTTCGTCACACGGGCGAGAGCGGTGGCAGCCCCGAAATCAGCGGTGACGAGCATAGCGGATTGCGTCCCGCCAAGAGCTTCGCCGGCGCGGCCTGGGCCGTCGCGGTCGCCGACGTTTCCATGAGCCTCGACAACGTGCTCGCAGTGGCTGGCGCTGCTCGCGATCATCCGGGGATCATGATCGTCGGCTTGATCTTCGCGGTGGCCCTGATGGGTCTCGCCGCAAATGTCATTGCCCGGTACATCGAGCGCTATCGCTGGATCGCCTATGTCGGCCTCGCTGTTATCCTCTACGTCGCGTTGAAGATGATTTACGACGGCTGGATCGACCCGCAGGTCGGGCTCGGACGCCTGTTCGGCTGAACGCGCGGGGGCTTTCGGCTGAGGCCCCCTGCCCTCCGGCGACTTGCCAGCCTGACCGCACTCGGGGCATCGCTGCTGGGTGACCAGCGACACCATCTACGCACTATCAAGCGGCGCCCTGCCCGCCGCCATCGCCATCGTGCGGATCAGCGGCTCGCTGGCCGAGCAGGCTACGACAAGGCTGGCGGGAAATCTTCCGTCGCCTCGGCAGGCCGGCTTGCGAAAGCTCATCGGCGCAGATGGTACGCCCATCGACGAGGCGCTGGTGCTGGTCTTTTCTGCGCCCCACACCGCCACGGGAGAGGCGCTGGTCGAGCTCCACCTGCATGGCGGCCGCGCCGTGGTCGCCCGCCTGCTCCGGGAGCTTTCCGGCATCCCTGGACTGCGCGAGGCCGAGCCGGGCGAGTTCACCCGCCGTGCGCTTCTCAATGGGCGCCTCGACCTGACTCAGGCCGAGGGACTTGCCGACCTGCTCGGTGCCGAGACGGAATGGCAGCGCCGCGCTGCGATGGACGGTGCCGGAGGATCGATCCGGCGCCAGGTCGAGGATTGGCGAAGTCGACTCATCCTCCTTTCCGCCCAGGCCGAGGCGGCGATCGATTATGTCGGGGACGACGACGAAACTGCGCTTGATCTCACGCATTTGGTCGAACAGGCGGGGACGTTGCGAACAGAATGGTCGCGCTGGTTGGCGCAGCCTCCGGCGGAATTGCTTCAGAACGGCCTCAAGGTCGTGCTGGCGGGCCCTCCCAACAGTGGGAAATCGAGCCTCTTCAATGCCTTGGTGGGCTCCGAAAGGGCAATCGTCACGGCGATTCCGGGGACGACTCGCGACGTATTGGAAGCGCGGCTGGATTTCGATGGTATCCCGCTGATCCTGACCGATACCGCTGGCCTCCGCTCGACCGACGACGCGGTTGAGCGGATCGGCGTGAAGCGGGCCCAGCAGGCTCAAAAGGGAGCGGATCTCTTGCTGTGGCTCGGTGATCCCGCAAGCACTCCGTCGGGAAGATCCGTCCTTCTGATTCACGCGCGCGCTGATGAACGCGGCCCACCGCCTTCGGGAAGTATTCCTACTTCGGTGCGCACCGCCGGCGGTTCGGACGAGCTTCTGAATCGGTTGCGCGAGACACTTCGTACTCTCTTGCCAGCGGCCGATATTGCGTTGCTAAATCGCCGACAAAGGGCAGCTCTTAGTAAAGCGGAACAGGCCTTGTCGGCGATACGCACGCACGACATCGTGATCGTCGCAGACCTGCTCCGCCAAGCACTCTCCGCGTTAGATCGGCTGACCGGGCGAACCAGCACTGAAGACGTGCTTGACGGACTATTCACACGTTTCTGCCTTGGCAAATAATGCGTTCCACGTGAAACACCTCGCGAGGTAAGCCACGTTCCGCTAAGCGTGCGCCATGTTTGATGTCGTGGTCATCGGGGCAGGCCATGCCGGGTGTGAAGCTGCTGCCGCCTCGGCTCGATCGGGCGCTCGCACGGCGCTCTTGAGCTTCCAACCCCAAGATGCCGGGCAGATGAGCTGCAATCCCTCCATTGGGGGCGTCGGCAAAGGGCATCTCGTTCGAGAGCTGGACGTCTTCGACGGCCTGATGGCGCGCGCTGCCGACGCCGCGGCAATACACCGCCGCATGCTCAATCGCAGCAAGGGCCCGGCGGTGTGGGGACCACGGGTGCAAGCCGACCGAGCGCTCTACCGGCAAGCAATCGAAAAGCTCCTCGCAGATCAGGCGATCGAGCGCATCACCGGGGAAGCGATCGCCCTCACGATCGATGCAGATGCGGTGACCGGGGTGCAGCTCGCTGACGGCACTGCGCTCTCTGCTCGCGCCGTCGTCATCGCCACCGGTACGTTTCTCGACGCCCGAATCTTCATCGGTGAGGAAAGCAGCGCGGCCGGGCGGGCGGGTGAGCGGGCAAGCCTTCGTCTCGCGCAGCAAGTGCGCGAGCTCGGGCTCGCCGCCAGGCGATTGAAGACCGGGACGCCGCCGCGCCTGGACGGGCGCACCATTGACTGGGCGGGGCTTGAAGAGCAACCCAGTGACCGGGAAGTATGGGCTTTCTCAGCTCATCCCGACCGGTTGCCCGGCGCCCCGCAACTTCGCTGCGCCATCACGCGGACGACCTCCCGCACTCATGACATCATCCGCGCTGCCGAGGGCCGTTCGCCGCTCTACTCGGGCGTGATCGAGGGGCGCGGCCCGCGCTATTGCCCGTCGATTGAGGACAAGGTGCGCCGGTTCGGCGATCGCGACGGTCATCAGATATTTCTCGAGCCGGAAGGCCTCGGCGATCCGCTGGTCTATCCGAACGGCATCTCGACTTCTATGCCGCGCGATGTCCAGCAGGCGTTTGTCCGCTCGATCCCGGGGCTAGAACGGGCTGAGATCGTTCGCCTTGGCTATGCCGTGGAGTATGAGCACGTCGATCCTCGTCGTCTCGGCAGCGACCTGCAGACGCGGGCGTTGGCTGGATTGTTCCTGGCCGGGCAGATCAATGGCACCACGGGTTACGAGGAAGCGGCTGCCCAGGGATTGGTGGCGGGTCTGAACGCGGCACGCTTTGCAGGGGGCACCGCCCCGATCCTGTTCGATCGTGCGAGCAGCTACATCGGCGTGATGATTGACGATCTGACCTTGCAGGGGGTGACCGAGCCGTATCGCATGATGACGGCGCGCGCGGAGTTTCGTCTGCACCTGCGCGCCGACAACGCGGTGACCCGGCTTGGCGAAGACGCGCTGGCCAGTGGCGCGCTGTCCCGTGCCCGTGCGGATGCGATCGGGAAGCATCTCGAGGCGCGGTCGGACCCGTCCTTCGCTTCGACCGAGGAGGGTGAGGCAGACGCCATGTACGCGCCCTATATCGATCGGCAGCGGCGCGAGTGGAGCGCGGTCGAGCGCAGCCGCGCGGTGCGCATTCCGCACAACTTCGACTTTCGCAGCTTGGCAGGACTTTCGGCCGAGATGGCGGAGCGATTGGAGACCGCGCGTCCCGAGACCCTCGATCAAGCGTCTCGGATTCCGGGCATCACCCCCGCGGCGCTAACGGCGCTTTACGTTGGCACTGCGCGCGCTGCAGCATGACTGTTTCACGTGAAACACAGGTGCAACTGCAGCATTTCGTCGAGCTATTGCTGGCGGAGAATGAGCGCCAGAACCTCATCAGCAAAGGCAGCGCAGATGCGGTCTGGAAACGTCATATCGACGATTCGCTGCAATTGCTCGACTTGGCGCCTGCCGGTGCCAATTGGCTGGATATCGGAAGCGGACCAGGCTTACCCGGCATCGTCCTTGCGATCGCAGGCGCGCGCAACGTGACTCTCGTCGAACCGCGACGTTTGCGAACCGATTTTCTCGAGCGTTGCCGTGACGCACTCGGGCTCGACAATGTTACCGTCATCACCGGCAAGGTCGAGCAGATCAATGGCAATTATGAGGTAATCACGGCGCGTGCCGTGGCATCGCTCGATCGCCTTTTCGCGATGGCGGCTCCCTTATTGCTACCAGGCGGACGATGGGTGCTGCCAAAGGGGCGAAGCGCGGAGAAGGAACTGGAAGAAGCGCGTGTCACGTGGCACGGTGAGTTCCGGCTGGTACCCAGCCGAACCGATCCCGATGCGCGCATTTTGCTGGCGCAAGGGGTCCGGCGAAGGGCGAGACGGGGATGATCAAGGTCGCGATTGCCAATCAGAAGGGCGGTGTGGGCAAGACCACGACCGCCATCAATCTGGCCACCGGCCTTGCCGCGATGGGCTGGAAAGTACTGCTGATCGACCTTGACCCACAGGGTAATGCCTCGACAGGGCTCGGGATTGGCGCCCAGCAACGCACGCGCTCCTCCTACGAGGTTCTGATCGGGTCCGAAACGGTCGAGGCTTCGGTCTTGCCGACCCGTGTGCCGCGGCTTGACCTGCTGCCCGCGACCCAGGACTTGTCCGGAGCCGAAGTCGAGCTCGTAGAGCTGGAACGGCGCACCCATCGCCTGGCTGACGCGCTGGAGGCGGCGCCGGCGCGCTGGGACATTTGCCTGATCGACTGCCCGCCCTCGCTTGGCCTCCTGACCGTCAACGCGCTGATCGCCGCGCGTCACCTCATCGTGCCGCTGCAGTGCGAATTCTTTGCGCTGGAGGGACTTAGCCAGCTGCTGCAGACGGTCGAGCGGATCCGCACCCGCTTCAACCCCGAGCTGTCGATCCTGGGTGTGGCACTGACCATGTTCGATCGCCGCAACCGCCTGTCGGCGCAGGTCGCCGAGGATGTTCGCGCCTGCCTCGGTGCGGCGGTGTTCGACACGGTGGTGCCGCGCAACGTGCGCCTGTCCGAGGCGCCCAGCCACGGCCTTCCCGCCCTTATCTACGATCTGCGCTGCTCGGGTTCGGCTGCCTATGTCGGCCTTGCCCGCGAGTTGATGGCACGACTTCCGGCACTGAAGGAGGCCGCATGAACCAGCAGGCACGGGGTCTCGGCCGAGGCCTTTCCGCACTTCTCGGCGATGTCGCCGTCGCCGCACCCGCCGGTAGCGCCGAAGGGGTGCGCGAGCTCGAGGTCGCGCTGATCAAGCCCAACCCGCGCCAGCCGCGCCGGGTGTTCGCGGAAGGACCGCTGGCCGAACTGGCGGAGTCGATCGCCGCGCGCGGTGTACTCCAGCCGATCCTGGTACGACCAGGCGCGACCGCTGGGCACTATGAGATCGTGGCGGGGGAACGCCGCTGGCGTGCGGCCCAGCGTGCGCAACTGCACAGCATCCCTGCGATCGTCCGCAGCTTCGACGAGGCCGGGACCGCCGAGGTGGCGCTGATCGAGAATGTGCAGCGCGCCGATCTCGGGCCGCTGGAGGAAGCCGACGCTTATGCCGCGCTGGTCGAACGCTTTGGGCACAAGCCCGAGGAGGTCGGCAAGCTGGTCGGCAAGAGTCGCAGTCATGTCTCTAACCTGTTAAGATTGCGGGATCTTCCCGAAAGCGTCCGCGCTCATCTCGAGGCCGGGACGCTGACCATGGGCCATGCCCGCGCGATCGCTTCCTCGGCCGATGCCGAGCAATTGGCCGAGCAGATCGTCGCGCGCGGGCTGTCGGTGCGCCAGGCCGAAGCGCTGGCCCGCAAGCGCCGTCCGGGCATCGGCACCGACATGGCGCGGGGCAGTGCGCGGCTGGCGGCGGCAGCGCGCGACGCCGACCTGCTCGCGCTGGAGCGGCAATTGGGTGATCTGCTCGGCCTCAAGGTCTCGATCCAGCACAAGGGCGGTGCGGGTCAAGTGGCGGTTGCTTTCTCCAGCCTCGACCAGCTGGACCTGATCTGCCAGCGGCTGAGCGGCGAGCCGATCTAGCTCGTCGTCAGCGTCCGCCCGAGGCCGCTACCCGCGCCAATTGCATCAGGGTTTCGCCAAGCGCCGCCGCGGCCGGCACCGGCTGCAGCAGGATCTGGCGTTCGAGTTTCTGGACCCGCTGGAATGCTTCAGAAAGCTTAGGTGCGGTCCATCGCGGCAGGATCTGGCTGACGATCGGCTTATCACGCTGCCACACCGTCTGCGTGACCGAGCCGATCGGCTGCCCCTGCTCGACCCGGGCGCGGAGGGGCGCCAGCATCAGGAGGCGCCGCTGAAGCGCCCTGACAACGGGGATGGCATCCATCGCCGCGGCGTCCATCAGCGACAGTTCGGTCGCCAGGCCGGCGACATCCCCGGCCAGCGCAAGATCACCGGCGCGGCCATACTCCGCTTCGGCCTGGTCAATGCCCAACGCGTCCACCACTTCCTCGCCAAGATCGAGCGGGTGCTCCGGCGAAGCGCCGGCATAAAGCGCGAATTTCTGCAGTTCCAGACGAGCGAGGATGAGGTCGCCGCCGGCTTCCTCGGCAATACGCTCGGCAAGCGCGGGGTCGACGATCAGACCTTCCTTGCGGGCGAGTTCGGTGACGGCGCCGCGTTGCTCGCGCGGGGTCTGCGCTTCGCAGGCGACGTGCAGGGCGGCCTTGTTGCCTTCCGCTAGCTTCAGCAGCCCGCTGGTCTTCTTGAGCGAACCGTTGGTGATCGCGACCGCCGGAGCCTCGATCTGCTCGAGCTCAAGCAAGGCTTCGACCGCGGGGCAAATCTCCTCTCCGGCCGGCTCGATCCACAGCAGCCGCGCGCCGCCGAACATCGGCAAGCTCGCCGCTTCGTCGGCAAGCCAGGCGGGATCAGACTTAAGCTGCGCGGCCGAGGCGGTGACCTTCTCGGCACTCAGCCCGTTCAGCAGGCGCTGGGCGAACAGCCGGCTGGCGGCATTGTCGGCGCCGCTGAAGAGGTAGAAGCGGTGCGACGGGTCCGGCTGGTCCAGGGCCGCGGCGGCCTTGTCCCGGCTGAGCTTCACCGCCGGCCCCCTCGCCCGGCGTAGAGGCCAAGGCGGGCGACGATTTGGTCGGCGACGACCTGCGCCAAGCGCTCGGCGGCGGTCTGCTCGGCGGCGAGGGTAGCGACGTCGGAGCTGACCACGTCGATGCCCGCGTCGGAGCCGGCAGTGGCGTCAAGCACCACCTGGCCGGTGGCGTTGTCGACCAGCCGATAGCGGGCGCGGATCGTGCGCCGTTCGCGGGTGACCGCGGTGTCGCCGCGGATGCCGAAGCTGGTCAGGTCGTCGTCGACCTCCACCTCCAGGCGATAGCGCCGATCGCCCTGCGCTGGATCGCCCAAGCGGTCTGCGAGAGCGGCACGGAGCAGCCAGCCGACCCGGCCGCCGTCGATGGGCTGCACCGTCACCGACGACAGGAAGGTCGCGGTCGGACCGCTCGACCCGCCGCTGTAGACCGGCCGGAGCCCGCATCCCGAGGTCAGCGCCGCGACGGCTAGGAGGATTGCGAGGCGCTTCACAGGACGATGTTCACCAGACGGTCGGGCACCACGATCACCTTCCTGGGCGCGCTGTCGCCCAGGAAGGCCGCTACCTTGTCGGCGCCGAGCGCCAGTCCCTGCAGGTCTTCGCGCGGAAGCCCGCGCGGCGCGTTCAGCGTGTGGCGCAGCTTGCCATTGACCTGCACCGCGATGGTGACTTCCTCGTCGACCAGCATTGCTGGATCGTGGCTCGGCCAAGGCTGGTCCACCACCATTCCTTCGCCGCCAAGGGCCGCCCAGGCTTCCTCAGCGAGGTGCGGGGCCATTGGAGCGATTAGCACCACGAGCGTGCGGATGGCGGCCGTCCGGTCGGCGGAAGGCGCGGCCTTTTCAACAGCGTTGACCAATTCATAGAGCGCTGCGACGGCCTTGTTGAACTGCAAGCTTTCCAGCGCCGCGCCTACGGCGGCGATCGCACGGTGGAGCTTGCGAGTCAGCGCGGCGTCATTGCCATCGGCCTGCGCCGGGGAGGTTGCCAGGCGCCACACCCGGTGGACGAAGCGCGAGGCGCCTTCGATACCGCCGATCGACCATTCTAGGTCGCGCTCGGGCGGTGAATCCGAGAGCATGAACCAGCGCACCGCGTCGGCGCCGTAGCGCTCGATGATCGAGTCCGGATCAACAACGTTCTTCTTCGACTTGGACATCTTCTCGACACGGCCGGTGCTGACAGGTTCGCCGCTTTCGATATGGGTCCAGTCGTCACCGTTGCGAGTGACCTGCTCGGGGCTGAGCCAGCTACCGTCGCCGGCGCGATAGGTTTCGTGGGTGACCATCCCCTGCGTGAAGAGACCCTTGAAGGGCTCCTTCACCGACAGGCGCCCGATCCGCTCCAGCGCGCGGGTCCAGAAGCGGGCGTAAAGCAGGTGAAGGATCGCATGCTCGACCCCGCCAATATACTGGCCGACCGGCAGCCAGGCCTCGGCCTCGGCCCGGTCAAACGGCTTGTCGTCGGGCTGGGAGGCGAAGCGGATGAAATACCAGCTGCTGTCAACGAAGGTGTCGAGCGTGTCGGTCTCGCGCCGGGCCGCCGCGCTGCATTTGGGACAATCGACCTTGTTCCACGTGGAATGGCGGTCGAGCGGATTGCCGGGGACGTCGAAGCTGACGTCTTCGGGCAGCACGACAGGCAGCTGCGCCTTGGGTACCGGGACGGCACCGCAGGCGTCGCAGTGAATGATCGGGATCGGCGTGCCCCAGTAACGCTGGCGGCTGACACCCCAGTCACGCAGGCGGTATTGGGTCTTGCCCTGCCCCCAGCCGCCGGCTTCGGCGCGGCGGATGATCTCGGCTTTGGCCTCGTCGGTGGTCATGCCGTCGAGAAAACGGCTGTTGACCGCCACGCCGGGCGCGTTCTCGGCTTCGCTCAGTGGCGCATCGGCCCCGTCGACGCCTTGAGCCACGACGCGGGTGATCGGCAGGCCGTATTTAGTTGCGAATTCGAAGTCGCGCGCGTCGTGGCCGGGCACCCCGTAGAGCGCGCCGGTGCCGTAATCCATCAGCACGAAGTTGGCTATCCACACCGGGAGCTGCCAGTCGGGGTTGAGCGGATGGGTAACGGTCAGACCGGTGTCGAATCCCAGCTTCTCCGCGGTCTCGATCTCGGCCGCGGTGGTCCCGCCTTGCTTGGCCAGCGCGATGAAGTCGGCGACGTCCTGCCGCTCGGCGGCGAGCGCCTCGGCAATGGGATGACCGGGCGAAATGGCAAGGAAGCTGGCGCCGAAGATGGTGTCAGGCCGGGTGGTAAACACCTCGATGCTGCCGCCCTCGGGCCGTTCGAATCGGAACTGCAGCCCTCGGCTCTTGCCGATCCAGTTCTCCTGCATCAGTCGGACCTTGTCGGGCCACTGGTCGAGCGAACCGAGACCCTCGAGCAGCTCCTCGGCGAAGTCGGTGATCCGCAGGAACCACTGATTGAGCTTGCGCCGCTCGACCGGTGCGCCTGAGCGCCAGCCGCGGCCGTCGATCACCTGCTCGTTGGCGAGCACGGTCATGTCGACCGGATCCCAGTTCACTTCCGATTCGCGGCGGAACACCAGGCCGGCCTCGAACAGATCGAGAAAAAGGGCTTGCTCGTGGCCGTAATAGTCTAATTCGCAGGTGGCGAGCTCGCGGCTCCAGTCGAGCGCAAAGCCGAGGCGCTTCAACTGGGCGCGCATCCCGGCGATGTTCTGGCGGGTCCAGTCCCCCGGATGCACCTTCTTTTCCATCGCCGCATTTTCGGCCGGCATGCCGAAGGCGTCCCACCCCATCGGGTGGAGCACTTCATACCCCTGCGCGCGGCGGAAGCGGGCCAGAACGTCGCCCATGGTGTAGTTGCGGACGTGGCCCATGTGGATGCGTCCGCTGGGATACGGAAACATCTCCAGCACATAGGCCTTGGGCTTGGGGCTGGCGCTGTCGGCGCGGAAGCAGCCTGACGCCTCCCACCGCTCCTGCCAGCGGGCTTCGCTCGCCGCCGGATCGAAACGGTCGGTGGTCATGCGGACTCCTTAGGGTTGGGAAACTGGTCCTCAGCCGCCGACGGCGGCGCGGCGGATGTCACGGGCGCGGGTGAGGATGATGTCCTCGAGCTTCTGGACGGTGGCGGCGGCGACCGGCGCATCGACCCATTGGCCGCTCTGGTTGACCTGGCGGCTGGCGGCGACGCGCAGGGCATCGGCGCGCAGGTCCTGGTCGAGGATCGAGACGGTCAGCTTGACCCGCTCGCCAGGCGAACTGGGATTGGCGTACCAGTCGGTGACGATCACCCCGCCATTGCTGTCGGCGGTGACCAGCGGCGCGAAGCTGAGCGTGTCGATGGCGGCGCGCCACAAATAGCTGTTCACCCCGATGGCGGTGGTGCGCGACGGCGCGAGTTCGAGCGGGATGTCGCGATTGCGGCTGCAGCCGGCGGTCGCCAACAGGGTGGCCGACAGGAGAAGGGCGGCGAGCGAACGGCGCATGGTTGGGCTTCCTGGGTGAAACGGTGAAAAGTGCGTCCCTTCGCTCTATAGAAGCTGCACCCTCCCCCGCAACCCGTTCCGGTTGACCGGCTTCTTGTGGATTCGATGTCACAGCGCGAGGGTAAACCAGGAAGCACGTGGAACATTCAGCTTCGCCAATCTATGTAGGGCTTGAAGGGATTTGGGCAGGCATGAGTCGCCGGGGATCAGGGAAGGGCAAAGTGGCCGTGGCGATTGCCGCGGTGGGCTTGCTGCTGCCTGCGTCGGTGGTGATCGCCGCCCCTCAGAAGAAGCGTCCGGCGTCGATCGCGCTGAGCTTTGACAGCGGCTTCACTCCAGCTCAGGCCGATCCGCGACTCGCCGCGGCGCTGGCCAGCCGCCCGGCCCTGGCCTCGGATTTCCGCTTTACCCCGTCGGCCGCCAAGCAGCGTCCGTCGCAGATCCGCATCGCGGTCCGCGCCCGGGCCAGCTCGTCGACCCAGGTCGCGCTGCGTGAGCGTGCCGCCGCCGCGGCGCCGATCCCGGCTGGCCTGCCGCTTACCCCGGCTTCGTACAATTTGGGCGCCGCAGTGGGCTGGAAGCGGTTCGCCGTCTCCGCCGACGTCAGCAAGGCGCAGGGCGCGACCCCGGCGTTCGCGCCGCGCGAAGGCGCCTCGGTGGGCGTCAGCTACAGCACCAAGAAATTCACCGGCCGCGTCGCCGCCAGCGCCGACCGTGCCGACCGCGAGCGGAGCAGCGCGATCGCCGATCCGACGGCCTATGCCCTCGATGTCGGCGGCGCCTACAACATCAGCCGTAACATCGCAGTGACCGGCGGCGTCAAGTACAAGATCGAGCGCGAGCAGCTCGCCACCTTCCGCGACCAGCGGCGCGACAGCCAAGCGGTCTATGTCGGAACCGCCTTCAAGTTCTAAAACCGGCTTGTTTTAGAGCCAGGGGTCGATCCCGGCCCAGCCGGCCCACCCATTTTTCACCAGTTCCTCTCCCCGTTCAAGGGTAATGCCGCCCAGCGCATAGGCCGGGCGGCCGCTCATCAGCGCCAGGCGGCGGGCAGATGATTCGCCGAGAGCGGGGGCGCCGGCATGGCTACGAGTCGCGAACAGGGGTGAGACGAACACCAAAGCGGGCTCCCGATGGGCGGCTTCGCGCGCTTGCGTCTCGTCATGCACCGACAGGCTGAATGGCAGGTCGCCTGGATCGCCGGAAGGATTGTGGACCAGCGCGGCGCCGAGCTCAGCGGCAAGCTCGCTGTCCCGCGACACACCAAGCAGGGCGCCGCTGGCAATTACCTCGCGGGCGATACTGCGACGTTCGGCGACAGACGAGGCGTGGTGGCGGACGATTACCCCCGCTCCGGCCGCAGCCGCGCGGGCAATGGCGGCGCCGAGCGCGTCCCCCATCCTTTCGTCGGTCATCAGCCAGGCCCGAGGCCACGATTGCCTTTGCATCGCCTTTGCCCCTAGCAGCCGCGGATGCCCGATGCAGCCGCCCGCCTTCACGCCATCCGCGCCGCCCTTGCCGATGCCGCCCGCGTCGCCAAACGCGATCCGGCGGAGATCACCCTCGTCGCGGTCAGCAAGAACCGGTCGGCCGAGCAGATCGAGGAGCTGATCGAAGCGGGGCAACGCCACTTCGGCGAGAATCGCGTGCAGGAGGCAACCACCAAATGGCCCAACTTGCGCCGGCGCCATCCCGACGTCGTCCTGCACATGATCGGCCGGCTGCAATCCAACAAGGCGGAGGAAGCCGCCGCTTTGTTCGACGTGATCCACTCGCTCGATCGGCCGAGCCTGGCGACCGCGCTGGTCAAGGCAGGGTGGAGCGGACCGACCTACGTTCAGGTCAATGTCGGTGAGGAACAGCAGAAAGGCGGCGTAGCGATCGCCGACCTGCCCGACTTCCTGGAAGCGGTCCGCGACCTGCAGATCACCGGATTAATGGCCATCCCGCCCGCCGAGGTCGAGCCGGCGCCCTTCTTCGCCCTGCTGGCGAAGCTTGTCCAGCGGCATGACGTCAGCGGTTTGTCGATGGGGATGAGCGGCGACTATCGCGCGGCGGCCATGCTCGGCGCGACCGTGGTGCGGGTCGGTACCGCGCTATTCGAGGACTGAACGCCGCCCGCATCAGTCCAGATGGCCGCTCTTGGCCTGCTTGATCGCGAGATAGTGGGCGTTGTGGGGATTGGCCGGCAAGCGGTGCGCGACGCGCTCGGCGGTGATCCCATGCGCCTCCAGCCCAGCCAGCTTGGCAGGATTGTTCGTCAGCAAGCGCACCCGATCGACCCCCAGCGCCCGCAACATCGCCGCGGCCAGAGCATAATCGCGCTCGTCGTCGGCAAAGCCGAGGCGCTGGTTGGCTTCCACCGTGTCGAGCCCGCGATCCTGCAGCGCATAGGCACGGATTTTGTTGGCGAGCCCGATCCCGCGCCCTTCCTGGCGCAGGTACAGCAGGATACCGCCGCCATCTGCCGCCATCAGCCGCAGCGCGGCCTGGAGCTGCGGTCCGCAATCGCATTTGAGGCTTCCGAACACGTCTCCGGTCAGGCATTCGCTGTGCAGGCGCGTAAGCGGTGCGCGGCCGCCGGGTGCGCCGACCAGCAAGGCGACATGCTCGCTGCCGTCTTCTTCGGCACGCATGGCGACGATCTGGGCGGGAACGTCGAGCGCCTCGACGGGGAGCACGGCCCGGGCCGCGATCGTGACATGCGCCGGTCGCGCAGCGTCGCGTGCTTCTTCGATTGAGAGATGGAAAGACGCCTCGCCTTCCAGCACCCACAGGGCCGGCATCAATCCGGAACGGCGCGCGAGGGCGAGCGCGGCCTGTGCGGCCTTGGGATCGTCCAGGGTCGCGGTTTGCAGCGGGCCGGGACCGAAGCGATCGAAATCGCGGGCGGCGTCGACCAGGCTGCGGACGGTCGCCGAATCCAGCCACGAGGCGCGCTCGATCAGTACCGGCTCGCGCGAGGAAGCGGAGTCGCGCTGGTTGGCGAGGCCGAGCGCTGCCGCCCGGGCGCCGCTCAGCAGGACCGGAGCCCGGCCGCCAGGGTCGAGCAGGCGGAGGAAGGCGTCGCTCGCGGTCTCGACCGCGGCCACGGTCAGCGAACCTACGGTGAGGGCGCGGCCGGCGCGCAGCGCGGCGATCGCCTCCGCGCCCTTTCTCAAAGCGAGAGCTCGACCACCAGCGGCACGTGATCGGACGGGCGCTCCCACGCGCGGCATGGCTCGTGCACCTTGTGCATGGTCGCCTGTGCGGCGACGCTGGGCGAGGCCCACATATGGTCAAGCCGGCGGCCACGATCGTTCTTCGTCCAGTCGGGCGAACGATAGCTCCACCAGGTGAAGCAACGCTCGGGTGCGGGCACGAACTTGCGACCGAGGTCGACCCAGTCGTGCGCCGCCTGCAGCCTCGCCAGCGCCTCGATCTCGACCTCGGTGTGGCTGACCACGTCGCGCAGCGCCTTGTGGCTCCACACGTCGCACTCGAGCGGCGCGACGTTGAAATCGCCGACGATGAGCGTGGGCTCGTCGAGGCCCTCCGACCAGCGGGTCATCCGCTCGATGAAGTCGAGCTTCTGGCCGAACTTGGGATTGAGCGTGCGGTCGGGAATATCGCCGCCCGCGGGCACGTAGACATTCTCGAGCCGAAGCCCGTTCGGCAGGCGCGCTCCGACATGCCGCGCCTCGCCATTGTCCTGCCAGTCGTGGCGGCCAGGATCTTCCAGCGGCACGCGGCTGAGGATGGCGACGCCATGATGCATGCGCTGGCCGTTCAGGGCGTGATGGACATAGCCGCGCGAGGTGAACAGCTCGGCCGGGAAAACCTTGTCCTCGGCCTTGGTCTCCTGGAGGCACAGGATGTCGGGCTGCTCCTCGTCGAGAAAGCGGCCGACGATGGGCACGCGGGCGCGAACGCTGTTGATGTTCCAGCTGGCGATCTTGAGTTTGCTCACGCAACGCCCCTAGCAAGTCGGCGCGGCGAAACGCAAAGGCCGGAACGGAAAAGGCCCCCGCTCCGGGGGCATGGAGCGAGGGCCGACCAAGCGTTCGTCACGCGAGGGACCTGCAGCGAGCCCGGTAACAGGGGGAAACCCAAGCCCATTGCTGCGGTCAAATGTCCCTGTACGTGATCGTGCCTGAAGCTCCGGTGAACAGTAGCTGATTCAATACGGATCACCGTGACTTAGCGACCCCGCTTCGGCGGTTCTCGATAGGTGAAGGCGGCGGCGGGGATGGCTACGTTGTAGCGCTGGCCGTCCAGCTTGACGGTGGTGCGCTTGTTCTGCGCGTCGATCGCGGTCCAGCCTTCCAGCATCAGGCCGCCCGGGGCCGCGCTGTTCTTGGAGAAGGCGAGCAGCAGGGTGCCGAATTCCGGACGGCGGGCATCGCGGGCGCGGACGACGACCACGCCGGGATTGGCCTGCGGCTCGATCCGCGCGATCCGCCCGAGGTTGGGTTGCGGCGAGAGCAGCACTGCCAGCGGCGACCGGGCGATCGGCCAGGCCGACTTCTGCCCGACCTCATAGTCGATGAAGGTCAGGTTCTTGCCGTCGCCAACCATCAACATGTTCGCGCCGGCGCCATATTCGAAGCGGATCTTGCCCGGACGCTGCAGGCTAAGCGTGCCCGACTGGGTCCGGCCGCGGCCATCGGCCTGGGTAAAACGCGCGGTCATGCTGGTAGTCGCGGCGAGGCTCTGCTCGACCGCCTTGAGCGGCGTGGCCTGCTGCGCAACGGCAGCGGGCGCCGCAAGCGACAGCACGGCAGCGAGCCCAAGCAGGCGCGGGTTGAAACGGTGGGACATCGAAGCTCCTGAAGTCATGTTGGCGCCGGCACTAGGCCGAGCGGCTTGAATGCCTTCTGAATTGCGCAGTTCCCTGCCGTTCACCCAACGTAGCGCTGGCGCAGCGCCATCATCGCCAGGGCCGCGGCGGCGGCGCCGCCCCCCTTGTCGAGCTGCGCGGGGTCGGCCCGCGCCAGCGCCTGCGCCTCGTTCTCGACAGTTAGGATGCCGTTGCCGATCGCCAGGCCGGTCAGCGTCAGGTCCATGATCCCGCGTGCGCTTTCGTTGCAGACTACCTCGAAATGATAGGTCTCGCCGCGGATCACGACCCCGAGCGCGACGAACGCGTGGTAGTCGCCGCTTTCGTCGGCAAGGGCGATGGCGGCGGGGGCCTCGAGGGCGCCGGGGACGGTCAACGTCTCGTGGGTGTGGCCGGCCTCTTCGATCGCGGCGCGGGCGCCGGCGAGGAGGAGGTCGTTCAGATGCTCGTAGAAGCGGGCTTCGACGATCAGGATGTTGGCCATGTCAGGCGTCTCCTCCGATGCAGCGTTCCTCGACGATGGCGAGGCCGTAGCCGCTGAGGCCGACGGGCGAGTGGCGGGTATTGGAAAGAAGTATCATGTCGTGGATCCCCAGCGCCGCCAGGATCTGCGCCCCAATGCCGTAGCTGCGCAGCGCTTCGCCTTCCTCCACTTCCTTGCCGATCCGGCGATCGGCCGCGCGGGAAAGAGATCCGGGGCTGGCGGCATGGAGAGCGACCACGACGCCCGAGCCCTGCTCCTCGATCATCCGCATCGCGCCCGCCAGCAGGCCGCCGCGCTCGGACGGTTCACCGAGCACGTCCGCGAACAGGTCGAGGCTGTGCATGCGAACCATTACCGGTTCTTCGGGATTAAGGGGGCCGAGGATCAGCGCCAGCTGTTCGGCGCCGGTCGCCTTGTCGCGGAACACCTGCGCCTGCCACTCGCCGCCCGACGGGCTGTTGAAAGGGGTCGCGGCGACGCGCTCGACCAGATGGTCGCGGCGCAGGCGATAGGCGATGAGGTCGCGGATGGTGCCGATCTTGAGCCCGTGCTGCCTCGCGAACTCCACCAGGCCGTCCAGGCGGGCCATGGTTCCGTCTTCGCTCATGATCTCGCAAATCACGCCCGACGGGTTGAGCCCGGCCAGTCGGCTGACGTCGACCGCGGCCTCGGTATGGCCGGCGCGGACCAGCACGCCGCCGGGACGGGCGACGAGCGGGAAGACGTGGCCGGGCGAGACCAAATCCTCCGAGCTGTTTCCGGCGTCGATCGCGACCGCGACGGTGCGGGCGCGGTCGGCGGCGCTGATCCCGGTGGAGACTCCGGTGCGCGCTTCGATCGAGACGGTGAAGGCGGTCTCGTGACGGGTACCGTTGGTGCGCGCCATCAGCGGCAGGCCGAGCGCATCCACGCGATCCTTGGTCAGCGCGAGGCAGATCAGCCCGCGCCCGTGACGGGCCATGAAATTGATCGCGTCGGGGGTCGCCATCTGGGCAGGAATGACGAGGTCGCCCTCATTCTCTCGGTCATCGTCGTCGACCAGGATGAACATCCGCCCATTGCGGGCCTCGTTGATGATCGCCTCGGGGCCGACCAGCACTTCGGTAGTGCCCTTTGCCAGCAACTTTTCGAGCCGGCCCAGCGTATCAGCGGTTGGATTCCAGTCCGACGAGCCGAGCTTGCGCAGCGAATTGGGGTGAAGCCCGGCCGCTCGGGCGAGACCGGATCGGCTGATTTCGCCAGTCTCGATGATGGCGGTCAGTCGTTCGATGAGATCGGTAGCCATGTGGCATCGTATCACACTAGAATGTGGGATGCGATACCCAGTTCGCCCATCTCAGTGTGAGGAGCGCGCCGCCACCATCCGCTGAAGATAACGCGCCAGTACGTCGATCTCGATGTTCAGCGCTCGGCCGACCGCAAGGCTTGCGAGCGTGGTCTGCTGTGCGGTGTGTGGAATGATGTTCACGCTGAAGTGGGTCTGCTCGCCCTCGTCGCGGACATCGTTGACGGTCAGCGACACGCCATCGAGCGTGACCGACCCCTTGGCCGCGAGCATCGGACCGAGTGCGGCGGGCACGGCCAGGCCGACGCGGAGGCTGTCGCCTTCGGGGCAGAGGCCGATCACTTCGGCAAGACCGTCGACATGACCGGTGACCAGATGGCCTCCCAGTTCCTCGCCGAGGCGAAGTGCGCGTTCGAGATTGAGGCGAGCGCCTTCCTGCCAGAGGCCAGGCGCGGTCTTGGACACGGTTTCGGCACTGAGATCGACCGCGAACCAGCCCTCACCCTTGTCCACCACGGTCAGGCAGGCGCCCGAGCAGGCGATCGAGGCACCGAGGTCAACCCCGGCCATGTCGTAGCCACAGTCGATCACCAGACGCAGGTCGCCCCGCTGCTCGGCGGTGCGGACGGTTCCTACGTCGGTGATGATGCCGGTGAACATGGACTAATTTTCCTCGGGGCGGACGCGCTCGTAGACTTCGAGCCGGTCGATGCCAAGCTGGCGCCCGTCGCGGGGCTCCCACCGGCCGTGCGCATCGCCGATCGCGTCCAACCCGATGTAGCCGACACTTTGCCGCCCTTCCCCGATGATGATCGGGGCACGGTAGAGCAGGATGCGGTCGACCAGATCCTCCGCAAGGAAGGCGGTGGCGGTGGCAGAGCCGCCTTCGACCAGCAAGTCGTTGACGTCATGAAGGCGGAACACGTCTGCTGGCGAGCGCAGCATCTCCCACCCCTCCACCGGATCGCCGCGACTGAGCAGGGCGCGTCGCGGCGAGCGCTCCTCCAGTCCCGGCAGCCGGACGTCGAGGCGCGGGCGATCGGCGGCCAGCGTGCCGCGACCGACCAGGATCATGTCGCAATGCGTGCGCTCGAGATGGACGTGGGCGCGGGCGTCCTCGCCGGTGATCCACTTGGATTCACCGGAAGGCAGCGCGATCTTGCCGTCGATCGAGAGCGCCAGCTTGAGCGTGATGCGGGGGCGGCCGAGCGCCTGGCGAGTGAGCCAGCCGGCCATGCTGTCCCGGGCGAGCTCCGCGCCAGCGCCGACGCGGACCTCGATCCCGGCGGCACGGAGGCGGGCGAAGCCCTTGCCGGCGGTGCGTTCGTCGGGATCCTCGATCGCGGCGACGACGGTGGCGACACCGCTTGAGAGGACCAAGTCGGTGCAGGTCGGCCCCCGCTCGCTGCGGTGATTGCAGGGTTCAAGCGTGGTGAAGAGCGTGGCGCCCTTCGCTCGCTCGCCGGCAAGGGCGAGGGCGATGGATTCGGCGTGGGGGCGGCCGCCGGGCGCGGTCACGCCCCGGCCGACGATCCCGCCATCGGTTGCGACGATCAGGCAGCCGACGTTGGGGTTGGGAGCCGTCGTTCCACGCGCGGCGGCACCTAACCGGGCCGCCTCCGCCATCCATTCGGCGTCACTCCTCGATGCCGAAGCTATTGGCGATCTCCTTGAACTGCTCCTGCCGCGCGCGCGCACGCTCCTCGCGGGCCTGTTGATCGGTGACCTGGTCGGCCTTGATCTCGGCGTCGGTGCGGTTGGCCGACCAGCTCTCGGGATAGATGACGGTCACCGGCGGCGCGGTGTTCACCTTGGCGTCGAGGAAGAAGACCACGATGATCACCACCGTGAAGACGATGCTGAGCCCGGCGGCGATCGCTTGCTCGCGTCCCCGCCGCCGGAACACGGCTCGCAAGTCGCGCAGCGCCGTCCGCGGACTGTGCATCGGAGGAAAGAAACCCATGCCCGCGATGTAGGGGGTCAGGCGGCGCGCGGCAAATGGGCCGCTCTCTTGGGCAGGAGAGCGGCTTGGCGGGTCATTCCTCGAGTTCGAAGCGCAGGGTGATGGTCAGCGTCGAGGCGACCGCGTTGCCGTCCTCGGTCGCCGGCCGGTAGCGCCAGTAGCGGGTGAGGTGGCTGCGCGCCGCGGACAGGAAAGCGGGGTCGGCCGTCCCGACCGGCTCGACCGCAGTCACCCGTCCCCGGGCATCGATCGACAGCCGCAGGCGGAGCACCGCCTCTGACTCGGTCCGCCGCATCGACTCGGGATAGGGCGGGCGCAGCAGGTCGGCAGGGGTCGCCGCGCGGGGCCCGACCCGGACTACGGCGGGCTGCGGAGGTGGCAAGGTCGGCGGCGGGAGGCTCTCGGCCAAGGCCGGTCCGATGTCGGCCACCTGGCTGCTGCTGCTCGGCCCCATGTCGATGCCGTCGGCCGGTCGGGGCAAGGGGATGACGGGAGGAAATTTGTCGATGTGGCTGATCGGTGGCGGCGGGAGCACTGTCTCGCTCTCCACCTGCGGTCTTGGTTCGGGCTTGGGGGCCGGTGGGGGCGGCAGAGGAATAAAGGTGGTTTTTGTGATCACCGGCTTGGGGAACAGCGGAATGTCCATCTTGGCGGTGATCAGCAGCCCGATCGCGACCGCATGACCGGCGGCGATCATCAGCAGGGCGGAAGGGCTAAGCCGGCGCCGGCTCCTCTGGCTGGCGGCGTAGGCAAGCATGGCAACCTCCTCTTCATCGCGAGTCGATATAAAGGATGTTACATCATTACATAAGGTGCGCAAGAGCGAGTGTGCTTGGTGCGGGCTGCGTCGATGATAGGCTAAGCCGCGGCGCTCGCCTCGAGCCGTTTCAGCGCACGTTCGCGCCCGATCAGCCGAGCCAGCGGCACCATCTCGGGCCCGCTCTCCCGCCCGGTCAGCGCCAGCCGCAGCGGCTTGAACAGCGCCTTGCCCTTGCGGCCGGTCGCAGCCTTGAGTGCGTCGGTAAGGGCGTGCCAGGGATCGGCCGACCAGTCGATCGCGGCGGCGTGCGTGGCAGCCTCCGCGAGGAAGGCGCGGTCCTCGGCAGGGAGGTCGGGCGCCGCGATGTCGCCTTGCACGACTTCCTGCCAGCCGGCGATCTCGGTCACATGGTCGAGGGCGGTGCGCAGCACGGTCCAGCTGGCCTCGTCCACCCAGGCGGGGACACGGTCGGCGACTGCGGCGAATGGCATGGCATGGAGCAACCGCGCGTTGAGCTGCTCGACCTCGGCCATGTCGAAGTGCGCCGGGGCACGGCCGAAATGCGCGAAGTCGAAGCTCGCTGCCAGTGGCTCGATGTCGGCGACCGCCTCGACCGGCTGACTGGTGCCGAGCCGGGCGAGCAGACTGAGCAGGGCCATCGGCTCCAGACCCCGCTCCTGCAACTCGCCGACACCGACCGCGCCGAGGCGCTTCGACAGCTTGCCCTCGGCCGCCACCAGCAACGCTTCGTGCGCCAGCCGCGGCGGCGGGCTCCCAAGCGCCGCGAACATCTGCAGCTGCACCGCGCTGTTAGAGACATGATCCTCACCGCGCACGATATGGGTGATGCCCAGGTCGATGTCGTCGATCACGCTCGGTAGCAGGTACAGCCAGCTACCGTCGGCGCGGCGGATCACGGGGTCGGACAGGAGGTGCGGGTCGAACTTCTGCTCACCGCGGACAAGGTCGTCCCAGCCGATCGGCTGCTCTTGGTCGAGGCGGAAGCGCCAGTGGGGGGCGCGGCCTTCGACAGGAGTATTCTCAGCCTCGGGCCGCTCGTAGATCGGCGGCAATCCGCGCCCGAGCAGGATCTTCCGGCGAAGGTCGAGCTCTTCCGGCGTCTCGTAGCAGGCGTAGATCCGGCCAGCGGCGCGAAGCTGCTCGAAATGCCGTTCGTAAAGCTCGAAGCGATCGGACTGCCGCACCGTGTGATGCGGGTGGAGGCCGAGCCAGGCGAGATCGGCGTGGATCGCCTGTTCGGCCTCGGGGCTGGAGCGTTCCCGGTCGGTATCGTCGATCCGCAGCAGGAATTTGCCCCCGTGCCGCTTGGCGAACAGGAAATTGTGCAGCGCGGTGCGAATGTTGCCGACGTGCAGGCGGCCGGTCGGCGAAGGGGCAAAGCGGGTGACGACGGTCATGGCAGCGCGACTATCGCTCCCGGGCCGCCGTGACCAGCCGCGCGGGCGTCAATCGCCGGTCCGGAACGCGTTGGTGATCGGATAACGACGGTCGCGGCCGAAGTTGCGGCCGCCCAATTTGACCCCGGGGGGCGCCTGGCGCCGCTTATATTCGGCGCGGAGCACCATCGTCTCCAGGCTGGCGACCAAGGCAAGGTCGCTGCCAGTCTCCGCCGCAACCTCGTGGACGCTCTGCTCGCGATCGATCAAGCCGTGAAGAATGGGATCGAGCTTGTCGTAGGGCGGCAGGCTGTCCTCGTCCTTCTGGTCGTGGCGCAGCTCGGCCGAGGGCGGCTTGGTGATCACGGTCTCGGGCATTACCGCCCCGGCGGGGCCGAGCAGACCGTCGGGCCGCTCCGCGTTGCGCCAGCGCGACAGCTTGAATACAGTGGTCTTGTAGGCGTCCTTCAGCACCGAATAGCCGCCCGCCATGTCACCGTAGAGGGTGGCATAGCCGACGCTCATTTCGCTCTTGTTACCGGTGGTCAGAAGCATCGGACCGAACTTGTTACTGAGCGCCATCAGCGTCACCATCCGCAGGCGAGCCTGGATATTCTCCTCGGCCAGGTCGCGCGGCCGACCGGTGAAGGCAGCGCCGAGCATCCCGTCGAAGGCATCGACCGCGGTCCCGATCGGGATGACGTCATGGCGGATGCCGAGAAGGCGGGCGCACCCTGCCGCATCGTCGAGACTGGCCTGGCTGGTGAACGCCGAGGGCATCATCACCCCCCACACCTTGTCGGCCCCCAGTGCGTCCACCGCGACCGCCGCCGACAGCGCCGAATCAATCCCGCCCGACAGGCCGAGCAGCACGCCCGGGAAACCATTTCGGGAAACATAGTCGCGCAGGGCAACCACCATCGCAAGGTAGATGTCTTCGGGGTTCGGCGACAGGGTGTGGATGTCGCGGGTCGTGCAGGTCCAGCGGCCGTCCGCCTCCTTCTCCCAATGAGTGAACAGCAACTGCTCTTCCCAGTCGCGCATCTGCACGACCTTGGTCCCGTCGGCGCCGAAAACCATCGAACTGCCGTCAAAGGCGAGTTCGTCCTGCCCGCCGACCCGGTTGAGATAGACCAGCGGCAGTCCGACCTGGCGCGAGCGGTCGCTGAACAGGCGCTGGCGCAGCTCGTCCTTGTCGATCTCGTAGGGGCTGCCGTTGGGGCTGAGCAGCATTTCCGAGCCGCGCTCGGCCAGGTGGCGGGAAACGTCCTCCAGCCACAGATCCTCGCAGATCGGAATGCCGATCCGGACCCCCTTGAAGGTGAAGGGCTCGGGCAGGGGCCCCGAAGTGAACACCCGCTTTTCGTCGAAGGTGCCGTAGTTGGGCAGCTCGCGCTTTAGGGTGACGTACAGCTCGCGGCCCTCGTCGGCGACGATCACGGCATTATAGGCCTTGCCCTCGCGCTGCACGATCGACCCGAACGCCAGCGCCGGACCGGGTTCGGCGGTGGCGGCGACCATGGCGGCGGCGGCCGCTTCGGTTTCGCGCAGGAAAGCGGGCTTCAGCACCAGGTCTTCCGGCGGATAGCCGACCAGTTGCAGCTCGGGGACAAGCAGCAGATCGGCGCCCGCCGCTTGCCGCCGCATCGCCAGCATGGCGTCGGAATTGGCGCGCAGGTCGCCGACCTTCTGGTTCATCTGGGCGAGCGCAATCGTCAGGCGGTCGGTCATGCTTATCCCCCTAAGCGAGAAGGCGGGCTTTCGTCCAACGTCCGACGTGGCTAGGGATGCCCCCACATTCGGGGAGGCGTCATGAAACTGCTGGCCGGCAATTCCAACGCGCCGCTCGCGCGCGCGATCAGCGACTATCTGGAGATCCCGCTTACCCGCGCGAGCGTCCGCCGCTTCGCCGACGAGGAGATTTTCGTCGAAATCCACGAGAATGTCCGCGGCGAGGATGTCTTCCTGATCCAGTCGACCAGCTACCCGGCCAACGACAATCTGATGGAATTGCTGATCTGCATCGATGCGCTGCGCCGCGCCTCGGCCAAGCGGATCACGGCGGTCATGCCTTATTTCGGCTATGCCCGGCAGGACCGGAAGCCCGGCCCGCGCACGCCGATCTCGGCCAAGCTGGTGGCGAATCTGATCACCACCGCCGGGGCCAACCGGGTGCTGTCGGTCGATCTTCACGCCGGGCAGATCCAGGGCTTCTTCGACATTCCGACCGACAACCTATTCGGCGCGCCGGTGGTCAGCGCAGACATCCAGGCGCGGTTCGGCGATCAGCCGATCACCGTGGTGTCGCCCGACGTCGGTGGCGTGGTGCGCGCGCGCAGCCTCGCCAAGCGCCTAGAGAACGCTCCGCTTGCGATCGTCGACAAGCGCCGCGAAAAGGCTGGCGAATCGGAAGTGATGAACATCATTGGCGATGTCGAGGGGCGGTTCTGCATCCTGATCGACGATATCGTCGATTCGGCTGGCACCCTGTGCAACGCCGCGGCGGCCCTGAAGGCGCAGGGTGCGCTGGGCGTGGTCGCTTATGTCACCCACGGCGTGTTGTCGGGAGGTGCCGCGGCGCGAGTGGCGGCGAGCGAGCTGACCGAGCTGGTGGTCACCGACAGCATCTATTCGGGTGAAATGGATCTGCCCGGGACCAAGATCCGCCGTCTCACCATTGCCCCGCTGCTGGCCGAGGCGGTGCGCCGGATCGCCGACGAATCGAGCGTTTCCAGCCTGTTCGATTGAGGACAGGCGGGCCGCTTCACATCGGCCCGCAGCCCTTCCGGCTTCAGCTATTAGGCGCGAGCATTCCCGCAGCGACGTAAAGGATAGCGGCGACCGGGCCGGTGACGAGCACCGCGAGGATGATGGCCAGCCTGATCACCAGCGGGTCGGTGCCGGTCATGTCGGCAAGCCCGGCGCCAACGCCCATCAGTTTCGCGTCGGTGCGGTTGAGAACAAAGCGGCGATTCATCGTGTTGATCCTTGGAAAAGCGAGGTGGCGGTTCAGGCGATCGGAAGCGGGCCGACGGCGGCGCTGACGAACAGCATGGCGGCAACGAAAGCACCCGACAGCGAGACGGCGAGCTGGCGAAGGTTGAGGGTCGTGGTCATGTCATTCTCTCCTGTTTTCTCTCGATCCGGCGTCGGTGCCGATCGATGACAGAGGTGATGCAGGAGCCGTGCCAGATTGCGGTTTGCGCGTGAGATCAACGACTTATCGCCGTAGGCCTAAACAGCTTGGGACGCCCCGCCCCGCGAGTTGGGAAGATCCACCATAGGATGGTCCGATCGTCAGTAATCCCCAATGCCCCATTAACCATTCTCGCCAGCGAAGCCGAAAGGGATGAGGGTTAACAGGCGGCTTACCGCGTTGCTTGGGCTTCTGCCCCGGCACGCCTGATGTGGGGACATGAACGATTATGAAGAAGACGATCTTTGCCGCGGCCGTGCTGGCCGCCGTTGCCGCCGCCACGCCGGCTGCTGCCCAGAACGCAACCTCGGCCAGTCCGCGCGCCCTGGCCGGCGCCCGCCTGATCAAGCCGCTGGCGCTGAGCGCCGTGCGTGACCTGAATTTCGGCACCATCGTGATGGGCACCATCAATGGTGACCAGACCGTCAGCATCAACGGCGCCGGCGCCGTCACCTGCGGCGCGTCGGGCGGTGGCCTCACCTGCGCTGGCTCGCCCGTCTCGGCGACCTACCGGATCACCGGTACCCAGGGCCAGGTCGTGACGATCTCCTCGGCCGCTGCCAGCTTCCCGCTGACCGGTTCGAACGGCGGCACCCTTGCCTTCACGCCGTCCTTCCCGACGTCGCTGACGCTCGGCAATTCGGGCAGCCCGGGCAACGACTTCAACGTCGGTGGTTCGGTCGTCATCAACAGCAGCAGCGTCGACGGGGTCTATTCGGGCCAGATCGATATCCAGGTCGCTTACCAATAGGCAGCCGATCCGGAAGGATTGCTGACCAGAGGGGGGCGGTTCCGCGAGGAGCCCCCCTTTTTGCGTGGGCATGGCCGCCCGCCGCGAAGGGCATGGTTAGCGCTTCATCAACCATTGGCTGCGAGAAAGCTCCGGAATGGTGGCAATCGCGCCGCCGTGGGAGCCCGTCACACGCCATGTCCATCACCGCCCGCCTCGCCCTCCGTGCCGCCCTGCTCGCGCCGCTGGTCGCCCTGGCGCCGCCGGCAACGGCAGGTGTCGGTGACCTGCTGGTCGCGCCGACCCGGATCATTCTCAACAATGGTCGCGGGACCGAGATCATCCTCAATAACATCGGCGACGAGACCGCCACCTACCGCATCAGCGTCGAGGTCAAGCGGATGCGGAGCGACGGCACCTTCGAGGATGTCGCCACGCCGGACGCCCGCGAAGTGACTGCGCGCGACATGATCGTCTATGCCCCGCGCCGCGTCGTGCTTCCGCCGCGCCAGCCGCAGACCATCCGCATCGCCGCGCGAGCGCCGGCCGGCCTGGCCGACGGCGAATATCGCGTCCACCTGCTGTTCCGCGCTGTTCCAGCGGCCCAGCCGCCGGTCCAGACCCCGGCCGACTTCAAGGGCATCGGCTTCGCCCTGACCCCGGTCTACGGCGTCACCATCCCCGTCATCGTTCGTCTCGGCAATCTGTCGGCAAAGGCCGGCATCGCCAATGTCGGAAAGGTCATGCTCGAGGGCCATCCGGCGATCGCGCTGGAACTGACCCGCGCCGGATCGCGCTCCACCTTTGGTGAAGTGCGGGTGCTGAAGGCCGGTCTCAAGGAGCCGCTCGCCATCCAGCGCGGGGTTGCCGTCTATACCGAGATCGACCGCCGTACCGTGACCGTGCCGCTCAGTGCCGAACTGGTGGCGCAGGCCAACGGCCCTGTGACCGTGCAATATCTCGAATCGGTCGATGGCGTGTCGACGATGCTCGCCGAAACCAGCGCGGTCCTGCGCTAGAACGGCGGGGGCAGGTCGGGCCGCACGATATGCTCGGGGGTTGGCTTCGGCTGCCGCTGACGCTGCTTGCGGCGGCGGGTCTCGGCATCGGTGCGCCGGCGTCGGCGCCGCCGTCGGGGCCGGCTTGGACGGCGGATCCCGACAGCCAATATCTGCTCGACCTCCAGATCCGTCAGCGGCTTCTGGGCGACGGGGTTCGCGCCTATCCGGTGCCGGAGGGCACCTGCGTTATCCTGGGCGATCTCGTCACCGCGCTGGATCTCCCAATTAAGATCGACCTCGCCGCCCGGCGCGCCCAAGGCTGGGCCTTCAAGGAGGCCAACCGCCTCGTCATCGACCGCAAGGCCGGCAAGGTTGCGTTTGGACCTAGCGGCAACGGGTCGATCGCGCCGTCCGCCATTCGCGATGCGCCCGATGGCTGGTGCGTCGAAACCGCGGCCTTGTCGCGCTGGCTCGGGCTCACGGTCCAGCCGCGTACCGACGCTTCGCTGCTGCTGCTCGACAGCGAGGAGAAACTGCCGGTCGAACTGGCGGCCGAGCGGCGCGAGCGAGCGGCACGGCTGACCAAGGCCAGCCTGCCGCTGTCCTCCCTGCCCCGGGTGACCCTCCCCTATCGGATGTGGCGGACGCCCAGTGTTGACGTCATGATGGACGCCGGCGTGACCTATTCCGCCGGTAGCGGAGCGCGGATCGATCATCGCGCCAGCATCCTCGCCGCCGGCGAGGCGCTGCAGATGAGCTATGATGCGCGGGTCTCGACCAACAAGCGCGGGCTGCCGACCGGCCTGCGCTTCCGCGCCTACCGGTCTGATCCCGATGGCGGCCTGCTCGGACCGCTCAAGGCGACCCATGCCGCAGTCGGCGACGTCGAGGGGATCGGCAGTCCCGTCGCCGGCGGCACCGCCACCGGACGCGGCGCGATGGTCACCAACCGCCCGCTATTCCAGTCGGTCGCGTTCGACCGCACGCAGTTCAGCGGTGAGCTGCCGCCCGGGTGGGACGCCGAACTCTACCGCAACGGCGAACTGGTCGCCTTTGCCGGGGCCGGCCCGGATGGTCGCTATCGCTTCGACGATGTCGCGCTCGGCTTCGGCGACAACTTCTTCGAGATCGTCACCTATGGCCCGCAGGGCCAGGTCAAGCGGCGCGGCGAAAGCCTGACGGTCGGCCAAAGCGCGGTGCCGCCGGGCGAAACCCATTACTGGGCCGGGGTGGTCGATCCCGGCCGCGACCTCATGGAATTGCACCGAGGGGGTGCGCCGCCCAACCGTGAGGCCGGCTGGCGCGGCGCCGCGAGCATCGAACATGGGCTGGACCGGCGCACCTCGGTGGCGGCGCTGGTCCAGACATTGAGCATCGAAGACAAGCGCGTCACCTATGTCGAGGGCACTGTGCGTCGCTCGATCGGCCCCGCCGTGACCGAATTCGGCGCGGCGCGCGACAGTTCGGGCGGGATCGCCCTGCGCGGGCAGGCGCTGGCCAAGTTCGGCGCCACCAACCTGACCTGGAGCAGTTTCTGGAGCCGCGACTTCGCGGCGCGTCCGCAAGGCCTGTCGGCAACCAGCGAGCATCGCTTCAGCGTCGATGCGCCGCTCAAGCTGGGCGGTGATTTCGTCCTTCCCCTCCATGGGGATGTTCGCATTGCCGGTCGGACCGATGGCGGGCGGACCATCGAGGCCAATGGCCGGACCAGCGTCACCCTCAGCCGCTTCAATCTGGCGACACTGGTGCGCTGGCGTGACGAGCGGCCGCCCGGTGGCCTGCAGGGACGCCAGCGACTCGAAGCGGGGCTGATCGGCAGCGGCCGGATCGGTCCGGTCCGAGTGCGCGGAACGACAGAGGTGGAGATCGCGCCCGCCGCCAGGCTGCGGCGGATCGAGCTGTCGGGCTATTGGCGCGGCAGCGGCAATGCCGACTGGGAAGGCGCGGTCGCCTATGAAGGGCGCGACCGCAAGCTGCGCGGCCGGGTGTCGCATGTCCGGCGCTTCGACGCCTTTGCGGTGGCGGGCACGGTCGAAGCGGCGACCGACGGATCGGTGGCGGCCGGGCTCAACTTCAGTTTCTCGCTTGATCGCGGAAGCTCGGGCTGGCGCGCCAGCCGCCAGTCGCTGGCCGCTACCGGCAGCGTCCGCGCACGGCTGTTCCGCGACGACAATGGCAATGGCGTGAGGGATCAGGGCGAAGCGCTGGAAGAGGGCGGGCTCCTGACCGCCGGCACCCGTCCCGCGGACCGTCCGAGCGGCAAGGATGGCTGGGCCGCGGTTGCCGGGCTCGACAATTACCGCCCGGTGGCGATCGGGGTCGACATCAGCTCGCTGAGCGACCCCAATCTGGTGCCGACGGTCGCCGCGCAGGTCATCGTGCCGCGCCCGGGTGTCTCGGCCGAACTGCTGATCCCGCTGGCGGGCGGCGGAGCGATTGAGGGCAGCCTGCTCAAGGATGGCGGAAGCGCCTTCGAGGGGCTCGACCTCGAACTGGTCGATGCCAACGGCAAGGTCGTCGCCCAAGCTCGCAGCGACTACGACGGCTTTTTCCTGTTTGAGCGGGTGCCGCCGGGGCGCTATGCCTTGAGATTGAACGAGCCAAGCCGGTCGGCGGCGCAGGCGGTGTCGGCGTCGCTTCGCGCGGATGTCGTGCTGCAGCCCGAGCAAGCGGTGACCCGGCTGGGTCCGATCGTCGTCAGGGCCGCCGCGCCGCGACTTGCGGCCGTTAACCAAGAAGTCGTCTCAGGCGACTTGCTGGCGTCGCATTAGGACCGAGCCGGAGGATTTGGAGGTTCCCCCTCCCTGCCAGGGAGGGGGTGGTGCGGTCGAGAAGACTCGAACTTCCACGGCCTTTCGGCCACAGCGACCTCAACGCTGCGCGTCTACCAATTCCGCCACGACCGCATGTTTGTCGGCACTGCTCGGACGAGAGCGCCGGTGGCAAGGCGCGTGCCTCTAGCAGTGCCCTTTGACCAGCGCAACGCCCAAGAACCGTTCCATTGTGGAGCAAGGGTAAAGAGGCCGTTTACCTTTCCGGGCGTGAGTCCTAGCGTCCATGATGATGCTGGCTCCTGCTCTGCTGACCGCCCTTGCGGCGACCGCCCAGACGCCCGATCCGGGGCCCCCGGCGCTGCAGGCGCGCGCGCAGGCCCAGGTGTTCGTCCGGATCGTCCAGGCGGCCGAAGTGCGGAACGGGCAGAGCCTGACCCCGCACCAGCGGACGATCCGCCGCGACGAAGCCGGGCAGGTGCAGGTTCTACTGCAATTCGAGTAGCTTAAGCCCCGGCGGCGTCGACCGGACGGCACCTTTCGATATCGCGCTGCTTGCCGAAGAATACCTCAAGGCAGGCGGCATTCTCCGGCACGTCGAGATTGGCGCTGTTGAAGCTGGCCGACGCGCCGGGAGCGAGTTGCGGGGGCGAGATCGGGATGGTCCAGCGATAGACCACCTTCTGCTCAAGGCTGCGCAGCTGGGCGCTCATCGGCGGCACGGGAAGCGGCTGGTCGGTTTCGTTGCGCACCACGCCGCTCACTTCGTAAAGCTGGTTGCCGCTCGCCAGCTGGGTCCGGCCCTGTTGCTGGACCTGGATGGTCAGATCTTCCGAGCTGTCACTCTGCGCGATTCCGAGCCGGCCCTTGAGCTCGGCCGGAGCGAGGAAATAGACTCCGGCGGCGACCAGCACGACGAGCAGCAGCAGAGCGCCGACGATGAGTGGCCAGCGGCTCCGGGGTTCTTCCTCCTCGTCCTGGGCGGCGAACGGGCTGTAGAGGTCTTCCGTCTCCATCCGCGCGGCACGCAGGGGGTGGGATGCGCGCGGCGCCTCCTCGACCGGCTCGGGATCGAATCGGGGCTCCGCTGACGGTCTCTCCTCATACGGAACCGCCGCCTCGGGATAGGGGTCGGGAGCCGCCGCCGCTTCCTCGGGCATGCTGGCAACCGTCTCCCGCTCGGCTAGCATGTCGGCGGTTGGGGCCGGAGCCGGTTCAGGAGGGGGCGCGTCGACGGGCTGGTTGCCCCCATCGTGGGAATGGGCGGTGACTGCCGCTTGGGCGTCGTCGCCGAACGGATAGTTTGCAGATTCCGAGCCGCCGCCCTGCTCGTCGGCCTGCGCGACCGAGCCCTCGGTCTCCTCCGCGGCATCCGGCTCCTGGTGCCAGCTATGCTTGCACTGGGCGCAGCGTACGGTGCGGCCGGCGGGCGGGATCGCGCCGTCCTTCACCACGTAGCGCGTCCCGCACGATGGGCAGGTCAGGATCATGGGTCGGGCGCTTTCTCTTTCAACCGGGTACAGAAACGTTGCGTAACCTTTTCGTGAATCCATTGGCAAGCTAGACGCGGCAAAGGGCAACAGAAGAAAGAGGGGGCGATCCTGGCCGCGCTGGTCGAGTTCGACGGAGTAGGCTTGCGGTACGGGACCGGCGCGGAGGTGCTGGCGGGCCTCGACCTGCGCCTTGCGCCCGGGGGATTTTACTTCCTGACCGGGGCGTCGGGCGCGGGCAAGACCTCGTTGCTGAAGCTCCTGTATCTTGCCCAGCGGCCGACGCGGGGGCGGCTGCGGTTGTTCGGCGAAGATGTCGGGGAAGCCCCGCGCGAGGCGCTTCCGGCCTTTCGGCGGCGGATCGGGGTGGTGTTCCAGGACTTTCGGCTGGTCCGGCATCTGTCGGCCTTCGACAATGTCGCGCTTCCCCTGCGCATCGCCGGGCACGGCGACCGCGAAATCGAGGGGCCGGTGCGCGAAATGCTGGCCTGGGTCGGGCTGGCCGATCGCGCGAGTGCCAGGCCGCCGACACTCTCGGGCGGCGAGCAGCAGCGCGTCGCGATCGCCCGGGCGGTGATCGCCCGGCCCGAACTGCTGGTTGCTGACGAGCCGACCGGCAACGTCGACGCGGCCATGGCCAACCGCCTGATCCACCTCTTCGAAGCGCTCAACCGGCTTGGCACCACGGTGGTAGTGGCGACCCACGACCTGTCGCTGATCGGAGCGGTGAAGGGCGCACGCATGATGCGGCTGGAGGACGGGCGGCTGTTCGATCCTACCGGCGAACTGCGCCACCCGCCGAGCCGCCATCCCGACGGATCGCCGGCATGAGGGAAACCTTGTTCCCGCCAGCCTCGATGCGCCGCCTGTTGCCAGAGCAAAAACGACGCGCGGCGCCGTGGATCGTCGGGTTGATGACCTTCGTTAGCCTGGTGGTGGGGATCGCCGGACTGGCCGTCCTGGGTGCGGTGTCGGATCTGTCGACCTCGGCGGCTGGCCGCTGGTCGTTGCAGGTCACGGGCACGCCCGCCGATGCGGCGCGGGCCGAGGCTGTCCTGCGCGCCTCGCCCGCGGTCGAGCGGATCGAGCGCGTGCCCGAAGCCGAATTGCGCCGTACGCTCGGCGCCTGGCTGGGGCCAGCGGCGGAACAACTCGACCTGCCCCTGCCGGTGATCGCCGAAGTCAGCCTGGGCGCCGGCGGTGACGGCACGGCCCTGGCGCAGAATCTGGAGCGTCAGGTCCCGGCTGCGCGGCTGACGCCTTATTCCGCCGAACTCGCGCCCCTGCTCGCGACCTTGCGCGGGTTGGCGGTGCTGGTCGCCGGGCTGTTGGTGGTGCTGGCAGCGGCGCTGGCGGGGGCGGTGACGCTGGCGGCGCGGGCGACCCTCGATGCCAATCGCGCCACCCTCGATGTCCTGCACGGGATCGGCGCGACCGACGGGCAATTGCTGTCGCTGGTGCAACGCCGGATCGCGCTCGACGTGCTCGCCGGCAGCGGTGCCGGGGCACTGGCGGCGGTGGCGGTACTGGTGGCGGCGCTGATCCCGGCGCGCGGCCTGCTTGGCGGCTGGGCGGGCGGACCGGCGCTGGCGGCAAACGGACTGCTGTTGCTGGCCCTGCTGCCGCTGGTGCAAGCGGTCCTTGCGACCCTGGTTGCCAGGCGCGCCCTCAAGCAGGCATTGGCGAACGTCGTATGACCATCCGCCTGACGGCCTTGCTGGGACTACTTTACGCGCTGGGCTTCGCGTTGTTCGGAGTGTCGCTGGCCAAGCCCGCCGGGGCCGAGCGAACGCAAGCGGTGGTGGTGCTGACCGGCGGTTCGGGGCGGCTGGAGCGCGGCATGGCCGTGCTAGGACGCGGCGAGGCCAAACGCATGCTGGTGTCGGGCGCCGACCCCAGCGTCACCCGCGCGGATTTGGCGCGGCGGCTGGGGCCGGGCACGCTCCTGACCCTGAACTGCTGCGTCGACCTCGGTTCGGAAGCGGTCGACACCCGCAGCAATGCCGAGGAAGCACGGCGGTGGATGGTCCGACGCGGTTATGACAGCGTGCGGCTGGTAACCAGCGACTGGCACATGCGCCGCGCGGCCTATGAATTCCGGCAGGACCTGCCCGACACCAAAATCGTCGAGGATGCGGTACAGACCCGGCCCAGCCTGTGGCTGCTGTTCCTCGAATATAACAAGTATCTGCTGCGGCGCGGCGCGCTGTGGCTCGACATGTAGGCAAGAAGCTGATGGCCGCGTTGCGTTCGCTCCTTTATTTCCTGATCTTCTATCCGGGCACGATCCTCTATTGCATCGCGACCCTGATTGCGGCGCGCTTCGGCAGCGGGCCGGTACGGCGCGTCATTCGCGCCTGGGCCATCTTCCACCACCAACTGGTCACCCGCATGCTCGGCATTCGGTTCGAGATGGAGGGCGAGATTCCCGACGGCCCGGTGCTGGTCGCGTTCAAGCACCAGGCGATGGTCGAGACGATCGAGACCCTGCTGCTGGTCAAGACGCCGGTAGTGGTGATGAAGCAGGAATATGTCGACGTTCCGCTGCTCGGGCCGACGATGAAGAGCTTCGGCGTGATCGGCGTCAACCGCGAGGCCGGCGCCAGCGCGCTGCGCGAGATGATGCAACGGGGCAAACAGGCGATCGCCGAAGGGCGGCCGGTGGTGATCTTTCCCGAAGGCACACGGGTACCGGTAGGCGAGACGCCGGAGCTTCGCCCTGGCTTTGCCGGTCTGTATCGCGCGCTCGGCCTGCCGGTCGTGCCGGTGGCGCACGACAGCGGCAAGGTGTGGCCCAAGGGGCTGGTCAAATATCCTGGCGTGATCCACCTCAAGGTCGGCGAGACCATCCCCGCCGGGCTCAAGCGCGACGAGATCGAACGGCGGGTGCACAGCGCGATCAACGCGCTGGAGGGCTAGGCCCGGAGCCGCGCCCCGACCTTGGCCGCGCTCGCGACGACCTTGTCCGACAGCGCGGCAAGGTCCGCTTCGGTCAGCGTCTTGTCGGTCGGCTGAAGCGTGACCTCCAGCGCCAGGCTGAGGTCGCCTTCGGCCGGCTGATAGCGGTCGAACAGCCGGACGTCGGCGATCAGCGCCTTGTCGGCACCGCGCACGGCGCGCACCAGATCGCCCGCGGCAAGCCCGTCGGGAACGACGAAGGCGAAGTCACGGGTGACGGGCTGCAACGCGGGCGGGGTAAAGGCGGGGCGGGCCCGGCCTCCATTCTTGCTCGCATCGCGGGCGGTGGGAAGCGCGTCGAGGTAGAGGTCGGCGGCCTGGGTGGCGGGCGGCAGGTCGAGCGCTTTGGCGAGCGCCGGGTGAAGCTCACCGAAGCGAGCGATCTCCGCCTTGCCGAGCCTGAGTGTCGCCGAACGGCCGGGGTGGAAAGCCTCGCCCGCGCCTTGCGCCAGCTGGAGGTTGGCGACCGGGGCGCCGGCCTCTCCCAGCAATGCGAGCACTGCCGCCTTGGCGTCAAACGGATCAAACGCGCGTGCCTTGCCGTCCTGCCAGCCGCGCGGGGCGGCCTCTCCGGCAAGCAGCAACGATAGCGTCGGCCGCTCGGCCTCGGCAAGGTAACGACGACCGAGCTCGAACAGGCGGACCGAGGTCGCGCCGCGCGACAGATTGCGCGCGGCGGCGCGGGCGAGGCCGGGAAGCAGCGAGGGCCGCATGACCTTCATCTCCTCGCTGATCGGATTGGCGAGGACATGCGCCCCGCCGCCGAACAACGCCGCATCGTCCTCCGCGATAAAGCTCCAGGTGATCGCCTCGTGGAAGCCGCGAACGGCGGCGGCACGGCGCACCCGGCGCTCGAGCCGTTGCGCGGGCAGGGCGACGGCCTTGGCCACACCCGCTTCACGCGGAAGCGGCGTCGAAGGGATGAGGTGGAGGCCGGCGACACGGGCGACTTCCTCGACCAGGTCGGCTTCGCCGTCGATGTCGGGCCGCCAGCCTGGGACGGTCCAGCCCGCAGCGTCCTGGCGGAAGCCGAGCGCGGACAGGATGCGGCTCTGCTCGTCGGTCGGCAGGTTGAGGCCCGCGAGACTCTCGACCCGCTCCGGGCGCAGCGCAACCGTGTGCGGCAAAGTGACCTCACTCCAGCGGGCGGTAGTGGCCATGCTGCGCGCGCTCGGCGTGCCGCCGCACAGCTCCACGATCATCACGGCGGCAGCGTCGGTCATCTCCTCAAGCGTCAGCGGGTCGACCCCGCGCTCGAAGCGGGCGCGGGCGTCGGTGTGGACCTGGTGGCGCTGGCCGGTGCGGGCAATGGCGACCGGATCGAACCAGGCGCATTCCAGCAGCACATCGGTGGTGCTCTCGGTGACGCCGGTGGACACGCCGCCAACCACGCCGCCGAGCCCGAGTACGCCATTGTCGTCCGCAATCACGCAATCGTCCGGCGTCGCTTCATAGGCGCGGTCGTTCAGCGCATCGAAGCGCTCGTCCTTGCCGCGCCGGACATTGATCCCGCCCTTGAGCAGCGCGGCGTCATAGACGTGCAGCGGGCGGGCCTGGTCGATCGAAAAGAAATTGGTGACGTCGACCAACGCCGAGATCGGACGCAGGCCGACCGCACGGAGCCGCGCCTGCAGCCAGTCGGGCGAGGGCCTGTTCTTCACGCCGCGGATAAGGCGCGCCGCAAAGGCTTCGCAGCCACTCCCTTCCTCGATGGTGATCGAGACTGGATTGGCGCCCTGCTCCGCCAACGGGCGCACGGGCTGCTGGCGCAAGGTTCCGAGCCCGGCAGCGGCGAGGTCGCGGGCGATGCCGCGCACGCCGAAGCAGTCAGGGCGATTGGGGGTGACCGCGATGTCGAACACCGGGTCCTCAAGCCCGGCATAGGCCGCATAGCTCTGGCCGACCGGAGCGTCGCCCGGCAGCTCGATGATGCCGTCGTGACCGGTGCCAAGCTCCAGCTCGCGCTCGGAGCACATCATGCCATTGGACTCGACACCGCGGATCGCCGCGACCTTGAGCGTGAAGTCGCTACCCGGAACATAGGCGCCCGGCGGACCGAAGACGCCCTTCATGCCCGCGCGGGCATTGGGCGCACCGCACACCACCTGCATCGGACCGTTCCCGGTATCGACCTGCAGTACCTGCAGCTTGTCGGCCTGCGGGTGGCGCTCGGCGGAGAGGACTTCGGCGACCACGAAGGGGGCGAGCTTCTCGGCCGGATTGTCGATGCCTTCGACCTCGAGGCCGAGCGCGGTCAGCTTGTCGGCGATCTCGGCCACCGAAGCACTGGTATCGAGGTGATCGCGGAGCCAGGACAGGGTGAACTTCATGCGCCAACTCCCGCGCTGAGCGTCGGTACGGCGAGCGCGCTGAAGCCGTAATGCTTGAGCCAGCGCAGGTCGCCGTCGAAAAATTGGCGCAGGTCGTTCATGCCATATTTGAGCATCGCCAGCCGATCGATTCCGGTGCCGAAGGCAAAGCCCTGCCACTCGTCGGGGTCGAGCCCGGCGGCGGCGATGACGCGCGGGTGGACCATCCCGCTGCCGAGCACTTCCATCCAGCCTTCCGACCCGCCGACCACGCGGCGGCCATTTTCCATCGACCAGCCTACATCGACCTCGGCCGAGGGTTCGGTGAAGGGGAAGTATGACGGGCGCAAGCGGATCGCGATGTCGTCACGCTCGAAAAAGGCCTTGAGAAAGGTCTCCAACGTCCACTTCAGGTGGCCCATGGTGATGTTGCGGTCGATGACCAGGCCTTCGACCTGGTGGAACATCGGGGTGTGGGTGGCGTCGCTGTCCGAGCGATAGACCCGGCCCGGGGCGATCACGCGCAGGGGAGCGCCGACCTGCTGCATTGCGCGGATCTGCACTGGCGAGGTGTGGGTGCGCAGGACGAAGGTGCCCTCGACGCCCTCGCGCGGCTCGAAATAGAAGGTGTCGTGCATGGCGCGCGCGGGATGAGTTTCGGGCATGTTGAGCGCGGTGAAATTGTACCAGTCGCTTTCGATTTCCGGCCCTTCGGCGACTGCGAAGCCGAGGTCGGCGAAGATCTCGGCCAGCTCATCCATCACCTGGCTGACCGGGTGAACACCGCCCTGCGGCTGCTCGGCGGCTGGCAGCGACAGGTCAACCCGCTCGGTCGCAAGCTTGCGGTCAAGCTCGGCGGCTTCGAGCGCGGCTTTGCGGGCGTCGATGGCGGCGGCGACCTCAGCGCGTTGGCTCTGGATGGCAGGGCCATGGCTCTGGCGCTCGTCCGGGCTCATCTTGCCCAGCGTCTTGAGTAGCGCGGTGACCCAGCCGCTCTTGCCCAGCGCCGACACCCGCTCGGCATCGAGGGAGGCAAGGTCGGGCGCGGTAGCGATGCGCTGCAGGGTGCTGGGGAGGTCGGACATGGCGGCGGCGTTTAGCGGCTGGTGCCGGAGGTGCAAAGGTCAGGCGACGAAGGGATAGGGCGAGATCGTCTTGCGATTCTCGTGCACCGCCAACTGGGCGCCCGCCGGCGGGGTCGCGCGGAAGGCGCAGTCTAGGCGCGGGCAGATCGAGCAGGCCGGGCCGACCGGCGTCACCGGGGCACGCTCGAGGTCGATGCCCTCGGCGCAGTGCAGCTTGTGGGCATGTTCGATACTGACCCCGAGACCGATCGCCAGCAATCCGCCCGACAAGGCGCTGCGGATCGGGCGCTCGATGGTGCGCGCGACGGTGAAATAGCGATGACCATCGGGGGTCTCGATCAGCTGGGTGACCGCCTGGCCCGCCGACTGGAACGCGACATGGAGGTTCCAGCGCGGGCAGGTCCCTCCGAAGCGCGAAAAGGGGAAGCGCTCTCCGGCATAACGCTTGGACACGTTACCGGCCGGGTCGATCCGCAGCATGAAGAAGGGGATGCCGCGCGCGCCGGGGCGGCCGAGCGTGGTGAAGCGGTGCGACACCTGCTCGACATTGGCGCCGAACTCGGCGGATAGCCGATCGATCGAATAACGATAGCGCTCGGCAGCCTCAAGGAAGATGCCGTAGGGCATCATGATCGCGCCCGCCGCATAATTGGCGAAGCTCATGTGCAGGAGATGCCGCGTCCCGGCATCCGGCGGCCGGGCGACTTCCAGCAACCTGACGATGATCTGCTGAAACTCGAGCAGCGAGAGCTGGTAGGCGATACCGAAAGTCTTGTTCTCGGGCCGCAGCAGCGAGGACAGCATCAGCATCCGCCGGTCGGGGTCGTAGACCTGGCTGGCGCCCTGCAGCTCCTCCGGGCCGACCACGGTCACCGTCACCCCATAGGCTTCCTTGAGGCGGCGGCGCAGCGGTTCGGCGACCGACAGCGGGTCACCCAGCGCGCCGCCGAGTGTCTCGGCGCCCTCCTCAAGCTCGGGGAAGTGGTTGGAGCGCGACTGGATGTAGTCGCGGACCCAGGTCTCGGGCGTGAACAGGGCGCGCTCGTCGCCCTCCGTCCCCATACCCGCCGGATTGATCCGCCGTTCGCGCAGCGCGGTGTAAAGGCGACTCACCCCTTCGGCGATTCCGGGGCTGTTGTCGCTCAGTTCGACGATCTCCTGCCGGCCGATCTGGAGGTCGGCGAACATCGGGTCGGCGAACACCTCGGCCAATTGTTCGGCCGATCCCTGCTCGCCGCCTTCGCTTGCGAAACTGCGGATATCGACTTCGAACCCCTCGGCGAGGCGGAGCAAGACCGAGGCGGTCACCGGGCGTTGGTTGCGCTCCAGGTGATTGAGATAGCTGGGAGAAATGCCGAGGCGGCTGGCCATAGCGGTTTGCTGCAGGCCGCGGTCGCGACGCAAGCGCTTGAGCCGCGCGCCAAGGAAAAGCTTTTTCGCCATCCATGCACATTGTCAATAAATCTACAAATCTACAAGTCACGTCATGACACTTGGGCCTTTCTCGACGCCACCGAACGCCGTTTCCGATGTTTCCTGTGTCGACACATTCAACAAGGAGGCCAACATGGGTCAGCGTTTCTGGGTCATCGGCGGCGAGTATCGCGACTGTGCCTTCCGTGAAATCGAGCCCGGCACCGAGCGGGTGAGCGGACCTTTCGGCGACGAACTGAAGGCGCGGATGGAATGGCAGCGACTGACGTTCCGCGACAAGTGCGCGGCGACCGAGCGCTACACCATTGCGATCGAGCCGCATCTCGTGCGCGCCTGACAAATTCGGTGCGTCTTACGTGCGTACCTGACAATCTTTGACAAAGTGCCGCTCTGCAGGCGGCGACATAAGGGGTAAGTGCTTGTCGTACCAGTCCGAAATCAACACCGCCGCGCAGGTCATAGGCGGCAATGGCGAACCGTGGAGCGGGATCGACGCCGAAGCGGTGGCGCGGATGCGGCTCCAGAACCGCTTCGCCTGCGGCCTGGATATCGCGCGCTACACCGCCGACATCATGCGCCGCGACATGGCGGCCTACGATGCCGATCCTTCGGCCTACACCCAGTCGCTCGGCTGCTGGCACGGCTTCATCGCGCAGCAGAAGATGATCGCGGTGAAGAAGCATTTCGGCACCACCAAGGGCCGCTATCTCTATCTGTCGGGCTGGATGATCGCCGCGTTGCGCTCGCAGTTCGGGCCGCTGCCCGATCAGTCGATGCACGAGAAGACCTCGGTCCCGGCGCTGATCGAAGAAATCTACACCTTCCTCCGCCAGGCCGATTCGCGCGAGCTCAGCCTGCTGTTCCGCGACCTCGACAAGGCGCGCGAGGCCGGCAACGAGGTTGAGGAGCAACGCCTGCTCAAAGCCATCGACAATCACGAAACCCATGTGGTGCCGATCGTCGCCGACATCGACGCCGGCTTCGGCAATGCCGAGGCGACATACCTGCTGGCCAAGAAGATGATCGAGGCGGGCGCCTGCGCGATCCAGATCGAGAACCAGGTCTCGGACGAGAAGCAGTGCGGCCATCAGGACGGCAAGGTCACGGTGCCGCACGAGGACTTCATCGCCAAGCTCCGGGCGGTTCGCTACGCTTTCCTCGAGCTGGGGGTCGACAACGGGATCATCGTCGCCCGCACCGACTCGCTCGGCGCCGGTCTGACCAAGCAGTTCGCGGTCAGCCAGCAGCCGGGTGATATCGGCGACCAGTATAACGCCTTCCTCGACTGCGAGGAGATCGAGGACACCACGCAGCTGAATGGCGACGTGCTGATCAATCGCAACGGCAAGCTGATGCGGCCCAAGCGGCTGGCGTCGGGGCTGTTCCAGTTCCGTCCCGGCACCGGCGAGGAGCGCTGCGTCCTCGACTGCATCACCTCGCTGCAGAACGGCGCGGACCTGATCTGGATCGAGACCGAGAAGCCGCACATCGAGCAGATCGCTGGCATGGTCGACCGCATCCGCGAGGTCATCCCGAACGCAAAGCTCGCCTACAACAACTCGCCATCGTTCAACTGGACGCTGAACTTCCGCCAGCAGGTGTATGACGCCTGGGCCGCCGAAGGTCGCGACGTGTCGGCCTACGACCGACCCAAGCTGATGAGCGCCGATTATGATGCGACCGAGCTTGGCCAGGAGGCCGACGAGCGGATCCGCACCTTCCAGCGCGATGCGGCGGCACGGGCGGGGATCTTCCACCACCTTATCACGCTACCGACCTATCACACCGCGGCGCTGTCGACCGACAATCTGGCCCGCGAATATTTCGGCGAGGCCGGCATGCTCGGCTACGTCAAGAACGTGCAGCGCGAGGAGATCCGCCAGGGGATCGCCTGCGTGAAGCACCAGAACATGTCGGGCTCCGACATCGGCGACGACCACAAGGAGTATTTTGCCGGAGAAGCCGCCCTCAAGGCCGGTGGCGCCAACAATACGATGAACCAGTTCGCCGCTTGAGCGGCTGAGCTTACGGTTCCCCAGCGCGGCGGTCCGGGTTAATCCCGGGCCGCCGTTCCTTGTTCGAGAAGGAAGCCCTGCGTCCATGAATGCCCCAGCCGTCACCGCCACCAGCATCGGGGTCGATCCCGTGCTCGCCCGCTTCATCGACGAGGAGGTGCTTCCGGGTCTGGATATGGACCGCGCGGCCTTCTGGGACGGCGTCGATCAGCTGTTCCGCGACCTCGCCCCGCGTAACGCAGCGCTGCTGGCCAAGCGCGACACGCTTCAAGCACAGATCGACGACTGGCACCGTCAGCGTCGCGGCAAGCCGATCGACGGCGAGGAGTATCAGCGCTTCCTGCGCGAGATCGGCTATCTGGTCGAGGAGCCCGCGCCCTTCACCATTGGCACACGGAACCTCGATCCCGAGATCGCGACGCTCGCCGGGCCGCAGCTGGTGGTGCCGATCCTCAACGCCCGCTTCCTCCTCAACGCCGCCAATGCGCGCTGGGGCAGCCTGTATGACGCGCTGTACGGGACCGACGCGATGGGCAGCGCGCCGCCCTCAGGTCCCTATGACAAGGTGCGCGGAGCCGAGGTGGTCGCCGCGGCGCGCCGCTTTCTCGACCAAGCCATTCCGGGCTGGGCTGACGCTATTGCCAGCGGCGAGCATCCGGCCTTTGTCGCCCGAGACGACAACGCAGTGTTGTTCCGGCATCACGGCCTGCACATTGAAGTGTTGATCGATCCCTCCAACCCCATCGGCCGCGACGATCCGCTGCACATTGCCGATGTCGTGCTCGAAAGCGCCCTCAGCACCATCTGCGACCTAGAGGACAGCGTCGCGGCGGTGGATGCCGCGGACAAGGTCGCCGCCTATCGCAACTGGCTCGGCCTGATGCGCGGCGACTTGTCGGCCAGTTTCGACAAGGGCGGCCGCACCGTCGAGCGGACGATGAACCCGGACCGCCAGGTCGGCAACGCAACCTTGTCTGGCCGCAGCCTGCTGCTGGTCCGCAACGTCGGGCACCTGATGACTAATCCGGCGGTGCGACTGGAGGACGGCGGCGAGGCGCCCGAAGGCATTCTCGATGCGATCGTTACAAGTCTGATCGGCCTTTATGACGTTCGCGGGCTGGGCCGGCATCGCAACAGCCGTGCGGGCTCGATCTATATCGTCAAACCAAAGATGCACGGGCCGGAAGAAGCGGTCTTCACCAACGACCTGTTCAATGCGGTCGAGGATCTGCTCGGGCTGGAGCGGCACACGATCAAGGTCGGGGTCATGGACGAGGAGCGGCGGACCAGCGCCAACCTTGCCGCTACGATCCACGCCGTGCGCGACCGGATCATGTTCATCAACACCGGCTTCCTCGACCGCACCGGGGACGAGCTGCACACCTCGATGCAGGCCGGACCGATGATCCGCAAGGCGGGGATGAAGGAGAGCGACTGGATCAAGGCCTATGAGGCGCGAAACGTCGCGATCGGGCTGGCCTGCGGGCTCGGCGGGCGGGCGCAGATCGGCAAGGGCATGTGGGCCGCGCCCGACCGGATGGCCGACATGATCGAGCAGAAGGTCGGCCATCCGCGGTCCGGCGCCAACACCGCCTGGGTCCCTAGCCCGACCGCGGCGACGCTCCACGCCATGCACTACCACCAGGTCGACGTGTTCGAGCGGCAAAGAGAACTGGCGCAAGCGCCGGTGCCGCCGCTGGGCGACCTGATGACCATTCCACTCGCACCGGGGACCAACTGGTCCGAGGAAGAGATCGCGCAGGAGCTGGACAATAATTGCCAGGGCATTCTCGGCTATGTCGTGCGGTGGGTCGATCAGGGTGTCGGCTGCTCGAAGGTGCCCGACATCCACGACGTCGGACTGATGGAGGATCGCGCGACGTTGCGGATCAGCTCGCAGCACCTCGCCAACTGGCTGCTGCACGGCGTCTGCACCGCCGACCAGGTCGACGAGTCGCTGAAGCGGATGGCGGCCAAGGTCGACGCGCAGAATGCAGGCGATCCGCTGTACCGGCCGATGGCGCCCGACCCGCGGGCGAGCCTCGCCTTCCAGGCTGCGCGGGCGCTGGTGTTCGAAGGGCTGGAGCAACCCAATGGCTATACGGAGACCCTGCTTCACGCCTATCGTGCCCAGGTGAAGGAACGCGATGGAGTGGCCTGAACTCGACCCCGCCCGCGATGCGGGAACGTGGACCGTGCTGCACCTGGCCAGCCAGATGCTCGGCAAGCTGCGGATCGCCCACGCCGACTGGGTCAATCACGGCTGGCATGTCGCGCTGCAGCCGAGCGCCAACGGGCTGGCGATGCCGCCGATTGCGGCAGACGGCGGTCGCTTCTCGCTCTCGCTCGACCTGTGCGATCATCGCGTCCACCTGCAGGTCAGCGACGGTCGCAGCGATTCCGTGCCGCTCGCGCAGCCAAACATCGCCAGGCTTCACGCCGAACTGATAGCCATGCTCGACCGCCATGGCCTGCCGAGCAGCTTTCATGGACGCCCCAACGAGCTTCCGGATGCCATCCTCTTTGCCGAGGATGACCGGCACAGCGACTATCGCGAGGAGAGCGCGGTGCGGCTGCGCGAGGCGCTGCGCGTCGTCGTGCCCGTGTTCGAGACCTTCCGTGCCGGTTTCGCGGGCAAGGTCAGCCCGGTGCATTTCTGGTGGGGCAGCTTCGACCTAGCCGTGACCCGCTTTTCCGGCCGGCCGGCGCCCGACCACCCCGGCGGCGTGCCCGGCCTGCCCGACCGGATCACCCGCGAAGCCTATAGCCACGAAGTGTCGAGCGCGGGCTTCTGGCCCGGCGGCGCGTTCGGGGCCGACCCGATCTTCTATAGCTATGCCTATCCTTCGCCCGAGGGCTTTGCCGAGGCTTCGGTCACTCACGGCCGCTTCGATGCGGCGCTCGGCGAGTTCGTGCTGCCCTATTCCGAAGTCCGCGGCGCCGCCGATCCCGCCGCGACCCTGCTGGCCTTCCTGCAGGAAACATACGGTGTCGCGGCCGACCTCGCCTCGTGGGACCGCCGCGCACTCGACCGCACCGTCGCCGCGCCCTGACCAACGAAAAGGGCGCCCCGGTCAGACCGGAGCGCCCCAAATCGTTACCGAAGCGCGAAACGCTTAGGCGGCGTCGGCTTGGACCGAGCGGTCGCCGTCGTTCGGCAGCGCCTTCTTGGCCTGCGCGATGAGGACGCTGAACGCGGCCCCTTCGTGCATCGCCATGTCGGCCAGGACCTTGCGGTCGAGGTCGATACCGGTGAGCTTCAGCGCGTGCATGAACTGGCCATAGGTCAGGTTCTCGGCGCGGACAGCGGCGTTGATGCGCTGGATCCACAGGGCGCGGAAGCTCCGCTTCTTCACCTTGCGGTCGCGATAGGCGTACTGGCCGGCCTTCTCGACTGCCTGGCGGGCAATGCGGATGGTGTTCTTGCGACGGCCATAATAGCCCTTCGCCTGCTCAAGGATGCGCTTGTGCTTGGCGCGGGTGGTTACACCCCTTTTGACGCGTGCCATTGCTCAAATACTCCTTAGGAAAGACCGTAGGGGGCCCAAAGCTTCACGCGCATCGTATCAGCGACGGCGAGAACTTCGGTGCCACGGTTCTGGCGGATGTACTTGGCATTGTGGCTCATCAGGCGATGGCGCTTGCCGGCCACGCCATGCTTGATCTTGCCGGTGGCGGTGAGCTTGAAGCGCTTCTTCACGCCGCTCTTGGTCTTGAGCTTGGGCATTTTCGTCTCCTGTGTAGCCCGCAAGCGAGCGACGTTTCTCACCTGACACGGCAGCCCTCACTGGCCGGCCCGGTGGTTTTTCCAACGATCTGGAAAGCGCGACCCCCTAGCGGTGGAGGGGCATATTGGCAAGTCCCGGGCTCACCAGGGGACGGACGTGCCCTCGAAATCGAAGAAGTCGCCAGAGTCCTTCCGGGTCAGCCCGTCGATCACTCGGCGCATGCCCGCGATGCTCTGTTCTGGCGTGACGGGCGCGCTCTGCCCACCCATCCGGGTTTGCACCCAACCCGGGTGCAGCGGCACGCAGACGAGATCGGGGTTGGCCAGCGCCAGCGTCTTCCACGCCATGTTGAGCGCCGTCTTGCTCGACCGGTAGGCCAGATAACCGCCCGAACTGTTGTCGGCGAGCGAACCCATGCGGGTGCTGATCACGATCAGCTTGCCGCCCGCGGCCCTGACCTCGGGCAGCAAGGCTTGAGCCAGAAGGTAGGGCGCGACGGTGTTGACCGCGAAGGTATCGAGCCACTCGCCCGCGGCCAACTCGTCGGCGGCATCCCGCGGCCCATAGGTGCCGGCATTTGCGATCAGCAGGTCGACTTGGCGCCCCGCCCGGACCGCGCTGACCGCGGCCGCATCGGCGAGGTCAATGGTCCGAATCTCGGCCCCGAGCGACTCGAGCTCGGGCGAGGATTCACGCACGGTGGCGATAACGTCCCACCCGGCCTCGCGATACTGACGGACGAATTCCAGGCCGAGGCCGCGATTGGCGCCGGTGACGAACAGGGTAGGCATGGGGCAGGCTCGCTTTCGGACGGTGTGTTATGGCCGCAGTAACGCACGAGCCCTGCAAAACGCCTGTCCTTTGTACCGTGTGGGGTCCGCTGGCTGCCTTTGGGGGTTTGGAGTAAAGTGTCTGCTTCTTCGTCATTTACGAAGGGAGGCCGACATGAGTGCGGACGAGCGTCACTACAGCGCCGAGCAGGTGACCGGAGCACGCCAGGAAGGGGTAGTGCGTTGGATACTGGTAATCTCGCTCCTTCTGATCATCGTGGCGATGTCGGCCATGTGGATCGTTCCAGCCCTTACCGGCTGAGCCTCGCACGGTTCGTCGCCGCCCAGGGCGGCGTCTACGACCTCGCCCTTGCCGAGCTTCGCGCCGGTGCCAAGCGGACCCACTGGATGTGGTTCGTCCTGCCCCAGCTGCGCGGGCTCGGCACCAGCATGATGGCCGATCGCTATGGCCTGGAAGGGCTGGACGAAGCGCGTGCCTATCTGTCCGATCCGATCCTGGGCGAGCGGCTGCGCGAATGCGTGTCGGCGCTGTTGGCCCATGCCGGCAGCCGCAGCTCCGCCGACGTGATGGGAGTGATCGACGCTATCAAGCTTCACAGCAGCTTGACCCTGTTCGAGGCGGCCGGTGGCGGGCCACTGTTTACCAGTGCGATCGACGCCTTCTACGGCAGTGAGCGTGACCGACGAACGCTCGCCCGGCTCAACCCACGGCGAAGGGCCTGACCGGCGGCGGTTGTCCTTGCCATAGCGGCCGTATCCTTGTTGGTACGGGTCCGTGTCGAACTCGCAACCTCAACTGTCACCGCTTGCCGCCTGGGTGAAGCGGAGCTTCGTCCGCTGGTTCGATGGCGGCGGCTGGACCTGCGAAGGGGCGCTTCCGCTTCCACCCAAGGCGGTGGTGATGGGCGGACCACACACCAGCAACTGGGACTTCCTGGTGTTCATCGGCGCAATGGAAACGATGGGGGTCAGCGCCTCCTACATCGGCAAGGCCAGCCTGTTCAGGTGGGGCCCGATGGCGCGCTTCATGAGAGGGCTAGGCGGGATCCCGGTCGAACGCTCGGTCCGCAATGACCTGGTCGCCCAGGTTTCGCAGCGGCTGAAGGACGCGGACCGGATGCTGCTGGTGATCGCGCCCGAAGGGACCCGCGAGGCGACCACCGACTGGCGGATGGGCTTTTATCGCATCGCGCTGGCGGCCGGGGTGCCGATCGTGCCGGGCGGCCCCGACTATGATCGCAAGGTCGCGATCTTCGGTCAGCCGATCATCCCGACCGGCGACCCGAAAGCCGACCTCAAGCCGGCCTGGGAGTTCTTCCGGACGCTGGTCCCGCGTCACCCCGACCAGGTCCTTTTCCCGGATGGCCGCGGCATGGACGGGGGCAGGGGCGCGGCCTAGGCTGCGGGAAATCGTCCTGCCGCCAAGGAGCCACCCGATGCACCATTTCCTCGCCGCCGCCACCGCCGCACTGCTCGCCGTCGCCGCCACCCCGGCCAGCGCCGCACTGCCGGTCGGGGCCAAGGCGCCGGACTTCACCACCATGGGGTCGCTGAACGGCAAGCCGTTCCGGCTGAACCTCAAGGAGCAGCTGAAGAACGGCCCGCTGGTGCTGTATTTCTATCCCAAGGCCTTCACCGAGGGCTGCACGTTGGAAGCCAAGGCGTTCAGCGACGCCATTCCCGCCTTCCGCAAGGCCGGCGCGCGGGTGGTCGGGCTCAGCGCCGACAATCTCGACACGCTCAAGAAATTTAGCGTGGAGGCGTGCCGTGGCCAATTCCCGGTCGCCACCGCCAATCCCGACCTGATCAAGGCCTATGACGTGAAGTTGCCGGTGGCGCCGATCAGCAACCGCACGTCTTACGTCATCGCACAGGACGGCCGAGTGACCTTTGTCCACTCCGAGATGAGCTGGAAGGAGCATGTCGCGCAGACCCTCGCGGCGGTGCAGGCCCTCAAGAAGAAGTAAGGCCCAGGGGCGCCGGTAAGCATCCGGAAAGCTTGGCTTGGCTAGTCTCTCGACAGGACCGGGCAATTGAGGCAAGTTGCTGAAATGGGTAATCTTTCTCGTCTTCGCCAAGTCACTTCTTTGCTCTCCATCTCGGTGCTGCTGAGCAGTTGCGGCGGCGGCGGCGGCGGCGGTTCCGGGCCCGACTTGGCGCCGACCTCGCCCCCGGTCACCGTGACTCCCCCGGCGACGACGCCGCCGACCAGCACTGCCTGTTCGCTGAGTTCGCGTCTGGACTGGGTCGCGGCGCGGCTGCGGGAGGATTACCTTTTTCCGGACTTGCTCGCGAACATCAGTCCGGCCGGCTACACCGACATCCAGAAGTTCATCAACGACTTGACTGCTCCGGCCCGCGCGGCCGGCAAGGACAAGCTCAACTTCTCCTACCTCACCTCGATCGCGGAAGAGAATGCGCTGACCAACAGCGGCTCCTCGGCCGGGCTGGGCATTCGGCTTTACACCGAGGGCAGCCGGCTGTTCGTCAGCGAGGCCTTCGAAGGTGCTCCGGGCCTCGCGGCGGGTCTCGACCGCGGGGTCGAGATCCTCGCGATCGGCACCAGCGAAGCCAATCTGCAGAGCGTCGCGTCGCTGATCGCGTCCGACGGCCTCAGCGCGGCACTGGGGCCGAGCGATCCGGGCGTCACCCGCACCTTCCGTATCCGCAGCGTGAGCGGCGTCGAAAGCGTCATCACTGCGACCAAGGCCGATTATGCGCTCGACCCCGTGTCGGATCGCTACGGCAGCCGGATCCTGACCGACGGCGGCAAGAAGGTCGGTTACGTCAACCTGCGTACCTTCATCGTCGCCAACGCCGACCAGCAACTGCGAACCGTCTTCGCCGACTTCAAGGCACAGGGCGTCACGGAGGTGATCATCGATCTGCGCTACAATGGCGGCGGCCTGGTGTCGCTGGCAGAGACGCTGACCAACCTGCTCGGTGCCAACCGCACCAGCAGCGACATCCAGAGCAAGACGGTGTTCAATGCCCGGCTGTCGTCCAACAACCGCACCACCTTTTTCGCGCCGCAGCCGCAGTCGATCGCGCCAACCAAGATCGCCTTCATCGGTGGCCCGGCGACCGCTTCGGCCAGCGAACTGGTGATGAATGCGCTGATCCCTTATTACGGGGCCAATGTCGGGCTGATCGGCGCCAATACCTATGGCAAGCCGGTCGGGCAGATCGCGCGCGACCGGGCGGAATGCGACGACCGACTTCGGGTCATAGCCTTCCAGACCGTGAATCGCGACAATAATGGCGATTACTTCAACGGCCTGGCCAGCAGCTTCCAGCGGACCTGCCGGGCGACCGACGACCTGACCAAGCAGCTTGGCGATCCGACCGAGACGAGCGTCAGGACTGCGCTCGACTTCCTTGCCGGGCGCCCGTGTACGGCGATTGGCGGCAGCATCTCGGCGCAGTCGATCGGCGGGAGCCGCGCCCTACTGCAGTCGCCGACCCCGACGTCGGCCCAGCGCGAAGTCCCGGGCCTGTTCTGATGCGAGGCCTGCTCCTCGCGTCGGTGGCGATGATGGCGGGGCCGGCCGTCCCGCCCGAGGCGCCGCCGAATCCCGAGCAGCCGCCCCGTGCCGAGCCGGCCAGGCCGCTGCAACCGGTCCGGCCCGACAAGCCCTCGGACGCGCAGCGCTTCAATCCCGGCCTGTTTTGAACGGCAACCCCGTGCCAATGATGGGCGTTGGTTTTCACCCCGTTGCAGCACAGGAGCAGTCGCCATGGCCAAGGGCCAGATGAAGTCGAGCAAGGAAGCCCGCAAACCCAAGGCGAAGAAGGAAAAGACCATCGCCGCCAATCCGTCGACCAAGGGCAGTCCCAAGCGCGACGACGATTAGGGCGCAGCGCATCGCTGCTCGCGGTTCCCGGCCGATCGGTCCGAAGCGGAGCGGAGGCGCCGTTCCTTTACCTGTTGGAAGCAGGTCGCCGGTAAGACGATGGCGATGGACCAGCGATGACCCCCGCCAACCGCGCCGCCGCAGTGCCGGACGCCTTCGTCGACCAGCGGCAGCATCCGCGAGTCGCGGTCGCCCTGCCGGCATTCCTGGTGATCGGCGGGCGGCGCTACCCGGTGCAGATCGTCGACCTGTCGGCGGGCGGGGCCAAGGTCGATTGCGGCACCGCGCTGGTGGTCGCGGGCGCGACCGTGACGCTCAACTGGGGCGGTGCGGGCGCACAGGCGGCGGTGCGCTGGCGCGAGGCGAGGCTGGCAGGTCTCGCCTTCGCCGCCCAGCTCGACCCGCGCGATGTGGCGGATCTTGCCCGGCGGTCCGACGCGCTGGGCGCCCGGATGCGCGGATAGCGGTCTTGAATGGCGCCCTCGCCTTGTGCGGGGTCGGCGCCGCCCTACCTTGTCGGGACCCGACGAGGAGAGACCAAAATGAAATGTCCGGTAGACGGCGCCACGCTCCAGATGAGCGAACGGTCCGGGATCGAGATCGATTATTGTCCCGAGTGCCGCGGCGTGTGGCTGGATCGCGGGGAACTCGACAAGATCATCGCCAGGTCGGTCGAGGCCGAGGCGCCCCCGGCCGCGCCGGTCCCGCCGCAGGCTCCGCCCCCGCCGCAGGCACCGCCGCCGCCCCGGGGCGGTCCGTGGACGCAGCCCGGCTATCCGCCGCAGTATGGGCACGGCCATGATCCGCGCTTCGGGCACAAGCCGTACAAGCGGAAAAAGAGCTTTCTCGAAGAGATCTTCGACTGACACGCCCGCGATGAGCGAGGAACAGGAGCGCGGCGGACTGCCGATCCTCCACTTCGCCGATGCCGCGGCGCTGGAGCAGGAGAAGAGACATGACCGAAGCCTGGTGGAACGACACGTTGATCGCCCGCAGTGACGACATCGTCACGGTCGAGGGCAATGCCTATTTCCCGCTCGACGCGGTGACGCCCGGAGTGCTGGAGGACAGCGCGACGACCAGCGTCTGCCCGTGGAAGGGCACGGCGTCCTATTACTCGGTGCGGGCGAACGGCGCCGAGAACCGCGACGCTGCCTGGTATTATCCCGAGCCCAAAGACGCGGCGAAGGAGATCAGGGGGCGGGTGGCCTTCTGGAAGGGCGTCACGGTCAAAAACTGACCGGACGGGCGGAGCGGAGCCCCCGCCGCCTAAGCGACAGGGGCCCCAAACTATTTAGCGAATCTGGATTCGCACCAGCGGACGATTGGCGCGGGGGGCCACCGGCTCATAGCGGAGGCGGACCGCGGTCACGTCGCGGCGGTTGCCGCGGAGGTCGACGGCGCGGGTACAGGTGCCGGCATCGAGCACCGCGCGGGTCCTGACGTCCTGGCGGCCGCCGTTGGCAAAGCGGATGTCGAAATCACGCAGGCGCAGCGGGGCGTTGAGGGCGCAGACCCGGATCTCGCGCTGGCGGGTGACGCCGGGCAGCTGAACGACGTCATTGTCGCGGCCGTCGACGCGGGTGGTGCCGATGGTGCGCCAATTGCCCTCGTTCCAGCGCCACTGCTGGGCGGCGGCGGGGGAGGCGGCGGCAAGCCCGGTGGCAAGGGTCGCGGCGGCCAGGATCATGCGCTTGTTCATCGGAATTCTCCTCACTTGATGGGGGATCCTAGTTCCGTGCATCCGGCCCCAGCCTGAACCGTCCGTTGTGCGAGGGTCAGTTTCGCGGGCGGGCCTGGCGCTTGTCGCCGGTTCACAAAGGTCACAGGGTAGGGAAGGTGACGTTGTGACCCAGACCACCGCCGCCGCGCGAGGGGAAAGGCCCCGCCCGAAGGTCACCGCCAAGGTCTCACCCTGTGATCCCAGTGGATCCGGAACGGGCGAGCCATGATGTCGCGCCACATCAGGGCGAACAGTCCGCCCGGATCGCGCGCGCGGAGGCGATAGGCGCTTTCCCGGCTCAATCCCGCCTTGCCCGCCGCCTCGCTCGCCGAGCGGGTGCGCTCGAGCCAGTGGAGGAAGACCAGCTGCCGCTCGGGGGTCCAGCAGGGGTGGGCGGGAGGAGAAGGCGAATCGCGCACGACCAGTATTGAGCAGGCGAAATCCTATTAGGAAAGGGGTGGGCAGCCGGAGCGGCGGTGGCTTCCACCGCGGGCATGGCCCCGCCGTCGTTCCGGACCCGACTTCGCGCTTGGCCGCCAAGATGATCGACTAGGCGCTGCGCTGCCCCGGCCGGGTCAGGCGGGAAGGGGGTTGGCGCCGCCGACCGGGCCGACCGGCACTTCCTCGCCCCGCGAATAGGTGCCGACTAGTACGCCAGCGGCGAGGATGCGGTCCCTCACCAGGTCGACGAACTCGCCCCGGCCGGGGCTGGCCTCGTCCGCGGGATCGCCCTCCGACCCCTCAGCGCGGCGCAGCGCGAGGAGCTGGAAGACATAATCGTGGGCGCCGTGCCCGGTCGGCGGATCGGGCGGGAGCCAGCCCTGCGCGAAATAGGAGTTCATCCCCACGTCCTTGCCGCCCGCGCCATCGCCATCGGGCGCGATCGCCCCTTCGGGCAGGCCGTCGAGCGCGGGGTCGATCGCGACGACTATGGCATGGACCAGCGGCCGCGGCGCCGGGGCGTCGGCATCTTCGACGATCAGGGCGAGGCAGTCGGTCCCCTCCGGAACCCCGCGCCAGACCAGCGGCGGCGACACCCCCTCGCCATCAGCGGTGAAGCGCGGCGGGAGGCGTCCGCCGGAGGCGAAGGCCGGGCTGGAGAGTTCGAGCGAAGCGGCACCGGCAAGGTCGAGCCGCGACAGGGTCAGCTTGTCATGACCGGCGCGAACCCCGGAGAGCGCGGCGCCGAGCCAGTGGGGGATGTTTTCGAGCATGAGGTGGGGAACGCGCGGAGGCGGGAGTGGATGCGGGGAGCCATCAGGAGAAAGTCACCGTGCCCAGGCCATTGTCGCCGCCGTTGAATGACGGCAGATTGTGAGCAGGGGGATCTGTATGCGTCGTCTCTTCATTCTTCTGACTGCCGTAACCTGGTCGGCTGACTTGCTGGCAGCACCTGTCCCGCGTATCGATGAGATCAGCGCCGTCGAGCGTCCGACCGTCACCGCGGCGATTGCGCTTGTCAGCCAGCGGGGTGTCAGTCCGCCGATCGCCGAGTTGGACCGCCTGCTGGCTGACCTTCCCGCGCCGACCAAGGGGCGGGGCGTGATCCAGATGATGCGGGCTAGCATTCTGTCCGGCCTCAACCGGAACGGCGAGGCGCAACTGGCGCTGCAGGAAAGCATTCGCCTGCTACCTGAATATAGCGGGCCGTTGTTCACGGCTGCCGGTATCATGACCTACAGCCGTACGCCGGGCGCTGCTGCAGACTATTTCATTCGGGCCAGCCGCATCGATCCCGAGGAAGCCGCGCAGGCATCGACCTATGACGTCTTCAACATCATCAATCGTCTGCGGGTCGTGGGCGATCAGCAACGACTGGAGTCGCTGGTCGACCGGCTGATCCAGATCAATTGGGTCGGCAACGACCTCGACGGTCGCTCGACGCTCGTCCGGGACGCCATTCTGCTAAGATTGAAGCGCAAGGACGTGGCGGGAGCCCGAGCCCTCGTTCCCGAGGTGCTCGATCCGCGCGATCAATATGGTCTGCTGGCACAAAAGGCTGCGGAGCCCATCTGGAGCGACATCGAAGCCTGGAGCGGACCACGGCTGGAGAAGCAGTGGCCGGTCTATCTGCGCGAAGCCAAGCGCCGCTATGAAGCGAGCGGCGATCTCGAAGGGGCAGGGGATTATCTCGATGCACTCGTCGCGGCCCGCAAGGACCAGGAGGCGGTCATGCGGCTGCTTCCGGTCTTCACCGCCGAGGGGCTTGGGGAAAAGGACCACGAACTGCTGCTGAAAGCTGCTGCACTGGCGGGCGCGCTTGGTCGGTTGGGCCGATTCGACGAGCAGGATGCGCTGTTCGAAGGACTTGGCAAGATCTGGCCGCTCGGATCAGCGACCAACGCCCTGAACCTCACCGGCAATCATGCTCGCTGGTTGCTGATTCGCGGGCAGAACGAACGCAGCCTGACGATGATCGACGCGACCATTGCGGCGGCCAAGCAGGCCGGTGACGAGGTCAACGGCGACGCGTTCGCGGCAATGTATCAGACACGCGCCTGCGTTCTCGCCACTAGCGGCAGGCGCGAGGAAGCGGAGGGTGCGGCAGCGCTGGGTGCACTCGCGGCAACGGTTGCGCCGGCCGGGGCAGCAAGAATGTATCTTTGCCTCGGCCAAATCGAAAAGGCCAAGGCCGTGCTTCTGAAGGCGCTCGCTTCCGACATCAGCAGGCCAGCGACGGTCCTTGCCCTCCAACCCAGCAATTCGCGTCCGGCACCGACGCCTTTCGCCCAATCCGAGCAGAAGGCGTGGGATGAGTTACGGGCCGACCGCGTCGTCGTCGCCGCATTGCGCCGTGAGGGACGGATGCTTAGCTTCGCAATGGGCGAGGGTGCCCCAGCGGCCTTACCTGACTGACGAGGCAACAATCAGATCTAGGTTCAACGCACGGTAATTATAGGTTCGGCGCCACCAATGCTTCGGGTGGCCACCTCCCACAAAGCTCGACCTTAAGCCGAGCGACATGCTTTTTGCATGGCCGGGCCCAGGCGTTGGCGGTGAATCACTGGGCTATTCGGGTCGCCGTACCTGGCCGCGCCTAGCGCTGACCCTCAAGCCTCTTCTCGATCTTCCTGGCGATGGCCTCGCGCTGTGAGGGGGCGGTGACCTTTGGGTCGCTGGCGTAGAGGGCGCGGAGGAGCTCGAGGTCCCAGTCGGTCATGGTGATCGGAACGAGCGCATCGGCCGCGGCGTCGAGGGCGGTGAGGATGGTCGGAGTCGGGGTTCCGGCCAGTCGCGCGGGGTCGATCCGGGCAAAGCTGCGCATCGCGGCATAATCGGCGAGCTGGGTGGTGGTGAGGCCGTTCAGCGCCGCGGCGTCGATCACCACCGCCGCGGCGGCGAATTGCGGGCGGGCGGCCACCGTCAGGCGCGAGCCCCGGGCGGTGGTCTGGTTGACCGCGGTGCCAGTATCGGGGTCGACCGGCATCTCGAACCCATCGGCAGTGAGTGCCGGTCCCGCCACCTGCCAGGCGACGGCGGCGCCCGGCTGATCGATCAGCGCGCGAACTTCCCGGCCGCTCATCCCGGGGAAGTAGAGCCGCCGCTCCTTCGCCAGCCGTTCCAGCAGGGCCTTGCGGTCGTTGGTGACGATGACGAGGACGTTGCTGCGGCACTTGGGGCCGGCGAGGGGAATCCGTGCGGCCCCCGCAATCTGGCGCATCCGGGCGACCACCGCCGCTTTCTGCGAGGGAGTGAGGCCCATCGCCGCCGGGCACACCTGGCGCGCGTCGAAGCGGCTCAATTGGCGGTCGGCATTGGCGACGGTGAGGGCGCCGACGAAATCGCGGACGGCCTCCGTCCGGTCGCGGACGCCGGTCACGACTACGTCATTCTCGGCCGCGGGGGGCGCGGGTTGGGCCTGAAGGACCAGGGCGGCGGCAAGCAACAGGCCAATCATCACGACACTCCTCGACCGGCCAGCCAGCCTAGAGCCTCAGCGGCCCTCCGCAAGCCAATGCGCGACCAGTGCGTTGGCGTGGCCATGCCCCATGCCGTGCTCGGCCTTGAGCCAGGCGACATGCTCCATGTGTTTTGCCGGGGGGCGGGCGGCGAGGAGGGCCTTCCATTCGGCGATCGGGCGGCCGTACCTCCCCTCGATCGAGGGGAAGTAGGAGGCGGGGCCTTGCACCTTGTTGTCTGCCAAGCACTTACCTCGCGGGGGCGGTGGTGCCCTCGCCGGTGGCGCGGACCAGGTGGAGGGTTGAGGGTTCGGCGCCAACGGGCGAGCGATACGTCTCGCTGCGGACCGGGCGGGGTCGGTGAGGTCGAAGGCGAGGTCGTGAAGGTGACTCTCGTTCGCGCCGACATCGGTCGCGTCGCGGTACCGGAAGCTGAGCTTCCGGCCGTTTGACGCGAGCATCAGGCGGGGCTGATTGCCTTGCGGGCAATAGTGGGTCGTGAGCAGGGCGGCGCTGTCGCGGTGGTAGAGGGTGAGGCTGTGCGGCTGTGTCCCGCGGCGCCACTCTTCGACCAGCACGGTGCCGCCCGCGGTCAGGCTGAAGCGGATGCGCAGCGGCGAGGCGGGATTGTCGGCGTTGCGCCAGTCACCGATCAGCGCCTTCATCCGGGTGAAGGCCGCCGCCGCTTCGCCCCCGCCCCGCGGCTCGGCGGGAGCAGCGGCGGCGAGGGCAAGTGCGAGGGCGGCGATCATCAGTCGTGCTCGCGCCCGTTCGCGCCGACGTAGAGCTCGTTGCCGCCGGCGCGGTATTTCTCGCTCATGGCGGCCATGCCCTTTTCGGCTTCCTCGACGGCGATGCTGTTTTCGAGCGGGGCGTTCTGCTTGGCGGCGAAGTCGCGCACTTCCTGGGTGATCTTCATCGAGCAGAATTTGGGGCCACACATCGAGCAGAAATGCGCGGTCTTGGCGCCTTCGGCGGGAAGCGTCTGGTCGTGATATTCCTCGGCCGTGTCGGGATCGAGCGACAGGTTGAACTGGTCGCGCCAGCGGAAGTCGAAGCGGGCGCGGGACAGGGCGTCGTCGCGGACCTTGGCGGCGGGATGCCCCTTGGCGAGGTCGGCGGCGTGGGCGGCGAGCTTGTAGGTGACAACGCCGACCTTGACGTCGTCGCGGTCGGGCAGGCCGAGATGCTCCTTGGGCGTGACGTAGCAGAGCATGGCGGTGCCGAACCAGCCAATCATCGCCGCGCCGATGCCGCTGGTGATGTGGTCATAGCCGGGCGCGATGTCGGTGGTGAGCGGCCCCAAGGTATAGAAAGGCGCCTCGCCGCAGACGGCGAGCTGCTTGTCCATATTCTCCTTGATCTTGTGCATCGGCACGTGGCCAGGGCCTTCGATCATCACCTGGCAGTCATGCTCCCATGCCTTCTTGGTCAGCTCGCCCAGGGTGTAGAGCTCGGCGAACTGGGCTTCGTCGTTGGCGTCGGCGATGCTGCCGGGGCGCAGGCCGTCGCCGAGGCTGAAGCTGACGTCATAGGCCTTCATGATCTCGCAGATTTCGTCGAACCGCTCGTAGAGGAAGCTTTCGCGGTGATGGGCGAGGCACCACTTGGCCATGATCGACCCGCCTCGGCTGACGATGCCGGTGACGCGCTTGGCGGTCAGCGGGACATACGGCAGGCGGACGCCGGCATGAATGGTGAAGTAATCCACCCCCTGCTCGGCCTGCTCGATCAACGTGTCGCGGAAGATCTCCCAGTTGAGGTCCTCGGCAATGCCGCCGACCTTTTCCAGCGCCTGGTAGATGGGAACGGTGCCGATCGGGACCGGCGAGTTGCGCAGGATCCACTCGCGGGTGTCGTGGATGTTGCGCCCGGTGGAAAGGTCCATCACCGTGTCCGCGCCCCAGCGGATCGACCAGACCATCTTGTCGACCTCGGCCGCGACGTCGGAAGCAACCGCCGAATTGCCGATGTTGGCGTTGATCTTGACCAGGAAGTTGCGGCCGATCGCCATCGGCTCGGCTTCGGGGTGGTTGATGTTGGCGGGGATGATTGCGCGGCCGCGGGCAACCTCGTCGCGGACGAATTCGGGGGTGACGAAGTCAGGGATGGCGGCGCCGAAGCTTTCGCCGTCGCGGACATGGTTCAGCGCCTGCTCGCGGCCGAGATTTTCTCGGATCGCGACATATTCCATCTCGGGAGTGATGATGCCGCGCCGGGCGTAGTGCATCTGTGTGACGTTGGCGCCGGGGCGGGCGCGGAGCACGCGCTTGCGGACGTTGGGGAAGGGCGCGACGCCGCCCGAGCGGTCGGGGCCGAGCTGGCCATTGTCTTCGGGGCGGACTTCGCGCTGAGCGACTTCCTCGACATCGCCGCGGCCGCGGATCCAGTCGCGGCGCACTTCGGGCAGACCGGCCATGATGTCGATGCGGGCGGCGTCGTCAGTGTAGGGGCCCGAGGGATCGTAGACCGTGACCGGCGCTTCGCCTGACGACGGCTCGAGGTGGATCTGCCGCATCGCCACCTTGAGCGGCCCGACGTGGATCTTGCGGCTGCCACGGATCGGTCCGGTGGTGACCTTGAGTTCGGTGCGCGCGGGAATGTCTGCCATGTCTTAGAGTTCCTCTTCCTCCGCCGGGGTCAGCCGGATCAGGTTCTCGGGTCGAGCGGGGCCAGCCGCTCCTCTCAGCTCAGGCGAGCTCCCCGGGGACGAGCGGGGTCATAGGAGCATGCGCGGCATTGCGCCAGACGGCGGTGGGCGGCATCAGGCAAGGTGATGGCCCTGACCCACCTCGACCGCCTGGAAGCCGAAAGCATCCACATCCTGCGGGAGGTGGTGGCGACCGCGCGGCGGCCGGTGTTCCTCTATTCGATCGGCAAGGACAGCAGCGTGATGCTGCACCTCGCGCTCAAGGCGTTCGCGCCCGCGCCGCCCCCGTTTCCCTTCCTGCACATCGCCAGCGGGTGGGATTTCGGGGAGATGCTGGCGCACCGTGACGCCATGGCGTCGGCGCATGGGCTGGAGCTGATCGTCTGGCACAACGGGGAAGCGGCGGCCGCGGGCGTCGACCCGTTTGCTACCCCAACCCCGACCTACACCCGGCTGATGTTGACCGAGGCCCTACGCGCGGCGCTGAAGGACGGAGGCTATGATGCGGCGTTCGGCGGCGGGCGGCGCGACGAGGAAAAGGCGCGAGCCAAGGAACGGGTGTTCAGCTTTCGCGGGGCCGGCGGCGGATGGGACCCCAAGCTGCAGCGGCCCGAATTGTGGAATCTGTACAATGCGCGGGTCCATGCCGGGGAAAGCATCCGGGTGTTCCCGCTGTCCAATTGGACCGAGCGCGACATCTGGGATTACATCGCCCGCGAGGACGTGCCGATCGTCCCGCTCTACCTCGCCGCCGACCGACCGACGGTCGTCCGCGATGGCACCCTGCTGATGGTCGACGATCCGGCCCGCTTTCCCGGGATGGAGCAGCAAGAGGTCGTCACTCGCCGGATCCGCTTCCGCACCATGGGCTGCTGGCCGCTGACCGGGGCGATGGAGAGCGAGGCCGATACGCTGGACAAGGTGCTAACCGAGGTGGCGGCGCTGCGCACCAGCGAGCGGCAGGGCCGGGTCATCGACCGCGACGAAAGCGCGTCGATGGAAGTGAAGAAGCGCGAGGGCTATTTCTGATGGACCTGCTGCGCTTCATCACCTGCGGGAGTGTCGACGACGGGAAGTCGACGCTGATCGGCCGGCTGCTGCACGACAGTGCGCAACTGATGGAGGATCAGCTTGCGGCTCTGGAGAACGACAGCAAACGGGTCGGCACGCAGGGGCAGGCGATCGACTTCGCGCTACTGGTCGACGGGTTGGCGGCCGAGCGTGAGCAGGGCATCACCATCGACGTCGCCTATCGCTTCTTCTCGAGCGCGACCCGGCGGTTCATCGTCGCCGATTGCCCGGGGCACGAGCAATATACCCGCAACATGGCGACCGGCGCGTCGACTGCCGAGGCGGCGGTGCTGCTGGTCGATTCGCGCAAGGGTGTTCTGACCCAGACCCGGCGTCACGCCGCCATCTGCCGTCTGATGGGGGTCCGGCACCTGATCCTGGCGGTCAACAAGATGGACCTGGCCGGGTTCGACCGGGCGCGGTTCGAGGCGATCGCCGCCGAGGGAGCAGCGCTGGGTGCGGCCACCGCGATCCCGCTTTCGGGGCTGACCGGCGCGAATGTGTTCACGCGTTCGGTGGACATGCCGTGGTTCACCGGGCCGACGCTGATGGAAGCGCTCGACGCGCTTCCGGTGCAGGCGGACGAAGGCGAGGCGCCGCTGCGGCTGCCGGTGCAATGGGTTAACCGCCCGCACCAGGATTTCCGCGGTTACGCCGGGCTGATCGCCGGCGGAAGCGTCCGGCGCGGACAGGATGTGCGGGTGCTCCCGTCGGGGCGGACCAGCCGGGTCGCGTCGTTGCTGATCGGCGAGGATGCGGTCGAGCAGGCCGGAGCCGGCCAGTCAGTCACCCTGACCCTGACCGACGATGTCGAGTGCAGCCGCGGATCGGTGGTCGTCGCGCTACACGACGCGCCCGAAGTGTCCGACCAGTTCGAAGCGAGCCTGGTGTGGCTGGCCGAAGAGGAGTTGCTGCCGGGCCGCGGCTATTGGCTGCAGCTGGCGAGCCAGAGCGTTACCGCGACGGTCCAGCCGCCCAAATATGAGCTGGGCATCGACAGCGGCGAGCAGCTTGCCGCCAAGACCCTTGGCCTGAATGCGATCGGGGTGGTCGAATTCGCCACCGACCGGCCCCTGGTGTTCGAGCCCTATGCGCGGAGCCGCGCGCTCGGCGGGTTCATCCTGGTCGACAAGGTCACCAACGCCACCGTCGCCTGCGGAATGATCCACTTCGCGCTGAGGCGGGCCAGCAACATCCACTGGCAGGCGATCGAGGTCAGCCGCGAGGCGCATGCGCGGCAGAAGGGCCAGCGCCCCTGCGTCGTCTGGCTGACCGGCCTGTCGGGCGCGGGGAAATCGACGATCGCCAATCTGGTCGAGAAGAAACTGCATGCGCTCGGCCGGCACAGTTTCCTGCTCGACGGCGACAATGTCCGCCACGGGTTGAGCCGCGACCTTGGCTTTACCGAGGCCGACCGGATCGAGAACATCCGCCGGGTTGGCGAAGTGGCGCGGCTGATGGCCGATGCCGGGCTGATCGTCATCACCGCCTTCATTTCGCCCTTCCGGGCCGAGCGGGCGATGGTGCGGCGGATGCTGCCCGACGGTGAGTTCCTCGAGGTGTTCGTCGACGCTGACCTGGCCGAGGCCGAGCGGCGCGACGTCAAGGGCCTCTACGCCAAGGCCCGCGCGGGCCAGCTCAGCAATTTCACCGGGATCGACAGCCCCTACGAGCCGCCCGAACGGCCCGACCTGCATATCGACACCGCGGCGGTCAGTGCCGAGGAAGCGGCGGAGGCCATCGTCGAATTGTTAAGAACACGACGCTAGGATCGCCTCACCGAGGAGGGGCCGATGCAAAAGCCGGTGTTCGGGCGGAAGATGGCGAGCCTGCCGAAGCGGCTCGATGTCGTTCTGGCGCCGCAGGGAGCGGCGAACAGCAGCCGGCAGTGGTCGCTCGCCGAGGCGCTGGCGATGTTCATGGATCATGCGACCGAGGACGCGTTCTTCGAACCGCATGAACTGATCGCCGATGGCTGGGCAGCCTTCCGTGCGTACCGCTGGGCCGGTGAGATCGACAGTCGGCCTCTTTCCGACTGGCTTGCCGGGTCGACCGAGGCGGAAAGGAGTGCGGTTCGCTTCGGCCTGGAACTGATCGGTCGCCGCGATGTCGCGGCTTGTCTTGAGGCCGGGAGCGAACCCCATCCCACCCCCGACATGATGGAGATTGCCGCCGAGGTCGGCGACTGGCTGCGGCGGCAGGAGTGGCTGGTCATCCTCGGCGATGGCGACAAGGATTTCGTGTACAAGGAAGTCATGAAGCGGCTGCACCGGACCAATCCCCAGGCGGCCGCGCGGGCAGGGACACGGCGGCTGTCGCGGGCCCAGGCAGAGCGTCTGGCCGATCCCGCCATCGCCGGGCCGACGGTCGCGATCGGCGCTCTCATCGCCGAGGTTGAACGGCTCCCGCGAGGCTGAGTGCGCCTCCGCCTGTTCACCCGGCAAGAACATTGCTGGCAAATGAACCTTCGCGCGTCATCTTTCGTTGGCATGCCTGATAACATAGGGAGAATAGACGTGCGTGCTCTGATACTGGTCGCTGGTGCGGCCCTTTCCCTCGCGGCTTGCGGTAGCAACAGCGACGAAGCCATGAATGCCGATGCCAACCTGATGGTTGCCGACAATCTGTCGACCATGGACTCGAACATGATGGCCACCGACGCCAACATGATGTCGGGCAACATGGGCGGCATGGACGGCAACATGACCACCAACGGCGCCACCGAAGCCAACATGATGGCCGAGGACATGAACACCAACGCGCCTGACACGAACCTCGCCAACGGGATGTAAGTCCGGAGAGGAATCTATCGGGCAACGCTTGCGCATTTGCGTTGCCCGGCTCCGGGGAAGCGCTCGCTCTCAATCAGAGCGGGCGCTTCTTTCGTTTGGGGGTCGTTCGCGGCTCCGCAGGGGGACGGTGCAACAAAGGCCCGAGCCGGTCGTTGCGCCCGTGACATGAAGATCCGCATCCCCGCATTCGCCGTCGCCGCCCTGGCACTGTCCACCACCGCCGCGGCGCAGGAGACGAAGGATTCTCGGGTAAGGCTAGGATTGGGCGCGCAGCTCAAGCCGGCCTATCCGGGGGCCAGGGACAGCGATCTCAGGCCATTGTTCGACTTCGACCTGGCCAGGGGGATCGAGGAGTTCCGGATCGAGACGCCGGACGATCGCTTCGGCGTGCGCCTGATCTCCGCCGGGCGCTTCACCGCCGGGCCGGCGGCGGCCTACCAGGGCAGCCGCAAGGACAAGGACGTCGGCGCACCGGTCGGCAAGGTCGATGCGACGATCGAGCTGGGCGGCTATGCCGATTACCTGGTCAACGACAGCCTGCGGGTGCGCGGCGAACTGGTGAAGGGCGTCAACGGGCACGAGGGCCTGGCCGGGCAGGTCGGGATCGACCATTTCTGGCGCGACGGCGACAAATATGCGGTGACGCTGGGGCCGCGGCTGCTGTTCTCGGACGATCGCTACCAGCGCGCTTATTTCGGGGTCACCCCGGCGGCGGCGCTGCGGACCGGGCTCCCGGTCTACACCCCGGGCGGCGGCGTCCATGCGGTGGCGCTGGCGGGCGGGGTGCAGACCCAGTTCGGGCCGCGCTGGGGCCTGTTCGGCTATGCCCGCGGCGAGCGGCTCGTCGGCGATGCGGCCAAGTCGCCGATCGTGCGCACCTACGGCCGCCGCAACCAGCTGTCGGCCGGGATCGGAGTCAGCTACGCCTTCACCGTCAGGCGATAGGCGCTAAGGTCGATTGAGGTTCCGGCCTACGCCGGGACGACTTGAAGGTCAGTCGCCCTCGCCGGGTTCGGGCGAGAAGAAGGCGTCATATTTGCCGTCCTTGCCCTTATAGTCGTCGGCGTCGGCCGGGCTGTCTTTCTTGCGCGTGATGTTGGGCCACTGGTTGGAGAAGGTGGAGTTCAGCTCCAGCCACTTCTCGTTGCCGCTCTCGGTGTCGGGAAGGATCGCCTCGGCCGGGCATTCGGGCTCGCACACGCCGCAGTCGATGCATTCATTGGGGTTGATGACGAGCATGTTCTCGCCCTCGTAGAAGCAGTCGACCGGACAGACCTCGACGCAGTCCATATATTTGCAGCGGATGCAGGCGTCGGTGACGACGTAGGTCATGGCGGTCTTCAACTCCCTTGTTGGTGCCAGCGCTATGCCGCTCCGTTCGGCTCGTCAACGCCCAGCTCCTCGTAACAACCGCGCGCCTCGGGGGCGGGGCCGCGGCGCAGCGGGAGCGAGACGACGCGGATCACCCGCACGGCGCCGCGCAAGGGGAGGGTGATGGTGGCGCCGACGCGGACCGTTTCCGACACCTTCTCGACCCGGCGTCCGTCGATCCGGGTGCGGCCCTGTTCGAGCAGGGCCTGGGCCTGGGTACGGGACTTGAGCAGGCGGATGAAGAACAGGTAGCGATCGAGACGCACGTGAGCCTTAGCGCTTGAGGCCGGCCAAAGCGGCGAAGGCGTTGCCGGGGCGGGCGGGCTGCGGGCGGGCGCGGGTCCGCTGGTGGGTGCCGCGCCAGGCCCAGGCGCCCGATTGCTCGCGGAAGCCGACCTCGGCCATCAGCCGGGCGAGCGTGTCCTCGGGCAGGCCAAGCGAGGTGGCGAGGGTGCGGTCTACCGGGTCGAGCGCAATCTCTCCGCCGGCCTTGTGCGCGGCGCGGGCCTGGTGGGCGAAGGCGGCGAGGCGATCGGCGAGGTCGACCCGCAGCCACAGCTCGCCGAACCGGCGATAGGCGAGCGCGGCGCCGAGCCGGTCGGCATCGGCGGGGAGGACCGAGGCGCCGGGGCGGGGCAGGGTCGGCATCGGCTGGCCCGAGCGGACCGCGACCAGTGCCGCCCGCCAGCGCTGCGCCTCGGGCTTGAGCAGCGAGGGGGCGAACACGTCGAGCGCGCCCAGCCGAACCTTCAGTTTGTGCAGCGCGGCGCGCATCGGGCGGTCGAGTTGCCCGATCGGCTCGGCCAGCGCCTTGCGCGGCAGGAGCCCGCCGGCGTCGGCCAGCATCGCGGTCAGCGCGCGCACCGGCGGGCCATAGTGGCGGTCGGAGGAAGCGGCGGTGAGGCGGGCGAGGTCGCCGACGTGGCGCTTCACCTGCCGTTCGAGCCACGCCTCCATATGGGCGCGAAGCTCGGTCCGGGCCGGGGCGGACAGGCGGTCGAGCGAGCGGACGGTGCGCAGCGCAGGCTCGGTCAGGCTGCGGCCGGGGGCGAGGCGGGCGAGGAGATGGCCATCGGCGCTAATGCCGATGTCGCCGCCCGCCGGCGCGAACAGGGTGAAGCGGGCGTCGTCGCCGGCGCACAGGTCGCGGGCGCGGCGATCCAGCTCGTCGCCCAGCCGGCGTTCGGCGGCGGCGAGCAGCAGGCGCTTGTCGGCGAGGCGCGCGGTCGGATCGACCTTGAACTCGAATCCGGTGAGATGGCCGATCGGCTCGGGCCCGACGCTGACCTCGCCGTCGGCGGCGACCGTGACGGGCAACGCATCGGCCCCGCGCGCGCCGATGTCGCGGACCAGCACGGCGGTGCGGCGGTCGACGAACCGCTGGGTCAGCGCGGCATGGAGAGCGTCGGACAGCCGCGATTCGACGTGGCGGGTGCGCTCGGCCCATTTGGCCGGCTCGGCCAGCCAGTCGGCGCGGTGGGCGATATAGGCCCAGCTGCGGACCCCGGCGAGGCGGTCGGCCAGCGCCTCGATATCGCCCGACACATTGTCGAGCCGGCTGACCTCGGCGGCGAACCAGTCGTGGCTGATGTGGCCGCCGTCGGCGATATAGTTGAAGATGCGGCGGACCATCCGGGCATGGTGCATCGGCCCGACCTTGCGGAAATCGGGCAGCCCGCACGCCGCCCACAGCCGCCGCGCGACGACGCCTTTGCGGTCGGCGACGGCGGGATCCTCGGCCAGCGCCTTCAGCACCGCGAGGTCGATCCCCGGCGGGGCGGGACGGAGCAGCGGATCGTCGCTGCGCGCCTCGAGGCTGTGGATCAGCGCGCCGACGTCGGTGAAGTCGAGGTCGGCCGAGCGCCAGTAGAGGTTATCGAGCGGACGGAAGCGATGCTCCTCGACCGCGTTGATCTCCTCGTCGGTGAACGCCGGACCATTGTCGCCGCCGAGGCCAAGCGTGCCGAAGGTGCCGTCGCGCTGGTGGCGCCCGGCGCGGCCGGCGATCTGCGCCATTTCGGGGATGGTCAAGCGTCGTTCGCGGCGGCCGTCGAACTTGTCGAGGCCGGCAAAGGCGACGTGGGCGACATCCATATTGAGGCCCATGCCGACGGCGTCGGTGGCGACCAGATAATCGACCTCGCCGCGCATGAACATGTCGACCTGGGCGTTGCGGGTGGCGGGGCTCAGGGCGCCCATCACTACCGCGGCGCCGCCCTTGAAGCGGCGCAGCATTTCGGCGAGCGCATAGACCTGCTCGGCCGAGAAAGCGACAATTGCCGAGCGCGGCGGCAGGCGCGACAGCTTGGCCGCGCCGCCGTAGCGCAGGGTCGAGAAGCGTGGGCGGCTGACGATCTCGGCCTCGGGAATGAGCTGGCGGACCAGCGGCCTCAGGCTGGCGGAGCCGAGGATCAATGTCTCCTCGCGGCCGCGGGCGCGCAGCATGCGGTCGGTGAAGACGTGGCCGCGCTCGGGATCGGTGCCGAGCTGGGCTTCGTCGATCGCGCAAAAGGCGAAGTCCTTGGGGCCATCGGTGCCGCCGGGGACCCCCGATGGCAAAGGGACCGGCATGCTTTCGGCGGTGCACAGCCAGTAGCGCGCGGTCGGCGGGACGATGCGCTCCTCGCCGGTCAGCAGGGCGACCTTCGATTCGCCCTTCAGCTTGACGACGCGGTCGTAGACCTCACGCGCCAGCAGGCGCAGCGGGAAGCCGATGACGCCCGACGAATGGGCGCACATCCGCTCGATCGCCAAGTGGGTCTTGCCGGTGTTGGTGGGCCCGAGGACGGCCCTGACAATGCCGTCGGAACGCCCGGCCATGAGGCTCATGTTGGCAGGAACGGAGCCGGGCGCAAGTGTGTCCGGCGCGACACCCCCTCTCGTTTATGCTGAGCGAAGTCGAAGCACGTCGGCGCCCGCGCCCTTCGACTTCGCTCAGGGCGAACGAGGAGGAGGGAGAACCACCTTAGCGCCGCGTTAACCTTGCCGCGCGACAAGGGGCGCGATGTTTCAGCCGCCCCGCCCGCTGGTTGCTGCCGCTGCCCTTCCGAGCTTTGGAAGAGCCGCCGCGCTGCGTCCGCCAGAGCCGCCGTTCAGCCTGGTGGTCGATCTCACGCAGGATCCGTTCAGCCGCCGCTGGTGGCGCGGGGCGGCGACGCTGGCCGCGCTGGTCGCGGGGGTGGCGCAGCTTGCACCGCCGATCGAGGCGCTGCCGGTGGGCCCGGCACCCGTCACGGGGCCCGACCAGGCGCGGCAGGAAGCGGCGCTGGCGGTCGGCGCGCTCGCTTATGGCTCGAACACCGGTCTGACCCTGAGCGAGGGTCCGCGGGCACGGCCGATCGCCGCGGCCCCGGCCCGCCAATTGCGCGCGCTCAGCCTGATCGTTTCACCGGGTGACGAGCTTGCCCGGCTATTACAGCGCAATGGGGCACGGGCGTCCGACGCGCTGCAGGCCGCCGCGCTAGCCCGAGGGCAAGGGGCGCTTCCACCGGCGGGAACCACGCTGACCGTGCAACTGGGCGCGCCCGATGCGGCGGGCAGCCGCGGGATCGACCGTCTTTCCTATCGCGCCCGGCTCGACCTCGAGCTGGTGATCAGCGCCGGCTCCGGCGGCGGACTGAGCGTCGAACGGCGCCAGCTCGGGCTCGACCGGACGCCGCTGCGGATCCGAGGCAGCGTCGGCGGCGGGCTCTACTGGGCGTTGCGCTCGGCCGGCGCCTCCCCGACTCAGGCGGCCGACTATCTCGGCGCGATTGGGGGGAGCCTCGACGTCGGCAGCGAGGTGATGCCGGGCGACCGGTTCGAACTGGTGGTGGCGCAGGCCCGGTCGGCGGACGGGCGAACGGTGGCGGGCGGGCTGCTCTACGCCGGGCTCGACCGCAGCGGCGGGAACGACCTGTCGCTGGTCCGGGTACCGCTCCACGGTCGGCTGCAATGGATCAGCGAGAATGCCTCGCCCGAACCGGTGCAGAGCGGCCTGCTGGCGCCGGTGTCGGGACCGATCACCTCGACCTTCGGGGCGCGGATGCACCCGATCCTGCGCTTCACGCGGATGCACAACGGGATCGATTATGGCGCGAGCTGGGGCAGCCCGATCGTCGCCGCGGCCGACGGTCAGGTGGTTCGCGCCGGCTGGGCCGGGGGCTATGGCCGCCAGGTGCGGATCGCACACGCGGGCGGGCTGGTCACCAGCTACAGCCACATGAGCCGGATCGTCGCGGGCGATGGCGGCACCGTGCGGCGCGGCGAACTGATCGGCTATGTCGGATCGAGCGGCCTGTCGACCGGACCGCACCTCCATTACGAAGTGCTGCGCAACGGAGCCCCGGTAAACCCGCTGGGCGTGACCCTGGTCAGCCGGCCGGTGTTCGACCAGGGGCTGATGGCCGCGGTCAGGGCCCGGGCCAAGGCGCTGCGCGGGTTGTGAAGACGACACTCGGCTTGCCCTTGGGTTAATTCGGACTTAACCTTTCCTCCATTGTCGTGACTTCCTGTCGGAACGTCGGACCGCGGATAAAGGAATCGATATGGGCAAGTTCCTGGCGTTGAGCGCCGCAGCGGCGCTATTGACGAGCGCAGCGCCGGCGGCTGCTGCCGACTTCTCCTATGCCGGAACCCTGGCTGGCCCCAACAGCGTCCAGCTCACCACCTTCGTGGTCGGAAGTCCGTCCACCGTCACGTTTCGCACCTATTCCTTCGCCGGCGGGACGAACGCCGCCGGGACGGTGATCGGCCGCGGCGGATTCGATCCGATCCTGACCCTGTTCGACTCGAACGGCCTGCTGATCGACGAGAATGACGATGGCGAATCGAATGTCGGCACCGACCCGCTCACGAGCGAACGCGCCGATTCCTTCCTCCGGGCGCTGCTTGGCCCCGGAAGCTACACGGTCGCGCTGAGCGCCTTTTCCAATTTCGCGAACGGCCCAAATCTCTCGAACGGGTTCGAGAATGACGGTTCGTTCGACGGGCGCAGCAGCGCTTACGCCTTCGACATCCTGGGGGTGAACAGCGCGGTTCAGGTCGGCGCGGTTCCCGAGCCCGGCACCTGGGCCCTGATGCTGGTCGGCTTCGGCGCGATCGGTGCTTCCCTGCGCCGCCGCCGGCGGGTCATCGCGGTTGCCGCGGCCACCTGACAGCCAGGACTTCCGGTTGCTAGGTTGTTAACTTAGGCGTAATTATGCGCGGCTCGCAGGGGAGCCTCGCCAATGACACAGCTCGTCGTCATTGCATGCCTTGCCTTCGATCACCGTGCACCCGCCGATGATGTGCAAAGGTTCAAGGCGTGTCTTCTCCAATGTCCGCAAGTGGAGCGGGCGATGGAGGTGTGCGGCACCTTCGATCTGATCATCGAGGGGCGCTGCTCGGACATCGCCAACTATACCAGGGGGATGGAGCGGTTGCGCAAGCCGCTGTCACAACTGGTGTCGCGGATCGAGACCAGCTTCGTGTCGCGGACCATGGACCGGCCCTCGTCGGTCGAGGAAGACGGCGGCGCGATCTGGCTTCCGTGTCATGACGGCCGGCGCCGGGTGGAACACCGCCAGATCGACAAGATCGTCGCCGAAGGGGACTATATGCGGGTCCATGTCGGCAACTGGAGCTGCCTCGTCCACGACACCATGTCGCACCTCGCCAAGGCGCTGGCCGGGGCCGGCTTCGTCCAGCTTCACCGCTCGTGGCTTGTCCGGATCAGCTTCATCGAACGGCTGGTCCATGACCAGCGGCGATGGACGGCACGGCTGATGGACGGAACGACGGTCAGCGTCGCCAAAAGCCATACCCAGGACGTGCTGGCGATCATCTCGGGCGAGTCGTCGAAGCCCGGGGGCCATTCGGCGATCCGGAGCGAGGTTGGCGAAAGGTCGGACGAGGTGAACGAAAACCTGCTGAAGCTGACCTCCTGAAGTGCGACCAGAAGTCCCGGAGGCGCAATCGGGCGCCCATTTCCGGGAGGCACCAATGGAAAGCCGCAAGTTCGCTTGTCTGACCGCAGCCGTCGTCATGGGGCTCAGCGTCGTTGGTATTGCCGGCGCGTCGGCGGCAGTGGCGCCACCCTTCGAGGATGTCGTCATCAAGGGCGACCGGATCGATCCCGAGCTGCAGCGGACCGTCAGATATGGCGACCTCAACCTCGCTTTCGCGCCCGGGCAGCGGGTGCTCAAGGCCCGGATCCTGCGCACCGCGCATGGCCTGTGCTGGGACCTCAACGGCCTGTACGGCGTCGATAGTTGCACAGACCTTGCGATCGACAGCACCGAAGGTCAGGTCGCGCAGGCGATCACCCGGGCCAAGCGGCAGATGGCCGGGCTTCCGGTCGGTCCAGCGATCGCGATCACCATGGTGATCGGCGGCCGCTGACGGTTCGAGCAAGGGGGCGGGAAGGGGGATCGCCACGGCGGTCCCCCTTTTCACGCGGACTGCGATCGGGGCTTAGCGCCCGTGGCCGCGCCAGCGCTTGACGGTGCGGTTGATGATTTCCGCCTCGCCGCCGGTTTCGCGCCACAGCGACGCGAAGCTCGGGTCGCTCGAGGCCGGGCGCTTCTCGGGCTCGAGGTCGTCGAAGCGGACCCGGATCGGGATCGCGACGCCTTCGCCGCAGACGATGCATTCGCGGTTGCGGAGCGCCGGAATGGCGTCGAGGAAGCCGCGCGCGCCTTCGGGCATGGCGGCGCGGACGCAGGCCTGGTCGCGTTCGTTGTTGAGGCGCATGGCGATGATCGTGCCGCACTGCGACAGCACGCCTTCGGCAAGGTCGGACGGGCGCTGGGTGATCAGGCCAAGGCTGACGCCATATTTACGGCCTTCCTTGGCGATCCGCTCGAGGATCTTGCGGACCGCCTGGACCCCGTTGTTCTCGTCCTTGGGGACGTAGCGGTGGGCTTCCTCGCAGACCAGCAGGATCGGGCGCTGCGCTTCGGTGCGTGACCAGATGGCATAGTCGAACACCATCCGGGCCAGCACCGAGACGACGACGCTGGTGATGTCAGACGGCACGCCCGACACGTCGACGATGGAGATCGGCTTGCCGTTGGCGGGCATGCGGAATAGCCGGGCGATGAAGCTGCCCATGCTGTCGGTAATGTTCATGCCCGAGAACATGAAGGTGTAGCGCGGGTCGGCCTTGAGTTCGTCGAGCTTGGTCTTCAAACGCTGGTAGGGCGTGGTGTCGCCCGCTCGGTCGAGCTTGCCCATTTCGGCGACGATCACGGCGTTCAAATCGGTCAGCAGGTAGGGGATCGGCGAATCCACCGTCACCTTGCCGAACTGCTCGGAGAATTTGTTCTTGGTCCGCGCGGCGAGCAGGCATTTGGCGAGGATGTCGGCGTCGCGGTTGCGCTCGGCCCCGTCGGTGGTGAGCAGCACCTCGCAATGCTCTTCGAAATTGAGCAGCCAGTAGGGCAGCTGCAGATTGTCGACGTTGAACAGTTCGCCGCAGCCCTTGAAGGCGGCCGAATATTCGCCGTGCGGGTCGATCATCACGATATGCCCCTCGGGGCTGTAGTTCGAGATGCGGTGGAGGATTAGAGCGACCGAGGTCGACTTGCCGGTGCCGGTGCTGCCGAGGATCGCGAAGTGCTTGCTCAGCATCGGGTCGATGTACAGCGCGCCGCGGATGTCGTCGGTCGGGTAGACGGTGCCGATCTCGACGTGGGCGCTGTCGGACGCGGCGAAAACCTGGCGAAGGTCGTCGGTGGTGACGGGATGCACTTCGGCGCCGGGGATCGGATAGCGTGTGACGCCGCGGCGGAAGCCGCTCATCCCGCCATTCTGGTCGCGCGTGCCTTCGCCGAGGAAGTCGATCGCGGCGATGATCCGGCCCTGGTCGTCGGCGCGCATGGTGCGGACGTTGGCGATCAGCCAGCTCTTGCCGACCGCCATCTTGACTTGGCTTCCGACCTGGCCGGACATCGCCACCGAGGGGTCGGAGTGATCGGCCAGCGCCAGCAGCAGGGCCGGATCGAACCGCGCCTGCGAGCCCGAGCCCGCGATATCGAGCACCGACCCGATCGGCTCGTGCTTTTCGCGGACGATAGGCGGGCGGCTGCCGACCGGCTCGTCTTCGGCGTGGCTGGTCAGTTCGTCGATCAGTTGCTTGAGACTGGCATTATCTTCCATGGTCGTTCCGAACGCTCCCCACAAATTCTGGAGAGCGGTCTAGTCGAAACGCGGTTAAGATTTTGCTCTAGCTGCGCTGTCCGAACAGGGCGGCCGCGCCCCAGCCAAGGCCGAGGCTGAGCAGCACCGCGGCGAGGCCATAGAGAAAGGCGTGGCGCCGCGCCGCGGTGGCGATGAAGCGCTCGAACCCCGTCTTGCGGACCTCCACCTCCTTGGTCGCGGCGGCGATCACCTTGCCGCGATCGATCAGGAAGGTCTCGGTCTCGTAGGTGCCGATCGGGACCTGGCTCGGGATGACGATGCGGGCGCGGTAGAGGACGCCGTCGCTGATCTCCACGCCGTTGCTGTTCTCGGCATAGAGGCCTTGGCGGGCGCGCAGTTCGAGCAGGCCGTTCTCGAACCGCTGGGCCTTTTCGGGCTGGGCGCCGCCGCCGGGCGAGAGCTGCAGGTTGCCGAGGCCGAGTTCATAGACCGCGGCGGTCCGTTCCCCCACCACCTGCGCCAGCGGGCGGTTGGAAGCGACGGCATAATAGCTGGGCGCCGACACGAAGCGGTGGCTGTCGGCGTTCATCCAGATGCCGGCGATCTTCTGCTTTTCGCGGACGATCATCGGCTGGACCGGGCCTTTCAGCACCACCACCACGTCGAGCGGCCGGGTCGGGGTGCGGCCGCCGGGATAAAGAATGGCGCCAAACAGCAGCAGTTGCGCCCCGGTGAAGCTGTAGCGGATCTCGATCGCGCGCGCGGAGATGTCGGGCACCAGGCGCGGGCCGGCCTGTCCCATCAGCAAAGGCGCCAGCAGCGCCGCGAAGAGCAGCCGCAGCTTCACAGATATTCGATCGAGAAGATTTCTTCGGGGCGGTAGGTGAGGCCGAGTCCCATCCGCAGCGCCACGGCGAGGATGATGATCGCCAGGCTGAAGCGCAGCAGGTCGGGCTTCAGCCGGGTGGTCAGCCGCGCGCCGTATTGTGCGCCCAGCACGCCGCCCGCCAGCAGCAGGGCGGCCAGCACGATGTCGACCGACTGGGTGGTGAGGGCATGGATCATGGTGGTGGCGGCACTGACCGCGAGGATCATCACCAGGCTGGTCCCGACAACCACCCGCGGCGCCATGCCGAGCAGGTAGATCATCGCCGGCACCAGGATGAACCCGCCGCCGATCCCGAGCAGCACGGTGAGGATGCCGGCAACGAAGCCGAGCGCGAGCGGGGCCAGTGGGGAAAGGTAAAGACCGCTGGCATAGAAGCGCCAGCGGAACGGTAGGGACGCGACCAAACGGTGGTGGCGGCGGCGCGGCGCTTCGGTCTCGGCCGGTTTCCACCAGCCGAGCGCCTTTACCGCGTCGCGTAGCATCAGGGAGCCGATCGACCCCAGCAGCAGGACGTAGAGGAGGCCGATCAAGACATCGATCTGCCCGCTCGCCTGCGCCAGGCGGAACAGGCCGGCGCCGGCCAGGCTGCCGACCAGCCCGCCGGCGATCATCACCAGCCCCATGCGCAGGTCGACCCCGCCGCGCTTCATGTGGGCGAAGACGCCCGACACGCTGGCGCCGGTGATCTGGGTGGTTGCCGAAGCGACCGCGACGCTGGGCGGGATGCCGTAGAAGATCAGGAGCGGCGTGGTCAGAAATCCGCCGCCGACCCCGAACAGTCCCGACAGCACGCCGACCAGTCCGCCGAGCGCCACGATGAGCAGCGCGTTGACGCTCATGTTGGCGATGGGGAGGTAGATATCCATGAGGCGGGGCAGCGATAGCGGATAGGGCAGGGCAGGCAAAGGCGGCTGGACCCCCTTGTCGCCCTTGGCGTTCTCTCCCCGCACCTTTAGGCCGGAGCCCCATGAGCCTTCGCATCCTCCTTACCCCGCTGTTCGCCCTCCTCGCCGCCGCCTGCGCCACCGTGCCGCAACGGGCGGTCGATCCGGTCCGGCCGGGGTTTGTGATTGCCGCCAACCCGCTGGCGGCCAAGGCGGGAATGGACGTGATCCAGCGCGGCGGCAGCGCGGCCGATGCGGCGGTGGCGGTGCAGGCGGCGCTGAGCCTGGTCGAACCGCAGTCGAGCGGCCTCGGCGGCGGCGCCTTCATGACCTATTATGACGCCCGCACCGGCAAGGTGGTGGTCTATGACGGGCGCGAGACCGCCCCGGCCGGCGCCTCCCCGACCATGTTCATCGGCACCGACGGCAAGCCGCTGCCCTTCGCCACCGCGGTGCTGAGCGGAAGGGCGACCGGCGTGCCGGGTGCACTGCGGATGCTGGAAACGGTGCAGCGGGCGCATGGCCGACTGCGCTGGTCGGAGCTGTTCGAGGGAACGGCGGTGCTGGCCGATCAGGGCTTCACCATCAGTCCGCGGCTCGGCCGGATGCTAGGCGGCGACTTTCCCCAGCTGACCGCACCCGACGTGGTGAAATATTTCAGCAAGCCCGACGGGACCAGGCTCAAGGTCGGGGACATGATCCAGAACCCGGTCTACGCCCGCTTCCTGCGCCGGCTGGCGAGCGGCGGGGCGGACGTCCTCTACAAGGGCGAGACCGCGGCCAGGATCGTCGAGCGGGTGCGGCAGGGGCCGTTCGAATCCTCGATGACGATGGCCGACCTCGCCCGCTATCGCCCGATCCGGCGCGAAGCGCTGTGCCGCGCATGGCAGGCCTACACCGCCTGCGTCCCGCCGCCCCCGTCGAGTGGGGTGTCGACTCTGCAACTGCTGGCGATGCTCTCGCGCACCGACATTGCAGCGCGCGGGCCGAGCGATCCGCAGGCTTGGTACCTGTTCGCCGAAGCCTCGCGCCTGATGTACGCCGACCGCGACCGCTACGTTGCCGATCCGGCGTTCGTGAAGGTGCCGGTCGAGGGCTTGCTCGACCCCGCTTATGTCGCCTCACGAGCGGCGCTGATCGGGCCGTCGGCAGGGCCGCCACCGGTTGCCGGAACCCCGCCGGGCGCGGTCGCGTCTGGTACCGACCGGACGCTGGAGCCGGCCGGGACCAGCCATTTCATCGTCGGCGACAGCGCCGGCAACGTGGTCAGCATGACCACCACGGTGGAAAGCATCTTCGGATCGGGCCGGATGGTCGACGGCTTCTTCCTCAACAACCAGATGACCGACTTCAGCTTCTCGCCGACCGAGGCCGACGGGCGGCCGGCGGCCAATGCGGTGGCCGGGGGCAAGCGCCCGCGCTCGTCGATGACCCCGCTCATCCTGCTCGACGGCCAGAGCCGCTTCGCCGGGGCGTTCGGAAGCCCGGGCGGAAGCGCGATCCTGGCTTATGTCGGGAAGACCATGACCGGCGCGATCCTGTGGAAGCAGCCGATGCAGGCGGCGATCGACCTCCCCAATCTCGTCGCACGCGGCGGCAGCTTCGGCGGCGAGGTGGACAAGTTTCCGGCCGGCGTGGTCGCCGGGCTCGCCGCGCGGGGCGTGGCGCTGAAGCCTGGCCAGGGCGAGGACAGCGGCGTCCATGCGGTGATGATCCGTCCCGACGGCAGCATAGACGGCGGCTACGACAAGCGCCGCGAAGGCGTGGTGCTGGTCGACGAGAAGCGCACGCCAGTCAGGCGTTAGAGCCGACTGCCTCGGCAAGAGTGGAAAAGCGGGTGGTGGCAAGCCGCTCGACCAGCCCGCGCGCCATGTCGCGGGCGATGCCCGGGCCTTCGTAGACCATCGCCGAATAGAGCTGGACGAGGTTGGCGCCCGCGCAGATCCGACGCCATGCGTCGTAAGGGGTCGCGATGCCGCCGGCCGAGATCAGCGGCACCTGCCCGCCGGTGACCGCGTAGAACGCCTTGAGTTGGTGCATCGCGAGGCTGGCGAGCGGAACGCCCGACAGGCCGCCGGTCTCGTCACGATGGCGTGACGACATGGGCGGACGACTGACCGTAGTGTTGGACACGATGATCCCGTCGATCCCGTGATCGGCGACCGCCCGGACGATTCGGATCGGGTCGCCCTCGTCGAGATCGGGCGCGACCTTGAGGAACACGGGCGGGTTGGCGAACGCGACCTGCCGCGCCTCGCGCACCGCGGCCAGCAACTCGCCCAGCTCGCCACCTGCCTGCAGATTGCGTAGCCCCGGCGTGTTGGGCGAGGAAATGTTGACCGTCAAATAATCGGCTACCGGTGCCATCCGCCGCACTCCCTCGGCATAATCGCGGATGCGGTCGGGGCTGTCCTTGTTGGCGCCGATGTTGACCCCGACGATCCCGCGGCCCCGCCGCGCCTGGAGGCGACCAAGCGCCGCGTCCTGGCCGCCGTTGTTGAAGCCCAGGCGGTTGATCACCGCGCCATCCTCGACCAGCCGGAACATACGCGGCTTGGGGTTGCCGGGCTGGGGCTTGGGGGTCAGCGTTCCGACCTCGACGAAGCCGAAGCCATTGCCGAGCATCGCCTCGAACACCTCGGCGTCCTTGTCGTAGCCTGCCGCCAGCCCGATCGGCGAGGGAAAGCGAAGCCCCGCCACCTCGCTCGCCAGCACCGGGTCGAACGCTGGTGGCTTGCGGACCGGAAGCGCCTTCAGTCCGGCGATGCTGAGCCGGTGCGCGCGTTCGGCATCGAGGCTGAAAAACAGCGGGCGGAGGAGGGGGTAGAGAGCCATGACTTCCCGCTGTTGGTCGAACAATCGTGTCTCCGGCCTTGAGCCGGGGTCCGGTCCCTTGCAAGAAGCAACCCGCCGGCCGGGTGTAACCCCGGCCCGACCAACCGGAAAGGTCCGCCTTGAAGCACCTCCTTCTGCTCGCCTCCACCGCGCTGCTGGCCGCCTGCGCCACCACCACCCCCGATCCGCTGATCGCGCCGCCGCCCGAGGCCGCGCCGCAGGAAACCGCTGCGCCCGCACCGGCGCCGATCCCGGCGCGCAATGCCGAGCTTGCCGCTTTCTTCGAGGAGTATGACAAGGCCGACCTCGCCCTGTCGCCGCTGAGCAAGGCCTATCGCGGGATCAAGGACGCCGATTACGGCAAGTGGGACGAGGTCGGGGACGCCGCCGACGAGCGCAACCGCCAGCTCGACCAGCGCTTCCTCGCCGATCTGCGCAGCCGCTTCCCGCGCGGGTCGCTTAGCCCCGACGACCAGCTGAGTTACGACCTGTTCGAATATCGCATCGCGCGGAGCGAATCGGTCCGGCCGTATCGCAAGAACGGGCTGGTGTTCGACCAGATGAACGGCGCGCAAAGCGACGGGCCGGCGTTCCTGATCAACATTCACAAGGTCGACAGCGTCTCGGACGCCGAGGCCTATGTCAGCCGCATCTCGGCCATCGCCACCTTCCTCGACCAGTCGATCGCCGAGGCGAAGGCTCGCGAGGCGAACGGCGTGCTGGCGCCCAAATGGGTCTATCCCTACGTCATCGCCGACAGCCGCAACCTGATCCGCGGCGCGCCGTTCGACGGCGGGGAGGACAACGACCTGTGGGCCGACTTCAAGGCCAAGGTCGGCAAGCTCGACGCCGACGCGGCGACCAAGGCGCGGCTGCTGGCGGCGGGACGCACTGCGATGGTGCGCGACCTCAAGCCCGCCTACGGCCGGGTGATCACCGCGATGCAGGCGCAGCAGGCCAAGGCGGGGACCAACGACGGCATCTGGCGCTTCGCCAATGGCGCGGCCGAATATCAGGCGCGGACCAAGTTCTACACCACCACCGACCTGACGCCGGATCAGATCCACGACCTCGGCCTGGCCCAGGTCGCGCGGATCCACGGTGAGATGACCGCGCTCAAGGACCAGACCGGATTCAAGGGATCGCTGCAGGACTTCTTCAAGTTCATGCGCGAGGACAAGCGCTTCTATTACCCGAACAATGCGGCGGGTAAGCAGATGTACCTCGACGAGAGCCTGAAGGCCCAGGCGCAGGTCCAGGCCGCGCTGCCGCGCTTCTTCGGGCGGCTGCCTAAGGCGCCGTTACTGGTCAAACCGGTCGAGGCGTTCCGCGAGAAGAGCGCGGGCAAGGCGTTCTACCAGGACCCGCCGCCCGACGGCTCGCGCCCGGGCACTTACTATGTCAATCTCTACGATATGAAGGACATGCCTTCGACCGAGGTCGAGGCGCTGTTCTGCCACGAGGGCATCCCCGGCCACCACCTGCAGGGCGCGCTGCTGAGCGAGCTTGGCAAGGGCGAGGTGCCGCCGTTCCGCCAGTTCAGCGGCTATACCGCGACCGACGAGGGCTGGGGCCTCTACGCCGAGAAGCTGTGCAAGGAGATGGGCCTCTATCAGGACCCCTATCGCGACTTCGGGCGGCTGCAGCTCGAGCTTCACCGCGCGATCCGGCTGGTGGTCGACAGCGGCCTCCATCACAAGCGCTGGAGCCGCGAGCAGGCGATCAAATATGTCGAGGACAATAGCGCCGACGCCAAGGGTGGGATCGTCAAGGCGATCGAGCGCTACGTCGTCTACCCCGGCCAGGCGACCGCCTACATGATCGGCAAGCTGAAGATCGAGGAGCTGCGGGCGAAGGCCAAGACGCAGCTTGGCGCGCGTTACGACGACCGCCAATTTCACGACACGATCCTGCTCGCCGGATCGATGCCGCTCAGCATGCTGGAAACCCGCGTCGACGAGTGGATCGCCCGGACCAAAGCCTAGGCGCTGCGCGGTTGAAGAATGGAGTGTTTCGGCCTAAATAGGACCGGAACACTCCACTATGCGATTGACCCACCTCGCCGACTATGCGGTCGTGATCCTGACCGCTGCCGCCGCCCGTTCGGGTGACGAGCGGTTGAGTGCGTCCGCGCTCGCTGCCGATACCGGCCTGCCGTTGCCAACGACGCAGAAGGTGCTGGGCAAGCTTGGCACGGCGGGTCTGCTCAGCGCGACGCGCGGGATCGGCGGCGGATTTGCCTTCAGCCGCGCGCCGGACACGATCACGCTGGCCGACATCATCGAGGCGGTCGAAGGGCCGATCGCGATGACCCAGTGCAGCGGCTCGGACGAGGTCAGCGACTGCGCGCTCGACAGCCGCTGCAAATTGAAGCCGCACATGAACATCGTCAGCCGGACCGTGCGCGACGCGCTGGCCGGAGTCACCCTCGAGCAGTTGGCGCGCGAGCGCAGCTTGGAAACCGCATGACCGAACAGACCGCAATTCGAAACCAGGAAGCCCATGAGGCGGCGGAGAAGCTCGCCACCTACGAATGGGGCTTCGTCAGCGACATCGAATCCGACTTCGCGCCCAAGGGGCTGAACGAGGACACCGTCCGCTTCATCAGCGCCAAGAAGGGTGAGCCCGAGTGGCTGCTCGAATGGCGGCTCAAGGCCTATCGCGCCTGGCTGACGATGGAGGAAGTCGACTGGGCCAAGCTCGACATTCCGGCGATCGATTACCAGGATGCTTATTATTACGCCGAACCCAAGAAGCGGCCGACCATCGCGTCGCTGGACGAGCTCGATCCCGAAATCCGTCGCACTTACGAGAAGCTTGGAATTCCGATCGAGGAGCAGAAGGTGCTCGCCGGGGTAGAGGGCGCGCGCAAGGTCGCGGTCGATGCCGTGTTCGACAGCGTGTCGGTCGCAACCACCTTCCGCGCCGAGCTGGAACGCGCCGGGGTCATCTTCCGCTCGATCTCCGAAGCGGTGAAGGAATATCCCGATCTCGTCCGCAAGTATTTGGGCAGCGTGGTGCCGCAGCGCGACAATTACTTCGCCTGCCTCAACAGCGCGGTCTTTTCCGACGGGACTTTCGTCTACATTCCCGAGGGCGTCCGCTGCCCGATGGAGCTGTCGACCTATTTCCGCATCAATGCGGAGAATACCGGCCAGTTCGAGCGCACCCTGATCGTCGCCGACAAGGGCAGCTACGTCAGCTATCTCGAAGGCTGCACCGCGCCGATGCGCGACGAGAACCAGCTCCACGCCGCGGTGGTCGAGATCGTCGCGCACGACGATGCCGAGGTGAAGTATTCTACCGTCCAGAACTGGTATCCCGGCAATGCCGAGGGTGTCGGGGGTATCTACAATTTCGTCACCAAGCGGGCGATGTGTTCGGGCAAGAATTCGAAGGTCAGCTGGACCCAGGTCGAGACCGGCAGCGCGATCACCTGGAAGTATCCGAGCTGCATCCTCAAGGGCGACGGCAGCGTCGGCGAATTCTACTCGGTCGCCCTGACCAACAACCGCCAGCAGGCCGACACCGGCACCAAGATGGTGCATATCGGCAAGAACACCCGCTCGACCATCGTGTCCAAGGGCATCAGCGCCGGCCGCAGCGACAATACCTATCGCGGGCTCGTGCGGGTGCTGCCGGGCGCCGAGAACGTCCGCAATTTCACCCAGTGCGACAGCCTGCTGCTGGGCGACCAGTGCGGTGCCCACACCGTGCCCTACATCGAGGTCAAGAACCCGACCGCGACCATCGAGCATGAAGCGACCACGTCCAAGATCAGCGAGGACCAGTTGTTCTACGCCATGGCCCGCGGCCTCGACCAGGAAGCGGCGGTGGCGCTGATCGTCAACGGCTTCGCCCGCGAGGTGCTAAAGCAGCTGCCGATGGAGTTCGCGGTCGAGGCGCAGAAGCTGTTGGGGATCAGCCTCGAGGGGAGCGTGGGGTGATCCTCGCCGCTTTCAGCTTGATGGCTGCACAGGCGGTGGCCCCGGCGTCGCCTTCGAGCGACGTGGTCGTGACTGCCCGTCGCTTGCAGGCATGGCGCGGCAAGGCAAACGCCAATGCTCGTGGCAGCCGTTGCCGGACGACCCAGTCGACCGGCGACAAGGACCTTGATCACATTGCCTGCGACAGCATGCGCTGGTGCATGGGGACGATGCAGGGGCAGGCCGCAGCTTTGGCCGAGCGCGGCATTGCTGCCGACGTGCGGCAGCAGCGTCAGGCTACCCTCAACGCGGGTCTGACGACCTGCATGACCGAACAACATGAGCGGCGCGTTTCCGATCTCCTCGATCGCCGCGTCGCCGCAAGGATTGAAGCCAGTGCTAAGAATTGAAGATCTCCACGCGACCGTCGCCGAGAAGCCGATCCTGAACGGCCTCACCCTGTCCGTTCCGGCAGGTGAGGTGCATGCGATCATGGGGCCGAATGGCGCCGGCAAGTCCACCCTTGCCTACGTGCTCGGCGGGCGGCCGGGGTATGAGGTGACCGGCGGTTCCGTCACACTCGACGGCACCGACCTGCTGGCGCAGGAACCGCATGAGCGCGCGGCGGCCGGGCTGTTCCTCGGCTTTCAATATCCGGTCGAAATCCCCGGCGTCTCCTCGATGCAGTTCATTCGCGAAAGCGTGAACGCGCAGCGGCGTGCGCGCGGCGAGGCCGAGCTGTCGGGCGCCGAATTCATCCGCCTCGCCAAGGCCGAAGCGGGCGAACTCGGCATGGACGTCGACATGCTCAAGCGGCCGGTCAACGTCGGCTTTTCGGGCGGCGAGAAGAAGCGCGCCGAGATGGTCCAAATGGGGATCATGCGACCCAAGTTCGCGGTGCTCGACGAGACCGACAGCGGGCTCGACATCGATGCGCTGCGGATCGTCGGCGCGGGCATCAACCGCATCATGCGTGCGCCCGACAAGGGCGTGCTGCTGATCACCCACTACCAGCGCCTGCTCGACTATGTGCAGCCCGACCGCGTCCACGTGCTGACCGCCGGACAGATCACCCGTTCGGGCGGTCCCGAGCTGGCGCACGAGTTGGAGCGCGGGGGCTACGCCGAGGTCGCATGAGTGTCGCCACCCTCCCCACCCGCAAGGACGAGGCGTATCGCTACGCCGACCTGTCGGCGCTCGACCGCGTCTGGCACGGCCTTGCGCCCGCCCGCCGGATCGACATTCCGGCCGGTGAGCAGGACAGCCATGTCCTCCTCGTCAACCAGGATAGCGTCGAGGTTCACCGGGCCGAGATCGTGCTCCGGCCCGGCGCGTCGCTGTCGCTGTTCGTGCTCAACGGCGCGGCTGAATATGGGCGGGTCGAGGTCGATGTGACCGTTCGAGACGGCGCGCACTTTGCGCTCCACGCCGCCAACATCGCCGGCGGCAAGGCGACGCAGGAGATCGTCACCGTGGTCCGCCATGAGGAGCCCAACGGCACCTCCAACCAGGTGGTGCGCAGCGTGCTCGCCGGCACCTCGACCGGCTCCTACCTCGGCAAGGTCGCGGTCGCGCGGCATGCGCAGAAGGTCGACGGCGAACAGTCGGTCAAGGCCATGCTGCTCGACCGCGGCGCGACCGCCAATTGCAAGCCCGAGCTCGAAATCTACGCCGACGACGTGAAGTGCGCGCATGGCGCGAGCGTTGGCGAGCTCGACCCCGACCAGCTGTTCTACGCCCTGTCGCGCGGGCTCGATCCGGCCAGCGCCAAGGCGCTGCTGCTTGAGGGCTTCGTGATGCAATTGTGGGACGACGCGCCGGAGGATCGCCGCGAGGAACTGATCGCCGAAACACGCCGACTGCTGCGCGAGGTGGCGCGGTGAACGTCCAGTCCGCCATCCATACGCCGCTCGATGTGCGCGATCAGTTCCCGGCCATCGCCGGCTGGCATTATCTCGACAGCGCCGTGTCCGCGCAGAAGCCGCAGGCGGTGATCGACGCGATCGCGAATGCTTATTCCCGCGACTACGCAAGCGTCCACCGCGGGGTCTACCAGCGCAGCGCCGACATGACGTTGGCTTATGAGGCCGCCCGCGCCCGCGCCGGCAATCTGATCGGCGGCGCGGCCGAGGAGACGATCTTCACCCGCGGCGCGACCGAGGCGATCAACCTCGTGGCGTCGGTCCTGCCGAAGGAGGGACGCAACCGCGTTCTCCTGTCGGCGCTCGAGCATCACAGCAACATCGTGCCGTGGCAGCTGGCTGGCTACCAGATCGACGTGGTGCCGCTGACGTCCGATGGCCGGATCGATCTCGATGCTGCCGAGGCGATGATCTCGGACGATCACCGGGTCGTTTCCCTTGCGCATGTCTCGAACGTGCTGGGCTCGGTCCTCGACGCCAGGCGTGCGGCTGAGATCGCCCATTCGAAAGGGGCGCTGCTGCTGCTCGACGGCTGCCAGGCGGCCCCGCGCGTAGCGATCGACGTCGCGGCCAGCGGGGCCGACTTCTTCACCTACTCGGGCCACAAGCTGTACGGGCCGACCGGGATCGGCGTGCTGTGGGGCCGCAAGGCGCTGCTCGAGGCCATGCCGCCGTGGCAGGGCGGCGGGGCGATGATCGACCAGGTCAGCTTCGAACGCACTACCTTCATGCCCCCGCCGCAGCGGTTCGAGGCGGGCACCCCGCATATCGTCGGCGGAATCGGCCTCGCCGCCGCGATCGACTGGGTCGAGGGCATCGGCGTCGAGCGGATCCATGCCCATGAGGCCGCGCTGGTAAGCGAATGCCGCGACGCGCTGCGCGGCCTCGGCTTCGTCCGCCTGTTCGGCCCCGAGGACAGCGCCGGGATCGTCAGTTTCGAGGTCGAGGGCGTGCATCCGCACGACGTCGGCACCATCTTGGACGACGAAGGCGTGGCGATCCGGGCCGGGCATCATTGCGCCCAGCCGCTGATGCAATTGCTCGGCGTTCCCGCCACCTGCCGGGCGAGCTTTGCCGCTCATTCGGGCAGCGACGACATCGAGGCCCTTGTTGCCGGCCTCAGGAAAGTGAAGCGGATCTTCGGATGAACGAACAACGCAAGATCGAGACCAAGGAAGTTGACGCGGTCACCCCGCCGCCCAGGGCGCGGGTCGAGCTGGAGACGCCGGCCGAGACGTTCGAGCGCAAGCGCGACTATCTGGCGGGCTTCCTTAACGAGCAGCCTGCCGCGGCGCCGGTGGGCGGTTCGGGCAGCGATCTGCAGGCGGCGATCGTCGAGACGCTCAAGACCATCTACGATCCCGAAATACCGGTCGACATCTATGAGCTCGGCCTGATCTACGACGTCAGTGTGACCGACGACGGCGACGCGACGGTGCTGATGACCCTCACCACCCCGCATTGCCCGGTCGCCGAATCGATGCCGGGCGAGGTGGAGATCCGCGTGCTGTCGGTGCCGGGCGTCCGCGACGCCGAGGTCAAGCTGGTGTGGGATCCGCCGTGGGACCCGTCCAAAATGAGCGACGAAGCGCGGCTCGAACTGGGGATGCTGTGATGGCCGAAGCAACCACTGCCGTTCGCCGCCCCCGCCCGGCCGCGATCACGCTGACCCCCGGCGCCGAGCAGCGTGTCGCCAAGCTGATGGCGCAGGCGCCGGCCGATGCGATCGGGGTCAAGCTGTCGACCCCGCGCCGGGGCTGCTCGGGCCTTGCTTACTCGGTCGACTACGTCACCGCCGAGGACAAGTTCGACGAGAAGATCGATACGCCCGGCGGGACCTTCTACGTCGACGGCGGGTCGATCCTGTATTTGATCGGATCGGTGATGGACTGGCGCGAGGACGACTTCACCGCCGGCTTCGTGTTCGAGAATCCCAACGCCAAGGGCAGCTGCGGCTGCGGGGAAAGCTTCACCGTCTGACCTTCGGCGTGGTATAAGCTTCGGCAGGAGGACCCTGTCATGCGTGCCTTTGTCATCCTTGCCGCGCTGCCGCTGCTTGGCGCCGCCTCGCCCGCGCCTGTGCGCCCCGCCGCGCCGATGCCGATCAGCAATCCTTATGCCGACGAGCGCTGCCCCGAAACGCCGATGAGCCTTGCCCGCAAGCAGGGCGAACGGCTCGGCCCGCGCAAGCTCGGCGACCTGCCGCCGGCCCAGACCTTCATGGCGGTGGATCGCCGCGTCGCGGGCTGCGCGGTGCCGATGACGATGGGCGAACTCAGGCGCTAGGCGCGGCTTTCAACCTAACCTCGATCATGATAGCGTTTGAACTTCCCCGTCGGGAGGTCGACATGGCACGCATGGTGCAGATGGGCTTTGCCCTTGTCGCGTACGCCGTATTCTTCGCCACTTTCCTGTATCTGATCGCCTTCGTCGGCGATCTGCCGATAGTCCCGGTCACGGTCGATCGCGGTCCCGAGGCAGCGCCGGGAATCGCGCTCGCCGTAAACCTTGGCCTGATCGCGCTGTTCGGGCTGCAGCATAGCGCCATGGCGCGGCAAGGATTCAAGCGTTGGTGGACCGGGATCGTCCCGCCGGCCGCCGAGCGCAGCGTCTACGTGCTCGCCGCGAGCCTGATGCTGATGCTGCTGTTCTGGGGCTGGCGGCCGATGACCGCGACCATCTGGCAGGTCGATAACGCCATCGGGGCGGCGGCGCTCTGGACAATATTCGCGGCGGGCTGGGCAATCGTCCTCCTGAGCACCTTCCTGATCAATCATTTCGAGCTATTTGGTCTTCAGCAAGCGTGGTTTGCGCTGCGCGATCGCGCGGCAGCGGCGCCGCAGTTTCGGCAGCCCTTCTTCTACCGCTTCGTCCGGCACCCTCTCTACAGCGGCTTCTTTCTCGCTTTCTGGGCGACGCCGCACATGACCGCCGGGCACCTGCTGCTCGCCGCCGGCATGGCGGCGTGGATGTTGCTGGCGATCCGCGCCGAGGAAAAGGACCTCGTTGCCGTGTTCGGACCCGAGTACGAGGAGTATCGCGCCCGCGTCGGTATGCTAGCCCCGGGGATCGGCCGGACGAAGGTCCCCCGAACGGCGATCCCGGCGGAGTAACAGCGGGCGGTCGCTGCCGGGTTGCGTTGGGGGTGCACAGTTTGCCCTGCACCCGCTAAGGGCGGGCGCATGTCCAAGATGTTCCGAATCTCGCTTCCCGACGGCACCGTGCGGGAGATGCCGGCGGGCTCGACCCCGGCCGACGTCGCCGCGGCCATCGGCCCGGGTCTAGCCAAGGCCGCACTCGCCGCGCGCGTCAACGGTGAAGTGCGCGACATCATGCGCCCGTTCGAGGAAGATGCCGAGCTCGCGCTGATCACCGCGCGCGACGAAAAGGACGCGCTGGAGCTGGTCCGTCACGACTATGCCCACGTCCTCGCCGAGGCGGTGCAGAAGCTTTATCCGGGCACCCAGATCACCTTCGGTCCGGCGACCGATGACGGCTTCTATTACGACTTTGCGCCCGCCGCCGACCGTGGTCCCTTCACCGACGAGGACCTGCCGGCGATCGAGGAGATGATGCGCAAGGTCATCGCCGCCGACGAGCCGCTGATCCGCGAAGTGTGGAAGCGCGAGGACGTCCGCGACTTCTTCGCCCGCACCGGCGAGACCTTCAAGTCCGAGTGGGTGATGGAACTGCCCGCCGACCAGACCATCACCATGTATCGTTCCGGCAATGGCGACGACGCGTGGATGGACCTGTGCCGCGGGCCGCACCTCGCGAGCACCGGCAAGCTCGATCCGCAGGCGTTCAAGCTGACCCGCGTGTCGGGCGCTTACTGGCGCGGCGACCCCAAGAACCCGATGCTGTCGCGCATCTATGGCACGGCGTGGCTCAACAAGAAGCAGCTGGCCGAGCATCTCACGCGGCTGGAGGAAGCAGGCAAGCGCGACCATCGCAAGCTGGGCCAGGCGATGGACCTGTTCCACCTTCAGGCCGAGGCGCATGGCAGCGTCTTCTGGCACCCCAAGGGCTTCCTGATCTGGCGGCAGCTCGAGGCCTATATGCGCCGCAAGCTCGACGCCGCCGGTTATCTCGAGGTCAAGACCCCGCAGGTGATGGACGCCCGCCAGTGGGAGAAGTCCGGCCACTGGGGCAAGTATCGCGAGAACATGTTCGTCATCCCCGACGAGGTGCCCAACACCGAGGACGAGGGGCCGCTGGTTAGCGACGACGCCGAGTGGATGGCTCTGAAGCCGATGAACTGCCCGGCCCACGTGCTGATCTTCAAGCAGGGCATCACCAGCTACCGCGAGCTGCCGCTGCGGATGGCCGAGTTCGGTTGCTGCCACCGCAACGAGCCGCACGGCGCGCTGCACGGGATCATGCGGGTGCGCCAGTTCACGCAGGACGACGCGCACATCTTCTGCCGCGAGGATCAATTGGTGCAGGAGGTCCGCGATTTCTGCGACCTGCTCGACGGCATCTACCGTGACCTTGGCTTCGACAACTATGCGGTGAAGCTGGCGCTGCGTCCGGACAAGCGCTTCGGCAGCGAGGCGATGTGGGACCAGGCCGAGGCCGAGCTGCGTGAGGCGGTGGTCTCCAGCGGCCGGGCGACCGAGGAATTCGGCTGGGAAGAACTGCCGGGAGAAGGCGCTTTCTATGCGCCCAAGCTCGAGTTCCACCTGACCGACGCGATCGGGCGGACCTGGCAGGTCGGGACCATCCAGTCGGACCGCGTGCTGCCCGAGCGGCTCGACGCCAGCTATGTCGCGGAGGATGGCGAGCGGCATCGCCCGGTCATGCTCCACCGCGCGATCCTCGGCACGTTCGAGCGCTTCATCGGCATCCTGATCGAACATTATGCCGGCAATCTGCCACTGTGGCTGACGCCGGTGCAGGCGGTGGTTGCGACCATCGTGTCCGACGCCGACGGCTACGCCAATGAGGTGGCGGCGACGCTGCAGAAGGCTGGTTTCCGGGTCGAGGCCGACACGCGCAACGAGAAGATCAACTACAAGGTGCGCGAACACAGCCTGGCCAAGGTCCCGCTGCTGCTCGTGGTCGGCAAGCGCGAGGCGGAGGAAGGCACCGTCGCCGTCCGCCGCCTCGGCAGCGAAGAGCGCCAGCAGGTGCTGAGCCTCGACGAGGCGATCGCCATGCTGCGGGCCGAGGCGACCCCGCCCGACCTCAGGTGACCATCCGCCGCGGCATGCCGGCCGACGTGCCGCGCGCGCTGGAGATCTGGCGCCGCGCCGTGGACGCGACGCACGGCTTCCTCACTCCTGAGGACCGGGCCGAGATCGACGCGATGGTCGCGGCGGAATTCCTGCCGAAGGCCGAGCTGTGGCTATCGGTCGATGCCGCCGATCGCGCGGTCGGGTTCGTCGTACTGGACGGTGAGGAGATCGACGCGCTGTTCGTCGATCCGGCCGACCATGGCCGCGGTCACGGGACCGAGCTCCTCAACCATGCGGTCGCGCTGGGAGCGACCCGGGTCGAGGCCAGCGAGCAGGCCGATAATGCCTTGCCCTTCTATCTGGCGCGCGGCTTCACGGTCACCGGACGATCAGAGCGCGACCCGCAGGGCCGGCCCTATCCGCTGGTTCAGCTTCACCTGGTGGCGGGCGACTGACCCCTGTCGCGACTGCCCGCCACTGTGTCGAAATAGTTGTGCATGGTCAGCAGCCGGCCGTCGTCGCGGGCGCGGATCGCGGATCGGGCGGCCTCCGCCTCCTCGCCGATCCGGACCAGCCGCTCGAGCGTCGGGGCGGCATAGTCGCAGCGCTCGTTGGGACGGGCCGAGCGGCAGCGATCGAGGCAGGTGTCGATCAGTTCGGGCACGCGGCGTTCGCAGCTGATCATCAATTGCGCTTCTTCAGGCGTCAGCGCGGCCGATTGCCGCTCGGCCAGCAGCGCCGCTATCCGTTCGCGCGCGGTCCGGGCCTGCTCTCGCTGGCGGCGGTCGAGGTGCGAAGCGAGGCGGGCCCAGCGCGGGTCGGGGATGGCGGAGAAGCCCGGCACACCTTGGGTGAAACTGGCTGCGAAGCCGCGCGCGCTGCGCATCAGGTTGCGCGCCAGCCGAATCCCGAGCCACACCATCAGGACGGTGAACAGCAGAAAGAACAGCAACAGGCCGCCAAGTAGCTCGAGCATCGTAATCCTCTCCCGAGCACCCTATGTAGGAAAGGTCCGCACGGGCGACGAGGGGTCGAGGCTGACGCCACGCCGCCACAGGGCACCACAAAATGCACGGGTCAGCGCCCTGCCTCTTTCCACGTGGCAATGAAGCGCCTAGCTGGCACCCTCGTCCAATTACTAATGGAGATTGCGTTATACGTCCGCCAATGAGGCGCCCTCTGGCGCCGCCCCAACTTTCCGGTCCTCGCTACAACGAGTTCATCCAGAGCCAGAAGGTGCGGGTGATCGACGAGAATGGCGAGAATCTTGGCGTGATGTATACACGTGAAGCGATCGAGCAGGCGGCCGGGGTCGGCCTCGATCTGGTCGAGATCAGCCCGAACGCCGATCCGCCCGTCGCCAAGTTCCTCGATATCGGCCGCTTCAAGTATGAAGCCCAGAAAAAGGCCAACGAGCAGCGCAAGCGCCAGAAGACGCAGGAGATCAAGGAGATCAAGATGCGTCCGAACATCGACGACCACGACTATGAGACCAAGATGAAGAAGGTCGTCGAGTTTCTGGGCGACGGCGACAAGGTCAAGGTCACCATGCGTTTCCGCGGTCGCGAAATGGCGCACGGGCAGCTCGGCATGGCGGTGCTTCAGCGGGTCGCGGCGGAAACCGCCGAAATCGCCAAGGTCGAAGCCCATCCGCGGATGGAGGGCCGTCAGATGTTGATGGTCATCTCGCCCAAGTAAAACTGCGTGGCGGGCCAGCGGCTTCGCCCGTAATTAGTTTCAGCATGAAACAACTTCCGAACATCAGTGTGCAGTGCAGCAATTAATTTTGCTGCACTGCATGATGTTGCTGCTTGGTAACATTCGTTTTTCTTACGTCCGCCGACACTGTTGCACCGCTTCCCAAGTGAGGCGCGCCTGCTCTAGGCCGCACCCTACAGTTTCTTTGGGAGGGGTTCCTCATGCGCAAGTCCATCTGGCTGCTTTCGGCCGGCCTGTTCGCCATCACGACGCCGGCGTTCGCCCAGCCGACCGACACCGACCAGTCGGGCGCCCAGCCAACCGACGGCGCGACGGCCGAAGCCGGCGCGGTCGACAATAGCGCTCAGCAGGCTCCGCAGAGCGGTGATGCGGGCGACATCGTCGTCACCGCCACCCGCCGTAACGAGGCCCTGTCCGACGTTCCGCTGGCGGTCAGCGCCGTCACCGCCGAAAGCCTCGAGAATTCGGGCGCCAGCGACCTTCGCCAGCTGCAGCAGCTGTCGCCGTCGCTGCAGGTGTCCTCGACCTCGTCCGAAGCCGGCGCGGGTGTTGCCCGTATTCGCGGCATCGGCACCGTCGGTGACAACCCCGGCCTCGAAAGCTCGGTCGCGACCTTTATCGACGGCGTCTACCGTTCGCGCACCGGCGTCGGCCTGACCGAGCTCGGCCAGATCGACCGCGTCGAGGTGCTGCGCGGCCCGCAGGGTACGCTGTTCGGGCGCAACGCCTCGGCCGGCATCATCTCGGTCATCACCGCCAAGCCGCGCTTCCAGTTCGGCGTCAACGGCCAGATCGACGTCGGTAACTACGACAGCCGCCGGGTCGAACTGGGCGTCACCGGCCCGATCAGCTCGAGCCTCGCAGCCCGAGTCGACGGCGTCTACATGAAGCGCGACGGCTTCATCGTGAACTCGATCACCGGCGAGGACGTCAACGACCGCGACCGTTACCTGCTTCGCGGCCAGCTGCTATTCCAGCCGAGCGACGCGACCTCGGTCCGACTGATCGGCGACTATGCCAACCGCGACGAATCCTGCTGCGCCGCGCCGTACCTGCCGGCCAGCGATTTCACGACGTCGGGGCGTGCCGCCTCCACCGCCAAGCCGCTGCTCCAGGCGCTGGGCGCGGTCATCAACGACAGCCCCTATCAGCGCCGCGCGACCTGGACCCCGGGCTTCGGGTTCCAGAGCGACGTCAAGGACTGGGGCGCTTCGGGCGAAGTCGTGCATGACTTCGGCACGGCCGAGCTGACCTCGATCACCGCCTACCGCTACAACAAGTGGACCCGCGGGACCGACGCCGACTACAACAACCTCGACATCCTGCACCGCGCCGCGGACGGCAACAGCTACAACCAGTTCAAGACCTTCACCCAGGAACTGCGCCTCCAGGGCGAAGCCTTCGGTGGCCGGCTCGACTGGCTGGTCGGCGGCTATTACGCCAACGAGAAGCTCAAGGTGTCGGACAACCTCAGCTTCGGTTCGGACTATGAGCGGTTCGCCAACTGCCTGCTGATCAACGGCGTCCTTCCGCAGGCGCTTGCGCCGAGCCCGATCGTGGGTTCGAGCTGCATCAACCCCGCCGTGGTCAGCGGCGCCGTGTCGCAGCTGGTGGCGCAGCGTGCCGCGTTGCTTGGCGCAGGGGTCCCGGCGACCGATCCGCGGGTCATCGCGCTCAGCACCAACATCGGCGCGCTCGGTGCGATCGTCGCCAATCCGGCGCGCCCGGGCTTCGGCAGCATCGCCGCCGCGCTCGGCATTCCAACCGCGACGCTCAACAATGTCGGCCTGCTCGACGTGTACAACCAGAAGGCCAACAACCTGGCCCTGTTCACGCACAACATCTTCGACGTCACCGATCGTCTGAAGCTGACCGTGGGCCTTCGCTACACTCGCGAGACCAAGACCCTCGACGCCCGCTTCAGCGACAACAACGCGATCTGCCGCGCCCTGCTCGGCAGCCCGCTGGCGGCGCTGCAGCAGCTTCCCTGCTTCAACCCGTCGGTCCCGACCGGTAACTTCAACCCGGCCGAGAGCAAGCGCAAGGAAAGCGAATTCTCGGGCACCGCGGTGGTCAGCTACAAGCCGACCGACAGCCTGCTGGCCTATGCCAGCTACTCGCGCGGCTACAAGGCGGGCGGCTTCAACCTCGACCGTGCGGGCCTGAGCCGGCAGAACAACAACGGTCCAGTGCTTCCGACCGCGACCCTCGCCACCCTGCAGTTCGCGCCCGAGACCAACAACGCCTATGAAATCGGCGGCAAGTTCAACGGCCGGGGCATCGACATCAACGTCGCCGCCTTCCTGCAGAAGTTCGATGACTTCCAGCTCAACACCTTCGACGGCACCCGCTTCATCGTTGAGAACGTCAACGCCTGTAAGACCGATCTTGCCGGCGCGGATCGCGACAACAGCCCGACCACCGGCGGCTGCACCGGCGACACCAAGCCCGGTGTCAGCAGCCGCGGTGTCGAAGTGGAAATGTTCGCCCGTCCGGTTACCGACGTCGCGGTCAATCTCGGCGCGACGGTGGTCAACACCCGCTATGCCAACAACCTGATCGGCAGCGGCGGTCGTCCGCTGACCAACGCGCTGTTCCAGCTGCCGGGCCGTCGCCTGTCAAACAGCAGCTCGTTCGTCGGCACCGGCTCGATCAGCTTCAACCCGCGGATCACCGATGGCGGCATGCGCGCGCTGTTCTACGTCGATGCCCGCCACCAATCGGCCTTCAACACCGGTTCGGATCTCGACCTCGAAAAGGTCCAGCCGTCCTACACGGTGATCAATGGCCGTATCGGCATCCAGGGCCCCGATCGCCGCTGGGCGGTCGAGCTGTGGGCGCAGAACATCTTCAACGAGGAATATCTGCAGGTCGCGTTCGACGCCTTCGCGCAAGGCTCGGGCACCGAGCGCGGCGTTCGCCAGGGCTTCTACGCCCGGTCGAACCAGCTGTTCGGCGCCTTCCTGGCCGAACCGCGCACCTACGGTCTGACCTTGCGCACCCGGCTCTGAGCCGGACGCGCCTCCGAGTGTGACAGGGGGAAGGGGCCTCGCGGGAAACCGCGGGGCCCCTTGTTTTTAAGCTTAGGCCGCCGCGGCGCTGGCAGGGCGATGGCTGGCGGCGGCGAGCAGCGCCGGCCTGACCCGCGCGACCTCCTCGGCCGAGAGCTTCCGGCCGTTGGCGCCGGTCAGGTAGAAGACGTCCACCGCGCGCTCGCCATAGGTGGCGATGTGGGCCGAGTGGATGGTGAGGTGGCCCTCGAAGATCACGCGGGCCAGCGCCGCGAGCAGGCCTGGACGATCCGCGGCCTGGACCTCGACCACGGTGAAGCGCCGCGACGCACCGACGGCGATCGTCACCGACGGCGCGATCTCGAACACCGGAACCGGGCCTTCTTCGGGAGGACTGGGCAGCGGATCGTCGCGCAGCGCGGCTTCGATCGCCCGGGCCAAGCGCTGGCGGCGGCGGCGGTCGGGATAGGGCCGGCCCTGGCGGTCGTGGACCAGCAGGTTGTCGAGCGCCATTCCGTCGCGGGTGGTGTGGATCCGGGCGTCGACGATCCCCGCCCCGGCCCCGGCCAGCGCGGCCGAAATGCGGAAGAACAGGCCGGGGCGATCGGGCGCGTAGACGGTGACCCGGGTCGCGCCCTCGGGGCCCGCTTCGATGCTGACCGACGGTTCGGGCGTGCTGAGCGCGGCGTCCGACCGGGCGATCTGCCGGGCATTGTCGAGGATCCAGTCGGGCGGCTCGGCGATCCAGTAGCTGTCGGGCAGGCGCCGGGCATGGGCCCCCGCGGGCTCTTCGTCCCAAGCCAGCGCGCGGGCGAGCTGCTGCTGGCGCATGGCGATCTCCTCGGCCCGGCCGCGCTGCTTGTGACCCAGCCGAAGCCGCTCTTCGGCAAATTCGTAGAGGGTCCGGATCAGCTTGCGTTTCCACTCGGTCCAGATCCCCGGACCCACCGCGCGGATATCGACGACGGTCAGGATCAGCAGCAGTCGCAGACGCTCGGGGCTCTGCACCGTCGCTACCAGGTCGTCGATCGTCTTGGGATCGGACGGGTCGCGCTTGAAGGCGGTGTGGCTGAGCAGCAGGTGGTGGCGCACCAGCCACGCCACCGTGTCGGTCTCGCCGGGGTCCAGCCCAAGCCGGGGGCACAGTTCGCGCGCGACTTCCTCGCCGAGGATCGAGTGGTCGCCCTTGCGGCCCTTGGCGATGTCGTGGAGCAGAACCGCGACGTACAGCACCCGGCGCGATCCGATCTGCCGGAATAGCGCGGTGGCGAGTGGATGGTCCTCGGCCAGCTCGCCGCGCTCGACCGCCGCGAGCAGGCCGACCGCGCGGATGGTATGCTCGTCGACGGTGTAGTGATGGTACATGTCGAACTGCATCTGCGCGACGACGCGGCGGAAGTCGGGGACGAAGCGGCCGAACACATTGGCCTCGTTCATCCACCGCAGCACCAGTTCGGGCTGGTCGCGCGCGGTCAGCACTTCGAGGAACAGGGCGTTGGCCTCCGGATCGTCGCGGACCTGCTCGACCAGCCGGGCGTCGCGGGTCGCGACGCGCATCGCGCCCGGGTGAATCTCCAATTTCTCGCGCGCGGCGATGGCGAACAGCGACAGCAGCCGGCGCGGGTCCTCGCGCAGGAACAGGTCGTGGGGAAGCGCAAGCCGACCGCGGGTGATGACGAACCCGCCCAGCCGCCGCGGCCGGCGCAGGAAGGTCGGGAGCGCGAACCGCCGCCCCTTGGCGCCAAGCTGCTCGTCCAATTGCGCGAGGAACTGGCCGGTCAGGTCGCCGACACTGCGCGCCTGCAGGAAATACATGTGCATGAACCGCTCGACCGAGCTCTTGCCCGGGCGGTCGGCGTAATGGAGCGCGCTCGCCAGTTCGCGCTGGTGGGTGAAGCTCATGCGCTCCTCGGCCCGCCCGGCGAGGCAGTGGAGAAGCACGCGCACCGACCAGAAGAAGCGCTCGGCGCGGTCGAAGCGGGCATATTCGGCGTGGGTGAGCAGGCCCGCGTCGACCAGTTCGGCGGGGCTTGCCACACCGTGCACGTAGCGGCCGACCCACATCAGCGTGTGGAGATCGCGCAGCGCGCCCTTGCCGTTCTTGACGTTGGGCTCGACCAGGTAGCGGCTATCTCCGAACTTCTCGTGCCGCGCGTCGCGCTCGGCGAGCTTGGCCGAGACGAATTCGGCCGCGCTCCCCGCTACCACCTCCTTGCGGAAGCGCTCGGTCGCCTCGCCGAACAGGGCGGCATCGCCGTCGACCAGTCGCGATTCGAGCATGGCGGTGCGGATCGTCATGTCCTCGCGCGCCAGCGACAGGAGTTCGGGAATGGTGCGGATCGCCTGGCCGACCTTCAGTTTGGCATCCCACAGGGCGTAGAGGGTCGCCTCGATCACCTGCTCGCACCACGGCGCGCGCGGGTGCGGGGTCAGGAACATCAGGTCGATGTCGCTGTACGGCGCCATCTCGCCCCGGCCGTAGCCGCCCAAGGCCACCAGGCTGACCCGCTCGCCCGACGAGGGGTTGGGATTGGGGTAGGCGCAGCGGGCGGCGGCAAAGGCCTGGCGGACCAGGCTGTCGGTGAAGCCCGAGGCAAAGGCGGCATGTTCGCGCCCGCAGGTCGGATTGGCGAAGGCGCGCTCCGCCAGGTCGGCGCGAAAGGCCGTAAGCCGCTCAAGGAGGTTAGGCTGGTCAGCCATCCGCCGAAGAGTGGGACAGCGCCTTCAATCGGTAAAGGGCCTGCAATGCCTCGCGCGGGGTGAGCGCATCAGGATCGATGTCGCTGAGCGCCTCGGCCAGCGGATCGGGCGCGGGCTCCGCTGCCATCGCGGCCGCGAACAGGGGCAGGTCGTCGAGCCCGGCGGCGATCCCGCCGGTGGCGTCGCGGCCCGCTTCGAGCTTGGCCAGCACCGACTTGGCGCGCGACACCACCGTCGGCGGCAGGCCGGCCAGCCGCGCCACCGCGATCCCGTAGCTGCGGTCGGCCGCGCCTTCGGCGACTTCGTGGAGAAGGACCAGATCACCCTTCCATTCGCGCGCCCGGACGTTGTGCAGCGACAGGCAGGGCAGGCGCCCGGCCAGTCGGGTCAGCTCATGATAATGGGTCGCGAACAGCGTCCGCGAGCGCGCCTCGTCGTGCATCGCCTCGACCACCGCCCAGGCGATCGCGAGGCCGTCGTAGGTCGAGGTGCCGCGCCCGATCTCGTCGAGGATGACCAGGCTGCGGGGGGTGGCCTGGGCGAGGATGGCGGCGGTCTCGACCATCTCGACCATGAACGTCGAGCGGCCCCGCGCGAGATTGTCGGACGCACCGACGCGGCTGAACAGGCGGTCGACCAGGCCGATCTTGGCGCGGCTTGCCGGTACGAAGCTTCCGGCCTGGGCGAGCAGCGCGATCAGCGCGACCTGCCGGAGGAAGGTCGACTTGCCGCCCATGTTGGGGCCGGTGATCAGCCACAACCGGTCGCTCGCGCCAAGGCAGCAATCGTTGGCGACGAAGCGGTCACCCGACTTGCCCAGCGCGCGTTCGACAACCGGGTGGCGGCCGCCCTCGATCTCCAGGCACGGCCCTTCGTCCAGCGTGGGACGGACCCAGCCGCCTTCGCCGGCGCGCTCGGCCAGCGCGGCGGCGACATCGATCCGGGCCAGCGCATCGGCGGTGGTGCTGATCGGTGCGGCCTCGCCGACCGCGTGGGCGGTCAGCCGCTCCAGATGCGCCTGCTCGAGGGTCAGGGCGTGGCCGCCCGCTTCGAGCACGCGGCTCGCTTCCTCGTGCAACGCGGGGCTGTTGAAGCGCACCGCCCCGGCCATGGTCTGGCGATGGGTGAAGCCGCTGTCGGGCGCGAGCAGCCGGTCGGCGTGTTTTGCCGGCACCTCGACATGGTAGCCGAGGACGGCGTTGTGGCGGATCTTGAGTGCGGAGACGCCCGTCGCCTCGCGGTAGCGGCCTTCGAGTTCGGCGATCGCGCGGCGGCCGTCGCTGGAGGCCGAGCGCAACGTGTCGAGTTCGGGGTCATAGGCCTCGGCGATGAAACCGCCCTTGGCTGCGTCGAGCGGCGGGCTGGGGACCAAAGCGCGGGCCAGCTCTTCGATCAGGGTCTGGTGCCCGCCGAGCAGCGGCAGCAGGTCGTCGAGCAGGCGTGGGCGCAATGCCGTTGCCGCCAGCGTGGCGGCGAGGTCCGAAGCGCCCCCCAGCCCGTCGCGCAATGCCGCCAAGTCACGCGGTCCGCCGCGCCCGGCGACCAGCCGCCCGAGCCCACGTCCAAGATCGGGCAGGCTGCGCAGCGCCGAGCGCAGGCGGTCGCGGCGGATCGGCTCCTCGGTGAACCAGGCGACGAGGTCGAGCCGGTCCTCGATCGCCGCCCGGTCGGTCAGCGGCGCGGCAAGGTCGGTGCCGAGCAGGCGGCGCCCGGCGGCGGTGACGCAGCGGTCGATCTCGCCCAGTAACGATCCCGCCACAGTCCCCTCGGCCGTGCGGCAGATCTCCAAGCTGATCCGGGTCGCGGCATCGATCGCCATGTGCGCTGAGCGTTGCACCCGGCGGGGAAGGCCGAGGAAGGCGGTCGCCTCGCGCTGTGTCGCGTCGAGATAGGCGAGCAGTCCGCCGGCCGCGGCAAGCTCGGCGCGTCCGGGCCCGCCAAGGCCGTCAAGGTCGGCGAGGCCGAAGCGGCGCTTGAGGGCGCGTTCGCCAGCGAGGCTGTCGAACCCCTCGTGGCCCCAGCGCGCCTCGATCCCCGGCACCGGCTCGGCCCCGATCACTTCGGCTGGTCCGAGCCTCGCCAGTTCGGCGGCCAGCTCATGACCAGCGCAGGCGACGAGTTCGAAGCGTCCAGTCGAGATGTCGCAGGCGGCAATCGCGCTCTCGTCGCCGACCCGGGCCAGCGCCGCCAGCCAGTTGGCCGAGCCGCTGTCGAGCAACGTGTCCTCGGTCAGCGTGCCGGGCGTCACCAATCGCACGATCGCGCGCTCGACCAGCGCCTTGGAGCCGCGGGCCTTGCGCGCTTCGGCCGGGCTTTCGATCTGCTCGGCGATGGCGACGCGGTGGCCGGCGCGGATAAGCCGGGCGAGGTAACTTTCAGCGGCATGCACCGGCACGCCGCACATCGGCACCCCGTCGCCGCGCTTGGTCAGCGCGATGTCGAGGCAGCCGGCGGCGACCTTGGCGTCCTCGAAGAACAGTTCGAAGAAGTCACCCATGCGATAGAACAGCAGGGCGTCACCGGCCTCGTCCCTGAGGCGGTGATATTGCTGCATCATCGGGGTATCGGCGTCGGCCCGGGCCATCGGTCCGGGTTAGCGGCTCGCAAAGACGGAGGCGAGGGGCTAAAGGCTCCCACATGTCCGAAAGCAATGTGAAGTTCTCCGAAGCCGAGGCCCTGCATTTCCACGCCCGCGGCCGGCCGGGAAAGATCGAAATCATCGCCTCCAAGCCGATGGCGACCCAGCGCGACCTCAGCTTGGCCTATTCGCCCGGCGTCGCGGTGCCGGTACGCGCGATCGCGGAGGATCCGTCCAAGGCCTATGATTATACCGCCAAGGGCAACCTGGTCGCGGTGATCTCCAACGGGACGGCGATCCTCGGCCTGGGTGATCTTGGTGCCTTGGCGTCGAAGCCGGTGATGGAAGGCAAGGCGGTGCTGTTCAAGCGCTTCGCCGACGTCGATTCGATCGACATCGAACTCGACACCCGTGACCCCGACGCGTTCATCAACGCCGTCGCGCTGATGGAGCCGAGCTTCGGCGGCATCAACCTCGAGGATATCGCCGCTCCCGACTGCTTCGTGATCGAGCAGACGCTGCGCGAGCGGATGAACATCCCAGTGTTCCACGACGACCAGCACGGCACCGCGATCATCACCGCCGCCGGCTTGATCAACGCCTGCCTGCTGACCGGGCGAGACCTGAAGGACATCAAGGTCGTCGTGAACGGCGCCGGCGCGGCGGCGATCGCCTGCACCGAGCTGATCAAGGCGATGGGCGTGCGCGGCGACAATGTGATCATGTGCGATCGCACCGGCGTGATCCACAAGGGTCGCGACGACCTCGATCAGTGGAAGAGCGCGCATGCGGTGGTGACCGAGCGCCGGACTTTGGCCGACGCCCTGGTCGGGGCCGACGTTTTCCTCGGCCTGTCGGCGGCCAAGGCGCTGAAGCCCGAATGGGTGACTGACATGGCGCCCCGGCCGATCATCTTCGCGATGGCCAATCCCGATCCCGAAATCACCCCGCCCGAAGCCAAGGCGGCGCGGCCGGACGCGATCGTCGCAACCGGCCGGTCTGACTATCCCAACCAGGTCAACAACGTCCTGGGCTTCCCCTTCATCTTCCGCGGCGCGCTCGACGTGCGCGCGACCGCGATCAACGACGAGATGAAGATCGCCGCCGCCAATGCGCTGGCCGAACTAGCGCGCGAGGCAGTGCCAGAGGAAGTGGCCGCGGCCTATGGCGGGGTCAGCCAGCGCTTCGGTGCCGATTACATCATCCCCGCGCCGTTCGACCCGCGGCTGATGGAAGTGGTGCCCGCCGCGGTCGCCGAAGCCGCGATGCGCTCGGGCGTGGCGCAGCGGCCAATCGAGAATTTCGCGGTCTACCGCCAGACGCTGCGGGCGCGGCTCAATCCCACGGTCAGCGTGCTCAGCCTTGCCCACGAGGCGGCGCGCTCCAATCCCAAGCGCGTGCTGTTCGCCGAAGGCGAAGAGCAAGTCGTGCTGCGCGCCGCCATCGCCTTCAAGGAGGGCGGGTTCGGGACCCCCGTGCTGGTCGGGCGCGAGGACGTCCATGATCGTCTGCGCGAGCTTGGGATCGACGATCCGTCGGGCTATGAGGTGCTGAACAGCCGCAATTCGCCGCTGGTCGGGCGTGCGGTCGACCACCTTTACGGCCGGCTCCAGCGCAAGGGCTATCTGCGCCGCGAGATCGAGCGGATGGTCAATCAGGACCGCAATTACTTCGCTGCCGCGATGCTCTCGCTGGGCGAGGCCGACGCGATGATTACCGGCGTCACCCGGCCGTTTAGCCAGACGCTGCGCCAGGTCGAGATGGTCATCGACCATGAAGAGGATGCGCCGCCGTTCGGGATCAACATCATCGTCGGGCAGAACCAGACGGTGCTGATCGCCGACACCGCGGTGACCGAGCGGCCGACCGCCGAAAACCTCGCCGCCATCGCCACCCGATCGGCGGCCTTCGCCCGGCGGATGGGGCAGGAACCGCGTGTGGCGTTCGTCAGCTACACCACCTTCGGCAACCCGCCGGGCGCTTTTGTCGATCATCTGCGCGATGCGGTGAAGCTGCTCGACGGGCGCAAGGTCGACTTCGAATATGAGGGCGAGATGGCGCCCGATGTCGCGCTCAACCATGAGATGCAGCGGCGCTATTATCCGTTCAGCCGGCTGAACGGCCCGGCCAACATCCTGATCATGCCGGGCCTACAGTCGGCGAGCCTGTCGGCCAAGCTGCTTCGCGCGCTGGGCGGGGAAAGCGTGATCGGGCCGTTCCTGATCGGGATGAAGCTGCCGGTGCAGATCGCGCCGATGACCGCGGGGGCCAGCGACCTGGTTACGCTGGCGGTGCTGGCGGCAGGCGCTGTAGAGCGCGCTCGCGGGCGCTAGAGCCGCTCGACGCTCGACACCGGATCGGCCGCCCGAAGCGCGGCCATGAGGGTGTGGAGGTGGGCTAGGTCGTGCACTTCAACGTCGACGTGGAAAGTGTGGAACGACCCGTCGCGGTGGACCTGCGCCAGGTTTATGATGTTGGCGCCCTTTTGGCCCAGGATCGTCGCCATGGTGCCGAGCGCCCCGGCGACGTCGCGCACGATGATGCACAGCCGGGCGGTGGCGCCGTCCGAATCGTCGCTCCAGCTGAGGTCGAGCCAGTCGGCATCGATCCCGGTGGCGAGGAGGTCGCAGCCGATCGCATGCACCTCGATCTCCTCATCCTCGCGGCGCAGGCCGACGATCCGGTCGCCGGGGATGGGATGGCAGCATTGCGCGAGGTGGAAAGCGACCCCCGGGGTCAGCCCGCGGATCGAGATGGCGCGGCGCTGCGACGAAGGCCGCGGCGCTACGTCGCCCCCGGTCGAGCCCGGCATCAAGGCTTCCATCAGCGCCTCGTCGCCGACCCGCTTGCGGGCGATGGCAATCATCAGCGCGTCCTTGTCCTCTAGCTTCAGCTTCTTGAGCGCGCGGGGGACGGCCTCCTTGGGCAGCGGAACGGGGAGGCGGGCGACGATCTCATCATAGATTTTGGTGCCGAGCTCGACCGTCTCGTCGCGCTCCTTGTGGCGGACGAAGCGGCGGACCGCCGAACGCGCCTTGCCGGTGGCGACGAAGCGCAGCCATGAGGGCTGCGGCGTCTGCGCATCCGAGGTCAGGATCTCCACCTGGTCGCCATTGTCGAGCAGGGTGCGCAGCGGCACCACCCGCCCGTTGACCTTGGCCCCGACGGTCTTGTCGCCGAGCCGGGTGTGCACTGCATAGGCGAAGTCGACCGGGGTCGCGCCCTTGGGCAGCTGGATCAGTTCGCCCTTGGGGGTGAAGGCGAAGATCCGGTCCTGGTACATCGCCATCCGGGTATGCTCGAGCAATTCCTCGGGGCTGTCGGCATGGTCGAGGATCTCGACCAGGTCGTCGATCCATGGGACGTGGATATCGGCGGCCGGCTTGCCCTCCTTGTAGGCCCAATGCGCTGCGAGGCCCTTTTCGGCCTGAAGGTGCATCTCGCGGGTGCGGATCTGCACTTCGATCCGCATCTTGCTGTCGTGGATGACCGAAGTGTGCAGGCTGCAATAGCCGTTGCGCTTGGGGGTCGAGATGAAGTCCTTGAACCGGCCCGGCACCATCGGCCAGCGGCGCTGGATCAGGCCCAGCGCGCGATAGCATTCGTCGACGTCCTGGACGATCACCCGGAACGCCATCACGTCGGACAATTGCTCAAAACTGATGTGGCGCTCGGCCATCTTACGCCAGATCGAATAGGGATGCTTTTCGCGCCCGGTGACCGCCGCTTCGAGGCCGTTGTCGGCCAGATGCAGCTGGAGCCCGAGGCCGATCCGGCTGACTAGGTCGCCGCCTTCGGCATGGAGCTGTCCGAGCCGGCGGGTGATCGAGGCATAGGCGTCCGGCTCCAGCTGCCGGAAGGCCAGGGTCTGCATCTCGTTCATGATCTCGTACATGCCGATCCGCTCGGCGAGCGGAGCATAGATATCCATCGTCTCGCGGGCGATGCGGCGGCGCTTGTCCTCGTTCTTGATGTGGTGGAGCGTGCGCATGTTGTGCAGGCGGTCGGCGAGCTTCACCAGCAGCACGCGGATGTCGCCGCTCAGCGCGAGCAGGAACTTGCGCAGGTTCTCGGCCGCGCGTTCGTTTTCGGACTGGGCCTCGATCTTGCTCAGCTTGGTCACGCCGTCGACCAGTCGCGCGACATTGGCCCCGAACAATCGTTCCACCTCGTCGGCGGTAGCGACGGTGTCCTCGATCGTGTCGTGGAGGATGCCGGTGACGATGGTCTCGTCATCGAGCTTGAGGTCGGTGAGGATGCCCGCGACCTCGATCGGGTGACTGAAATAAGGGTCGCCCGAAGCCCGGGTCTGCGAGCCGTGCGCCTTCATCGAAAAGACGTAGGCGCGGTTGATCAATCCCTCATCGGCATCGGGATCGTAGGAGCGAACCCGCTCGACCAGCTCATATTGGCGCAGCACCTGCCCTATGTGGGCCGAGCGAGTGTCCTGTTGCAAGTGCGAAGTGCTGCGACTTTGGTGCAACAGAGGCGCGGTAGAGTTCCCTCATGCTAGTTACATTGCTGTTTTTATGCTTTTCTTGCATCGGCTCAACCAGTGGGGAAGTCGAGTGACGGCGCGTGATGCTGACCTGGTTGCCGCATTTCAGGCGTCTTCTGACGCCTGTCCGATCCCCGAGGCGGTTGCGATCATCGGCGAACGATGGACCTGCCTGATCATTCGCGCCTCGCTGTTGGGGCTGTGTCACTTCGAGGAATTCCAGGCCTGCCTCGGCATCGCCCGTAATATCCTGTCCGACCGCCTCGGCCGGCTGGTCACCGCCGGAATCCTGGCGCGGACGCCAGATCCGGAGGACGGACGACGGGTGATCTACGCGCTGACCGAGCGCGGCGAGGCATTGGTTCCGGTATTCGTGGCGATGCGCCAGTGGGCGCTGGACGCGGGGCTCGGCAAGCCGGGGCAGCCGACCCTTGCCGACCGCCGGCACCGCCAACCGGTCGAGGGCGTCGCCATCGTGGCGCATGACGGCCGCTCGCTGGCGATCGATGATCTAATGTGGCTTGGGCCAGACGGCGAAGAGCTAATGACGCCCGGGGCGTCGCGCGCCAGCCGGGCAGTCGCAGCCTAGACGCGGCGTCCGAAAGGCCACTCCCCGACAGCTGCCGGGGAGTGGATTACATGCTTATTCGTAATCGCCGCCCGAAGGGGTCGGACGCGGCGGCGCGGCGGCGGTGAGGCGAAGCGCCTCGGCCGATTCGCTGAGCGAGGCCAGCTCGTCAGTGGCATCCTCCTCGTCGATCTGGACGCGCTGCAGGCTGGAAATCAGCGATTCGTTCAGCTCCTTCGGGCGAACGGTTTCCTCGGCGATCTCGCGCAGGGCGACGACCGGATTCTTGTCGCGGTCACGATCAATGGTGAGATCGGCGCCGCCCGAAATCTGCCGCGCGCGCTGGGCCGCAAGCAGGACGAGATCAAAGCGGTTCGAGACCTTGTCGACGCAATCTTCGACGGTGACGCGTGCCATCAGGCGTGGCCTTCCATAAGGAGCAAAGCTGAAAAGAGAAGGTCGTGCACCTAGGTGGTGACGGCTTTCAAGTCAAGGAAAGCGGCCCCGCGCCGCGTGGCGCATCCCCTCATCGACATGCTTGCGCTGGACGCCCGGGCGTCTACCGAGGAACCCATGTCCGACCTCCTCGAGCCTCCGGTCGTGAGCGCCTCCACCGTGACGGCGGAAGTGGCGGGGACGAGGCTGACCCTGGTTGAGGGCGGGACCGAGCGGCTGAAGCTGATCCTGCGGATGATCGACGGGGCGACCCGCTCGGTGCGGCTCTTGTTCTACATGATGGACGCGGACGCGGTCGGCGAGGCGGTTCGCGACGCGCTGGTGCGGGCGGCGTCACGCGGTTGCACCGTCCAGGTGATCCTCGACGGGTTCGGGTCGAGTATCCCGTCCGACTTCTTCGACCCGCTCAAGCAGGCGGGCGGGTCGAGTTGCCTGTTCAACCCGCGGATCGGGGTCCGCTACCTGCTGCGCAACCACCAGAAACTGGTGGTGATCGACGACGCGGAGGCGATCACCGGCGGGGCCAATCTGACGGTCGATTACATGAGCGACCAGTCACCCGAGCGCTGGCGCGACCTGTGGCTGCATGTCGAAGGACCGGCGGTGCGGGCGGCGGCGCGTTACTACGACGCGCTGCATGCGTGGACCGTGCGCAAAGGGCCCAAGCTGCGCGAATTGCGCCGGCTGCTTCACCGCCACAGCCAGCGCAAGGGCGCGCTCCAGTGGCAATATACCGGGCCGGTCCGGCGCGGGCATCCGTGGACCTTCGGAGTGGCGCGCGACCTGGCGGCGGCCGGCAGCCTGGACATGATCGCGGCCTATTTCTCCCCGCCGTTCGCGATGCTGCGCCGGCTTCGCCGGCTGGGGCGCAGGGGGCAGGTGCGGATCATGACCGCCGCGCGCTCCGACAACAACGCCACCATCGGCGCCGCGCGGCATACCTATCGCGGGCTGCTGCGGGCCGGTGTCCGGATGTTCGAGTTCCAGCCCGAGAAGCTGCACACCAAGCTGCTGATCATGGACGACGTGGTCCACCTCGGCTCGGCCAATTTCGACTTCCGCAGCCTCTACCTCAACCTCGAGATGATGCTGCGGATCGAGGATGCCGGCTTCGCGGCGCAGATGCGCGACTATTTCGAGCGGCAGGTGGGCGAAGCGCAGGAGATCACCCCGGCTCTTCACCGCCAGCGGGCAAGCTGGTGGCACAAGCTCAAATGGGCTCTATCGAACTTCCTGGTGACCGCAGTCGATTATACCGTGACCCGGCGGCTGAACTTCGGGCCGGAGCGGTAGGGGAGCTAAAGGCTCAGGCCTCGTCGCGCCACGCCCAGAACAGGGTCGCGGGAGGCACGTTGACCCATTCGAAGCCGCGATCAATGCGATCGAAGACCGGGGCGATGAAATCGCGGACCTTGGGGCTGAACTGATAGACCAGGAACGCGCCGCCGGGACGGATCGCGCGCGCGGTGGCGGCGCCGATCTCGTCGCCCACGCCTGGCGGCAGGGTCGAGAAGGGCAGGCCCGAGAGGATGTAGTCGGCCGGCGGCAAGCCGCGCTCGCTCAGCACCTTTTCGACGTCGGTCGCGCTGGCGGTCACCGCGATCAGCCGCGGATCGTCGATGGTTTCTTTGAGGAAGGCGGTGAATTCGGGGTTGGTGTCGATGGTCACCAGCCGCGCATCCTCGGGCAATTGCTCGAGGATGATGCGGGTGAAGGTACCGACGCCGGGACCATATTCGACGAACAGCCTGGTGTTGGGCCAGTCGACCGGCCCGAGCATCTTGTCGATCAGCCGCCGGCTCGAGGGAATGACCGAGCCGACCATTACCGGATTCTTGAAGAAGCCGCGGAGAAAGGCGAGCCGCTCGGATCCGCCGCGACCGCGGCGGGCATGGCGACGCCGTTCCTTGAGCGCGCGGGCAGAAGTGGCTTGCATGGAGGCTCCGGCTAAAGCGTCGGCAGAAGGCCGGCAATGGCTCCAAGCAAATGCCCGCCGACTTGGCAAGTTCCGCCGGCGCGTTAGGAGCCGGTTGATGAGCGATGTGCCAGCGAAGCGACAGAAGGTTGGCGGATCGGCGCTGACCAACCTCCATTTCCTGCTCCTCTATGCCGCGATGTTGGTGGCGGCGGCGGGCAACACCGCGTTGCAATCGGTCATGCCGGCAATCGGGCGGGCGATCGGCATCGCCGATTTCTGGGTCGCGATCGCCTATACCTGGAGCGCGGTGTTGTGGGTGTGGCTGGCCCCGCTGTGGGCGGAGAAGAGCGATCACCACGGCCGCAAGGCGCTGACCCAATTGGGGCTGGTCGGCTTTATCGTCTCGATGACCCTGTGCGGGCTGGTGCTGATCTCGGGCCTCAACGGGTGGACCGGCCCGGCGCTGACCTTCCTATTGTTCGGGCTGTTCCGGGCGATCTACGGCGCGCTCGGTTGCGCGACGCCCAGCGCGACGCAGGCCTATCTGGCGGCGCGGACCCGGCGTTCGGCGCGCACCGCGCAGCTATCGGCCCTGTCCTCCTCGTTCGGGCTGGGGACGATCGTCGGGCCGGCGCTGGCGCCGTTGTTCGTGCTTCCCTTCATCGGCCTGCCGGGTCCCCTGTTCGCCTTTGCCCTGATCGCGCTGGGTGTGGCGGTAGCGATCCAATGGTGGCTACCCGACGATCGCGGCAAGCTGGGCGACGGGCGCGGGGCGGCGATGAGCTATCCCAGCCTCGCCTCGATGATCACCGGCGCCAGCGTCCGCGCGGCAACCGCGCCGCAGCGGCAGAAAAGGCTGTCGTGGAGCGACGGGCGGATCAGGCAGTGGATCGTCGCGGGGGTGGTCGCCGGGCACGCGCAGGCAGCGACCCTGACCTGCATCGGCTTCTTCATCATCGACGTGCTGCGGATCGAGCCGCTGGGCGCCGAACAGCCGATCGCTATCGTGATGATGGCCGGCGCCGGGGGCACGCTGGCGGCGCAATGGGGGCTGATCCCCAAACTCGGCCTCGCACCGCGTGCGCTGATCGTGTGGGGAGCGCTGATCGCCGCCCTCGGGCTGGGCGTCACCGCGGCGGCGAGCGACCTCTATGGGCTGGTGCTGGGGTTCGGGCTGGCCTCGATCGGGTTCGGCTTCACCCGCCCGGGCTTCACCGCCGGCGCCAGCCTGGCCGTGCCGCTGGCCGAGCAGGGTGCGGTGGCGGGCGTGATCACCAGCGCCAACGGGATTGCCTACGTCATCGCCCCGGCGGCGGGGATGGCGCTCTACGCGCTCGATCCCCACCTGCCGTTCGCGGTCGCGGTGCTGGTGGTCGTGGCCCTCGCCTGGTGGGGGCGCAAGCTGCGCTAGCTCTTGCCGCCCTCCCGCGGAGTCAGCATGCCGGGGGTGATGAAGCCGATCCCGCCGCGATCGGGGCGCACCGCATCGCTCTTCAGCGTGTCCGCGATGCGCTCATATTCGGTCAGCATCTCGGGCGTGACCGAGGCCCGGGTTTCCTTCAGCGCCTCGTCGAAGTCGGCCATGCTGACCTCGGTATTGGCGAGATCGCGGCGAAGCGCGGTGAGGCCGGCGCGGCGGGTCAAATCCTCGAGGTCGGCGCCGGTGAAGCGCTCGGTCCGGCGGGCGAGGTCCTCGAGATCGACGTCGGCGGCAAGCGGCATGCGCTTGGCATGGATCGCCAGGATCCGGCGGCGGCCGGCGACGTCGGGCGGGCCGACATAGACCAGTTCGTCGAGCCGGCCCGGACGCAGCAGGGCAGGGTCGATCAGGTTGGGGCGGTTGGTGGCGCCGATCAGCACCACGCCCTGCAGTTCCTCCAGCCCGTCCATCTCGGCAAGGATGGTGTTGACCACCCGCTCGGTCACCTGCGGCTCGCCCATTCCGCCGCCCCGCGCGGGGACCAGGCTGTCTAACTCGTCGATGAAGATCACCGTCGGCGCGACCTGGCGGGCGCGGGCGAACAGGCGGCTGATCTGCTGCTCGCTTTCGCCATACCATTTGCTCAAGAGGTCGGACGACTTGATGGCGATGAAATTGGCCTGGCTTTCGCGCGCCGCAGCCTTGGCCAGCAGGGTCTTGCCGGTGCCGGGCGGGCCATAGAGCAGGAAGCCCTTGGCCGGACGGATGCCGAGCCGCTTGAACGCGTCGGCATGCTTGAGTGGAAGCTCGATTCCTTCCTTCAGCTTCTCCGCGGCGGCGTCGAGGCCGCCGACATCGTCCCACCCGACCGTCGGGACCTGCACCATCACCTCGCGCATCGCAGAGGGCTGGACCCGCTTCAGCGCATTGTCGAAATCGCTGGCGAGCACGCTCAGCCGGTCGAGCACTTCGGTCGGGATCGTCCCGTCGGCAAGGTTCAGCTCGGGCATGATCCGCCGCACCGCTTCGAGCGCGGCCTCGCGGGTCAAAGCGGCAAGGTCGGCGCCGACGAAGCCGTAGGTGCGCCGCGACAGGCCATCGAGGTCGACGCCTTCGTCGAGCGGCATGCCGCGGGTGTGGATGCCGAGGATCTCGCGGCGGCCGGTCTCGTCGGGCACACCGACCACGATCTCGCGGTCGAACCGGCCCGGGCGGCGAAGCGCTTCGTCGATCGCGTCGGGGCGGTTGGTGGCGGCGATCACGACCAGGTTCTGGCGCGGTTCGAGCCCGTCCATCAGCGTCAGCAGCTGGGCGACGAGGCGCTTCTCCGCTTCGCCGGTGACCTGGCTGCGCTTGGGCGCAATCGAGTCGATCTCGTCGATGAAGATGATCGACGGCGCGGCCTGGCCCGCTTCCTCGAACAGCTCGCGCAGCTTCTTCTCGGATTCGCCATAGGCCGAGCCCATGATCTCGGGACCGGCGATGTGGAAGAATTGCGCGTCGCTTTCGTTGGCGACCGCACGCGCCAGCCGGGTCTTGCCGGTGCCGGGGGGGCCGTGCAGCAGAACGCCCTTGGGCGGATCGACGCCGAGCCGCTGGAACAGTTCGGGATGGCGCAGCGGAAGCTCGACCATTTCGCGCAGCGCGTCGATGGTGGACCGCATGCCGCCAAGGTCGTCGTAGGTGACGTCGGCGCGGCGCTCGCCATGCTGCTCGGTATATTCGGACAACAGTTCGACAACGGTGCTCGCGTCGATGTGGACGATCCCGCGCGGGGTAGTGCTGACCACGCTGAGGCGGATTTCCTGCAGCGCGAACGCCGGCGCATTGAGCAATTGCCGGACATGGTCGGGCATGTCGGCATTGACCCGCTGGTGGCCGGCGGTGGCGATGGTGTCGCCGCTCGTCAGCGGACGCCCGGCGAAGCTGCGCTTCAGCGCTTCGGATGAACCCTGGAGGCGGATGTTGTTCTGGGCCGGGGCGAACACCACCCGGGTCGCGGGCTTGGACTGGGCGACGCGCACCTCGACGAAATCGCCGGCGCCGACCCCCGCATTGGCGCGCTGGAGCCCGTCGAGGCGGATGATGTCGAGGCCTTCGTCGTCGCCATAAGGCCGCACCGCCAGCGCCGGCGTAGTGCGCTTGCCCTCGATTTCGATCACGTCGCCGTCGGACAGGCCAAGCTGATCCATGATCGAGCGCGGCACCCGCGCGATCCCGCGGCCGCTGTCGGCGGGGGGCAGGTTGGCCACCTGCAGGCGGCGAATTCGGGTTTCCACGTCAGCCATTCATTGCTCCTCAGCTCCGCCAACGGCGAAGGTCTCTTGCGGTTCAACGTGGGTGGAGGCCGGCCCAGAAAAAAGGGTAGCCGCTTACTTTAGCGAGCCGGCGATGCGGCGGACGAGCGCGCGGGGCAGGAACCGCGACCCCTGCGCCCCGACCTTGTTGAGCGCTCCGGGAATGACGATCGCCTTGTTCGCCGCCAGCCCCACGAGGCCGGCAGCGACCACCGGACCGGGCTGCGCGGACAATCTGTCGAACACCTCGCCCAGCCGCGGCTCGAACCCCGCCTGTTCGCCAAATTCGGTCCTGGTCGGTCCGGGGCAAAGGGCGGTGACATGGACGCCGGTGCCGCGCACTTCATGGTGCAGCGCTTCGCTGAAGCTGAGCACGAACGCCTTGGTCGCGAAGTAGACGCCCATGCCGGGGCCGGGCTGGAAGGCGGCGGTGGAAGCGACGTTGAGGATTCCCCCGCGCCCGCGCTCAATCATTCCCGGCAGCACGCCGCGGGTCAGTTCGGTCAGCACGCCGCAATTGAGGTCGATCATTTCGCGCAACCGGCGCGGGTCATGCCCCGCTACATTGCCGTGCAGGCCGAAGCCGGCGTTATTGATCAGGCAATCGACATGCTCGCCGTGCTCGGCGACGTCGGCCAGCAGCGCCTCGGCCGCGCCCGCCGCCGCGAGATCCATTGTCACCGCCCGGGCGTTGCCCAGTTCGGACGCAAGCGCCTCGATCCGGTCCCTGCGCCGGGCGATCAGCAACAGCCGGGCACCGGTCGCGGACAATTGGCGGGCGAAGTGGACACCGAGCCCGGCCGAGGCGCCGGTGATGAGGACGAGGGGTGACGTCATGGGGGCAGGCTCCTCTGGCGCCGGACCGTCGGCTGTGAGACACTGGCGTCCGCTAGACGACAAGGGGGGCCCAAGTCGATGCAAGCGAACTTGACCGCGCCGACACAGGCGTCCGAGCGTCACCACATCCTCGATGCGTTGCGCGGCTGGGCGCTGGCCGGCGTGCTGATGGCCAACATGGTGGTGTTTATCGGATTCGGCTACGCGTCCGAGCCGGAGCGTGCCGCAGCGCTGGGCAGCGGCCTCAACGACCTCGCCGAGCTGCTGATCGAATGGCTGGTGGTGGGCAAGTTCTACTCGCTCTTCTCCTTGCTGTTCGGGATCGGCTTTGCGGTGCAGCTGGCGCGGCTGGAGCGAAGCGGGGAGGGCGCCGGGCGCTACCTCCGGCGGCTGTTAATCCTGTTCGTGTTCGGTCTGGCCCACCTGTACATGCTGTGGATGGGCGACATCCTGGCGCTGTATGCGCTGATGGGCGGGGTGCTGCTGCTGTTCCGGCGCACCGGCAACCGTGCGCTGATCCGCTGGGCGGTAGCACTATGGCTGGTGCCGATCGGCTGGTCGGCGCTGATCCACTTTGCCGGGATCAATCTTGCCGACCCGATCTACGGCGCAGCGATGCAAGGCTTCGCGGCCGGCGGCATCGACCTCAAGATGAGCCCGGCCACCTGGTTCAACGGCGCGGATTATCTCGACCAGCTGGCGCTCCACCCGACCGAGGTGCTGCTGCGGATCGCCGACCTCACCTACCAGATGCGCCCCGCCAAGGTGCTGGGGATGTTCCTGATCGGGTTGTGGCTCGGGCGGCGCGGTCTGTTCGCGGCGACCCCCGAAACGCGGGGCCTGCTGGTGCGGACGATGCGGATCGGACTGGGAGTCGGACTGCCGGTCGCCTTCGTGCGGGCGGTCCTGCACATGACCGCGGGGGAGAGCCATCCCCTGCGTTTTGCGGAGGAGGCGCTCTACTGCCTGTCCACCCCGCTGCTGGCGCTGGGCTATGCTGCGGGCTTCACCCTGCTGTGGGAGGGGCGCGCCAGGAAGCTGCTCGGATGGCCAGCGGCGGCGGGGCGGATGGCGCTCACCAACTACCTGTCGCAGTCGCTGATCCAGACCCTGCTGTTCACCGGCGCCGGGCTGGCGCTGGGCAATGTCTTCGGTCTTGCCTTCGTGCTGCCGATCACCGCGGCGATCTTCGCGGTCCAGGTCGCCTTCAGCCGCTGGTGGCTGGCGCGCTACCGCTTCGGTCCGGGCGAATGGCTGTGGCGCAGCGCCACCTACGGCCGGGCGCAGCCGATGCGGCTGGCCCGGCCCGGAGAGGTTGCGGCCGCTTAGGCGACGGTCGCCTTGGTAATCTTGCCGGGTGCACGCGGCGGCTCGCCGACCGGAAGCGCGTCGACATGCTCCATGCCGCTCTCGACTTGGCCCCACACGGTGTATTGCTTGTCGAGGAAGCGGGCGTCGTCAAAGCAGATGAAGAACTGGCTGTTGGCGCTGTTGGGCTGGTTGGTGCGCGCCATCGAGCAAGTGCCGCGGACGTGCGGCTCGGCGTTGAATTCGGCCTTGAGGTCGGGCTTGGACGATCCGCCGGTGCCGTCGCCGCGGCCGCCGTCGCCGCCCTGGGCCATGAAGCCCGGGATCACGCGGTGGAAGGGCACGCCGTCGTAGAAGCCTTCGTTGGCAAGCTCGACGATCCGCTCGACATGGCCGGGCGCGAGGTCCGGACGCAGTTTGATCACGACATCGCCGCCGCTGGACAGGGTGAGGGTAAGGGTCTGGGGCGCGTCGGCCATGCTGTTGCTCCTGTTGGGAAAGGGTTGGCGGCGCATTTAGGGGCTGAGAGGGTGCAGCGCTACCCCGGTAAGTGGTCGCCCTCCACCGAAGGGGTGACAAGTGCGGCGGTCCGTGACAGGAGCGGCGCGGGCATCATTCAGAGTGAAGAGCGGAGGCAAGAGCATGAGCGAGCGCGATCCGCTTGATGCCGTGCTGACCGCGGACCACGCGCCCGACGACGTCGCCGATGGCAAGGTGATGGATGCCGAGGACCGGCTCCGCCCCGACTTCGTCGAGCGGGTGCTCGACGCGGTCGATGCCGGCGATGCCGAAACCGCGCGGGCGCTGGTCGAACCGCTCCACCCCGCCGACGTCGCCGATCTGATCGAACTGGCCCGCGCCGACGAGCGCGAGGGGCTGGTGTCGGCGCTGGCCGAACTGGTCGACGCCGACGTGCTGGCCGAACTCAACGAGCACGTCCGCGAGATACTGGTCAGCGAAATGACGCCCGAGCGGGTCGCCGAGATCGCCGGCGAGCTCGACACCGACGACGCCGTCGCGATCATCGAGGACCTCGAGGAGGACGACCAGCGCGCGGTGCTGCGGGCGATGGAGCCCGACGACCGTGCCGCGATCGAGGAAGCGCTCACCTACGGCGAGGAGACCGCCGGGCGCCTGATGCAGCGCGACCTGATCGCGGTGCCCGAGCATTGGAACGTCGGCCAGGTGATCGACTACCTCCGCTCCGAAGAGGAACTGGCGAACGACTTCTGGGAAGTGTTCGTGGTCTCGCCCGACCACCATCCGGTCGGCACCTGCAAGCTGTCGACCATCCTGCGCTCGCCCCGCGCGACCAGCGTCGCCTCGATCATGGCGCTCGAACAGACGCTGATCCCGGTCGACATGGACCAGGAAGACGTCGCGCTGCGGTTCCAGAAATACGCGCTTGTCTCGGCCGCGGTGGTGGATGCCAGCGGGCGGCTGGTCGGGATGATCACCGTCGACGACATCGTCCATATCATCCAGGCCGAAGCGAGCGAAGACGTGCTGCTGCTGTCCGGCGCGGGTGAAGGCGACATCAACGAGCCGGTGCTCGACAGCTACAAGGCGCGGGTGCGGTGGCTGATCGCCAACCTGCTGACGGCGTTGCTGGCCTCGACCATCATCCGCCTGTTCGAAGGCTCGATCGAGCGGCTGGCGATCCTTGCCGCGCTGATGCCGATCGTCGCCGGGGTCGGCGGCAATGCCGGGACCCAGACGCTGGCGGTGACGGTGCGCGCGCTGGCGACCAACCAGCTGACCGGCTCCAACCGCTGGCGCGCGGTCGGGCGCGAGATGCGGGTGGCGCTGATGAACGGCCTGACCGTCGCCACTCTGGTCGGGATCGCGGTGACCCTGATCCTGGGCTCGGGCCAGCTCGGCGCAGTGATCGCCGCGGCCATGCTGTTCAACGTGCTGATCGCGGGCTTCGCGGGCGTTCTGGTGCCGCTGACCATGGAACGGTGGGGCGCCGACCCGGCGGTGGCGAGCTCGATCTTCGTCACCATGGTGACCGATTCGATGGGCTTCCTGCTGTTCCTGGGCATGGCCACGGCGTTTGGCCTGACCGGGTGACCTTGGCGCAAGCCACTCAATCAACTACCTATTCCAGCGTGCCGTTACATCTGACCAAGGTCGCCGTTGGCTGCCGCACGCTCGAGTCGCTCGAGAAGCGCATCGCCACGCGGTCGAGGGACGGCGAGGTGCGGGTGGTGACGCGGATGCGGCCCAAGCGGATGGCCGAGATCGTCGAGGGCGGGGCGCTCTACTGGATCGTCAAGCATCGTCTGGTCGGCTGCCAGACCATCCTGCGCTTCGAGGACCGCAGCGACGGCCGGCTCGACATCGTCTGCGCCGACCGCCTGCTGTCGATCCCACAAACCCCCAAGCGCGGGCACCAGGGCTGGCGCTATCTGGCGCACGAGGATGCGCCCAAGCCCGGCGACAATGACGACAGCGGGCTGAGCCTGCTGCCGCCCTCACTCTACGGTCGCTTGTCGGCGCTGGCGCTGCTGTAAGGGCTCAGCGACAGCCGCTGACGGTGGCGGCGCCGGTGACCTTCTGGATGCAGGCGACCGGGCCTCCAAGCGTGACGGTCGCGGCCCCGCTGGCGGTGAGGTTGACGCTGCGGCGAGCGGCGACGCGGACTTCCGAACTGCCGGTCGCGACCAACGTCAGATCATCTGACTGAAGCGCCGAGGCGTCGAGCACGACGGCACCCTCCGTGCCGATCCGACCGGTTTTGACCGCGCCGGCCAGCGCCACCGTTCCGCTTCCGCCGGCGAGCAGGTCGAGGCGGTCGGCGCGAAGGTCGGCGACCTGGATTCTGCCCGGGCCGGCAAGGGCGAGATTTGCTGTCAGTCCGGTCATGCGGTCGATCGACAGCCGCCCGCTTCCGGTCAGGATGGCGGCGCGAATGTCGGGCGTGGCGAGGCTGATCCGCACCGGAACCCCCTTGCCCGCACCGTTCCAGCTGCTGCGCTGGCGGATGATCAGAGTCCGGCCCTCGACCCGAAGGTCGACGGTGTCGAGCGCGCCCACCGGGCCCTCGGCCCTGGCGGAGGGAGCCTTGCCGGTCGTCAGTACCACGTCGAACGGCGCTTCCATCCGGATCCGGTCGAAGCTGATAATGGTGAAGCGGCGCTCGGCGGCCCCGGCCGGAGCGGCGAGGGCGGTGAGCAGCAGAAGGGCGAGGAGACGGGTCATGATCCCCTCTTCTCGCCCCTTTTGGTTAACGGACCTTCAAGGCGCCGATCACGAGCAGCGGATATCGCCGCTGCCGTTCTTGCTCGACGTGCAGCGCGCTCCGCCGGTGATGGCGATATCGCCCGATCCGGCGATGCTGGCCCGGGCGGTGCCGGTGGCGAACGCCTTGATGTCGCCGCTGCCGGCGATTTCGGCCGAGGCATTCCCCGCCCGAAGGCGCGAGGCGTCGAGGCCGCCCGATCCGGCGATCTCGTAACTCGCCTGCTGAGCCTGGCCGGCGGCGGTGATCTCGCCCGATCCGGCGATGGTCAGGCCGAGGTCGCGAACGGCGACTTGCGGGAGGCGAAGGCTGCCCGATCCGGCGATCGCGCCCTTGAAGCGTTCACCCGCGACGCGGTCGATGTCGATATCGCCCGATCCCGCTACCTCTGCCTGCTCGAGGCTTGGCACGGTGATGGTGAACGTCGAAGGCCCGCTCGAACGCCAGCTGGCCATGCCAGCCAGCCAATTCTTCTTCTTCGGCCGAATGTGCAACTTGCCGCCCTCGACCACTACGTCGGTATCGTCGAGCAGCCGCTGCGGCCCGTTGGCGGCAACCGACACGGCCTTGCCGGTCACGACCTTGACGTCATACGGCCCGCTCACTTCCAGACCGGTAAAGTTGCCAACCTGCCAGCTGCGGCTGACTGCCGGCCCGGCCGACTGAGCGCGGCCTTCGGAGCAGGCGGACAAAGCGAGAATGGAAGCGGCGGTAGCGGCGGCGGTTAGAGACTGGCGCATGTGACTTCCCCTACTGTGTTGCCGTAGCAATACACCAGCGGATGCGGCCGCGCAAGAGCCACAAAAAAGGCGCCGCCCGGATGGGGCAGCGCCTGTTTCGTTCAACCCTGGAAGTGACCGCTTACTCGGCCTCTTCCTTGGTTTCTTCCTTATTCTTGTGATGGAATTGCGCGGCTTCGTTCAGGATCTGGTGGATCTTGGCCAGCGCCGCCTTTTCGTCGGTCTGCTCCATCGCGCCGAGTTCGCGCGCGAGGCGCGAGGCGGCGGCTTCGAAGATCTGCCGCTCCGAATAGCTCTGCTCGGGCGCATCGTCCGGGCGGAACAGGTCGCGGGTCACCTCGGCGATCGACGACAGGTCGCCCGAGTTGATCTTGGCTTCATATTCCTGGGCACGGCGCGACCACATGGTGCGCTTGACCTTGGGCTTGCCCTTCAGGATCTCGAGCGCCGCGACCATGGTCTTGTCGCTCGACAGCTTGCGCATGCCGACCGAGTCCGCCTTGTTGACGGGGACCCGCAGCGTCATCTTCTCTTTTTCGAAACGGAGCACGTACAGCTGTAGGCTGGTACCGGCGATCTCGGTGCTCTGCAGTTCAACGACGCGTCCAACGCCGTGCTTGGGGTAGACCACATAATCGCCAACGTCGAAGCTAAGGGCCTTCGCTGCCATTCTTCACCTTTCCAGATGCGAGATGCGTGAACTCAACGGTTGGTGCGGCGTCCCCAAGTCGCCCCGTGGTCTTTGGCATCTCTAGTGACGGTTGAGCTGACTGCCCGAACACCGCCGAGAGGGTGGTTGCGAAAAGGCCGTAGCGCATTGTCCATGCGCACGGCCCCTGATGTGACTAGTATATAACACAAGATCGGTCAGATCGCCAGCCCCAGTTGGCGGGGTCCGGTGTCGCCGCGTTCGGCGAGGTTCGACAGGCCAAGGCCGAGCAGCCGGATCCCCAGCGAAACCGGAAGCAGCGCGTCGAGCAGGTGATGCCCCGTCGCGGTGAAGGTTGCCGGGTCGCCGACCGGATCGACGAAGCTGTGTGAGCGGCTGATCAGCCGGAAGTCCGAATATTTGACCTTGAGCGTGACCGTCCGTCCCGCCGCCTGGGCCCGCGCGATCCGCTCCCACGCCAGGCCCGCGACCCGGTCGAGCTCGCGGTGGAGGTCTTCGGCGGTGCGATAATCCTCGTTGAAGGTCCGCTCGGCACTGACCGACTTGGCGATCCGGCTGCTGCGCACCGGCCGCTCGTCGATCCCCCGGCAGATCCGCCAATACCATTCGCCCGAGCTGCCGAACCGCCCGGTCAGTTCCTCCAGGCTCAGCGACTGGAGGTCGGCGCCGGTCACAATGCCAAGCTTGTCGAGCCGCTCCGCGGTTTTCGGGCCGATCCCGTGAAAGCGGCCCACCGGCAGCGAGGCGATGTAGCGCTGCGCCTGCTCGGGGCGGATCACGCACAGACCGTCGGGCTTGTTCTGGTCGCTGGCGAGCTTGGCGACGAACTTGCAATAGGACACCCCGGCCGAAGCGGTGAGACCGGTCTCGGCACGGATCCGGGCCCGGATCGCCTCGGCAATCGCCTTGGCCGAGCCGAGCGCGTGGCGGTCCTCGCTGACGTCGAGATAGGCTTCGTCGAGGCTCAGCGGTTCGATCAGGTCGGTATAGTCGGCGAAGATGGCGCGGATCTGCTGGCTGACCTGGCGATAGGCGTCGAACCGCGGCTTGACGAACACCAGGTCGGGACAGCGCCGGCGGGCGGTGACGCTGGGCATGGCCGAACGCACCCCGAATACCCGCGCCTCGTAGCTCGCCGCTGCCACCACCCCGCGATGGCCGCCGCCGACCGCTACCGGCTTACCCCGCAAGCTGGGGTCGTCGCGCTGTTCGACACTGGCGAAGAAGGCATCCATGTCGACATGGATGATCTTGCGCACCGGGGCTGGTGCGTCCGGGTCGATGATCTTGCCGGGCAGTGACGCGTTCACGGCCCGTTCTCTAACTTGGCTTGGCGGCAGAGTCATGCTTTAGGGCCGTCAAACCCTTATTCTCGGGAAGATCCATGAACATCCACGAATATCAGGCCAAGGAATTGCTTGCGAAGTACGGCGTTCCGGTTCCCGCCGGACATGCCGCAATGAGCGTCGAGGAAGCGGTCGCCGCGGCCGGCAAGCTCCCCGGGCCGTTGTGGGTGGTCAAGGCGCAGATCCACGCCGGCGGCCGCGGCAAGGGCAAGTTCACCGAACTCGGCCCCGACGCCAAGGGCGGTGTCCGCCTCGCCAAGAGCGTCGAGGAAGTCCGCGCCCACGCCGAGGAGATGCTTGGCAAGACGCTGGTCACCATCCAGACCGGCGAGGCCGGCAAGCAGGTCCAGCGCCTGTACATCACCGACGGCGTCGACATCGCCAAGGAATTTTACCTCGCGCTGCTGGTCGATCGTGAGACTGGCCGCATCGCGGTGGTCGCCTCGACCGAAGGCGGCATGAACATCGAGGACGTCGCCCACGATTCCCCTGAGAAGATCCACACGGTCACCATCGATCCCGCCACCGGCCTCATGCCGCACCACGGCCGCGCGGTCGCGGCGGCGTTGGGCCTTACCGGCGACCTCGCCAAGCAGGCGAGCAAGGTGCTTGCCGGGCTCTACGCCGCCTTTATCGGCAGCGACGCCGAGCAGATCGAGATCAACCCGCTGGCGATCACCGACGATGGCCAGCTGATGGTGCTCGACGCCAAAGTCGGCTTCGACGGCAATGCGATGTTCCGCCACAAGGATCTCGCCGAGCTGCGCGACCTGACCGAGGAGGACCCGCAGGAGGTCGAGGCGTCGAAGTACGACCTCGCCTACATCAAGCTCGACGGCGACATTGGGTGCATGGTTAACGGCGCGGGCCTGGCGATGGCGACGATGGACATCATCAAGCTCAACGGCGCCTTCCCGGCCAACTTCCTCGACGTCGGCGGCGGCGCCAACAAGGAAAAGGTCACCGCGGCGTTCAAGATCATCCTCGCCGATCCGGCGGTGAAGGGGATCCTGGTCAACATCTTCGGCGGCATCATGAAGTGCGACATCATCGCCGACGGCATCGTCGCCGCCGCGCGCGAGGTCGACTTGAAGGTCCCGCTGGTGGTCCGCCTCGAAGGCACCAACGTCCAGCAGGGCAAGGACATCCTGGCCAACAGCGGCCTGCCGATCGTCGCCGCAAACGACCTTGGCGACGCCGCCGCGAAGATCGTCGCGGAAGTGAAGAGGGCGGCGTGACACCATAGTGCTGTACCCTCGGCCTTGAGCCGGGGTCCGCCTTTCTTCTGAAAGCGTTAGAGGAAAGGCCAAGCGGATGCCGGATCACGTCCGGCATGACGAGAAAAGGGACGGACATGAAGGTACTCGTCGCGGTCAAGCGCGTGATCGATTACAACGTGAAGCCTCGGGTGAAAATGGACGGCACCGGCGTCGATCTCGCCAACGTCAAGATGAGCATGAATCCCTTCGACGAGATCGCCGTCGAGGAAGCCATCCGCCTCAAGGAAAAGGCCGGCGCGACCGAGATCGTGGTCGTGTCCGTCGGCCCGCAGAAGGCGCAGGAAACGATCCGCACCGCGCTCGCGATGGGCGCCGATCGCGGCATCCTGGTCCAGACCGATGACGAGGTCGAACCCCTCGCCGTCGCCAAGATCCTGGCGAAGATCGTCGAGGAAGAGCAGCCGCAGGTCATCCTGCTCGGCAAGCAGGCGATCGACGACGATTCGAGCCAGGTCGGGCAGATGCTCGGCGCGCTGACCGGCTACGGCCAGGGCACCTTCGCCTCGAAGGTCGAGATCAGCGGCGACACCGCCAATGTCACCCGCGAAGTGGACGGTGGGCTCGAGACGGTGGCGATCAAGCTGCCGGCGATCGTCACCACCGACCTTCGCCTCAACGACCCGCGCTACCCCTCGCTGCCCAACATCATGAAGGCCAAGGCCAAGCCGCTGGCGAGCAAGACCCCGGCCGACTTCGGCGTCGACACCGCCCCGCGGCTTGAAACCGTGAAGGTGGTCGAGCCCGCCAAGCGCCAGGGCGGCGCCAAGGTCGGGTCGGTCGACGAACTCGTATCCAAGCTTAAGTCTCTCGGAGTTGTCGCATGAAGATCCTGGTTCTCGGCGAGCACGCCCACGGCAAGGTCAAGGATTCGACCCTCGCCACCCTCGGTGCCGCGGCCAAGCTTGGCGGCGAAGCGCACCTGCTGCTGATCGGCTCGGACGCCGCCGCTGCTGCCGAAGACGCCAAGACCATTGCCGGGGTCGGCAAGGTCCATGTCGCCGCCGACCCCGCGCTCGACCACGAGCTGGCCGAGAGCGTCGCACCGCTGGTCGCCAAGCTGATGGAGGGTCACGACGTCCTGCTCGCTTCGTCCACCACCACCGGCCGCAATATCGCGCCGCGGGTGGCGGCGCTGCTCGACGTCATGCAGATCAGCGACATCGTCGCGGTCGAGGGTCCGGACACGTTCCAGCGCCCGATCTACGCCGGCAACGCGATCGCCACCGTGCGCTCGAAGGACGCCAAGAAGGTGATCACCGTCCGCGGCACCGCCTTCACCAAGGCCGAGCGTGGGTCCGGCAATGCCGAAGTCGAGACCGTCGATGCCGGAGTGTCGAATGCGGTGTCGAGCTTCGTCTCGATGGAAGCCTCCGAGTCCGAGCGGCCAGAGCTGACCAGCGCCAAGATCATCGTCTCGGGCGGCCGCGCGCTGGGCTCGAGCGAGCAGTTCCACGCTTTGATCGATCCCCTCGCCGACAAGCTCGGCGCCGCGGTGGGCGCATCGCGCGCGGCGGTCGACGCGGGCTATGCGCCCAACGACTATCAGGTCGGCCAGACCGGCAAGATCGTCGCTCCGGAACTCTACGTCGCGGTCGGCATCTCGGGCGCGATCCAGCACCTTGCGGGCATGAAGGACAGCAAGGTCATCGTCGCGATCAACAAGGACGAGGAAGCCCCGATCTTCCAGATCGCCGACGTCGGGCTGGTCGGCGACCTGTTCAAGCTGGTGCCGGAGCTGACCGACAAGCTGTAGGCTTGTGCGACCGAAGCGTTGGTTTACCCTCCTCGGTGTGGCGAATGACGAAGGTAGATCAGTGCGCGTCCAGTTATCTTTCGTCCTTGCTGGTGCCCTGGGGGTGACTTCCGCAGCCGAGGCTCGCGAGCCCACGGTGCTGGCTCCGCTTACACCGTGGAACCTCCATTATTCGGATAATAGCTGCCAGCTTTTCCGAACCTTCGGGAATGCCGCGGATCCGACCCACCTAGCCATCGAGAGCCTGGGGCCCGACAGTGGGTTGACGATGCTGGTGCATGGCGGCGCTCTCTCGGCCAAGCAGGGGTCGGGCGAAGCGAAGGCGACCTTCGTGCCGAGCACCGGACGCACCTTCGACGACGGCAACGTCAGCGAGACGACCGAGAGTAAGAAGACCGCCATCTACTGGGGCAACATCAGCCTGCTGTCCGAAACGTTTCGCGACCAGGATCGGTCGTTCGACCGCGCCCGCGCAGCCGCAAAGAGGATGGCGAACCGAACTCTCGAGGCGACCGCTGGATCGAGTGTGACCGCCATCCAGATCGTCGAGCCGCGACGCCGCGTGACGGTGCTGCAGACGGGCTCTCTCGCCAAGGTCATGCAGATGCTGCGTGAATGTAATCGTGAACAGATGGCCGATTGGGGTCTCGACCCGGCGGTTCAGGACAGGATCGTTCTCGCCCCCGAGGCCAGGCGCAATCTTGCCTCGCTGTTCAGTGCCGACGACTATCCGACACTGGCGATCAGGAGCGGGCAGATGTCGATGGTCAGGGCCCGTCTGATCGTGGGTGCCGACGGCAAAGTCACCAAGTGCACATCGCTGACCCCCTTCTCCGGGGAGGGTTTCAAGGAAGTAGTCTGCGACCGCCTGTCCAAAGCCGTTTTCCAGCCGGCCGAATTGGCAGACGGGACCAAGGTGCCGACGTTCGTGATCAGCCGCGTCAATTTCCGGATGCCGGGAAGCTAGAGGTCCAGCGCCACTCCCAAATCGAGCTTCGCGAGGGCGTCGGTTTCGCCCCGCGACGGCTGGGGGCGCAGCCTACTTCTTCCGGGCTTCGGCCTCTGCAAGTTGCTGCTTGTAGATGTCATAGTCGCTTGGCCCTTGCCGCAACAGCGGGCCAAGCTCCTCGCCGCGGATCGCCTTTACCGCCAGCACGACCGCACGAAGGGCCATGTCGCTGACCGGGATGTTGCCTCCACAGGCGTCCATCGGGCCGATGCCGGAGCAGCCCTCGGTGATCGCACGGGGGCGCGGACGATTGGCCGGATCGTTGCGCTGTTCGATCACGCGCAAGGTGGCAAGGGTCGTGGGATCGATCCGGAAGCGGCGGTCCGATCGGCCGCAGACCGTTACCTCCTCGGGGTCGCCGGTGCGGTCGCAATCGCGCTGGATGACGGGGAGCTCAATACGCTCGGGCGGGCCGGGGGGAGGCGGCGCCGCCGCGTCGCCTGGAGCGGGAACAAGCAGCAACGCCGACGCGACAAGGCTCGTCAACACCAGGGCAGGCCTCCAGCGATTCGGCCTGCGCAGGCTGGGCTCTGCCCTCCCGCGCAGCAAGCCGGCTTAGGTTACTGCCACTCCGCCGTCTCCACCCCGGCCAGCGCGTCGGGGTCGACCCGGCGGCGGATGAGGGCCCAGCGGTCGCCGTCGACCAGCACTTCGGCTGCCAGCGGACGGCTGTTGTAGCCGCTCGACAGCGTCGCGCCGTAGGCGCCAGCGGTGCGGAAGACGATCAGGTCGCCTGCCTCGACCCGGTCCATCTCACGGTCCATGGTGAAGGTGTCGCCGGTCTCGCACACCGGGCCGACCACGTTGACCACCTGGCTTACGCCCGACGGGCGCACCGCCTCGATCCGGTGATAGGCGTCGTAGAGAGCCGGGCGCATCAGGTCGTTCATGCCCGCGTCGACGATGAGCCACGGCGCGCGGACGCCGGGCTTCACCCGCACCACGCGGGTCAGCAGCACCCCGGCATTGCCGACGATCAGCCGCCCGGGCTCGAACAACAGGCGCGTGTTCCAGTCGGCAGTGACCCGCCGCACCATGTGGCCATAGGCTTCCGGGCTGGGCGGCTCGGGCTGGCCGGGGCCGTGGGGCACGCCAAGCCCGCCGCCCAGGTCGGCGATGCGGATGTCGCACCCGTCCTCGCGCAGCGCGGCAATCAACTCGCCAAGGCGCCGGAACGCCTGCTCCAATGGCTCAAGACTGACTAATTGGCTGCCGATGTGGACGGTGACGCCGTGCACCGCCAGGCCGGGCAGGCTCGCCGCCTCGCGGGTGAAGGTGAGCGCATCGCCCGCCGCGATCCCGAACTTGTTGTCGGCAGTGCCGGTGGTGATCTTGGCATGGGTGCCGGCGCTGACGTCGGGGTTGATCCGGAATCCCATCGGCGCCGCGCGGCCCTGCTCCGCCGCCACCGCCGACAGCGTGCGCGCTTCCTCCATGCTCTCAACGTTGAACTGAAGCAGGCCGCCGGCCAGCGCTTCGGCCATTTCCTCGGCGGTCTTGCCGACGCCGGAAAAGACGATCCGCTCGGGCGCGATACCGGCGGCGCGGGCGCGGCGATATTCGCCGATCGAGACCACGTCCGCGCCCAGTCCGGCCTTGCCCAGGCGTGCCAGCACATGGGCGTTGGGGTTAGCCTTGACCGCGTAGGCGACCAAAGGCTCGCCGCTGCCGGCACCGGCCACTGCCTGCTGCATCACCGCCGCGTGGCGGTCCATGGTCGCGGAGGAATAGACATAGGTCGGCGTGCCGGCGGCAGCGGCTATCGCCTCCAGCGAGACGCCTTCACAGTGCAGCGCGCGGTCTACGAGGTGAAAATGGTCCATGGCGTCGTGGCCTAGAAGCCCGACAGGAAAGCGGCAACGTTGGCGCCCAGCGCGTCCACCGCATAGCCGCCTTCGAGCAGGACCAGCGTGGGGATGCCGAGCGCTGCGGCGCGGGCGGCCAGGTGGACGTAATCGCTGGTGCGGATGGCGAAATGGCTGATCGGATCGCCCTCGAACGTATCCGCGCCGAAGCTTACGACGAGCAGTTCGGGCGCATCCTCGGCCAGCCAGTCGCAGGCCCGCACGAGCGCCTCGTCATAAGCGGCAAAGGCGGTCCCGCGCGGAAGAGGCAGGTTGAGGATATTGCCGCCGCTCTCCGCTTCGGTCCCCCAGAAATAGGGATAGTCGGTCGCGGGATCGGCATGGAGCGAGGCGAAGCGGACGCCGTCGCGCCGGGCGACGATGTCCTGCGTCCCGTTGCCATGGTGATAGTCGAGGTCGAGGATGGCGGTCCGCTTGCCCGAGGTCAGCGCCGCGATCGCCGCCCAGTTGAAGTAGGAATAGCCGCCCATGTAATCGGGCCCGGCATGGTGGCCCGGCGGGCGGGTCAGGGCGAAGGCGTGCTCGCCCGCAATCGCCACGTCGAGCGCGGCGAGCATGGTGCCGGTCCCCGCCAGCAGCGCGTCCCACGTCCCGCCCATGATCGGCGCGCAGGTGTCATAGGAATGCTGGCCAAGCCGGGCATCGATCCGCTGCAGCTCGCGCGGGGCCCGGCGGACCGGAAAGGCATAGGGCAGCACGTCGCCGCTGCGCCCAGCCGCTAGCCACTCGGCATGCGCGGTGCGCAGCAGCTCAAGATAGTCGGGGGTGTGCGCCAGGCCGGCCGCCGCCAGCAGCTCGGCTTCGGAGCGCGCTGCCGGCGTCTCCACCGGCTCGATCGCCGCCAGCACCGAATCGACCCGCTCGACCACGTCTGCAGCGGGATGCAGCGCGCCGTTGAAGAACTCGCTCGAAGGCGCGTGGCCGCGCTGCGCCTCGTCCCAGAAGCAGCGCATCTGCAGTTCAGCCCTTGAGGTCGCTGGGCAGCGTCGGCTCGCTCAGCAGTTGCTCCATCCGTTGCCAGCGCGCCTTGTCGTCGGAGAATCGGTCGACGTCGCGCGCCACCATGTCGCGGCCGATGGTGTAGTTGATGACGTAGGAGCGATATTGCTTGGTGAAGCTGACCGACTGCTTGGCGCGCGCTTCGCCGACCAGGCTGTATTTCTGGGTCAGCCGGACCGCTTCCGCCTCGTCGATCTGCCCGTCCAGGAACTGCTGGGAGATGGTGTTGCGGGCGGTGCCGAGATCGCGCAGGGCATCGAGCAGCTGGTCGTAGCGCCCGACCTCCGACCCATCGAGCCCGGCCAATGGAGCCAGCACTGCGGCCTCGTAACGCGCCTTGCGCTGACCCGGGAAAGCCAGGTCGATGCCGAAATTGGCCGACCCTTCGGAGATAATCGACTGCGGCGAAAACAGCGGCTGAACGGTGAACTCCGCCCAGCCCTTGCCCTTGGCGAGCTTCTCTTCCTGCAGCACGTTCAGCACGTGGTGGCCGGGATAGCCCTCGTGGCAGCCAAGATCGATCGCCCGGCTGAGGCGGATCGGTAGGTCGGTGTTGATCTCGATCCGGCTGCGGTAATTGCCCTGGTAGTAATTATACCCCGACCAGCTCTTGCCGGTGACGAAAGCGAGGTCGAACTGCTCGGTCGAGGGCAGGGTGATGTGCTGGCTTGACGCGGTGCGGCAGGCGGCGATGGCATTGCGGAACACCGGCTCCAGCTTGTCGCGGCTGATGGTGAAGCGGTTCTGATAGGCCTCGACCCGGTCGGCGAGCGTGCCCTGGCCCGGGACCAGCGCCTCGATCCTGGCCAGGACCGGATCGTAGCTGGCGAGCGGCTTGATCTCGGGCCGCACCCCGAACAGGCCCTGCGCCTCGTCGGCGAACGACAGCTTCTCGCCCTGCAGCATGCGCAGACGGGTGGCCGCGGCGGTCAGCTGGGCGGAAAGAAAGGCGGCGCGGCGGGGCTCTTCGGCGCTCAGCGCCTGAACCCGGCTGCGCAGCTGGGCGACGCGGGTGGCGAGGGCCGGAAGATCGCTCCGCGCAGCCAGCGCCTGGCCCTCGGTCTTGAGTGCCGGCTCACCGGTAAAAGCGTCGATATAGCCTTCCTCCTTCTCGCCGATCGCCATCTGCAGCACAACATAATCGCGGGCCAGGGCGGACAGGCTATCGCCCGCGCCGGGGGCGGTGGCGCAGGCCGCCAGGCTCAGCGAGGCGGCAAGAGTGGCGGCGCGTAGGGGTCGTTGCATACGGTCGGGTCCTCGTCGGCATCCTCGCCGAAAATCTCGGCGGCTTCGTCACGGTCACGCTCGGACTCGCCGATCGGCTTGGCCAGCGCAAGGACGATATAGCCGGCGATGCCCGACAGGACCGATCCCAGCAGCGTGCCGATCTTGGCCTCGTCGATCAGCACGCGGTCGGCAAAGGCGAGCTCGCCGATGAACAGGCTCATGGTGAAGCCGACCCCGCACAGCAGCGCGGCGCCATAGATGTGGGTCCAGCGCAGCACCTCGGGCTTGCGGGCGAGGCCGATCCGGTCGGCGGCCCAGATCGCGCCGAAGACGCCCAGCTGCTTGCCGATGAACAGCCCCGCCGCGATCCCCAGCGGAAGCGGCAGAAAGACTTCGTCCAAACCATCGATGGTGACGCCGGCACTTGCCAGTCCGAAGACGGGCACGATCCCGAACATCACCAGCGGGTGCAGCTTGTGCTCCAGTTTCTTGAGCGGCGAGACCGCCTCGCCCCGGCCGAGTGGAATGGTCAGCGCGGCGATCACCCCGGCGATGGTGGCGTGGATGCCCGACTGGAACACCGCCAGCCACAGGAAGGGAAACACCAGCAGGTAGGGCCACAGCCTGCGCACGCCGAACATGTTGAGCGCCGCCATCAGGCCGACCAGCAGCGCGCTGACCGCCAGTGCGGCCATGCTGATCTCGGCGGTGTAGAAGACCGCGATGATCGCGACCGCGCCGATGTCGTCGATGATCGCGATCGTCACCAGCAGCACCTTGATGCTGGCCGGGACGCGCGGCCCAAGCAGCGCCAGCAGGCCCAAGGCAAAGGCGATGTCGGTCGCGGCCGGGATCGCCCAGCCCGAGGACAGCGCTGGATCGAAACCGGTGACGAGCTTGTAGACCAGCGCCGGGACCGCCATCCCGAACGCCGCCGCGACCATCGGCAGGCGGCGCGCTTCGCTCGTTGCGAGCTCGCCGTCATACCATTCGCGCTTCACCTCCAGCCCGACCAGCAGGAAGAACAAGGCCATCAGCGCGTCGGCGATCCAATAGTGGACCGTCAGCGGGCCGACGTAGGTCTCGAGCAGCGCATGGTAGGACGGACCGAGCGGGCTGTTGGCGATCAGCAGCGCAAGCGCCGCCGCCCCCATGAGAAGGAGGCCCGCGGTGCGCTCGCTGTTATGTGCAGGCCCTGCCATGAGGCAAGGCCATGCACAGCTATTCCGGCCGGCGCAACCGCCTCAGCCGATCGTGACGTCCAGCGTCATCTCAGCGTTCAGCAGCTTGGAAATGGGGCAATTCTGCTTGGCCTCCTCGGCCAGCCGCCGCAGTTCGGCTTCCTCGATCCCGGGCACACTGGCGTTGAGGCGGAGGTCCGAACGGCTGATTTTGAACCCGGCGCCATCCTGATCGAGCTTGACCCTCGCCTCGGTCTCCAGCGTGCCTTCGTTGTGCCCGGCGCCGGCGAGCGCGAAGCTCAGCGCCATGGTGAAGCAACTGGAGTGGGCGGCGGCGATCAGCTCCTCGGGATTGGTCCCGGGCTCGCCCTCGAAGCGGGTGTTGAAGCCGTAGCGGCTGTCCTGGAGCACGCCAGACTGGGTGGAGATCCACCCCTTGCCGGTCTTGCCCATGCCTTCGTATCGCGCGGTGGCGGTGCGGGTGATCATGCGGTTTTCCGTCCTTCTATGAAACTCGCATGATCAAACCCCGAGCCGGCCCTCAGGTTGCGTCCGGCCTTAGCGAAGTCCCGGCTGGTCGAGCGACAGCTGCGGCAGCGGGATCACCGTTACCTCGCCGAATCGCTTGCGCAGGGCGTCGGTGAATAGCTTGGCGTCGCCGACGATCACCGTGGTGGTGCCGGCCGGCGCCAGCAGTCCGCGCGCCGCTTCCCCGGCCTGCTCGGGCGTGACCGCCCGGACCGAGGTCATGTACCGCCCGATCTCGGCCGGATCGACGCCGTTCTGGACATAGCCCGCGACGATGTCGCCCAGCCCCTCGACCGTCTCCAGCTGGCGCCCGAACCCGCCGGTGATGAACGCCTGGCGAGTGCCCATCTCGGCCGCCGGGATCGGCTCCGCGCCGAGCCGCTTCATCTCGTCGAGGATGATCCCCAGCACCTCGGGGGCCGAGGCATTCTTGGTCTGCACCGCGGCGACCACCGCGCCGGCCCGGCGGCCCGCTGACAGCCCGCTGTTGGCACCGTAGGACAGCCCGCGCTTGATCCGGATTTCGCGGTTCAGACGCGCGCTATAGCCTCCGCCGAGCACCGCATTGGCGATCATCGCCTGATAGTAACGCGGATCGGCACGGGGGATGGTCTCCTTGGCCACCGCCACCGCCGCCTGGCTCGATCCCGGCATGTCGATCACGATCACCTTGCCCTTGAGCGGCGCCTCGCCCACCGCCGGGCGCGTCGCCGCGGCCGTCAGCGGGCTCGCCGCGCGCCACGATCCGAACGCCTGCTGGGCCAACTGCTTCGCCTGCGACGGGGACAGGTCGCCGCTCAGCACCAGCACGCTCTTGTCGGGGCGAAGCGACTGGGCGGCCGCGGCCACCACGTCGGGCCGGGCGATCGCCTTCAGCGATTCGGGCGTGCCCCCGGCGGGCGAGCCGTAGGCGCCATTGCCGAAGATCGCGCGGCCGGCGGCCAGCCGCGACAGCGCGCCCGGGTCCTGCAGCGCCAGCGCGGCTTCGTCGATCGCCTGGCCGCGCGCCCGCTCGACTTCATCGGGGGCAAAGGCGGCGTTGGCTGCGACGTCGGCCATGATGCCCAGTGCCGCGGGCAGGTTGGCGCTGCGCACCGTCAGGCTGAGGTCCAGGCCCTCGTTGGTGGCCCCAGCGCCGAGCCCTGCGCCCAGCGCCTCGACCGCCGCGGCGATCTGCTCCGCGCTGCGGGTCGCGGTGCCCTTGGTCAACAGGTTAGCGGCAAGCCGGTTGAGCCCGGCCTTGCCTTCGGGATCGGCAGTGCTTCCGCCCAGCGCAATCAGGCTGGCGCTGACCAGCGGCAGGTTGGTGCGCGGCACGGTGATCACGGTCAGCCCGTTGGCCAGCCGCGCGGTGACCGGCTGCGGCACGTTGACCGCGACCGGTGCGGCGGGCTCGGGCGGGCGGATCCGCTCGGCCTCGCTGGCGGGCTGGACGATCTTGATCCCGGCCGGGGCGGAGAGCGGGGTGGTCACCACGCTCGGGGCCAGAGCGATCCTGTCGCCGCTGCTCGCCGTCGCGCCGCTCGCGGCGGGCAGGTAGCGGATGGTGACCGCGGTATTGAGGTCGAGATACTTCTTCGCCACCCGCTGGACGTCGGCGGGAGTGACCCGCGCCAGCGCGGCGAGGCGCTTGTCGGCGGCGCGGGGATCGCCCTCGATGATCACCCCGGTGGCGAGGAGGTCGCCCTTGCCCTCGACCGTCTCGCGTTCCTTGAGCGCGCTGGTCAGAAGCTCGTTGCGCGCTTCGGTCAGCTCGGCAGCGGTGACCGGCTCGCGCGCCATCCGCGACAGCTCGGCCCGCAGCGCGGTCTCGACCTCGGGCACGGCCTTGCCGCCCGCCAGGATCGCATAGGGAGCGAACAGGCCGGTGCCCTGCTTGTCGTCGATATAGACCGCCGCATCGGTCGCCAGGCGGGTGCGGATCAGCGCCTTGTTGAGGCGGCTGCTCTCGCCGCTCGCGAGCACTGCCTGCAGCAGTTCCACCGCGGGCATGTCGGGCGATTTGGCGGGCGGCAGAAGGAAGCTCATCACCAGCGCCGGAAGCGGGGTGTTGGGCTCGGTCACCGTGTAGCTGCGCGCGGCGGTGCGGGCCGGCTCGACCATGGTCACGCGCGGAATCGCCCCGGCCGGACGCTTGATCGGCGCGAAATAGCTGTCGACCCAGCGGTTGAGGTCGGCGGGATCGAAATTGCCGCTGACCACCAGCACCGCATTGTCGGGCCGATAATAGGTCGCGTGAAAGGCGCGGACGTCGTCGATGGTCGCGGCGTCCAGCTCCTCGATGCTGCCGATGCCTGGCCGGGCATAGGGGTGCCGCTGGTAGCTGGTCATCGGAATATAATGCTGGAACAGCTTGCCATAGGGCCGCGCCAGGCCGGTCCGCAGCTCCTCCTTCACCACGTCGCGTTCGGGTTTGAAGTTGGCGTCGTCGACCACCAGGCTGCCCATCCGGTCGGCCTCGGCCCACAGCAGCCGCTGGAGGTGATTGGCCGGCACCGTCTCGTAATAATTGGTATAATCGTCCGCGGTGCTGGCGTTGTTGAACCCGCCGACGTCCTCGGTCATCCGGTCCATCTGTTCGGGCACCATGTTGCGGGTGGCCTTGAACATCAGATGCTCGAACAGGTGCGCGAAGCCTGACCGCCCGCGCGGATCGTCCTTGGAGCCGACATCGTACCACACCTGGACCGACACGTTCGGGCTGGCCGTGTCGCGCAGCGCATAGACCCTGAGGCCGTTGGCCAGTTTGCGCTCGGTATAGTTGAGCTGCGGAATGGCGGCGGCGGTCTGGGCCGCGGCAGGCAGCGAGGGGAGGGCAGTTCCGGCGAGCAGAAGGGCGGCGAGCAGGCGGGTGGGCTGAAGCAAGACACGGTCTCCGGTGACGAGTTGAATGGACGGTGCGGCGGCGGTCTGACGGCGTCAAGCAACGCTTCGACGAGCGTAGGGCAGGGGTATACGGCCAAGGGTCCAGCGGACGGAGCCGACCGCGGCCCGACTCGTTCCCTCTTCATGACGCAAGGCCCCCAGCCGACCCGAGAACGCTTCCGGCAGTGGCTGGACGGCGTGCCGGGCCCACCCCTGATCCTCGGCCATTTCGACGCCGACGGGCTGTCCGCCGTGGCGATCCTCGCGCGCTCGATTCGGGGCTCCGAGGTGCGGCTGGTCGGCAAGGGCGAGACGCCGTGGACCGACGCGGTGCGCGCCGAACTGGAGCAGCGCCGCCCGCCGGCGATCATCGCCACCGACCTCGGCGTGCGCGAAGGCGAGATCCTGCCGGGCACGCCGACCTGTCTGCTCGACCATCACGTGCCGACCGGAACGCCAGGCGACGCGCTGGTGCTGAGCGGCAATGGTGACGATCCCGAGCCTACCTCCGCGCTGCTCGCCTTCTGGACCTTAGGCAGCCCCGACGATTTGCTGTGGCTGGCGGCCATGGGCCTGATCGGCGACATGGCCGAGGACAAGGGCTTTGCGGAGATGGCCGCGGCCCAGGCGCGCTACGGCAAGACCGCGCTGCGCAACGCGGTCAGCCTGGTCAACGCGCCGCGTCGCACCGCCTCGGCCGACGCCAGCCCTGCGCTGTCGCTGCTGATGAAGTGCGACAGCCCCAAGGAACTGCTGTCGGGCGCCCACCCCGAAACCGGTTTGCTGCTCGCCGCCAAGGAAGAGGTAAAGGCCGCGATGGAGGTCGCCCGCCGGGTCGCGCCCAAGGTTCGCGGGGAGGTGGCGCTGATCCCACTCGATTCGCCCTGCCAGGTCCACCCGCTGATCGCCCAGCAATGGCGCACCCGGCTGCGCGACAAGGTCGTGATCGCCGCCAACAAGGCCTACCGCCCCGGCTGGGTCCACTTCGCCGCCCGCACCGGCGCCGGGCACGATCTCATCCGCTTCTTCGCCGACCGCCGCCCGGATGGCGTCGGCACCGAATACGGCAGCGGCCACAAGGCCGCGAGCGGCGGGGCGCTGCGGATCCCCGACTGGAACCGCTTCGTTGCGGAACTTGGCTTTCCCGAGGAGCAGATCGCTTGACCACCGACCCCACTCGTCCCCTCCGCCTCGGCTTCCCGGTCAAGGTGATGGGCGTCCCCGGCCTCAAGTCGAGCGACACCCGCCGCTGGCAGAAGGACCCGCATCTCAAGTGCAGCCTCGAGCATCTCGACCACGTCCTCGACTATCTCAAGAAGGTCGAGATCGACATGTACCGCTTGAGCTCGGACATCGCCCCCTACGCGACCCATCCCGACATGCCGCAATTCCACAAGATGGTGGAGGAAAGCGACGCCGAGCTCGCCGCTTTCGGCAGGAAGGCGCGCGAGCTCGACATTCGCCTTTCCTTCCACCCCTCGCAATATGTGCTGCTCAACAGCCCCAATCCCGAGCTGACCCGCAAGTCGATCTGGGACCTCGCCAGCCAGGCCGAAATGCTCGACCGGATGGGCTGTGGTCCCGAGGCGGTTCTGGTGACGCATGTCGGCGGGGTCTATGACGACCGCGAGGCGGCGCGGGCTCGCTGGCTCGACGGTTATGCCCAATGCCCCGAGCATGTGCAGCGCCGGCTGGTGCTCGAGAATGACGACATCCGCTTTTCCGCCGCCGATGTGCTGTGGATTACCGAGCGCTGCGGCGTCCGCTGCGTGTTCGACTATCAGCATTTCTGGTGCCTCAACCCCGAACGGCTCGACATGCGCGCCACGTTCGAAAAATTCCTCGCCACCTGGCCCGACGGCGTGCGCCCCAAGATGCACTTCTCCTCGCCCCGCACTGAACTGCGCGAAGTGAAGCGAAAGATCACCCCCAAGCAGCGCGAGGCGGCGATGGCGGGCAAGACGTTAAGGTCGAGGGAACTGACCCGCGCCCCGGTCAAGGCCACCGCCCGGGTCAAGACCGTACTCCTGCCGCCGATCTGGACCGGGCACAGCGACTTCACCAACCCGTTCGAATTTGCGACCTTCATGCGGACCATGGAGGGCCTCGAATTCGACGTGATGATGGAGGGCAAGGCCAAGGACGTCTCGATCATCAAACTTCGTCCCGACCTCCTCCGCTTCGCCCCCGACGTCGCTGCGCGGTTCGGCATCCTGCCGTCCGATGCCGAGGAGATGGCGGCCGCCGAAATGGCGCTGGAGGAGGGCGTCGGCGCCGAGACGGAGCAGGACGTGGACGAGGGCGTCCTCGTCGAAGCCTGATCAGGGATAAGAAGGGGAGGCGAGTGGTGCCCAGAGCCGGGATCGAACCAGCGACACTGCGATTTTCAGTCGCATGCTCTACCAACTGAGCTATCTGGGCCCACGACACTCGCGGGCAGGCCCGAAGGCCGTGCGAGCGGCTCCCTAACGGGCGCCTTCGTCGCTGTCCAGCCCGGGATCGGCCGGCGGACCCGGAATGCGATAGCCTTCGCCAAGCCATTGCAGCAGGTCGCGATCCTTGCAGCCGCGGCTGCAGAAGGGGGCGTGATCGACCGTCGCCGGCTTGGCGCACAGGGGGCAGGGTTTAAGCTTGGCTGGCATGGCCGCCGGAGATGGCGAGGGCGGCGTCATCGCGCAAGGTGACGCTGCCGCCGACCTGCCGGCCGAGCTGCTCCAGCCAATCGGGCCGAAACGCGGCGGCGACCGCCGGGTGACAGGCGATCCGGACCGACCCGACCAGCCGCGCCGCTCGCCGAAGCAGCGCGCGTGCTTCAAAGCCCGGCCGGTCGGTGGCAAGCTCGAACAGGCTCGGGAAGCGGCGCGGACGGACGATCTGAAGGAAGCCGAAGCCGTTCACCGCGGTCCGCTCGAACGGCTTCTCCAGCCCCGCATCGACGATCTCGCCCAGCCGCTGCCGGATCTCGCGTCCCTGGACGGTTGGAAAGTCGATCCCGATCGATCCGCCGATCGCATGCCGCCGGATCGCGGCCGCCGCCGCCCTGGCCGCGGCCTGGGCAAGGTCGTCGGGACGGCCGACCCCATCGACATCGATCAGCGTCATCGCCGGGGTGACCGATACCCGCAGCGTCCCGCCCGGAAAGTTGATCAGGCCGCTACGGGCTTCCTCCAGCAGGTCGGACCAGCCCGCGCGTTCCAGGTCATCATCGGGCGCGGGAAAGGGGATCGGCTTGGCTTTGGGCGCCTTGCCGGTCGTGCCGGCTTCGACCACCCGGGCCAGCGGCCGCTTCCATGGCTCGGCGCCTGGGATGGGCTCGCGCGTGACCTCGATCGAGGCAGTCGCTCCTTCGTGCAGACCGCCGGCACCACCCGGAAGGAGGAATTCGAACGAGCCGTCGCTGGCCAGCGCCTGCGGCCGCACCGCCTTGATCCGGGCCTGGCGGATCTCACCCGCCGAGGGCGTGCCCTCGAGATGGATGCAGGCGTCGGTGATCTCGCCGTTCGCGATGCGCACGAAACGCTGCTCGCCGATGCCGTGCTCGGCGAGCCAGTCAGTCACGGGGCCACTCAGGCAAGCGGATAACCAACCGCCTTCAACAGGTGCCGCGTCTCGGCCAGCGGCAAGCCGACGACGTTGGACCAGCTGCCCGCCAAGAATCGGACATAGACCTCGCCATAGCCCTGCAGCGCATAGCCGCCGGCCTTGCCGCGCCACTCGCCATGGCCGGCATAATAGTCGACCTCTTGGGCTGACAAATTCTTCATCGCGATCACCGTCTCGACCAGCCGCGTGCGCAGCTTGTGCCCGGGAGCGGCCAGCGCGACCCCGGTCAGCACGGTGTGGCGGCGGCCAGACAGCAGCGCCATGCATTCGCGCAAGGTCGCCTCGTCCTCGACCTTGGGCAGGATCCGGCGCCCGACCGCAACCACCGTGTCAGCGGCCAGCACCAGCGCGTCGGGCTCCAGCGCGGCGACCGCGGCCGCCTTTTCGCTCGCCAGTCGCAGCGCGTGCGGACGCGGCAACTCTCCCTTGGTGGGTTCCTCGTCGATGTCGGCGGGGCGGATCGCGTCCGGCGTCACCCCGATGCGGGCAAGCAGGTCGACCCGGCGCGGGCTCGCCGAGGCGAGGACCAGGCGCATGGGGTGCGCCTTAGCCGTTGTAGCCCGGAGGCCCGGCGCGGCCCGGCATGAAGCGGTAGGTGATTCGCCCCTTGGTCAGGTCGTAGGGGGTCAGTTCGACCAGCACTTCGTCGCCGGTCAGCACGCGGATGCGGTTCTTGCGCATCTTGCCGGCGGTGTGCCCCAGGATTTCGTGGCCATTCTCGAGTTCGACGCGGAACATCGCATTGGGCAGCAGTTCGACCACCCGCCCACGCATCTCGAGAAGTTCTTCCTTGGCCATGCAAATCCTTTGAGATTGATTGATTGATGTTTGGGCGCGCCATTAGCCGGGGGCGGCGCGAAAGTATAGCTGCGGAGGGCGTCAGGCTCCGTCGTCCCGGGCCTGACCCGGGATCCGCCTGCTTTTAATTGGTCGACCAAAGGTAAGAAAGACACGCCGGCCGATCAAGTCCGGGCGGTGCGTCGACCTACTCGGCGGCCTTTTCCCGGCGCGGCTTGCGGCTGACCAGCAGCTTGTCGATCTTGCGCCCGTCGAGGTCGATGATCTCGAACCGCCAGCCGTCATGATCGAACACTTCGCCGGTCTCGGGCAGGTGCTTGAGCACCGCCAGCGCGAACCCCGCAACGGTCGAGAAATCGCGTTCAATCGACAGGTTGATTCCTAGCCGGTCCTCGAGGCAATCGGCGGTGGCCGAGCCGCTGATGAGCCAGCTGCCGTCCTCGCGCTCGATCAAAGGCGGGTCGTCGTCCTCGACGTCGCTCGCGAACGCACCGGCCAGCGCGGCGAGGATCGAGCCCGGGGTGACGATACCGTCGAGATGGCCATATTCGTCGTGGACCAGCGCCAGCGGCACTTCGGCCGAGCGCAGCACGCTCAGCGCATCCATTGCGTCCATCACGTCGGGAATGACCGGCGCCTTGCGGGTCAGCGCGCGCAGGTCGAGCGGCCGGCCCTGCAGCATCGCGTCGAGCATGTCGCGGGTCTGGATCACCCCGACGATCGCCTCGATCGAGCCTTTGGCAACCGGCAGCCGACTATGCGGGGTGTCGGCCAGCGCTTCGCGGATCTGCTGGGGCGAACTGTCGATGTCGATCCAGTCGACCTCGGTGCGCGGGGTCATCACCTCGCGCACCGGGCGATCGGCCAGGCGGACGATGCCGCTGATGATCGCCCGCTCCGATTCCTCCAGCACCCCGGCGGTCTGCGCTTCGGCGACCACCAGGTGGAGTTCCTCGGCGGTGACGTGGTCGCGATTCTCGCGGTTGAGGCCGAGCAGCTTGAAGATGCCCGCGCTACTCTTGTCGAGCACCCACACGAACGGCGCGGTCAGCTTGCTAAGCCACAGCATCGGCCGGGCCATGATCACCGCGATCGGCTCGGGCGTGCGCAGCGCGAACTGCTTGGGCACCAGTTCGCCGACCACCACCGAAGCGAAGGTGGTGAGCACGATCACCAGCCCGAACCCGACCGTGACCGAAGTTTCGGCATCGAGGCCGAGCCATTCCAGCCGCTGCGACACCGGAGTGCCGAGCCGGGAGCCCGACAGCGCACCGGTCAGGATCCCGATCAAGGTGATCCCGATCTGCACCGTCGACAGGAACCGGCCGGGGTCGGCGGCAAGCTTCAGCGCGATGCGCGCACCCCCGCTGCCGCCCTTGGCCAGCCCCTTGAGGCGGGCTTCGCGCGCGGACACGATTGCCAATTCACTCATCGACATCACGCCGTTGAGTGCGATCAGCGCAAGGATCAGGACCAGGTCAAGCCAGGGAAAGGGGAGCAGGGTGCCGCTCATCGGAGGGTCAGCTTCTAGCCTTCAAGGGAGGGGAGCGGCAAGCGCGAGGATCGTTGTGGTGCTGGAACATTCCACAGCGGCCACCGGTTTCACGTGCCAGCATATTCTGCGTATCAACAAGAGGGAGCGACCTTGAACATGACCAAGGGCAAGAAACTGACGATCGGCGTGATCGCCGCATCGCTGCTGACGACCACCGCCTGCACGACCAATCCCGAGACTGGCAACCGCCGGATCAGCCAAACCGGCCTCGGCGCCATCCTCGGCGCGGCCGGCGGCTATCTCCTCGGCGACATCGTCGGCGGGCGCAACAGCAGGACCGAGCAGATCATCGGCGCGGGCATCGGTGGCCTCGCGGGCGCCGCGGTCGGCCGTTACATGGACCAGCAGGAAGCCGAGCTTCGCCGCGAGACCGCCGGTACCGGCGTCGACGTCATCCGCCAGGGCGACGACCTCATCTTGCGTATGCCGAGCGGGATCACCTTCGCTTACAATCGTTACGACATCCAGCCGCAGTTCCAGTCGACCCTGAACGAGGTGGCGAGCACGCTGGCGCAGTACAACCAGAGCTACATCGACATCTACGGCCACACCGATTCGAGCGGATCGGACGCCTACAACCAGACCCTGTCCGAGCGCCGCGCCGACTCGGTCGCGAGCTACCTCGCCAGCCGCGGCGTGGTCCGCGCCCGCATGGCCACCCGCGGCTTCGGCGAATCGCAGCTGCTGGTGAATCCGGAAACGAACGAAGCGGACCGTGCGGCCAATCGCCGGGTCGAGATCAAGGTCGTTCCGCTGCGTCAGTAATCACTGGCTTCCGTAATGATGGAGGGGTCGGCAATCATTCGCCGGCCCCTTTTTCGTGTCAGCGCCGCTCGGCGAAGAACCCGCGCAGCAGCGCCGCCGCTTCTTCCTCGCCGATCCCGCCGAGCACGTCCGGGCGGTGATGGCACGTCGGCTGGCCGAAGAGGCGTGGGCCGTTGACGACCGCGCCGCCCTTGGGGTCTTCGGCGGCGAAGCGCAGTTCCTTGATCCGCGCCAGCGCGATCGCTCCGGCGCACATCGCGCAGGGCTCCAGGCTCACCCACAGGCTGCATTCGTCGAGCCGGCTGGAGCCGAGCGCCGCTGCCGCCGCCCGAAGCGCGACCATCTCGGCATGGGCGGTGGGGTCGCTCCCCTCACGCATCCGGTTGCGGCCTTCGGCAAGGATGGCTTCGCCGCGCGTCACCACCGCGCCGACCGGCACTTCGCCCGCCGCTGCCGCTTCGGCGGCAAGGTCGAGCGCACGGCGCATCGGAGGGGGAAGCGGGAAGCCCATGCCTCCCGCTAGCGCCCCTCCTACTGCTGCGTCGAGTCGGTCGTCGCCGGCTGCTGACCCGCGGGCTGGGCCGGCTGGGCGGGCTGAGGCTGCGGGTGTGCCGGGGCATTGCCATTGCCTCCCGGCGCGACGCGAATTTCGGGCACGGGGATAGTGGCCTTGCCGCTGCCGACCTCGATCCGGCCGGTCTGAACTTCGAACTCGGGCTTCTGGCCGCCCTTTACCACTACGCCGTCGCTGCCGACGGCAACCCCGGGGGCCTGCGCCGGCTGAGTCTGGTTGACGTTGACGAAGCCGGTCGCAACCAGCGCGATGGCGCCGACGATCAGCAGCATGAGGACAAGGATCACGGCGCGCATTGGGTGGAAACTCCTGTTCGTTACGCCTCGGCAACGCACCACCGGCGATGGGGTTGCGGTTGACGCATCGCCGGCGACTCGTTAGGTGGCGGCGCTTTCCGGGTGCTCCCAACGGGTGTGCCCTCGACCAATCACGGGATAGATCCAATGGCACGCGTGTGCGAGCTGACCGGCAAGGGCCGTCAGGTGGGCAACAATGTTTCCCACGCGAACAACAAGACCAAGCGGACCTTTCTGCCCAACCTGCAGAATGTCACGCTGATCAGCGACGAGCTCGGCAAGAGCGTCAAGCTGCGCGTCTCGACCCACGGCCTGCGTTCGGTCGAGCATGTCGGCGGCCTCGACAACTGGCTGACCAAGACCAGCGAAGAGAAGCTCGGCACCGAAGCCCGCAAGCTGAAGCGCGAGCTCGCCAAGAAGGCCAAGGCCGCGGCCTGAGCCGGTCGGCCGGGCATTCGTCCGGCCGTCAGCGTTCCCAATCGACAATCAGGCTCCGGCTTCGGCTGGAGCCTTTGTCGTGTCTAGCTCGATCCGCAGCAGCAAGGTCCGTCGCCAGGCGTCATTGTCGGTGACCGCCCACAGCAAGGTGCCGCCGCCGGCGACCGGCTCGGCGGCCAGCCCCTCGATATTGTCGAGCGGCCCCAGCGGCAGGGTCGCGAAATTGCGCAGGCGGTAGCCGCCCGCCGTCGGCTCCAGCCAAGCCAGCCTGTTGCTGAGACCGAGCAGCCCGATCTCGCGCACCGCCACCACTATCCGCCCGTCGGGCAGCCGCACCGCATCGGCGATCCCGCCGGTCGCCCCGGCCAGCGGCAGGGCACTTGGCGTTGCTGAGCGCCCCACCCTGAACAGCTCGCGTCCGCCCTCGTGGAGCAGCAGCAGGTTTCCGTCGGCAGGATCGACGACCATCGCCTCGATCCCCGTATTCCTCTTCCACCTTTTCGCCGGAAGCCGAAGAGGAAGCCGCGTCGCCCGGCCATCGCTTTCGTAGCGCCAAAGGCTGTGCTGATTCTCGAACGCAACAAACTGCCCGCGTCCGTCGCGATCGACAATCATCGCTTCCGAATCACGATATTTCTTGAAGGTCGGGTAGCCGGGCCCGCCCGGCAATTCCTCGACCAGAGCGGTCGCATCAGCGCTTCGGCTGGGCCGGGCGAAGGTGACCAGCGCGCCGCTGTCGCTCAAAGCTTGGAGGCGGCCATCGGGAAGCACTGCCAGCGCCGACAGACCTGCCATCCGGTTGTCGTCGGAGGTGAGCGTCCATGCGTCGGTGATTCTCGCGCCAGCAGTAGGTTCGAACGACACCGGCTCGAGGTGCAGCGTCGCAATGCGGGCGGGGCGCGGAGTGCGGTTTGGCAGCGACGAGGGCGTGTCGCTCGCGAAGAGCAGAAAAGCTCCCAAAATCAGCGACATGCTTAATATTCGCTGCAAGCGCCATTCAGCAAGTTTCAACTGCGAGTTGTACATAAGCTACTCAACGAATGGGTCTTTCCCCCCTGTCGGCCCATTCGCCCCTTTCCCTCGCGTCGCGTATCGAGGGCGGGCTCGACGGTCGGTTGCGTATCGCCGTCGAGCCCATCCGGGGGGCCTCATTTTCCGAGATCGAACAAACCCGCCAGCTGCTCGACCAGCGCGCCGCCCAGCTGCTCGGCATCCATGATAGTCACCGCGCGGTCGTAATAGCGCGTGACGTCGTGGCCGATGCCGATCGCCGCCAGTTCGACCGGCGAACGGGTCTCGATCCAGCCAATCACCTGCCGCAGATGCTTTTCCAGATAGGCGCCGCCATTGGCGCTGGCTGTCGAATCGTCGACCGGGGCGCCGTCGCTGATCACCATCAGGATCCGCCGCTCCTCGGGCCGCGCGATCAGCCGGCTGTGCGCCCACAGCAACGCCTCGCCGTCGATATTCTCCTTCAGCAACCCTTCGCGCATCATCAACCCGAGGTTCTTGCGGGCGTGGCGATAGGGCTCGTCGGCGCGCTTGTAGACGATATGGCGAAGGTCGTTGAGGCGGCCCGGCGCGGGCGGGCGTCCCTCGGTCAGCCAATGCTCGCGGCTCTGCCCGCCCTTCCACGCGCGGGTGGTGAATCCCAGCACCTCGGTCTGCACGCCGCAGCGCTCGAGCGTGCGGGCGAGGATGTCGGCGCAGATCGCCGCGATCGAGATCGGCCGCCCGCGCATCGAACCACTATTGTCGATCAGCAGGCTGACCACCGTATCCTTGAATTCGGTTTCGCGTTCGATCTTGTAGGACAGCGAATGGCCCGGCGAGACGATTACCCGCGCCAGGCGGGCGGCGTCGAGCAGCCCTTCCTCCTGGTCGAAGTCCCACGAGCGCGCCTGCTGCGCCATCAGCCGCCGCTGTAGCCGGTTGGCGAGCCGCGTCACCACCCCGCTCAGCGCGCTCATCTGGGTATCAAGATAGGCGCGGAGGCGGTTCAACTCCTCCTCGTCGGTCAGGTCGGAGGCCTCCACCACCTCGTCGAAGCGGGTGGTGAACGGGCGATAGTCGCCGCTCAGCTCGGGCTCGCCCTGGCGCCGATTGGGCCGCGCCGCGACATTGCTGTCGCCTTCCTGGCCCGGCTCCGAATCCTCGTCGTCGCTGTCTTCTTCCTCGAACTCTTCCTGCTCTTCGTCCTGGCCGTCTTGCTCGGCGCGCTGCTCCATCTCGCCGCCCTGCGCGCCGGCGTCCTGGTCCTGGTCGTCGTCCTGGTCCTCGCCTTGGTCTTCCCCCGCCTCGTCGTCGCCGCCTTCGTCCGGATCTTCCTCGGGCTTGTCCTCCGCCGTGGCGAGGTCGAGATCTTCCAAAAGCTTACGGGCCAGCGCGGCGAAGGCGGACTGGTCGTCCAGCGCCAGCGCCAGCGCATCGAGGTCGCTCCCCGCCTTCTCCTCGATCCACTCGCGCACCAGCTCCAGCCCGCGTGTCGCGGAGGTCGGCGCCGGCGCCCCGGTTAGCCGCTCGCGCGCCAGCAGGCCGAGCGCGGTTGCCAGCGGCACTTCCTCGGCGGTGCGCGCGCGGGTGATGGCGTCGCTGCGCACGCGCGCCTCGGCCAGCTCGGCCAGATTGTCGCGCACCCCCGCCATCGCCCGGCTGCCCAGCGCTTCGACCCGCGCGCCTTCCAGCGCGTCGAACACGGCGCGCGCTTCGAAGTCGGCGGGGGCGTTGCTGCCGTGCAATTTGGCATCATGGTAGCGCAGGCGCAGCGCCACCGCATCGGCGGCGCCGCGTGCTTCGGCGACCAGCCGCGGGGCCAGCCCCGGCCCCGGCGACACCACCCGCGCCACCCGGCCACCCTGCGCCCCGGCTTCGGACGCGAAGGCCACCTCCACCTCGGGGTCGCGCGCGATCGCCCGCGCGGTGCCGGCCAGCACGCCGCGGAAGCGATCGAGAGGGGTGGTCTCGGCCACTCAGGCCTTTCCGGCGATGCTTTCCGGCAGGTCCTTGCCGAACACTCTTTGGTACATTTCCGCGATAAGCCCGCGCTCGCTCTCGTCGCACTTGTTGAGGAACGAGACGCGGAAGGCGAAGCCGACATCGCCGAAGATCAGCGCATTCTGCGCCCAGCTGATCACTGTGCGCGGGCTCATCACGGTCGAGATGTCGCCGTTGATGAAGGCCGAGCGGGTGAGGTCGGCGACCTTGACCATCTGCTCCACCGTCTTGCGCCCGTCGGGCTTGTCATACTCACCCGACTTGGCCAGCACGATCTGCGCCTCGGTCGCGGCCGGCAGATAATTGAGCGTGGTGACGATGTTCCAGCGGTCGAGCTGGCCCTGATTGAGCGCCTGCGTCCCGTGATACAGCCCGGTGGTGTCGCCAAGGCCGATGGTGTTGGTGGTCGCGAACATCCGAAAATAGTGGTTCGGACGGATGACGCGGTTCTGGTCAAGCAGGGTCAGCTTGCCCTCGACCTCCAGCACCCGCTGGATCACGAACATCACGTCGGGGCGGCCGGCGTCATATTCGTCGAACACCAGCGCCACCGGATGCTGCAGCGCCCACGGCAGCAGACCTTCGCGGAATTCGGTGACCTGCTGGCCGTTGCGAAGGACGATCGCGTCGCGCCCGATCAGGTCGATCCGGCTGATATGCGCGTCGAGGTTGATGCGGATGCACGGCCACTTCAGTCGCGCCGCCACCTGCTCGATATGAGTCGACTTGCCGGTACCGTGATAGCCCTGGACCATTACCCGGCGATTGCGGGCGAAGCCGGCGCAGATCGCCAAGGTGGTGTCCGGATCGAAGACGTAGGCGGGGTCGAGGTCGGGGACACGTTCGTCGGCTTCCGAAAAGGCCGGCACCTCCATGTCGCTGTCGATCCCGAAGGCATCGCGCACCTTCAGCATCTTGTCCGGCGCACTCATCAGAGTCTCGCCGCTGGGCACCTGCAATTCATTCGACATGTCGGCCATGAAGGGCCCTTAGCTGGCGCCACCCGCGGTCTCAACCTTGGGGGGCAATGTGAAGAGGGTAAGGAAACGCCTTGCCAGCGCTTCGTCTCCCGCAAAAGCCAGTCCTTCGGGCGGTAGTCCGCCATAGACCACCCCGGCGATCTGCTCGGGCAGGCCGGTAATCGTCGCATCGGCCTCGTCGATCGGCCCGCGAACCACCCGCAGCCGCTCCTTGCGGACCCGCACAAGGAAGGCCTCCTCGCGCAGGACGAACCCGATCCGCCCGTCGAACCCGCGCGCCTTCTTGGCGTCGATCATGGTCCGGAAGCTCATCATCAGCGACACCGGGCTGAGCGGCAGGGTCGGGTCATGCCCGGGACTGCGCGCGGCGAACCGGCCAAGCTCCTGGATCACGGGCTCGATCTCCAGCCCCCAGGGAGTTGCCTGATAGGCGTCACGGGCCGCGGGTGGCGGCAGGCGGATCTTGCTCAGCAGCCCCCGCTGCTCAAGCTCGTCCAGCCGCTGCTTCAGCACATTGGCGCTGATCCCTGGCAGATCGCGCTTGAGATCGGAGAAACGCCGCGCGCCTAGCAGCAGCTCGCGCATCACCAGCAAGGCCCAGCGATCGCCCACCAGTTCGAGCCCGTGCGCGGTCCCGCACGCATCGCCGTAACTGCGTTTCGGCTCGTTTCGTCGTTGTTCGGTTATCTTTTCTAACTGCACGGTTGCAAGATAGCGCGTAAGCGGTCACAATTCAATGATCGCGAGTCGCCGTGAGGAGGGAACCATGGCCCGAATGATCTTCATCAACCTGCCGGTGACCGACGTCGCCAAGGCCACCGCCTTCTACAAGGCGATCGGCCTGCGGAAGAACCCGGCCTTCTCGAACGAGGTCGCCAGCTCGATGGTGTGGAGCGACGTCATTCACGTCATGCTTCTCTCACGCGACTTCTTCGCCACCTTCACGCCGAAGGAGGTCGCCGACGCCCACCGCACCGCCCAGGTCGCCCTGTGCGTGTCGGAAGACAGCCGCGCCGACGTCGACCGATTGGTCGAGAAGGCTGGCGCCGCGGGGGCCGAGATGGACCCCGGTCCCAAGCAGGAAATGGGCGAGATGATGTACGGCCGCAGCTTCGCCGATCTCGATGGCCACCATTGGGAAGTGATGTGGATGGATCCGGCGGCCGCCGCGCAGGGCGCTCAGGCGCTTGAAGAGGCCTGAGCCATGGGGCTGACCAACCACGCACCGATCGAGCTCACCACCTTCGGCTGGGTTCCGCCGTTCGCCCGGGGCCAGGTCCGCGACTTGCGCGTCCGCTGGGCGCTGGAAGAGATCGGGCTCGACTATTGCGTCCGCACCGTCGGGCCGATCCCGCCCGGCTATGAGCGCGAGCAGCCGTTCTGCCAGGTGCCCGCCTACCGCGAGGGCGAGCTGCAACTGTTTGAAAGCGGCGCGATCGTCCAGCACATCGGCGAAAAGGACGAGCGGTTGCTGCCGCGCGATCCCGTCGCCCGCGCCCGCGCCATCCAGTGGAGCTACGCCGCCCTCAACAGCGTTGAACCGCGCATCATGACCCTCGCCGTGCTCGATGCCTTTTACCCCGGCGAGCAGTGGGCGGCCCTGCGCAAGCCCAGCGCCGCGAAGGAGGTCGACCAGCGGCTCGGCAACGTCGCCGACTGGCTGCGCGATTCGCAATGGCTCGAGGGCGACCGCTTCACCATCGGCGACCTGCTGATGGTCAGTATCCTGCGTATCCTCGGCGAGGAGGGCGGGCCGGTGGCCGCCTTCCCGACGCTCGACGCCTACCGCGCGCGGGGCATCGCCCGCCCGGCCTTCCAACGTGCGCTGGCCGACCAGCTGGCGCTGTACGCCGACCACAAGAAGGGAGCAGCAGCATGAGCTACGTTGACGGATTCGTCCTTCCCATCCACCCCGACAAGCTCGACGCCTACCGCGAGATCGCGCGGACCTTCGCAGCGAAGGCGGCCGAACTCGGCGGCATTTCGGTCGAGACGCTCGGCGACGGGCTTGAGCAGGGCAATCTCACCAGCTTCCCCCGCTCGGTCCATGCGGCGGAGGGCGAGAATGTCGTCTTCTCCTTCGTCATCTGGCCCGACAAGGCGACCCGCGACGCCGGCTGGGAAAAGATCATGGGCATGCCCGAGCTCCAGCCGCAGGGCGACATGCCGTTCGACGGCAAGGGCATGTTCTGGGGCGGCTTCACCCCGCTGGTCGGCGAGGAAGCGCTGAGCAAGCTGCTCGCCACGTCTCGCCAACCTGCGACGGCGGAGGCCTGAGGCCATGGCCTACATCGATGGCTTCGTGATCCCGGTGAAACTGTCCGACAAGCAGGCCTTCATCGACCATGCCCGGCAGATGGATCAGATCATGATCGACGAGGGCGCGCTGCGCATCGTCGAATGCTGGGCCGACGATGTGAAGGAGGGCAAGCAGACCGACTTCTACCGCTCGGTCGACCGCCAGGACGGCGAAACCGTCTGCTTCTCGTGGATCGAATGGCCCGACAAGGCGACCCGCGATGCCGCCTTTGCGCGGATGGAGCAGAATCAGGAGATGATGAACACCCCGATGCCGTTCGACGGCAAGCGGATGATCTACGGGGGGTTCGATCCGGTCGTGGTGCTGGAGAAGGGCAATGGCTGACACCGACGGTGCCTTCATCTGGTACGAACTGATGACCCCGGACCCGGCCGCCGCCAAGGCCTTCTACGACCCGGTGGTCGGGTGGGACATCGAGCCGCAGCCGGCGGGCGAGCTGGACTATCGCATGATCCGGCGGTCCGATGGCGGCAATGCCGGCGGCGTGCTTCGCCTGACCGAGGCGATGACCGCCGGTGGCGCCCGGCCGGCGTGGATGGGCTATGTCTCGGTTCCCGATGTCGATGCCGCGGTGGCGGCGTTCGAGGCCGAGGGCGGCCGCGCGCACATGCCGGCCACCGACATGCCCGGCGTCGGGCGGATCGCGATGGTATCCGACCCGCAGGGTGCCCCGCTCTATCTGATGAAGCCGACCCCGCCCCCCGGGCAGCCCGACGCGGTCAGCGACGTCTTCTCAGTCGACCGCCCGCAGCATGTCCGCTGGAACGAGTTGGCCACTGCCGACGATACCAAGGCGCTCGACTTCTACACCCGGTGCTTCGGGTGGAAGCACGATGGCGGAATGCCGATGGGCGAATTCGGCACCTACAATTTCATCGCCCAGGGCGGAAGGATGATCGGGGCGGTGATGCCGCTGATGCCGGGAATGCCGGCCTCCTCTTGGTCCTTCTATTTCGGGGTCGACGACATCGACCGCGGCGCCGCGGCGATCCGCGACGCGGGCGGCACGGTGATCGTCGATCCGATGCAGATCCCCGGCGGCGAATACAGCCTGTCGGCGGCCGACCCCCAGGGCGCGCACTTCGGCCTGGTCGGCCCGCGCCACGCTTCGGGAGAATAAACATGGAAAAGCTCACCACCGTGCTGTGGTTCGACCATGGCCAGGCCCGCGAAGCCGCCGAATTCTACGCCGCGACCTTTCCCGACAGCCGTGTCGGCACCGCCGCCAAGGCCCCGTCCGATTATCCCGACGGACAGGCGGGCAACGAGATCACGGTCGACTTCACCGTGCTCGGCCGCGCCTTCTCCGGCCTGAATGGCGGGCCCAATTTCAAGCCCAATGAATCGGTCAGCTTCATGGTCCTGACCGACGACCAGGCCGAGACCGACCGCTATTGGAACGCCATCGTCGATAATGGCGGGCAGGAAAGCGAATGCGGCTGGTGCAAGGACAAATGGGGTTTCTCCTGGCAGATCACGCCGCGCATCCTGCTCGATTGCCTCAACGAGGGCGGTGACAAGGCCAAGCGGACGTTCGACGCGATGATGACGATGAAGAAGATCGACGTCGCCGCGATCGAGCGCGCGGCCGAAGGAGCGACAACCGATGCGTAAGATCCGGGGCAGCCTGTTCACCTCGCTCGACGGCGTCATCCAAGCCCCCGGCGGCCCCAGCGAAGACCCGACCGAGGGCTTCGCCCATGGCGGCTGGCTGCCGCAATTCTTCGACGAGGATGTCGGCGGCGCGATCGATGCCTTTTTCGGCAAGGACTACGACCTGCTGCTCGGCCGGCGCACCTACGAGATCTTCGCGGCCTATTGGCCTTATATCGGCGGGCACGCGACCGGGATCGGCGAGGTGTTCGACAAGACCGGCAAGGACGAAGGCGAAGCCAGCGCGGCCCAGATGGGCGAGGACTTCACCCGCGCCCTGAAATACGTCCTGACCCGCGGGACGCCCGACCTCGGCTGGTCCAACAGCCAGCGGGTCGGCAGCATGGACGAACTGCGGTCGATCAGGGAGGGCGAGGGGCCGGACCTGGTCATCCAGGGCAGCGGCACGCTCTACCCCGCACTGCTGGCCGAAGGGCTGCTCGATGAACTGACGATCATGACCTTCCCGGTGGTGCTCGGCCACGGCAAGCGCTGGTTTTCGGACGCCACGCCGGCCAAGGCCCTGCGCATCGCCAAGACCAAGGTCACCCGCTCGGGCGCGGTAATCGCCACCTACGAACCGGCCGGCGCAATCGAGCATGGCTGGGCCGGCCCGCAATCGACCAGCGAGCGCGAAACCGCCCGCCAGGCCGCCATGGCGGAGGGCCGCTGGTGAGCCTGATCCTCTACGGGCACCCGTTCAGCAGCTACACCTGGAAAGCACTGATCCCGCTATGGGCCGACGGCACCCCGTTCGAGTTCCGCTCGGTCGAACAATTTGGCGCCGAGTTCGCCGCCCTCGCCCCCTTCGGCCAGTTCCCCTTGCTTGACGACGGCGGCACGGTGGTCGCCGAAAGCTCGATCATCATCGAATATCTCCAGCGCCATCACCCCGGCCCCAATATCTGGATTCCCGAGGGCGACGCGGGCCTGCGCGTCCGCTTCCTTGACCGGGTGTTCGACGGGCGGATCATGGACACCGCGCAGGTCGCCGTCGCCAATGCGCTGCGTCCAGCCGAGCACAAGGACCCCCATGGCGTCGAGCAGGGGATGAAGCGCCTTCGCCGCCACTACGACTGGCTGGAAGGCGAACTGGGTGAGGACGGCTGGGCGGCGGGCGACCATTTCACCCTCGCCGATTGCGCCGCCGTCCCGGCGCTGTTCTACGCCGACTGGATCGAGCGGATCGGTCCCGAGCGGCCCAGGCTCAACGCCTATCGCGCGCGGCTGCTCGCCCATCCGGCGGTGTCGAAGGCGGTCGAGCAGGCCCGACCCTTCCGCCACTACTTCCCACTGGGCGCACCCGAGCGCGATTGACGGATCGATGTGACAACGTATCATGCCCCTGTTCTCAGGAGCCGTGTCATGCGCCAAGTCCTTACTCTGCTGCCTTTCCTCGCCGCCGCCTGCGCGCCTGCCAGCCCCGACCCGCGCGGGGTCGAGAAGGGCGAGACCTTTCTCACCATCTCTGCCACCGGCCGGGCAGAAGCGCGGCCGAACGAAGCACGGATGCAATTGGGCGTCACCAGCCAGGGCGCCAATGCCGGCGAGGCAAGCCGCCTCAACCGCGAGAAGATGGCCCGCGTCACCGCCGCGCTGACCCGGCTGGGAATCAAGGAAGAGGATCTCCAGACCCGCAACCTGTCGCTGCAGCGGATCGACTATGGCCGGGAACGCGGCCAGTATCGCGCCAGCAACATCGTCGAGGTGCGGATGACCGACGTCGCCCGGGTCGGCGAGGCCGTCACCACGGTGACTGAGGCCGGCGCCAACGTCGTCGGCGGCCCCGACCTTCGCGTCTCCGACCGCGAGGCCGCCAACCGCTCGGCCTATGCCAATGCCTACAAGGCGGCGCGGAGCCGGGCGGAAGCCTATGCAGACGCCGCAGGGCTCAAGATCGTGCGTACGGTCAATATCGTCGATGGCGGCGAATATGGGGTGCCGAGCCCCAGCTATGTGACGATGGATGCCGCCGCGCCGCCACCGGCCGTCGCGCCGCAGCGAATGGTCATGCCCGAACAGGCGGTTCCCGCTGCCCCCCCACCGCCGCCCGGCGCGCCATTCAATCCCGGCGTCAACCGCACCGAAGTCCGCGTCCGCGTCGATTTTGCGTTGAAACCCGCGTGATTGCTAGGCGAAGGCGCTCGCCGTCTTCAGCGTCTGCCACGCATCGATGACGTTGCGCAGCTTCGCCTCGTGCGTGCGGTCGCCGCCGTTGCGATCGGGGTGGTAGCGCCGGACCAGCACCGAATAGGCCTTGCGCACGGCCGGCAGGTCGGCGTCGTCGCCCAGCCCCAGCACGCCCAGCGCCGACTTCTCCGCCCCTGAGAAGCGGCTCGGCGCCTGCGTCGGCCCACGGCCCCGCCCGAACCGCCCGCGGATCGCTTCCAGCGGATCGCTGAAGTCGGCCCACGGGGGCGCCGGGTCGGACCCGCCATGGGCAAAGGCGCGCACCCCGCGCTCCCACCCGGCGATCGGCGATTGCGCGGCCTCGATCTCCTCGGTGCTCATGCCAGCAAAGTAATTGTAGCGCGCATTGTGCTGGCGGACATGCTCCAGGCACAGCCATTGCCACGCCCCCGGCCCGTCGAAGGTCGGTGCGGTCAGCGGCGCGCGGAACTCGCCCGGCTCGGGACAGCCCGGCACCGCGCAATGCGTTGCCGCGCCTTCTACCCGGCCGTGGAACTTGGGGGATCGTGAAGCCATCAAACGTGTTTTTGTTGTGCCAGCCTGACTATATAGGCGCGATGAACATTTCTCCCATGGGTCCGGTCGCCCGCGAAATGACCGCCCGCCTCGAAAAACACCTCGCCCCGGCGCGGATCATGCTGCGCGATGACAGCGAACAGCATCGCGGCCACGGCGGCTACCGCGAGGATGGCGGCGAATCACACTTCTTCCTGTCGATCGAGAGCGCAGCCTTCACCGGCCAGTCGCGGGTCGGGCGCCAGCGCCTGGTCTACAAGGCCCTCGGTGACCTGATGCACGAACGCGTCCACGCACTGGCCATGGAAACGAGGGCACCCGGCGAATGAACAACGACAGCACCATCCTGATGAGCCTGGCGCCGGTTAGCCACGACCTCGGCGGGTTCAAGGTCCACCGCACCCTGCCGCACAAGCAGCGGACCATGGTCGGCCCATTCATCTTCTTCGACCAGATGGGCCCGGCCCGCCTCGGCGTCGACGAAGGCATCGACGTGCGCCCCCACCCGCACATCAACCTCGCCACCGTCACCTATCTCTTCGAAGGCGCGATCGATCACCGCGACAGCGTCGGTTCGGTGCAGCGGATCGAGCCCGGAGCGGTCAATCTGATGACCGCGGGCAAGGGCATCAGCCACTCCGAACGCTCCCCCGCCGACGAGCGCGCCCATGGGCCCAAGCTTGACGGCATCCAGACCTGGCTCGCGCTGCCGCAGGACAAGGAAGAGGTCGACCCCGCCTTCGAACATACCCCGGTCGACCGCCTGCCGGTGATAGAAGGGGAGGGCAAACGCCTCCACCTGATCATGGGCGAGGCGTTCGGCGCCGCCTCGCCGGTCACCCAGCATCACCCGACGCTCTACGCGGCGTTGGAACTCACCCCCGGCGCCTCGATCGAGCTCGAGCGCGAGGCCGACGAGCGGGCGATCTACCTGCTCGACGGTGACGCCTCGGTCGACGGCGAGAATGTCGATCGCATGCATCTCGTCCTCCTCCGCCCCGGCACCCGCCCGATCCTCCGCTCGGAACGCGGCGCGCGGCTGATGATCTGCGGCGGCGCCCCGATGGACGGCAAGCGGCATGTGTGGTGGAATTTCGTTTCCAGCCGCCACGACCGCATCCAGGAAGCCAAGCGGGCGTGGAAGGCGGGCGAATTCGCGCTTCCTCCGCAGGACGACCACGAATGGATCCCCATTCCCGAGGTCCCGCTGACGGTCAGCTACCCATGAGGCTGCTCCTGCCTCTGGCGCTGCTCCTCACCGCCGGTCCCGCCGCCGCCCAGTCGAAGCGGGAGACCTTTTCCTGTACCGCCGAAGCGAGCGATGCGGGGCTTACGGCGCAGACCCGCCGGCAGCTCGATCGCGGCGGCGACCTGCGGGGCGGCGCAACCACCGTCTCGCTGCCTCTCACCGGGACGAGCGGCACCCTGCTTGCCACGTGGGAAGTCCGCCAGGGCTTGCCCGAGGTCGCGCGCGGCAAATACGTCTTCCGCCTGCCCCCCGCGTCCGATGCCACCTGGCGGCTGGCCGGGACGCGCAAGCCGGTGCGAGCCAAGGACGGTGCGCTCACCGTGGGCGGGGAGGAGTTCACCGCGCTGCTCGCTGGGGGAGCGCCGATCCGGCTGGTCCTTGCGGACCGCAAGGGTCAGGAGCGTGGGCGCGCGACCCTCGACCGCGCGGCCTTCGACGCCGCGCTCGACCTCGCCCGCCAGGCCGACGCACGCGGCCTTTCCAAGGCTTATGACTATCGCTCCTGCCCGCGAGGAAGCTGAGCCGATGATCCGCTTCGCCCGCCACCCCCTGTCGACCGGCGTCACCCTTAACGTCGGCACCGCAGGGCCGGAGGACGGCGCGGCGATCATCCTGCTCCACGGCTTTCCCGAATCGCACCGCACCTGGCGCGGGGTCGTCCCGCTGCTGGAGGATAAATACCGGCTGATCATGCCCGACCAGCGCGGGTTTGCCGGGTCGGACGCGCCGCAGGACCCGAAGGATTATGCCACCGACAAGCCGGTCGCAGACCTGTTCGCGCTGGTCGATCGGCTCGGCCTCGACGATTTCACCCTCGTCGGTCACGACTGGGGCGGGGCGGTCAGCTGGGCAGCGGCGCTGCGGGGCGATCCGCGGCTCAAGCGCCTGGTCGTCGTCAACGCGCCGCACCCGGTCATCTTCCAGAAAAGCCTGATCGAGGACGCAGACCAGCGTGCCGCCTCGCAGTATATCACGGCCTTCCGCGCGCCAGGCTTCGAGCAAGCGGTCGAAGCGATGGGCTGGGACACCTTTTTCGACAAGAGCTTCACCGGCCACGTCGACCTCGCCGCCATCCCTCCGGAGGAGAAGGCGCAATATATCGCCGAGTGGAGCCAGCCCGGCGTCTTCACCGCCATGCTCAACTGGTATCGCGGCGCCGCAGTGATGGTCCCCCCGCCGGGCGTCACCGTCCCGCTGCCCGACTTCCTCCTGCGCGCCTTCCCCACGGTGAAGGTGCCGACGCTGGTGGTGTGGGGGATGCGCGATAAGGCTTTGCTCCCGCTCCAGCTCGACGGGCTCGACGCGCTGGTCGACGACCTGACCGTCGAACGGGTGGCCGATGCCGGCCATTTCCTGCCGTGGGAGAAGCCGCAAGCGCTCGCCCGGCCGCTCCGCACTTTCCTTGAGAGCCGGTTGGGCGCATAGGCGCGGCTCCCATGACCAGCTCGAAGAAATCCGCCCCCAAGCGATCCCGCGCCCGTTCGGCCGCTCGCCTGGCCGCCGTCCAGGCGCTCTACCAGCAGGAGATGGAGGGCACCCCGACGCCCACCCTGCTGCACGAATTTCACCAGCACCGCTTCGGCGAGACCATCGACGAAGTGACGATGATCGACGCCGAGATGGATTTCTTTGACGACCTCGTCCGCGGCGTCACCGCGCGCGCCGAGGAGATCGACGGCAAGATCACCGCCCGCCTCGCCGAAGGGTGGAAGCTCGACCGGCTCGACCGCTCGATGCGCGCGATCCTGCGCTCGGGCACCTATGAACTGATCGCGCGGCCCGACGTCACCGTCGGCACGGTGATCGACGAATATCTCGACATCGCCCACGCCTTCTTTGGCGAAAAGGACGTTAAGTTCGTCAACGGGCTGCTCGACAAGGTGGCCGGGGACGTGCGGGCCTGAGCGGAGAAGCCACCGTCCTCGCGCGCCTGCGTTCCCTGGCGACGCATCCCGCCGCTCGCGGCCTAGCCGACGACGTGGCGTTGCTTGGCGACCTGGTCCTCACCCACGACACCATCGTCGAGGGGGTCCACTACCTCCCCACCGATCCGCCCGAAAGCGTCGGTTGGAAGCTTGGCGCGGTGAACCTCTCCGACCTCGCCGCCAAGGGCGCGGTCCCGGCCGGCGCCCTGCTTTCGCTTACCTTGCGCGGCGACGACCTGTGGGAAGAACGCTTCCTGTCCGGGCTCGAGCAGATCTTCGAACATTTCGGCCTGCCCCTGCTCGGCGGCGACACCGTCGCGCTTCCGGCTGGCGCCCCGCGCGTGCTCGGCCTGACCGTGCTGGGCAAGGCCGCCGCCCATGTCCCCAGCCGCTCGGGCGGCAAGGCCGGCGACCGGCTGTGGCTGATCGGCCCTGTGGGAGACAGCGCAGCCGGTCTCGCGCAGCTCAGCGCCAGTCCCAAGGCGACCGGGCTGCTGGTCGACACCTATCGCCGCCCGATCCCCCTGCTCACCATCGGCGCGCTGCTCGCCCCGCACGCCCATGCGATGATGGATGTGTCCGACGGCCTGCTGCTCGACGCCCGCCGGCTCGCCACCGCCAGCGGCTGCGGGCTGCGCATCGACCTGTCGGCGCTGGCCCTGTCGCCCTCCTTCCGCGCCGCTCGCGGCAACGATCGCGCCGCCCGGCTGTTCGCCGCGACCGGGGGCGACGACTATGCCCTGCTCGCCGCGCTGCCGGCGGAGACCGATCCCTTAACGATCCTTAAAGGAACAGCCGTCAATATCATGGCGGTCGGCGAGCTGACGCGGGGCGGGGCCTTCGTCCTCGTCGACGACCTCGGCCCAGTGCCGCTGCCGGAGCGCCTTGGTTATGAGCACGACCTACCCTGAGCTGAGACGCCCCGACTACCGCCGGCTCGCCATCGCCCTCGCCGGGTTGCTCAGCGGCGGCCTCACCGCCTTCCTCCTCGCCTGAACCAGAGCGGCTAGACAGGCTCGAATCGCTCCCTACACTCCCCTCCACAACAGGATGGGGAAAGCATTACCGATGGAACTCGTGTTGATCGCGATCGGCTGCGGGCTGCTCGCTGTACTCTACGGCATCGTCACCTCCGGGCAGGTGCTCAGGCAACCCGCCGGCAACCAGAAGATGCAGGACATCGCCGCCGCCATCCAGGAAGGCGCGCAGGCCTATCTCGGCCGCCAGTACACCACCATCGCCATCGTCGGCGTAGTCGTCGCGGTCCTGGTCTTCCTGTTCCTCGGCACGATCGCTGCGGTCGGCTTCGTGGTCGGCGCGCTCCTGTCGGGCGTCGCGGGCTATATCGGGATGAACATCTCGGTCCGCGCCAACGTCCGCACCGCCGAGGCCGCTCGGGTCTCGCTCCAGGGCGGCCTCACCACCGCCTTCCGCTCCGGCGCCATCACCGGCATGCTGGTCGCGGGCCTGGCGCTGCTCGCGATCGCTTCCTTCTTCTACGTGCTGGTCGGGATCCAGGGCCGCGCGCCCGACGACCGCACGGTGATCGACGCGCTGGTCGCGCTGGCCTTCGGCGCCAGCCTCATCTCCATTTTCGCCCGTCTCGGCGGCGGCATCTTCACCAAGGCCGCCGATGTCGGCGCCGATCTCGTCGGCAAGGTCGAGGCCGGAATTCCCGAGGACGACCCCCGCAACCCGGCCGTTATCGCCGACAACGTGGGCGACAATGTCGGCGACTGCGCCGGCATGGCCGCCGACCTGTTCGAAACCTATGTCGTCACCGTCGGTGCCACCATGGTGCTGACCGCGCTGCTGGTGAACACCACCACCGCCTCGCTCACCGCGCTGATGAGCCTTCCGCTGCTGGTTGGCGGGGTGTGCATCATCACCTCGATCATCGGCACTTACATGGTCCGCCTCGGCAAGAATCAGTCAATCATGGGCGCGCTCTACAAGGGCTTCTGGACCACTGCGATCCTGTCGATCCCGTTGATCTACTTCGCCAGCGCCTATGCCCTGGGCGACATGAATGCGGTCATCAGCGGGCCCGAGGCGGCCGGCACCGACATTGCCGGCGCCACTGCCGAGCAGACCGGCGGCTTCACCGGCATGGACCTGTTCTGGTGCATGATGATCGGCCTGGCGGTCACCGGCCTGCTGGTCTGGATCACCGAATATTACACCGGCACCAATTACCGCCCGGTCAAGTCGATCGCCAAGGCGTCGGAGACCGGCCACGGCACCAACGTCATCCAGGGCCTCGCGATCAGCCTTGAATCGACTGCCATGCCGACGATCGTGATCTGCGCCGCGATTATCTCCTCCTACCTGCTCGCCGGCCTGATCGGGATCGCCTTCGCCGCAACCGCGATGCTGGCCTTGGCCGGCATGGTGGTCGCGCTCGACGCTTATGGCCCGGTCACCGACAATGCCGGCGGCATCGCCGAAATGGCCGGGATGGAGGATGAGGTGCGGACCCGCACCGACGCCCTCGACGCGGTCGGCAACACCACCAAGGCGGTTACCAAGGGTTATGCCATCGGCTCCGCCGCGCTCGCCGCGCTGGTGCTGTTCGGCGCCTACACCACCGACCTTGAGGAGTTTGCAGGCGACCTCGGCATCGCTGCCGGCTCGGTCGATTTCAGCCTGTCCAACCCCTACGTCGTGGTCGGCTTGCTGCTCGGCGCGCTGCTGCCCTATCTGTTCGGCGCGATGGGCATGACCGCGGTCGGCCGCGCCGCCGGCAACGTCGTGCTCGACGTGCGGGAACAGTTCCGCGACAATCCGGGCATCATGGACGGCACCAGCCGCCCCAATTACGCCCGCACCGTCGACCTCGTCACCAAGGCCGCGATCCGGGAGATGATCATCCCCTCGCTGCTGCCGGTGCTGACCCCGATCGCGGTCTACTTCCTGATCGCCTGGGTCGCCGGCAAGGAACAGGGCTTCGCGGCCCTCGGCGCTCTGCTCCTCGGCGTGATCGTCTCGGGCCTGTTCGTCGCCATCTCGATGACCTCGGGCGGCGGCGCATGGGACAATGCCAAGAAGTATATCGAAGACGGCAATTACGGCGGCAAGGGCTCCGAAGCACACAAAGCGGCGGTCACCGGCGACACCGTCGGCGATCCCTACAAGGACACCGCCGGCCCGGCGGTCAATCCGATGATCAAGATCACCAACATCGTCGCCCTCCTGCTCCTCGCGGCCCTTGCGGGCCACGGCGGCTGAGCCGACGACACGGTGAAAAGACAAAGCCCCGTCGGAGCGATCCGGCGGGGCTTTTGCTTGCGCGGCGCGTCCCGCGCGTCGCTCGCCGACACCGCCCGGCTATTTCGCGCCCGATCGCAGCACCGCCGACACTTCAAACTATAGTGGAGGATCATCAAGCTTTGTCACCGGGGCCGCATGTCCGACGATATTCAGAGCCGCCTGCAATTCATGAACTTCACGCAAGGGCAGCGCGACCTGCTGTCCGGCATGCGGCACCTCCTCGCCAGGCTGATCCCGCCGGCGCTCGACACCTTCTACGAAAAGGTCAAGCAGACCCCCAATACCAGGCGCTTCTTCCGCGACGGTGAGCATATGCGCTGCGCCCACGCCGCGCAGCGCAAGCATTGGGCGCGGATCGCCGAGGGGCGGTTCGACGGCGAGTTTGTCAGCAGCGTGCAGCGGATCGGCGCGGTTCACGCGGCCATCGGGCTCGAGCCGCAATGGTATATTGGCGCCTACAGCCTCGTGCTCGAACAATTGCTGACCGGCATCGGCCGCGAATATGGCTTCTGGCAGCGCGCCAGGAACCTATTTCGCGGGCCCAGACAGGGGGAAGTGTCGGCGGCGCTGGTCAAGGCCGCGCTGCTCGACATGGAATTGTCGGTGTCGATTTATTTCGCGCAAAGCCAGGTCGAGCGGACGGCCGCCATCGCCTCGCTCAGTGCGGCGCTGAACACGGTCGCGAAGGGCGACCTCACTGCCGACCTCGGCGAGATGCCCGCCAGCTTCGCCGCCATCAAACGCGACTATGACGAGGCGATCGCCCGGTTGCGAGAACTGGTATCGGGCGTCGCCGACGGGGCGGTCCACATCCAGACCGGGTCATCGGAAATCGCCCAGGCCGCCGAGGACCTCGCCCGGCGCACCGAAAGCACTGCCGCCACGCTTGAGCAAACCGCCGCCGCGGTCAGCCAGATGGACGAGCGGATCCGCGCTACCTCTTCCGCCGCTGAACGCTCGGTCCGCCAGGCCGACGATACCAGCGCCACCGTCGCCAACGGCCGGCAGGTCGCACGCCAGGCCGTCGCGGCGATGGAAGCGGTCAGCGCCAGCGCGACCGGCATCGACGGGGTGATCGAGGGGCTCGACAAGATCGCCTTCCAGACCCGCGTGCTGGCCATGAACGCCGCGGTCGAGGCCGGGCGCGCGGGCGAGGCAGGGCGCGGCTTCGCGGTGGTCGCCGACCTCGTCAGCGCGCTGGCAATGCGGGCCGAGGAAGAAGCCAAGAAGGCCCGGACCGAACTCACCACCACCCAGACCGGGATCGTGTCGGCGGTCGGTGCGGTGACCCAGGTCGACGGCGAATTGCAGCGGATTTCGGAAACCGTCGAGGCGGTGCACCAGCTGGTCAGCGACATCGCCCGCGACAATCAGGCGCAGGCCACCGCCATCACCGAGATCAACAGCGCGGTGTCGAGCATGGATCGCGCGACCCAGCAGAACGCCGCGATGGTCGAACAGACCTCTGCCGCCGCCCGCAACCTCGCCGGCGAGGTGGCGCGGCTCAACGACAAGACCGGCCAATTCACCACCGGTGCTCCACGGGCGACGTCACGCTCGCCGTCTCGCGCGACGAGGACATGAGATACCTCAAGGTCGCCTGAGCGCGATCCGCCGCGGACCGCTCGCAATGTAGGAATTGGCGTGCTTGGCTCGCTGAACGTGGCCGAGGCCCGGCGGGAGAGGCAGGCGGCGGTTTCGAACCGCCGCCCTATGGAAACTTCGAGAACTTCGTGACCTTGCGGCGGGGCTCAGAGCTTCCCGAACGCCGCCTCGTAACCCGCCTGGTCGCCGCGCGCGAGGAAGGTGGCCTGCTCGACCACCCGGTCGCGGGTCAGGCGGCCCTTGAAGGCGCCAAGCTCGGCGTCGATCAGGGTGACCTCGCCGGGGGTCAGCGCGGCGATCTGCTCGAACCGGGTCAGCCCGCGCGCCTGCAACAGGCCGGCAAGCTTGGGGCCGACGCCCTTCATGCGCTGCAGGTCGTCGGGCACGCCATGGCTTCCGGGCAGGTTGGAATGGACCGGGGCGCCGATCACCTCGCCGATGACGTCGCTCGCCGCGGCCGCCATCTCGTCACCCATGCCGTTGCCCTCGCCTCCGTCCCTCGCAGGCACCGGATCGGCCCGCGGAGTAATGGCCGGGGAGGGGATGGGCTGCTCGTGGCTCACCGCCGCCATGTGCGGCCGCACCGGGGTGTCGGCCTTGCTCAGCGTGACCCGCTGCTTGGGCCGGCGGAAGATGACCAGCCCGACCACCAGCCCGATCGCGACCGCGACCAGGATCATCGGCCAATAAGCGTTCAGCAATTCACTCATTCCAGTCGTTCCATCCTCTGGACTGCCGCCGGCGATGAAGCTCGGCCAAATAAGCGATGACGAGACCGCCGCCGAACCCGATCAGGCCCAGCAGCGCGGCTTCTATGAACAAGGGTATTCCGAACATCAGCGGGACCCCGGGGGCGCAGCGCGGCGCGGGAAATTGTCGATGACCGGGCTGGCCGAATCCCACCGCACTTCGTCGACCCCCGGCAGTTCGCCGACCTTCTCGACCAGCGCGCGGCGCTGGAAGTCGTCGGCCGGACCCTTGAGGATCAGGCGCCGGGTCAGCGGCGCGTCGTCCATCCGCGCTGTCACCTGCGGCAGCTCGTAATAATCGAGGAGGTTGCGCGCCCGCCGCTCGGTATTCGCCTGCAGCTCGTTCGCGGCACCCAGCGGGCCGTGCCACAGCTCGGCCACGCCGACGCTCGCCAGTGCGCCGAGCGCGAGGATCGCCTTGCGGTTCATGCCGTCCGCTCCAGTTCGCGCCAGCCGATGTCGCGGCGGTAAAAGCCGTCGGCGAACTCGATCGCATCGACCCCCTGGTAGGCCCGCGCCCGCGCCTCGGCCAGCGTCTCGCCCAGCGCGGTCACCGCCAGCACCCGCCCGCCCGCGGACAGCAGCGCGCCCGATCCGTGGCGCGCGGTGCCGGCATGGAAAACGGTGACGCCCGGCACCCGCTCGGCCGCCTCGATCCCGTCGACCAGGCCGCCCTTGCGCGGGGTGCCGGGATAGCCGGCGGCGCACAGCACCACCGTCATGCTGTGCTGCTCGCTTAGCTCCGGCCGGACCTGCCCGAGCCGCCCTTCGGCCACGCTCAGCAGCACGGCGGCAAGATCGCCCTTCAGCCGCGGGACGATCGCCTCGCATTCGGGATCGCCGAAGCGGACATTATATTCGATCAGCTTGGGCCCCTCGGCGGTCAGCATCAGCCCGGCATAGAGCAGCCCGGAGAAAGGCGTTCCCGCCCGCACCATCGCCCGCGCGGTCGGGAGGACGATCTCGTCCATTGCCCGGCGCTCGAGCTCGGGGGTCAGCACCGGGGCAGGCGAATAAGCGCCCATGCCGCCGGTGTTGGGCCCGGTATCGCCATGCCCGACCCGTTTGTGGTCCTGGGCCGAGGCGAGGACCACGGCCTCCTCGCCATCGACCAGCGCGAACAGGCTGGCCTCCTCGCCGTCGAGAAACTCCTCGATCACCAGCGGCGCGCCGCACAGCGCGACCACCGCCTCTTCGGCCTCAGCGCGGGTCAGGGCGACCGTCACGCCTTTGCCCGCGGCGAGGCCGTCGGCCTTGATCACCACCGGCAACCCGAAGTCGCCGAGCGCCTCGAGCGCCGACTCCGTATCCGCCAGCCGAACGAAGCGGGCGGTCGGAATTCCTTCCGCCGCGCACAAATCCTTGGTGAAGCCCTTGCTCCCCTCCAGCATCGCCGCTGCCGCCGAAGGCCCGAACACCGGAATGCCGGCGGCGCGGCAGGCATCGGCCACGCCGGCGACCAGCGGCGCTTCGGGCCCGATCACCACCAGCCCGATGTTGCGCTCGCGCGCCACGGCTACCACCTTGTCGGGGTCGGACGGATCGAGCGCAAGGCACTCGGCCCAGCGTGCGATTCCCGGATTGCCCGGCGCGGCAAGGAGGTCGCCGCAGCTCGGCGATTGCCGTAAGCCCCAGGCCAGCGCATCCTCGCGCCCGCCAGAGCCCAGCAGCAGGATATTGATGGAAGAACTCGACATGCCCGCCGGTCTCCTAGCGGAGGGAAGGCAAGGCGACAATTCACCGCCGATGAGCGTCGGTGACCTGGCCTCGGCGGTCAAGCGGACGGTCGAGGACCGCTTCGGCCGGATCCGGGTGCGCGGCGAGATTTCGGGCTGGAAGCGGCACAGCTCGGGCCATTGCTATTTCACGCTCAAGGACGACAGCGCCTGCATCGACGCCGTGATCTGGCGCAGTGCCGCCGGCACACTTGCCTTCCGCCCGGAGGATGGCGCCGAGGTAATCGCGACCGCCAAGATGACCACCTATCCGGCGCGCTCCAAATATCAGCTGGTAGTCGAGCGGATGGAGCTGGCGGGCGAAGGCGCGCTGATGGCTCTGCTCGAACGGCGCAAGAAGGCGCTGGCGGCCGAGGGCCTGTTCGACCCCGCCCGCAAGCGCCCGCTGCCGTTCATGCCGCGAGTGATCGGCGTGGTCACCAGCCCGACCGGCGCGGTGATCCGCGACATCCTCCACCGCCTGGAGGATCGCTGCCCGACCCGGGTCATCCTGTGGCCGGTGCCGGTGCAGGGGGAGGGGGCCGCCGCCAAGATCGCCGCCGCCATCCGTGGGCTCGCCTCCTATGAGGTGCGGCCCGACCTGATCATCGTCGCGCGCGGGGGCGGCTCGATCGAGGATCTGTGGGCCTTCAACGAAGAGGAAGTGGTGCGCGCCGCCGCGGAATCGCCGATCCCCCTCATCAGCGCGGTCGGACACGAGACAGACATCACCCTCATCGACCATGCCGCCGACCTGCGCGCTCCGACCCCTACCGCCGCCGCCGAGCTGGCGGTTCCGGTCCGGGCCGAGTTGCTGGCGCTGCTCGACGAGCTTTCCGCCCGCAAGCGCCGCTGCCTGACCCGGCGCGCCGATCTCGCCCGCGAACGCTTCGCGCTCACCACCTGCCGCTGGCCCGCCGCCGACACCCTGTTCGGACCCAAGCGCCAGCGCCTGGACGAGGTCGGCGAGCGGCTCCCGCGCGGGCTCGGCGCCCGGGCCCACAAGGCCGAGGCGCTGATGAACCTCACCTCCTCCCGCCTTCGGCCCGAGCTCCTGTCGCAGCGGCTGGCGCGAGCCGGCGACCGGCTCGGCGCCGCGGCCAAGATGCTGCCGCTGGTTCACCCCGACCGGCCGCTCGGGCGCGGCTTCGTCCGGGTCACGGCGGCGGCCGACGGGCGCACCCTGACCCATGCCGCCGATGCCAGGGCGGCCGGCCGCCTGCTGCTGCGCTTCGGCGATGGCGAGCTGCCGGTCAGCACCGACGATGGCGCGCCGGTACCTGCTCCGGCGAAGGTTGAGCGTTCTCCCAGGCGCGCCTATGTCCCGCCGCACCCCAATCTGTTCGACTAGGAAGTGAGACGCACATGCTGATGGCTGGCACCGGCCGGGAGGCCCGGATCAACTATATGGCTGGCACCTTCCGCTTGTTGTCGGACGGCGACCATGTTCGCTGCGCGATGACCGGCGTCAGGATTCCCCTGGATGCCCTGCGCTACTGGAGTGTTGCGCGGCAGGAACCCTATGTCGACGCCGCTGCCTGCCTCGCCGCCGAGGAGCGCGTCCGCCGCTAAATATCACTGTGTTGCGTTTGCAACAGGGCTGTAACGATTTTCTTCTCGGCGCCTCCGGCGGATTGCTCTTGCTGCACCAGCGAAGGTAGGCAGCGACGTGATATCGGGGGGGAGGGGCGGATTGCCTGCCTTCTCCGTCCATACGGGGAGAGACAAATGCGCTTTAAGAATAAGCTGCTCACCACGAGCCTGCTCGTGGGAACCAGCATGCTGGCGACCCCTGCCTTCGCGCAGGCCCAGCAGCCCGTCGCCGGAGAGGACGCCAATCAGCCGGCCGTCACCACCCAGGCTGACCCGCAGGTCCAGGAAGACCAAGCCAACGTCTCGACCGAGAGCGAGATCGTCGTCACCGGCACCCTGATCCGCAACCCCAACCTGGTTTCTTCGTCGCCGGTGAACGTGGTCAACGAGAGCGAAATCACGCTCCGTGCCCCGAACAACGCGGAAGAACTGATCCGCCGCATTCCGGGCGTCAGCCCCGGCATCGGCAGCCAGGTCAACAACGGCTCCAACGGCACCAACAGCGTCGACCTTCGCGGCCTCGGCACGCAGCGCAACCTCGTGCTGCTCGATGGCAACCGCATCGTTCCGACGCTCGCCAACGGCGTCGTCGATCTGAACGTCATCCCGGTCGCCCTGATCAGCCGCGTCGACGTGCTGACCGGTGGCGCTTCGACCACCTACGGCGCTGACGCCGTGTCGGGTGTCGTCAACTTCATCACCAACCGCAGCTTCTCGGGCATCGACGCCCGCGCAGCCTACAAGGTGACCGAGCAAGGTGACGGCCAGTCGCACCGCGTCGATCTGACCATGGGCGGCAACTTCGCCGACGACCGCGGCAACGCGGTGCTGAGCTTCGGCTACACCAAGGTCGAGCCGGTCTATCAGACCCGTCCGTTCGCCCTGTTCGGCATCAGCCCGACCACCGGCCGCGCTTCGGGTTCGTCGGCCACCACCACGCCGACCAACATCAACTTCGGCGGCGCCACCAGCTACCAGCAGCTGAACCCGGGCGCGACCGCGTTCGTGCCTTATTACGAAGGCTTCAACTTCAACCCGTACAACATCTTCCAGACCCCGCTAGAGCGGAAGAGCGCGTACGGCGCCGTCACCTACGACGTCGCCGACGGCATTGAAGCCTATGCCCGCGGCATCTTCTCGCAGAACGAGATCAGCTCGATCATCGCTCCGTCGGGCATCTTCGGCAATCCGCTCGTCGTGAACGCCGACAACCCCTACCTGACCCCGGCGCTGCGCGATCAGATCTGCACGTTCAACGGCATCGCCCTGGGCGCGACCTGCACCGGCCGCACCGGCAGCACCGCCACCACCGGGCTTCCGCTCCCGGCCGTGTACCGCCGCCTGGTCGAACTCGGGCCGCGTATCGGTAACTACAAGAACACCGTCTATGATGCCCGCGCCGGCGTCCTGCTCGACGTCACCGCGTCGACCAACCTCGACCTGTCCGTCAGCTACGGCAAGTCGGAGCAGATCAACACCAACTCGGGCTACGTGCTGAACAGCCGCGTGCAGCAGGCGCTGATCGCGACCAACACCACGACCTGCACCACCAACACCTTCAACTGCGTCCCGCTGAACCTGTTCGGCGTGACCGGCAGCATCACCCCCGCGCAGGTCGCCTTCCTGCAGGGTGAAGCCACGATCGCGATCACCACGCAGCTGCAGCAGGCCCGTGCGCTCTACTCGGGCGACATCGGCTTCTCGGCTCCGTGGGCGTCGAACCCGGTCAGCTTCGCGCTGGGTGGCGAATATCGCCGCTACACCTACGATCGTAACCCCGACGCCCGTTCGCAGGATCCGTCGGAACTCGGCGGTGCCGGTGGTGCGACCCTGCCGTTCACCGGCGGCTTCAACGTCAAGGAAGCTTTCGCCGAGCTGATTGCTCCGATCGCTTCGGACCGTCCGTTCTTCGACGAACTGACCCTCGAAGCCGGTATCCGTTACTCGGATTACTCGATCGACGCCGTGGGCGACCCCTCGTTCGACACCACCACCTACAAGTTCGGTGGCACCTGGCAGCCGGTTGAAGGTTTCCGCCTCCGCGGCAACTATCAGCGCGCTGTCCGCGCCCCGAACATCGGTGAACTGTTCGCGCCGGTGGTGACTGGTCTGACCAGCCTGTCGGTCGATCCGTGCGCCGGTGCGGCTCCGACCACCAACGCCACGCTTCGTGACGTCTGCTTGGCTCAGGGTGCCCCGCTCGGTTCGATCGGCAACATCCCGAACCCGGTCGCCGGTCAGCCGAACGCCACCGGTGGTGGTAACCCGTTGCTGTCGCCGGAGAAGGCCAAGACCTTCACCGTCGGTGCGGTCGTGACCCCGCGCAACTTCCTGCCGGGCTTCTCGGCGAGCCTTGATTATTACAACATCAAGATCACCGATGCGATCACCAGCCCGACCCCGGGCGATGCGATCGGCGCCTGCTTCAATGCGCTGTCGGCCACCAACCCGGCCTGCTTGAGCATCCGTCGTAACCCGGTTTCCGGCGGCCTCAGCGGCCCGACCGGCACCGTTCGCGGTCTGCTGCTCACCACGCAGAACACCGGTCGCCTCGAAACCAGCGGCTTTGATCTCACGGTCAACTACGACCGCGACCTCGGTCCGGCCCGTCTTGGCCTGAACTTCGCCGGTAACTACACCAAGGACCTCAAGTTCCAGTCGCAGCCGGCTGGCGTGAACCGTGACTGCGTCGGCTTCTTCAGCCCGAACTGCGGTCCGAGCCTTGGTCAGCTCCAGCCGAAGTACTCCTTCACCCAGCGCACCAGCCTGGGCTTCGGAGCCGCCACGCTGTCGCTGCTGTGGCGCCACATCGGTAAGATGACCTACGAAGGTCTGGCCGACGACTATGTCGCTCGTGGCTTCACCGCCGCGAACCGCTACCTGTTCGTCGGTACCGTCACCAACCAGGGTCCGGCCCGCTCGGCGCTGGCTGGCAACAGCTACGACTTCAACCGGATCGACGCCTACAACTACTTCGACCTGAACGCGCAGTTCGACATCGAGCGTCGCTTCCAGTTCACGATCGGCGTCCAGAACCTGTTCGACAAGCAGCCGCCGATCATCGGTTCGCCGGGCACCGGCACGACCTCGGCGAACAGCGGCAACACCTTCCCGTCGACCTACGATCCGCTGGGTCGTTCGTACTCGGCCTCGGTGCGCGTGAAGTTCTAACCTTCGCCGCATAGGGAAATGGATTGGGGGGTGGCCGCGAGGCTGCCCCCTTTTTCTTTGCCTGCCGCCAGAGGCGGTGAGCGAGGACAGGGGGCCGTGCACCGACCTTGCGACTAGCGCCTAATCCAGCAGCGGGTTTGCCGGCGTCACCGCGATGTCGGCGCTCTTGGCGACCGCCATCGCCCACTCGTGCACCAACGCGATCTCGTCGCGGTGCACCGACGCGGCGCTCGCCTGGTTGGTCTTGCGGCTGCCGGCATCGAACTGCTCGCCCGACTTGGCGTTGCGGCTGAACACTGCGGCGATGACCCCCTCGCGCTCGGCGTCGCTTCCGGCCACGTCGAACAAGCCGTCGATCGCTTCGAGCGCGCGCCGGGGGTCGGCCAGCAGGGTCTCGCTGTTCAGCGTCCGCACCCGATCCCCGAACCGCTGCGCGATCTGATCGTAGAGCCGATGCTGCGCCAGCCACCCGGCGGCGGCCGCCTGCAGGTCGGTGAGCAGGAAATACTCCTCGGCGGTGAACCCCGGGAGGATCAGATTCTCGCGCAGCTGCTTGGCCAGCAGGTCTCGCACCCAGCGCCGCCCCCACAGACCCTTGTTGGCGATCGAGCCGATGAAATGCTCGAGCGGCGCGTAAAGCAGCACTGCCCGCGCGTCGGGCCGCGCGCCCAGCATCGCCGGGGCCAGCCCGTTGACCACATTGGACGGCTTGATCACGCCCACCTCACCCGCCCGCCAGGGCCGCGCCAGCAGTGCCAGCGCTTGCCCCAGCACCTCCGCCAATTGCGCCGGCTCGGCACCGCGCAGGCGCCAGCCGACGAGGTCGTTGAGGATCGTCGGCTCCTTCAGGCTGAACGACGATCCCGGCCGGTTATAGGCGTTGGCGAGCAGGGTCGAGCAGCAATAGGCCGAGTGGAAGATGAAGTTGAGCCGCCCGCCGAACGACTGCAGCCCCGCCGTGTCACTCCTCGCCACCACCCGTGGCTGGCCCGGGCCGCCCAGTTCGTCGTCGATCAGGAACGGCACGCGGGCCCGGGTCGCGCGATCGATGCTGCGGAAGTGCACCGCATCGTGGGTCGGATCGTAGCGATGCGCCAGCCACTCGGGCCCAAGACTGCTCATGGCCGCCTTATCGGGAAGGCGCGGGACGACCGCAAGCGATGGCCCGTCGAGCGCCTTGCAAGCGGCGGCGGGCGCCCCCTATGCTCGGGCGATGGTGCAGCCCGAGGATCCCCGCCGCTATAATCAGCTCGGCATGCAGGCGCTGGCCGAGCAGCGCTTCGCCGATGCCGCGACCGCCTTTGCGCGGGCGGCCGAGCTCGACCCGGCCGAGCCGCTGCTGCAGGTCAATCTCGCCGCGGCGCAGCGCCAGGCCGGGAACGACGCAGGCGAGCAGCAGGCGCTCCAAGCCGCGCTGGCGCTCGATGCGCGGCACTTCACCGCCAACCTTCGCCTGGCCGAATTGTTCGAGCGGCAGGGACTGCTGTCCAAGGCCGCGCCGCACTGGGCGGGGGTGGTGCAGCTCGCAGCGGCGATGAACCCGCGGCCGCCGCTGGCCGAGGATGCGCTGGCCCGCGGCACCCGCTTCCTCGACCACCACAACCGCGAATTCCAGAGCGCGCTGGAGCGCGAGCTCGGCGATGCGCTGGACGGCCCCGACAGCCGCCGCTTCCGCGCCGCGGTCGACGTGATGATGGGCAAGCGGCGCGTCTACCAGAACGAGTGCCACGGCGTGCACTTCCCCTTCCTCCCCGCCGACGAGTTTTTCGAACGCCGCCACTTTCCCTGGTTCGACGAACTGGAAGCGCAGACCCCTGCGATCCGCGAGGAGGCGCTGGCGCTGCTCGCCGGCGGCAATGCGGCGATCCGGCCCTACGTCCGTCAGCCCAAGGGCACCCCGCAGAACAAGTGGACGCCGCTCGACGACAATCTCAACTGGGGCGCCTGCTTCCTGTGGGAATATGGCGTGCGCAACGATCCGGTGTGTGCGCTCTGCCCGCAGACCGCGGCAGCGCTGGAAAAGGTGCCGCGCAGCCATGTGCCGGGCAAGGCGCCCTCGGCCTTTTTCTCGATCCTCCAGCCGGGCGCGCACATCCCGCCGCACACCGGCGTCACCAACAGCCGCGCGATCATCCACCTGCCGCTGGTGGTGCCCGACGGCTGCACGTTCCGGGTCGGGGGGGAAACGCGGGCGTGGCGCGAGGGGGAAGCCTTCGCGTTCGACGACACGATCGAGCATGAAGCCTGGAACCGCAGCGACGAAGTGCGGATCGTGCTAATCTTCGACGTCTGGAATCCGCACCTGACCCCGGCCGAGCAGGATCAGCTGGCCCGGCTGTTCGCGGTGGTCGACAAGGGCCTGGTCGCCCCGCGCGCTTAGTCGGGCAGCGGGACGCCCGCGGCCTCGAGCATTCGCCGCACCGGCTCGAGAGGTGCCGCATAATGCCGCCACCGGCCCGACGAGCGGGCATGCAGCGGTTGGCGGACCTGCCAGTTGCTCGCTGTCCGCACCGTGCCCGCCTGCGCCGGGCGGAGCAGCCGGTCGTCCCACGAAAGCTGCAGGAAGCCGGCCAGCGGACGCAGCGCCGCCTCGGGCTCTCGCACCAGCGCGTCGTAGCTGAAGTCGTGGATCCGCCCCGGCATGATCCGCCGCCAGTGCTGCATCAGCCGGTGGTGCTGGATCGCCTGGTGCGCCGCATCCTCCAGCCGGTGGCCGTAGGATACGCCGTCGCCGAAGCGCAGGAACAGGGTCGAGACCAATGTGTCGAGCGGGTGGCGGCTGGTGTGGACGATCGGCGCCGCTGGAAACAGCGTCTGAATCAGCCCGATGTGCCGGAAATTGTCGCACCTCTTGTCGGTCGTGCGCCGCCCCGCGCCCGGGACCAGCGCAGCCTCGGCGCGATAGGCCGCGCGCAACTGATCGAGGAGGTCGGCGGGAAGTTGCAAAATCGCTTCGGGGTAGGGCTGCAGGCCGGCGGCGATCGCCGGGACGGCCTCGAGCTCCCCGCCCGCGCGGACGTCGGGGTGCCGGGCGAGGATCTGCTCGGTGAGGGTGGAGCCGGAGCGGAACGGTCCGCACAGGAAGATCGGCGCGGCCTGGTCGATCGCGGTCTCGGGCCAGGCCTCGGGGAAGGCGGCGATCAGCCTGCTCACCAACTGCTCGAAGGCGGCGCGATCGTAGCGCCGCCCGCTCAGCTGCTCGGACAGGCGGTTGGCCTGCAGCAGCGTGCTGAACGCTTCGCCGTAGCGTTCCCCCGCATCCTGCGCCGACGCCAGCGCGAACAGCAATTCGGCTTGGTCTTCTGTGCTACCCCCGCGGCGCATGGCGGCCGTAAGGTCAGCGGCGACTTGCCCGGGATCACCCCCCTGCAGGTCGATCATCGCGATCCGCGCGAGCGCCCTGCCATTGCCCGGCGCGGCCTCGAGCAGGCGGCGGTAAGCGCCCTTCGCCTCCTCGGTCCGGCCTTCGTCCTCGAACAATTGCGCCAATCCCGCCAGCGCCGGAGCGAAGCCGGGCTGCAACGTCAGTGCGCGCTCATAGTCGGCGACCGCCTCGTCCGTCCGGAACAGGTGGTCGGCAAGGATCGCCGCGCGGTTCACATGCGCTTCCTCGGGCCCGGCGACGCCTGCTTCGAGCGCCCGTCCGTAAGAACCCAGCGCCTCCTCAAACCGGCGCAACGCGCGCTGGACCCAAGCGAGGTTGAACCACGCATCGGCCAGCGCCGGCGCCGTCTCGGCTGCTGCCGCGAACGCATCCGCCGCGTGTACCAGGTCGCCCCGCTGCAACGCAGCGGCTCCCTGCTGCATCAGCCCCTGTGCACGATTGCCCGTGATCATGGGCGAAGGGTTAGTTTCCCGGCTCGCCCTTGGCCAGCAATTGTGCCGCACCACGCGCTGCGCTAACCTCGGTCATCGCCGCGGGCATGATCGACCGCGCATCAGGGAGACTGCCATGATGGTCCTCGCAACGGCTTTGTTGGTGGGCGCAAGCCAGGTTTCCGCTACTCCGGCGAGCCCGGTCGTGCCAGCCACCGCTGAAAACCCCGGCGCCAGGATCAAGTGCCGCAAGCAGCAGGTCACCGGCTCGCTCGCGCGCTTCACCAAGGAATGTCGCACGGTCGACGAATGGGCCAGGCTCGACGACGCCAACCGCGAGTCCGCGACCAAAATCCAGGATCGCGGACTGGTCGTCGGCTGCGGAAGCAATCCGACCGGCTGCTAGGCCGCTTCTGCCACCTCGCCCGCCGGGGTTAGCACCAGCGCGCCATCGCCCTCGTCCACCCGCACCTTCTGGCCGTCGCTGACCCTTCCGGCGAGGATCGCGTCGGCCAGCGGGTCCTGCAGATATCGCTGCACCGCCCGCTTCAGCGGCCGCGCGCCGTAGACCGGATCGTAGCCGACCCGCCCCAGCCACGCCTTTGCCGCATCGGTGAGGTCGAGCACGATCCCGCGCTCCTCCAGCAGCTTGCCCAGGCGACGGACCTGGATGTCGACGATCGGCGCCATGTGGCTGGCCGACAGCCGGTGGAACAGGATGATGTCGTCCAGCCGGTTGAGGAACTCGGGCCGGAAATGCCCGCGCACCACCTCCATCACCTGCGCCTCGACCTTGTCCGCCGGCTCGTCCTCGCCGAGATTGGCCAGATACTGGCTGCCGAGGTTCGAAGTCAGGATGATCAGCGTATTGGTGAAGTCCACCGTCCGCCCCTGACCATCGGTCAGACGGCCGTCGTCGAGCACCTGCAACAGGATGTTGAAGACGTCGGCATGGGCCTTTTCGACCTCGTCGAACAGCACGACCTGATAAGGCCGGCGCCGCACCGCTTCGGTCAGCGTGCCGCCTTCCTCATAGCCGACATAGCCCGGAGGCGCGCCGACCAGCCGCGCGACGCTGTGTTTCTCCATGAACTCGCTCATGTCGATGCGCACCATCGCGGCGGGATCGTCGAACAGGAATTCGGCCAGCGCCTTGGTCAGTTCGGTTTTGCCGACGCCGGTCGGCCCGAGGAACAGGAAGGAGCCGAGCGGGCGGTTCGGGTCCTGAAGCCCGGCCCGGGCGCGGCGCACGGCGGTCGACACCGCCTTCACCGCCTCGGCCTGGCCGATCACCCGCTTGCCGATAATGCTTTCCATCGCGAGCAATTTCTCGCGCTCGCCCTCCATCATCCGCTCCATCGGGATGCCGGTCCAGCGTGACACCACCGAGGCGATATCCTCGGCGGACACTTCCTCGCGCAGCATGGCATTGGCCTGGCTGTCGTTGGCCTCCGCCAGCTTGCGCTCAAGCTCGGGGATCAGGCCATACTGCAACTCTCCCGCGCGAGCGAGGTCGCCCCCGCGCTGGGCCTGCTCCAACTCAAGGCGAAGCCCGTCCAATTGCTCCTTCAGCTTACCCTCGGCGGCGATTTTCTCCTTGTCGCCCTGCCAGCGGGTGGTCAGCTCCGCCGACTGCTGCTCGAGATTGGCCAGTTCACGCTCGAGGATGGCCAGCCGGTCGCGCGACCCCTTGTCGGTCTCCTTCTTCAGCGCCTCCCGCTCGATCTTGAGCTGGATGATGCGCCGGTCGAGGTTCTCGATCTCTTCTGGCTTGCTTTCGACTTCCATCCGCAGGCGAGAGGCGGCCTCGTCCATCAGGTCGATCGCCTTGTCGGGCAGGAAACGGTCGGAGATGTAGCGGTTGCTAAGCGTCGCCGCCGCGACCAGCGCCGCGTCGGTGATGTTGATCCCGTGGTGGAGGGCGTACTTGTCCTTTAGCCCCCGCAGGATCGAGATGGTGTCCTCGACGGTCGGCTCACCAACAAATACCGGCTGGAACCGCCGCTGCAGCGCCGGGTCCTTCTCCACATGCTTGCGATATTCGTCCAGCGTGGTGGCGCCGATGCAGTGCAACTCGCCCCGTGCCAGCGCCGGCTTCAGCAGGTTGGAGGCGTCCATCGACCCCTCGCTTTTGCCCGCGCCGACCAGCGTGTGCATCTCGTCGATGAACAGGATGATGTCGCCCGCGGCCTGGCGCACCTCATCGAGCACGCCCTTCAGCCGCTCCTCGAACTCGCCGCGATATTTCGCGCCGGCGATCAGCGAGCCCATGTCGAGGCTGAGCAGTTGGCGGTCCTTGAGGCCGTCGGGCACGTCGCCATTGGCGATGCGGATCGCGAGCCCTTCGGCGATCGCGGTCTTGCCCACGCCCGGCTCGCCGATCAGCACCGGGTTGTTCTTGGTCCGGCGGGCGAGCACCTGGATCGTTCGGCGGATCTCTTCGTCGCGGCCGATGACCGGGTCGAGCTTGCCCTCGCGCGCCGCAGCGGTGAGGTCGCGGGCGAATTTCTTCAGCGCATCATAGCGGTCTTCCGCCCCCTGGGTGTCGGCGGTGCGGCCCTTGCGCAGTTGCTCGATCGCGGCATTCAACGCCTGCGGCTGCACGCCGGCGCGGGCCAGGGCGTCGCCCACCCCGGTGCCCTTGGCCAGCGCGAACGCCAGCAGCATCCGCTCCACCGTGACGTAACTGTCGCCGGCCTTTTGCGCGACCTGCTCGGCCTGGTCGAGCAGACGAATGGTGTCTCCGTCCAGCGCCGGGGCGGACGTGGCGCCCGAACCGGTCACCGAAGGGATCTTGGCGACGAGTGCATCAACTTCGCGCCGTGCTGCCAGCGGATCGCCCCCAGCGGCCTGGATCAACCCAGCGGCCATGCCCTGTTCGTCGTCCAGCAGCGCCTTGAGCACATGCGCCGGCGCGATCCGCTGGTGGTTCTCGCGCACCGCGATGGTTTGCGCTGCCTGAACGAACCCACGCGAGCGATCGGTGAACTTCTCGAAATCCATGAGTTCAGCTTCCCCTCTCTTCTCCAGGGAAGATAGTGTTGCCCATGAGCAACACAAGGGTGTCGGGCGGGAGTGCGATCCCATCCAGCAACTTGGACACATTGGCTCGTCAATACGAACGATAGTGATTCAGGAGCTAAACCAGCCTCTCGTAGCTCTGTAATAAGCAGGCATATTATAGAGCGCAGATGCATATTTTTTCGGAACAAATTCTCTGGTTCCGAGTATCCCGAGAGAGATCGGGCGGTACCCGCCAATGCGGTGTGGCACTAGGTTCACACGGCGGATGGTGTCGACGAACGTTCGTCGACACATTGTATACGGCGCCAGATCGCCTTTCCTAACCACCTCCCTGCGCAGCCGAGCAGCATTTCCGGCTGCCAAGGAGGAACAATGCGCCGATCCAACCTATGCTCAACGGCAGCCTGGCAGGTTCTCACTTTGATGAGTGCCGGACTGCTCGCCGCCGCTCCTGCCGCCGCCCAAGATGCCGGTGGGCAGCCAAGTAGCGGGCAGCCCCAGAACCAGGATCAGTCGACCGGCGGCGCGCCGCAGGCCGGGGCCGAGGCGCCGGCCACTCCGATCAGCGACGCCAATGCCGACAGCACCGACGAGGAAATCGTCGTCACCGGCACGATCTTCCGCCGCACCAACACCGAGACCCCTTCGCCGGTCACGGTTCTGTCGTCGAAATCGCTCGCACGCCGCGGCATCACCAACGTGTCGGACGCGGTTCGCGCGGTGTCGGCCGACAGCAGCGGCTCGATCCCCAACGCCTTTGCTGCTGGCTTCGGCGCCGGCGCCTCGGCTCCCTCGCTGCGTGGTCTCGGCGTCAACAGCACGCTGACCCTGTTCGATGGCCAGCGCGTCACCAACTATCCTTTGTCGGACGACGGCCAGCGCCTGTTCGTTGATCTGAACACCATGCCCCGCGTGTCGATCGAGCGGGTCGAAGTGCTCAAGGACGGCGCTTCGTCGACCTACGGAGCGGACGCCATCGGCGGCGTCGTCAACGTGATCCAGCGCAAGACCTTCAACGGCCTCGACGCCACGGTGGAAGGCGGCACGTCGGAGCATGGCGGCGGCGACCAGTATCGCGGCTCGGTGCTTGCCGGGTGGGGCGATTACGAAGGGCGCGGCCTCAACTTTTACGTTGGCGCGGAATATGAGCTCAACAAGAAGATCTACGCCCGCGACCGCGGCTTCCCCTTCAATACTAACGATCTGAGCAGCCTGCCGGGCGGCCTCAACCTGAACGCCGATCTGCTTGATTCGGGCGGCACGCCGACGGTGGCATCGGTGCGCCGGGCGACGCAGCTCACCAACAACGACCTGCTCACGGCCATTCCGCTGTCGGCGGACGCCGGCGGCGGCGTCTTCACCCTGCTCAACCCTGCGCAGTGCACCGAAATCGGCGGGACGATCACGCTCGACCCCGACACCGGAAGCCGCAGCTGCGCGGAAAACCAGGTCGCCAACTATGGCGAGATCCAACCCAAGACCGAGCGCTATGGCATCGTGACGCATGGCGCTGTTCGCCTCGGCGACAATACCGAAGCCTATCTGTCGATGAGCTGGTACCGGAATAACCTCGTCGCCGGCGGCTTCCCGCAGAATTTGCGCACCACCAGCCCGATCCAGACCAGCACCTTCGTGCTTCCAAACTATGTCTGCGCGGCCGGGGTCAATTGCGACACCGCGACCGACCGCCAGCTCAATCCCTACAACCCCTATGCTTCGACCACCGGCAATCCGCTCGATAACGCCGCGCAGCTCTACTACCGCTTCGGCGCCCGCGACGGCTTCAATCTGGACGGTGGCTTCCGCAACGAAGTGCTGCGCGGGGCCTTCGGGGTCGCCGGCGGCTTCGGCAGCGGGTTCGACTATCGCGTCGACGCGGTCGGCACGCAGAGCCGTCTTCGCCTGACCAGCAACGTCGTCAGCCTGGCCGGCTTCACCGCGGCGATCGCGCGCGGCCAGTACAATCTGATCAACCCCGCCGCCAACAGCGCCGCGGTGCGCAACTCGGTCATCCTCGAGAACAGCTACACCGCCACCTCCGCACTTTACGGCGTCCAGGGTGTCGTCACCAAGGACCTGTTCTCGCTTCCGGGCGGCAACCTGCAGGTCGGTGTCGGCGGCGCCTTCCGCCATGAATCGCTCGATAATCCGAACGGCAACCCGACCGGTGACTTCATCGGTTTCAACCAGGCCAATGCCAAGGGCGACCGCGACGTGTCGGCCGCCTTCTTCGAAGTGTCGGCGCCGATTCTGCGACAGCTCGAAGTGCAGGCGTCGGGTCGCTACGACCATTACTCGACCGGGTTCAGTGCCTTCTCGCCAAAGGTCGGCGTGAAGTTCACCCCGATCCGCCAGGTCGCCCTGCGTGGGACCTGGTCGAAGGGCTTCCGTGCTCCATCGTTCGCGGAAACCTCGGGCCAGATCACCGGCTTCACCACCTACACGCCCGGCGGCTATCAGTCGCTGTGCGAGCAGCATGGCGGAACCTATGACGACGGCTCGTGCGTCGGCGGCAGCCCCTACACCCGCAGCGGCCAGGCGCTCGGCTTCCGCAACAATGCGAACCCGGACCTCGACCCTGAAAAGTCGAACAGCCTGACGGCCGGTATCATCGTCCAGCCGATCCGCCAGTTCAGCTTCACGGTCGATTACTATCGCATCAAGAAGCGGAACATCATCACCGGCGGCCCGCTCTCCAGCGACGCGCTCGACGCTTATTACGAAGGCGGCACGTTGCCGGCGGGTTACGACGTCATTCTCAACCCGATCGATCCCCTGTTCCCGAACGGGATCCGCTCGGTCGCGATCATCGTCGGACCCTATGAGAATGCCTCGTCGCTGGAGACCTCGGGCTTCGACTTCGCGGCGCAGGCTGATTTCCGCCTGGGGCCGAACCTCCGCTTCTCCAGCAACATCGAAGCGACGCGGATCAACAAGTTCAATTTCCGCGCCTGCTCCGATGACAGCAGCGATGCTTGCGACCTCCAGCGCTATGTCAGCACGCAAGGGCCGTACATCATCTCGTCGGGCGCCGGCACGCCGCGCTGGCGCGGCAACTGGTCGAACAGCGTTGAGTTCGGTCCCGCCACGCTGACCGGCACCATCAACTATGTCAGCGGCTATCGTCAGACGGCCGAGGACCAGAATGGCGCCGGGACGGGATCGGATTGCAGCACCAACCTGTACAATGCCGACTTCGCCTGCCGGACCAAGAGCTTCACCTGGGTGGACCTGGTCGGCAGCTTCAAGATCACGGACAGCGTGACCCTGTACGGCAACGTGCTGAACCTGTTCGACAAGAAAGCGCCGATCAACCCGGCCAACTATGCCGCGTTCAACTACAACCCGACCTACACTCAGGCCGGTGCGGTGGGCCGCTTCTTCCGGGTCGGGCTGAACTTCAGCTTCCGTCCGAAGCCGGCGCCGATCGTGGAGGAGGTCGTCGCGGCCCCGCCGCCGCCGCCGGTCGCGCCGCCGCCGGCGACGCAGACCTGCGCCGACGGGTCGGTGATCCTGGCGACCGACACCTGCCCGGCCGCTCCGACGCCGCCGCCGCCGCCGGAGGTCGCACCGGTTCGCGGCTGAGGACAATCATCAGCTACTGGGGAAGGGCGGCGCGAAAGCGTCGCCCTTTTTTCATGCGCAATATTGAGAGATTCGATCGTCCGGCCGAACGCGGCAAACGCGATCAGAGCGGCGCCAGCGGATCCTTGACGGGCAGTGTCGACACCGTCTCCCGCGGCTTCAGCGCCGGGGCCGCGCTCACCGTGGCGGTGGTCGATGCGGTCTCTGCCGGGCCCAGTCCGCCGATCGGGGCGGAGGCCAGCACCGGCGCCTTCACCTCGACCTTCGGGCAGGCAAGGTGGCCATGGTCGTCGCGGCCCCAGGTGCGATACTTCCAGCTGTCCACGTGGAAGCGCATCTTGGTGTAGAAGCCCAGCCCGGCATTGAAGCGCGGGCCCTGGCGCTGATGCGCGCTGCACAGCCGTCCGATCATCGTATCGCGGCCGATCGGCTGCAGCGGCACGAAGTCGATCGCGCTCATCGAACGGTGCACGCTCTCGGGCGCTCCGCCGGCGCAGCGGTTGAGGGTGGCGTTGCGGAACACGCTGACCGGCTCGACCGGTCCGACCGAGGGGACCACATAATCGCGGACATAGCGAAGCGTGTTGACGATGTTCGACCATTCGTCCTGCGGCGGGACTTCGAACGGCTCGGCCCCGCAGCGGCGCCAATCGCTGGCGGTGCGCAACAGCTGCCAGGTCGGCGCGACATAGGAAACGCCGCTGCTCGTCAGATAATCGTGGAACAGCCGGACCTGTCCCGACCGCCACGGATTGCTGGCGATCCACCGCCGGTAGCCGGGTTCGTCCTGGCCGGGCTCGACATAATCGGCGGTCGGATTGAACGGCGCCGGAAACAGCATCGGCTGGGCAGCGCCCGCCACGGCGGTCGCCGCCTGCGCAGGCGCTGGGGCCGCGAGGACCGAGGCGAACAAGACTGACAGCAGGTGCCGCATGAGCACAGGATAACGCGGCTCTTCTTGAAAAGACACTGAACGCCACTCACTTCGCCGTGCATGAGCACTCAGCCGATCCACGTCGACCTCCCTCACAAGCTTGGAAAGACCGAGGCCCGGCGGCGGATTGCGGACAATATCCACAAGCTGACCAGCTTCTTCCCGGGCGGCGGCAGCGTCACCCACCAGTGGCAGGGCGACCGGCTCGACCTCGATATCGCTGCGATGGGCCAGGCGGTCACCGCACGCATCGACGTCGAGGAGGCCGTGCTGCGCGTCCATGTCGCCCTGCCCGGCCTGCTCGGCATGATGGCCAAGCCGATCGAAGCGGCGCTGCGCAGCAAGGGTAGCGAACTGCTGCTGGAAGACCGCTCCAAATAGGACCCGCGGGGCGGGCGCATTGCCTCGCCTTCCCAACAGTGACAGTCTCCCGGCTGGAAGGGGAAGGCCCATGCGCCACATCGCCATTGTCGGCTCCGGTCCCGCCGGTTTCTACACCGCCGAAGCCCTGCTCAAGTCGGGCGACGTGACGGTCGACATTATCGACCGCCTCCCGGTCCCTTACGGATTGATCCGGTTCGGCGTCGCCCCCGACCACCAGTCGATCAAGGCCGTCGCCCGCCGCTACGAAAAAGTCGCGCTGACCCCTGGCGTGCGCTTCCTCGGCAACGTCCATCTTGGCGCCGACGTCTCCTCGGAGGAATTGCTCCATTATTACGACGCGGTGGTGCTGGCGACCGGCGCTCCGCTAGACCGCCGGCTCGGTATTCCGGGCGACGACCTGCCCGGCGTGGTCGGCTCGGCCGCGTTCGTCGGCTGGTACAACGGTCATCCGGACTTTGCTGACCTCGCCCTGCCGCTCGACCAGGGCCATGCGGTGATCGTCGGCAACGGCAATGTCGCGCTCGATTGCGCCCGCATCCTCGCCAAGACCCCGGCCGAGTTCGTCGGCTCCGACATTGTCGCGCACGCCTTCGAGGCGCTGGGATCGAGCGCGATCCGCTCGATCACCATCCTCGGTCGCCGCGGACCCCATCAGATCGCCATGACGCCCAAGGAATTGGGCGAGCTCGGCCACCTCGAAGCCGCGGCGCCGCTGGTCGATCCCGACGACTTCCCGCCCGCCGGCACCGACGCCGCGCTCGATCCCGGTCAGCGCAAGAGCGTCGAGCTGCTGCGCGGCTATGCCGCCACTCCGCCCGACGGCAGCAAACCGCGCACCATCATCTTCGACTTCTTCGCCAAGCCGATCGCCATCGAGGGTGAGGGCAAGGCCGAGCGGGTGATCGTCGAGCGCACCGCGCTGGGCCCCGACGGCCAGGCTCGCGGCACCGGTCAGACCTATGCCCTGCCTGCCGGCCTCGTGATCAGCTGCATCGGCTACGCCTCCCCGCCGATCCCCGGCGTCCCCTATGACGAGGCGCTGGGGCGCTATCCCAACCGCGAGGGACTGGTCGGAGACCGCATGTTCGCCGTCGGCTGGGCCCGGCGCGGACCGACCGGCACCATCGGCACCAACCGCCCCGACGGCTTCGCAGTGGCCGAGGCGATCGATGCCGCTTTCCCGCCGGGCGCGACCGCGACGGGCCGAGACGGACCCCTTGGTCTCGACCGCCTCCTCGCCAGCCGCGGCTGCGACCCAGTGCTGTTCGCGGACTGGCAGAAGATCGAGGCCGCCGAGGTCGCCGCCGCCCGCGCCGGCGCCCCGCGCGAAAAGTTGGTGCGCGTGCCCGACCTCCTCAAGGCCAGCGGCCATTGAGCGCTTGCTTCCATGTCACCCGCCGCCTAAAGACCGCCCCGCCTTGGTTCCCGCTTACCCGCGGGTTCCGGTCGGGGAGTAGCTCAGCCTGGTAGAGCACTGTCTTCGGGAGGCAGGGGCCGGAGGTTCGAATCCTCTCTCCCCGACCAACTTCTCTTCACCCTAGCGAGCGCAGCCGGCGCCGCAGGGCCTTGTCGAAGTCTTTCAGCCGAAAATTCTGCGGGTCGTCATGGGCCTGGGGCAGGCCGTGGTCGATGGTCGCATGCTGAGCCGGGATCAGCCACGCGCCGGCCCGGACGCTGAGCGCGATATAGAGCAGCGCCAGGCGATCATATTGGGTGCGGCTGAAACCGGGTTTGGGCGCGATCGCATCGTTCCAGCCTTCGATCGCCGGGTCGCGCCGCCGCGGCATCACCGTTTCGACATGCAGGAACAGGCCCTTGGCCGGAAGCCCGATCACCCGCGTCTCCAGCTTGGTCGCGCGCCACGGCCGGGATAGCGGCTGCCCGACCAGCACCTGCCCGATGCGATTGAGAAACAGGTGCGCCACCGGAAACTTCTCCGGATCCGCATTGGCGGGGAAGTAGTAAGCGAAGCTGTTGACCTTCGCGTCGCCATCGATGTCGGCCGGGAACGGCTCGTCGGCATAGTAAGGCGTGCTGGTATCGTGGATCACGAAATAGCGCGCGAGCGGCGCGGCGGGGTCGCCATCGCGCGCCCGCGACACCGGCTCGTCGAGGCCGCCGATGTCGATATTCTCGGCGGCGAGGAGCCCTGCCACCCGCGACTTGTCCGGCAGGGCCCTCCGACCTTCCAGGAGCGGCGCCAGGCCCTTCGGCAGGCGCTTGTGTGCGGGGCCGAGCGCGCCGCGCTTGCCGACGGGGGTCATCAGGCAGCGCGCCTGCTCCGACGGGCTTCCGGCGAAGCTCAGCGTCGCGATCTCGAACCGGCACAGGCCGACCACTGGCGGCGGCGGGGCCGGTTGGACGACCTGAAACAGCACCCCCGCGAGCAGAAGGCTCAACCCCACCCTGTCAGCGAGCCCGAATGAACGCGCGAACGTCGCGGCTGAGTTTCACCCGGTCCTCGTCGCGGACGTACATCATGTGCCCCGCGTCGTAATAATGGAATTGCACGCGGTCCTGCGGCACGCCGGTGCGGCTCAGCGCATATTCGGCGGCGAAGAAGGGCGTCGCGAAATCATACCAGCCTTGCGCGACAAAGGTGCGCAGCCCGCTATTCTCACGCATCGCCTTGCCGATCCACGGAGTGAGGTTGAGGTAGGCGTTGTCGTCGCGCCCGCCGATCCGCCAGTCCCAGTCGCGCCCGATGTTGCTGATTGACTGATATTCGCGGTCGGTACGGAAGCCGAGCGCGCCGCGCTGCCATTGGTTGACCGCCGCGGTATAGCCAGCGTCGATACCGTAGAAGCTCGGGTCATTGTCGGGCGCTTCGCCGGCGCTGTCGTAATCGCGCCCGGTGTAGCGGCTGTCGAGCCGGCCTACGGTCAGACCGCGATCGCGCAGCAATTCCTTGTAGAAACGGTCGGGCGTCACCCGCAGGTCGGCACGCTCAAGAAAGGCTTCGCTGAGGCCTGTCAGCTGGGCCAGCCGGGCGCGCACGGCGGTACGTTCTTTGGCGCTCGCTTTCTGCCCCTTGAGGAGGAAGCTGGCGTAGGGGCCGATCGCATATTGGCGCGCGGTTTCGGCCAGGACGGCCGGGCTCCCGGCGCTGGTCTTGCCGTGGAACAGCGCGGTGACCGCCATCGACGGCAGGTTGGTAATGTAGCCAAGCTCGTTGCCGGCGGCGTCCGATCCGGCCGCGAAGTCGAGCACGGTCGAGATCAGGATCAGCCCATTAAGCCCGACGTCGTTGAAGGTGGCACCCTCGAGCTGGTTGACGACGGCCGCGGTGCGGCTGGTGCCGTAGCTTTCTCCGCCGAGATATTTGGGACTGCCCCAGCGATTGTTGTCGCCCAGCCAGCGGCGAATCACCTCGGCGACCGCGCGCGCGTCTTGCTGGACGCCGTAATAATCCTTGGGATCACCGCCGGGCAGGATAACCGAGAAGCCGGTTCCGGGCGGGTCGATGAAGACGAGGTCGGTGACGTCGAGCAGGCTGTCCGGGTTGTCGACCAACGGATAGGGCGGAGCGCCGTCGTCGCGGGCGTCGGAGGGAATCGCGACCCGCTTGGGCCCGAACGCGCCCATCTGCAGCCAGACCGAGCCCGAACCCGGCCCGCCGTTGAACAGGAAGGTCACCGGCCGCGAGGGATCGCGCGGTTCCTTGATGTAGGCGGTGGTGACGATCGCTGCGTCTGGCACCCCGTCCTTGTTCTTGAGGACGGTCTCGCCGATCGCCGCGGAATAATTGACCCGCTGGCCGCCGAAGCTGCCGCTGTGGCGGGTCGTGACGAGCTGAGGAACATAGGCCCGCGCTTCCGCCTCGACCTTTTCCTGCGCGGCCGCCGGCACGGGGGCGATAGCCAGCACGGCGGCGGCGAGGAGGAAAAGCTTCATCGGGCCATCATGGCGCGGCGGGAGCGGAGCGCAAGGCTGCTCCCGCCGTACCAGGATGTCAGGGGTCAGAAGCCGACGCGGACGCCGCCCTGGACGCTCACTTCATTACCCATGTCCTTGCCCGCGGTCGTGCTGCCGTTGACGTCGAGCTGGATGTTGCTGGTGAGCTGGGCCGAGGCGCCCGCGGTGAAGCGGGTATAGATGCTCTTGTCTCGCTCACCGAGGTCGAAGCGATTGACGATGGTGGGGCTTGCCGTCTGCGCGAAGCTGATGGTGCGCCCGTCGCCCTTGAAGTCCTTCTCGAGCATCGCCGAAGCAAACGGACGAAGGCTGCTGCCGCCGGCGCTGAAGTCGCCGCGAAGCTCGAGGCCCGCGCCGCCGACAAGCGCCGAATAACGCTGCGCACCGACGTTCAGGCGAAGCGCGGCGTCGCCGGCCTCGGTGTAGCCGTCGACCTTGGCCTTGGCGTAATCGAGCGCGACCACCGGGCCGACCCGAAGCGGTCCGAGCCCGGCCAGGAAGCCGGCCTTGGCACCCGCGACGACATGGCTGCCCTCGGGGCTTGCCGACAGGCTGTCGATCACCGCCGCGCGGCTGATCTCATAGTCGGTGCGGCCATAGCCGGCGTGGCCCTGAACGAAGACCGGGCCGAGGGCATAAGCGGCATAGACACCGCCCTGCCAGCCATTGCCCTTGATGCGGGCGCTCTCGTTTGCGAGCCGCGCCTTGCCGCGGGTGATGCCGCCGGCGACGCCGACCAGGCCATTACCACCGAAGCCGAACTCGACACCGGCAGTGGCACCGACCGAATCGACGTCGAAGGCGTCGTTGAGGTTGCTGGCGCGAACGTCGCGGCTGAAGCTGTCGCCCACCACGAACACGCGGGCGCCTTCCAGCACCTCGCCATCGCGCGGGCTGCCGAGGTCCATCCGGCTGTTGAGGGTGCGGCCGAACTGCAGCGCATTGTCGAGTGCGAGGTCGCTGGTCGCGCCGATGTTGAGCGGCGCCTGGAGCTGACGCTGCACATATTGCCCGACGACTGCGAAGCCGTCGGAGCTGAGATGCAGCGCGTCGACGTAGAACAGATAGCCGTCGCACCCGCTCAGCACATTGGCCTGGGTCGGCGCGCAGACGACGCCGTTGGGCAGGCCGTAGGCCGCGCCATTGGCCTGGATCGATCCGAGCACCGAGCTCAGGTCGAGATAGTGGACCACGACGCCGCGCGAGGCATAGCCGGCAAGCGTCTGCTGCAGCGCATTGTTGTAGGTGGTCGAGAAGGTGTTGCGGACCGCCTGCGCCGCCGGGTTGGTCGCGACCTCGGGCAGCAATGCGGTGTTGCCGGCAAGGAAGCTGATGGTCGGCGCGCCGGCCGCGACCAGCCGGTCGAGCTGAGTCCGGCTCGCGGCGATCGCGTCGTTGACGGTGAAGGCGCCGTAGAGGCCCTGCTGGAAGTAGCGGGCGTCGTTGCCGCCGATCGACACGGTCAGCAGGTCGTTGCGGCCGAAGGTCGGGGCGCCATTGGGAAAGGCACTCGCCTGCGTTCCGACGTTGAGGAAATTATCGACCTCGAACTGCAGGTCGAAAGTGGTCGCCGGGGCGCCGCGCACGGCGCTCGCACCGCCGATGGCGAAATTCTCGACCGGCGCGCCAAGCAGCAGCGACAGGGTATCGATGTAGTTCGTTCCGCCCGAGAAGCGCCCGGTTGGGTAGATGCCACCCTGGAAGGTCGCGGGATTGAGGCCGGTCAGCCGGAACAGGTTGCCCGTGTCGGCATAGCTGTCGCCGAACGCGACGATCCGGGTGATGCGCTGGGCATCGGCAGGCGCCGCGAACCCGAGTGCGAGTGCGGCAGTGGCCCCGAGCAGGGCGCGAGTGCCAAGACGCTGAATCATGTGTGTTTCCTCCCCGGCCGAACAACGGCCCCAGGAGAACAGCTATGCCCGCCGAGGCCGCGCACTGACAAGTGGCGACGGCGCAACAGTGATGCCTCCCGCGCTAGCCCCCGAGGCGCTTGCGCGTGTCGGCATCGAGGAGGTCGTGATACTCCGGATGCCGCTTCAGGTAATTGGCGTAGAAGCTGCAGGCGGGGATGACCTGCAATCCCTCGGCCCGGGCCCAGTCGAGCGACGCCTTGGCGATCGCCGAGCCGATGCCCTGGCCTTCGTGGTGCGGCGGGACGACGGTGTGCGGGAAGGTGACCTTGCCCTGTCCGAGCCGGTAGTCGGCGAAGCCGATCGCGCCGTCGTCGAGGTGGATCTCGAACCTCTGCTCGTCCTCGTTGCGGATCACGTCCATCAGCCCACCACCAGTCCGCGGCACTCGCCAAGCCCGATCGACACGAAGCCCTCGGCCTCGGCCCGCGCGGTGATCACCAATTCGTCGCCGTCTTCGAGGAAACTGCGTGTCTCGCCCGTCGGGAGCGTAAGCGGCTCCCTGCCGCCCTTGCTGATCTCCAGCAGCGAACCAAGCCCGTCGGACGAAGCGGTCGACAGCGTGCCTGTTCCGATCAGGTCGCCAGGCTGGAGATTGCAGCCGTTGCAGCTGTGGTGGGCAATGATCTGCTCCACGGTCCAGTACATCGCGTCGCTCGCCCGGCCTTCGCTCAGGCGACGGGGAGCCATGCCGCCCTCGCGCATCTTCTGGGTAGTGAGAGCCGCGCTGACGGTAAGGCCGAGCCCCGGCCTGGCCGAACCGCCGTTCAGATAAGGCAGGGGTTCTGGATCGCCATCCGGCCGGACGAAGGCATCGACCATGAACGGCGCCATCGCTTCGGGCGTGACCAGGAAGGGCGACACGCTGGTCAGGAAGTTCTTGGCCAGGAACGGCCCGAGCGGCTGATATTCCCACGCCTGGAGGTCGCGCGCCGACCAGTCGTTGAGCAGGCAGTAGCCCGCGATCGCATCCTCGGCCTGGTCGATCGGAATCGCCTCGCCCAGCGCATTGCCAGGCCCGATCCAGACGCCCAGTTCGAGCTCGTAGTCGAGCCGGCGCGACGGGCCGAACACCGGTGCATCGGCCTCGGGCGGCTTGCGCTGTCCGCTCGGTCGCACCACCGGCTGGCCCGACACACGCACACTGGACGCCCGGCCGTGGTAGCCGATGGGCACATATTTGTAGTTGGGCAGCAGCGGATTGTCGGGGCGGAACTGGCGACCGACATTGGTCGCGTGGTGAATGCCGACGTAGAAGTCGGTGTAGTCGCCAATGATGGTCGGCAGGTGCATGGTCGCTTCCGACTGGCCGATCAGCGCGGGATCGACCGCATCGCGAAAGGCCTCGTCCGACAGCAAGTGCGATAGCCGCTGGCGAAGTGCGACCCGCGGGCCGGTCCCCAGCGCCAGGAAAGCGTTGAGGACGGGCTGTGCCAGTTCCTCGACCCAGGCGTCGCCAAGCGCCTCGGCGATTGCCGGCAGGTCGATCAGGAAATCGCCGATCGCGACGCCCGTTACCCGTTCGCGCCCCTCGCTGGAGAAGATGCACAGGGGCAGGTTCTGGATCGGGAAATCCGAATGGCCGTTGGCGCTCTCGACCCAGCTCAGCCGGGCGGGATCGTGGGTGTCGTCGATCCTCATGGCAGGCGCGCCTTGGGGAAGTCGGCCCAGGCGGCATCATAGTCGGGCTGCGAGCGGTCGAGCATCCCGGCAGGCACCTCGAACGGCCAGCAGCTTTCGATCATGAACGCCATGGTGCCGTCGATCTTGTGCGGTTTCAATTCGGCCTCGCTCGCTCGGCGCCAGGTTTCGACATCGGGGCCGTGCCCGCTCATCATGTTGTGCAGCGACAGGCCGCCGGGCTGGAAGCCCTCGGCCTTGGCGTCATAGGCGCCGGTCAGCAGCCCCATGCATTCGCTCATCACGTTGCGGTGGAACCACGGCGGGCGGAAGGTGTCCTCGGCCACCATCCAGCGCGGCGGGAAGATGACGAAGTCGACGTTGGCCCGACCGACCATATGCGACGGCGAGGTCAGCACGGTGAAGATCGACGGATCGGGATGGTCGAAGCTGACCGTCCCGATCGCGTTGAAATGCGACAGGTCGTAGCGGCTCGGCGCCAGATTGCCGTGCCAGGCGACCACGTCGAGCGGGCTGTGATCGAGCGTGGTGGTCCACAGCTTGCCGCCATATTTCTGGACCAGCTCGGTCGGCTCGTCCCGGTCCTCGAACCAGGCGGCCGGGGTCTCGAAGTCGCGCGGGTTGGCGAGGCCGTTGGCGCCGATCGGACCGAGGTCGGGCAGGCGGAACGGCGCGCCGTAATTCTCGGCCAGGTAGCCGCGGGCCGCGCCGTCGGGCAGCGCGATCTTGAACCGTACGCCGCGCGGGATCAGCGCGACCTGGCCGGGCGCGATCTCGATCCGGCCAAGTTCGGTCAGCAGGTCGAGGCGGCCTTCCTGCGGCAGGATCAGCAGTTCGCCATCGGCGGACACGAACACCCGGTCGAGCCGCTCGACATTGGCGGCGTAGAGGTGCACCGCCACGCCTTCGAGGTCGGCCGGCGCGCGGTTGAAGACCGCGGTGGTCAGCCCGTCGATGAAGTCGGTGCCGACAGCGGGCTCGGGCAGTGGATCCCAGCGCAGGCGATTGGGGGCGAGCGGGCCCGAGGCGCGGCATTCGAGACCCGGCGCGCCTTCGTAGGGCGTGAACGGGCGATGGTCCGCGCTCGGTCGCAGGCGATACAGCCACGAGCGGCGGTTCTCGTGCCGCGGCATGGTGAAGGCCGTGCCCGACAATTGTTCGGTGTAGAGGCCGAAAGCCGGGCGCTGGGGAGAATTGCGGCCCTTGGGCAGGGCGCCGGGCACCGCTTCGGTGGCGTGATGCGCGCCGAAGCCGCTCAGGTAGCCGGGGGAGGAGCTGGTCAGCATGGGTCCGGCTTTAGGCCGGTGGAGCGGGGGAGGGAAGCGTTGCGCCCCCCTCCGCCCGACCGCACTTAATTGACGTTGACGTTGATCGAATCCGGCACCTTGATCTCGGTCTTGGAGCCGCCGAACGTGCCGTTGGAATACAGCAAGTAGCCGATCGCCAGCACCGCCAGCAGGACGATCACGGCGATCAGGCCGCTGCTTCCGCCGCCGCCGCCGGTGTTCACGACCGTGGTCCGCTCGACCACCGGGCCATCGTCTATTCCGTCGCGATTGAGATCGGCCATGTCATCACCCCTTGATTGTTGTGGCGAAACGAACGCGGCGGCCGACCAACCGTTCCTGTGGCGCGTCGGTTTAGTGGTTAACAGCGCGTTTGGTGGCCTCCGCGTCACGCAAGGGGTGACAGTCAAAGCGCCCGCGAATGGCTCGGTTGAAATAGACGCCCTTCGAGGAAGTGGTGGCGAATTCTTCCGCTACGTCGGCCGGAACGCCGAGATAGAGGTAGCGTCGTCCGGTGGCGAGGCTGAGTTCCAGCGCGCGGTGCTCGGGCCAGTAGAGTGCGCCGACGATCAGGCTGCTGTCCATCGCAAGGAGTAACGCGGGACGGCGGCTGCGGATTCACCGCTTTGCGACGAGGGGATTCCCACGCGAGTCGAACCGCTATACTTAACCGATTGGTAACCGCGGCGGAGGTAGTTGCATCCTTAATGGGGGTAATGGCGGACGCATGGACGGCAGCTTTGCAGCAGGCATGATCGCGGATCATGAAGAGGAAGACCCGGCGGTCGCGATCGGCACCGACGAGCGTCGAATGCATGTGCGCGCCTACAACTACTGGAGCTCGCTGCTGGCCGGGCGCGACTTCCCCTCGATCGAGGATCTCGACGGGCGCGACGTATCGGACTTTGCCGACCACAGCCTGCTGCTCGACTTCACTGCCAGTTCCGACAATCCGGTCACCAGCTTCATCGGCGCCGCACTGCGCGCCGAATGCGAGATCGGTGACGAGGTCCGGACGATTGCCGACGTTCCGCCGCGCTCGCTGCTCAGCCGACTGACCGATCACTGGCTGCAGATCGTCGCCAATCGCGCGCCGATCGGCTTCGAAGCCGAGTTCACCAACCAGCGCGGGCACGACATTTGCTATCGCGGGATCCTGATGCCGTTTTCCTCGGACGGGGAAACGATCGATTTCATCTATGGCGTGATCAACTGGAAGGACGGCATCGCGGCGCCTGCGCCGGTCCTGTCGCTGGTCGAGGAGGACGACGTGCTCGACCTCGTCGACGGGATCGAGCCGGAGTTCGAGGACGTGGCGCCGCTCGGCGAGGATGCGGGTCTCGCCGACCGGCTGTCCGCCGCGCGCGAGACGGTTGAAGTGCTTAAGGCCGCCGACGGACGCAGCCGAGCAGCGCTCTACCGGGCGCTGTCGCTGGCCTATGACTTCGCGGTCGCCAGCCGGCGGGTGCCGGACGATTATGCCGAACTGCTCGACGATGCCGGGATCAGGTCGCAGGCCCGCGCGCCGATGACCCCGATCGTCAAGCTCGTGTTCGGTGCCGATTACGACAAGGCGCGGCTGACCGAATTTGCCGCCGCGCTTGCCCATGCCGAGCGGTGCGAGATCGATTTCGAGGGCTTCCTGCCGTTCATCGAGAGCTTCCCCGGCAGCCTCAAGGGGTTGGTCGCGGCCGAGCGCGATGCCCGCCGGCCCGACCGGCGCAGCGATACGCGGGTCGACAAGGCGCGGGTCATGCTTCGCTCGGTCAATGCCCAGCCGCTCAGCGCGCTTGCCGGCAACGACGAATTCACCTTGGTGCTGGTCCGCCGCGACGCCAACGGCAAGGTCGAACCGGTTTGCGCCGTTCCCGACCTGAACCTCCTCGAAAAGGCCTTCCGCCACCTCGGCTGAGCTTTCTCGCGGTGCGTCGCGGGGTTGTGACCCGGGGTGCCCGGGTCTAGACGCGCCCCAATTCTCAATGGGAGCGTAAAGAGTGATGGCGGCTGACCCCCGCGCGTCCGCATCGATGGCGGACGCCTTTTCCCAAGCCCTAGTCGATGGTGCCCTGCCCGGCGAAACCGAGGGGTTCACCCCGGCCGAGCAGGCCGAGGCGGCAGCCTTCGTCGGCGAAGTCGCGGCCGAGCGCCGCCCCGGCGAGGTCGCGCTCAAGCTGCAATCGGTCGGGAGCGAAGCGGCGCGTCGCCTGATGCGGCTGGTCATCGTCAACGACGACATGCCCTTCCTGGTCGACAGCGTCGCGGCGGTGATCGCCGGGCACGGCTTGACCGTCCGGCGCCTGTTGCACCCGATCGTCCACGCGACCCGCGAGGGCAAGCGCTTGGTTTCGCTCGGCGAAGGCAATCCCGAATCGATCATCTACGTCGAACTGGACCGGGCCGACGCGCGCGGCCGGCATGAACTGGTGCAGGAAATCGAGGCGGTGCTTGCCTCGGTCCGGGCGGCGGTCGGCGACTGGCAGACGATGCTCGCCACCATGCGCGAGGATGCGGCCGAGGTCGCCCGCTCCGACGCCGAAAGCGGGGCGCTGCTTGCCTGGCTGGCAAGCAACAACTTCACCCTGCTCGGACACAAGCTGGTCGCGGCCGACGGAGGCGTCGGCGAGGGCCTCGGCATCCTGTCCTCCGCCGGGATCGACCTGTGGGGCAGCGAAGACCTGCGCGGGCTGGTCGACGCGCTTCGCAACGATCACCGCCGGGTGCTCCTGCTCAAGGCCGACCGGCTGTCCCCGGTGCACCGCCGGGTGCCGCTCGACGTGGTCGTCGTGCGCCGCGGCGACAACTCGCTGTCGCTTCACGCCGGTCTGTGGACCAGTGCCGCGCTCCGCTCGCCCCCGGCCGAGATCCCGGTCGTCCGAGGCCGGCTTGCCGAACTCGACCGCGAGCTTGGCTTCGCGCCCGCCAGCCACGGCGCCAAGGCGCTTGCGCATGCGCTGTCTACATTGCCGCCCGACCTACTGATCTCGTTCGACGAGCGCGAGGTGAGGGCCGCGGCCCTGACCGCGATGAGCCTGGCCGATCGTCCACGCCCGGCCTTGCTGCTGCTTCCGGGCGCCCTGCATCGCCATCTGTTCGCGTTCGTCTGGCTGCCGCGCGACGAGCTTTCGACGACCCGCCGGATAGCCATCCAGCGGATGATCGAGGAAGCGGTGCTGTCCTCTGTCACCAATTGGGCGGTCGAACTTGGCGACGGTGATTTGGCGCTGATCCGCCTGACGCTCGGCTTTGCCGCCTCGCGACCGCTGCCCGATGTCGCCATTCTCGACGCGCAGCTGGTCGACATGGTCCGCGGCTGGGCCCCCGCGGTCGAGGCCGAGCTGAGCGAGCGGGTGGGCAGCAGCCGCGCGATCCGCTTGGCGCTGACCTACCTGCCGGGCGTTCCCGAGGATTACCGCAGCCGAGCTTCCGCCGGGGAAGCGGCCTCCGACATCCTTCGCCTATGCGCGCTGGAGGGAGCGGACGACCGCGACGTCCGGCTGCATCGCGAGCCTTCGGACCGTCCGGGCCAGCTGCGCCTGAAGCTCTACCGGTCGGGCGGGCTGGTCCCCCTGTCCGAAGCCGTCCCGGTGTTCGAGAACTTCGGGTTCCGGGTGATCGAGGAGCATCCGACCGCGCTTGGCGAAGATAGCCGGCTGGGCCACATCCACGACTTCCGGCTCGAACTGGCCGGGGCCGATCCCGACGACTTGCTGGCGCGCACCGACGTGATCGAGGGCGCGATCGGCGCGGTCCTCCAACGCCATGCCGAGGATGACGAATTCAACCAGCTGGTGCTGTTCGCCGGGCTCGACCCGCAGCCGGTCGTATGGCTGCGCGCCTGGTTCCGCTACCTGCGCCAGACCGGCGTCGCCTATGGCCTGGTAACGGTGGTCGATGCGCTGAAGCGCACCCCGGCCGCGACCCGCGCCCTGGTCAGCTGGTTCACCGCCGCACACGATCCCGCCCGCGAAGGCCGCAAGGCCGCGGTCGAGGCCGAGCGCGCCGCGTTCGAAGCGGCGCTGAACGGGGTCAAGTCGATCGACGACGATCGCATCCTGCGCCTGTTCCGAAGCGTGGTCGAAGCGACGCTGCGGACCAACGCCTTTTCGCCGCGCCCCGACGAAGCGCTGGCCTTCAAGCTCGACCCCACCCGCATTCCGGGCCTCCCAGCGCCGATCCCGTACCGCGAAATCTGGGTCTACAGCCCGCGGGTCGAAGGCATCCACCTGCGCGGCGGACCGGTCGCCCGCGGCGGGCTTCGCTGGTCCGACCGGCGCGACGACTTCCGCACCGAGATCCTCGGCCTGATGAAGGCGCAGCTGGTCAAGAATGCGGTGATCGTGCCAACCGGCGCCAAGGGCGGTTTCTATCCCAAGCACCTGCCCTCGCCCGCGACTGACCGCGAGGCGTGGCTGGCCGAGGGCACCGAAAGCTACCGGATCTTCATCCGCTCCTTGCTGTCGGTCACCGACAACATCGTCGAGGGCAAGGTGGTCCATCCGGACGGGGTGGTCGTCCACGACGGCGACGACCCCTATTTCGTGGTCGCCGCCGACAAGGGCACCGCGACCTTTTCCGACGTCGCGAACGCCATTGCGCTCGACCGCGGCTTCTGGCTCGGCGACGCCTTCGCCAGCGGCGGGTCCAACGGCTACGACCACAAGGCGATGGGCATCACCGCCAAGGGCGCGTGGATCAGCGTCCAGCGCCACTTCCTCGAAATGGGCATCGACATCCAGTCCGAGCCGGTGACGGTCGCCGGCTGCGGCGACATGTCGGGCGACGTGTTCGGCAACGGCATGCTGCTGTCGAAGGCGATCCAATTGGTCGCCGCGTTCGACCACCGCCACATCTTCATCGATCCGACTCCCGACCCGGCGACCAGCTGGGCGGAACGGCGGCGCCTGTTCGACCTGCCGCGGTCGAGCTGGGACGATTACGACCGGAGCAAGCTCAGTCCCGGCGCGATGATCGTGCCGCGCAGCCAGAAGGAGATCGTGCTGACCCCCGAAGCCGCTGCGGCGATCGGGGTCCAACCAGGGGCGTTCGATCCGGCGGGCCTGATCAGCGCGATCCTCAAGGCGCCGGTCGGCCTGATGTGGTTCGGCGGGATCGGCACCTATGTGAAGTCGCGCGCGCAGGCCAACAGCGCGGTCGGCGACCCGGCCAACGATGCGCTGCGGGTCGATGCCACCGATCTTCGCGCCAAGGTGCTGGGCGAGGGCGCCAACCTGGCAATCACCCAGGCCGCGCGGATCGAGTTCAGCGAGCTGGGCGGGCGCTGCAACACCGACTTCATCGACAATTCGGCGGGCGTCGATTGCTCGGACAATGAGGTCAACATCAAGATCCCGCTCAACCAGGAGATGCTGGAAGGTTGGCTCACGCTGGAGGCGCGCAACGCGCTGCTGGAAAGCATGACCGACGAGGTCGGCGAACTGGTGCTCGACGACAATCGCCGCCAGACGCTGGCGCTGTCGGTGGCAGAGCGCAGCGGGGCAGCCGGACTTCCGGTGCAGGTCCGCACGCTTGAACTGCTGGAAGCGGCCGGGCGGCTCGACCGCCGAGTCGAGGGGCTGGAAAGCAGCGACGAATTGCTTCGCCGCGTCGGCGACAATCGCGGGCTGACCCGGCCCGAGCTTTCGGTCCTGCTCAGCCTGGCCAAGCTCAGCCTGCAGGACGCGGCCGAGGAACTGCGCCTGGCCGAAGACCCGTTGATGCACGAGCAATTGCTGGCGGCCTTTCCCAAGCCGCTTCGCGAGGCGCATCGCGAGGCGTTGTTGCGCCACAGGCTCGGTAACGAGATCATCGCCACCAAGGTCGCGAACCGCTTCGTCAACCGGCTGGGGCCGAGCGTTGCGCTCGACCTGACGGAAGAGGAAGGAAGCTCGCTGGCGCAGGTCGTCGCGGCCTTCCTGACTGCCGAGCGCCTGCTCAAGCTCGACCTGCTGTGGCAGCGGATCGAGGACGCACCGGTCAGCGAGGCGGTCCGGCTCGACCTGTTCGCGATGGCCGCGCAGAGCGTACGCAGCCACATGAGCGACATCCTCCGCGCCGCAGGCGGGGAGACGGGCGTGTCCGATCTGGTCGCTCTGCTGGAGCCGGGCCTGACCGAGATCGACGCCGCCGCGCGCTCGATCATCCGCGACGAGGTCAAGGCACAGGCGGTCGCGCTTCACGGCTCGCTCGAGGCGCTTGGCGCGGGCGAGGCGATCGTCAGCGGGCTGGTCAAGCTGTACGAGCTCGACGGCGTGTTCGGCATCGCCGCTCTGTCCCAGCGCAAGGAAATGGACGCGCTCGAACTGACCCACGCTTACGTCCGGATCGGCGAGGCGCTGGGCATTGACTGGGCGCAAAGCCAGGCGCTGCGCCTTCATCCGGTCGACCAGTGGGAACGTCTCCTTGTCGCCGGCCTGCTCAAGGAGTTCGAGCAGCTGCGCATCGACTGGCTGTCACGCACCCGCGGTGACGACCCGGTCCAGGCGGTCGAACGCTGGGCCGAGCGGCAGGGCAAGCGGATCGATCAATTCCGCCGGCTGGTCACCCGCGCGCGGAGCGGAGGGTCGGTGAGCGTTCCGATGCTGGCGCAGATCGCCAGCCAGGCCCGCATCCTGTTGTCGCGCTAGGGTCCGCCATGCGCATCGCGATGCTGACCCCGGCACCCGACTATGGGGCGGACTTCGACTGGGCCTTCGACAATCAGGCCGACGCGCTCAAGGCAGCGGGCGCCGAGGTGAGGGGCGTGCCTTGGACCGCGTTCGACAGTCCAAGCGATTTCGACCTGGTGTTGCCGCTGGTCGCCTGGGGCTACCACCTGCGTCACGCCGAGTGGCTCGCGTTCCTCGATCGCGCGGAGGCCGAAGGCTGGCCGATGATCAACCCGCCGGCCCTGCTGCGCTGGAACAGCGACAAGGCCTATCTCCGCGAGCTGGAGGCCAAGGGAATCGCCGCGGTGCCGACGCTGGAGGTCGATCACCTCAACGAGGCGGCGCTGGCGGCGGCGCACGGGGTGCTGGGCGCGGCGGAAGTGGTGATCAAGCCGCCGGTCTCGGCCGGGGCGTGGGGGACCTATCGGCTGAAACCGGGTGAGCCGCTTCCGCAAGAGGTGCACGGCCAGCGGATGCTGGTGCAGCCATGGCTGGGCGCGGTGGTCGAGGAGGGCGAGTATAGCCTGATCCTGCTCGGCGGGCGCTTGTCGCATTGCGTCGCCAAACGGCCCAAAGCGGGTGACTTCCGGGTCCAGCCCTATCATGGCGGGACGACCGAAGCGGCCGAACTGCCGGAAGGCGCGCTGGCCTTGGCCGAAGCGGCATTGGCGGAAGCGCCAGCCAAGGCCACCTACGCCCGCGTCGACCTCATCCGCGGCACTACCGGCGAGTTGCAGTTGATGGAACTCGAGCTGATCGAACCGGCGCTGTTCCTGGAGTGCGAACCGACCGCCGCCGCCAATTTCGCAGCCGCGATCCTCAGCGAAGGCCTCGCCTAGCTCACCCGCCCAGCGCGCGCCCGAACAGCCATTGCCGCAGCGCGCTGGTGAGGTTGGGCGGGTCTAAGACCTTGAGCCTCGCTTCGTCGATCTCGGCGACCAGCGCGTTCACCGGCATCTCGGCATCGCGAGCCGCGATCTCCAGCGCACGCCAGAACAAGGGTTCCAGGCTGATGCTGGTCTGGTGACCGCGGATCAGGACGCTTCGCTTTACGGGCGGCGAATAGGTGACGGTCTCCACCGTCAATACATGTGCTGCCCGCCGTTGATGGACAAGGTCGACCCCGTTACGAACCCGGCGTTTTCATCGACCAGGAAGGCCACTCCCCGCGCGATCTCGTCGGCCCGTCCCAGCCGGTTGACCGGAATCCGGGCGACGATCTTGCCGAGCACGTCCTCGGGAACGGCGGCGACCATGTCGGTGTCGATGTAGCCCGGGGCGATGGCGTTGACGGTGATCCCGGCCCGCGCGCCTTCCTGAGCAAGCGCCTTGGTGAAGCCGTGGATGCCCGACTTGGCGGCGGCATAATTGACCTGGCCATATTGGCCGGCCTGGCCGTTGATCGAGCCGATGTTGACGATCCGGCCATATCCGCGACCGACCATTCCGTCCCACACCGCCTTGGCCATGTTGAAGCAACCGCCGAGGTTGGTGTCGATGACTTCCTGCCACTTGGCATGGTCCATCCGCTTCATGGTGGTGTCGCGAGTGATACCGGCATTGTTGACCAGCACGTCGACCGGCCCGAGTGCTCCCTCGACCTCGCGCACGCCTGCGAGGCAGGCGTCATGGTCGCTGACGTCCCACCGGAACGCCTTGATCCCGGTTCGTTCGGTGAACGCCTTCGCGCGCTCCTCATTGCCGGCATAATTGGCGGCGACGGTCATTCCCGCCTCCTGAAGCGCGACGCTGATCGCCTCGCCGATGCCGCGCGTGCCGCCGGTCACGATTGCCACTCTAGCCATCAAACTCTCCTCCTCAGGAGAAGTGAGCCTAGGCAGCCGCAATCCACCCGGCAAGCTCGCGGCGGATCAGGGCTTCCAGCATCGCCATGCCTTCGTCGCGGTCGTTGAGGCAGTCGAGCCGGGCGAAGTGGGTTCCGCCCGCACCCTCGAACTCCTCCTTGCCTCGAATGCCCAGCTCTTCGATCGTCTCCAGGCAATCGGCGGAAAAGCCCGGTGCGGCGATGGCGATCCGGGTCACGCCCTGCGGAGGATAGGCCTTGAGGACATCGTCGGTGGCAGGCTCGAGCCACTTGTCGCGGCCGAAGCGCGACTGGAAGCTGGTGTCGACCGGAAGGCTGAGCCGCTCGGCGAGCAGGCGCGCGGTCTTGCGGCAGTGGCAATGATAGGGGTCGCCCTTGCGCAGCGTCCGCTCGGGCATGCCGTGATAGGACAGCAGCAGGCGCTGCGGCGTGAAGTCGAGCGTCGCCAGCTGCGCCTCGATGTCGCGCTGCAGCGCGCCGATATAGTCGGGGTTGTCGTGGTAGGGCGGAAGCGTGCGCAGCGCCGGCTGCCAGCGCATCCCGGCCAGCGTCAGAAACGCATAATCGTTGGCAGTGGCCGTCGTCGCCGCGCAATATTGCGGATAAAGAGGCGCCAGCAGGATGCGGTCACAACCGGCATCCTTGAGTGCGGTCAGCCGGTCCGGGATCGACGGATTGCCGTAGCGCATCGCCCAGTCGACCATCACCGCCTCGCCCAGCCGCGGAGCCAGCTTTTGCGCCTGGCGGCGAGTGATGGCGGCGAGCGGCGACCCTTCCTCGGTCCACACCTGCGAATAGGCATGCGCCGACTTGGCCGGGCGCGTGCGCAGGACGAGGCCGTGGAGGATCGGTTTCCAGATCGCGCGCGGGATCTCGACCACGCGCGGATCGGACAGGAATTCGGCCAAGTAGCGGCGGACGGAGGGCACGTCGGCGCCATCGGGGGTGCCGAGATTGGTCAGCAGGACACCGATCTTGCGCGGCGGGATGACGGGATGGTCGGAAGGAGGAAGCATGAGCCTCAGGACATCGGATCGAAAGGAAGGCTGCGCAAGCGACGTCCGGTTGCAGCCGCCAGGGCGTTGCCGACAGCCGCGGGGGCAGCTGCCGACCCGAGGCCGCTTGCACCGCCGGGCGCGGCGTCACTAGCCAGCACTTCGACCAGTATCTCGGGCGCGGCGGCAAGCGTCGGCACCTGCGGCTCCAGCGGACCGAGCACCCGGCCGTGGCGGAAGGAGGGCGCGCGGGCGAGCGCCTGGCCGATGGCCGCCAGCATGGCGCCCTCAACCTCGGCCTTGACCAGGGCCGGGTTGACCACCCGCCCGCAATCGACCGCCGCCACCAGCCGGCTTACCACCACGTCGCCCCCCGTTCCCAATTGCGCCTGTCCAACCACCGCAATGTGGCTGCCATAGCCGCTGAACGCGCAAAGTCCCATTTGGCTACCGGGGCCGCCGCCGTCCCATCCGCCAAGCGCCGTCGCGCGGACCAGGCAGCGGGCGAGGCGGGGGTTCCCAGCCAGCAGCGTCATTCGCTGGCTGAGCGGATCACGGCCCCCGATCCGTGCCAGTTCGTCGAGGAAATTCTCGGTGAAGAAGGTCAGTGCCGGGTGGAGCTCGCCGCGATGGTAGCCGAGACGGAGCGGCAGGTCGGCCGGCGCGACGTCGAACGCGACATTGGGAATGCCGTAGGGAAGCGGCTCGAGCGCGGCGGCGCGAAGGGCGCCGCTGCCGCCGCCAAGCAGGCGGGAAAAGGCCTGCGCGGTCCCGTCGCCGCCGGCCAGTCGCATCCGCCAGCCGGCGATGCTGCCGTCGGGCAGGGTCCGTGCGAACAGCCGAGCCTTGAGCGGGGAGCGGAGCGCATCGCCGCGCACCTGCTCGGTCCTGCTGGCGATCACCTGCACCGGGCGCCCGGTGCGGCGGGCGAGGGTGGCGGCAACCGGCACCATCTCGGCCTCCAGCGCGGCGCCGCCCTGCCCGCCGACCGGCATCGGATAGAGCAGGGTCTGGCCGAGCGGCACCCCGGCCGCCTCGGCCGCCGCGCGCCGAGCAACTTCGGGCGCCTGGGTCGCGGCCCAGACCTCGAGCAGGCCGCCTTCCAGCCGAGCGGTGGCGCCGGGCGGCTCGAGGTCGGGGTGGAGCTGTGCCGCGGCGGAGTAAGTAGCGGCGAGCGGGCGGATCCCGGCAAAGGCTTCGTCGACGTCGCCGAGCGCGTAGAGCTGCTGATGATCATCGCCAGCCAGAGCGAGGTCGAGCGCGGCGTCGATCGCCGCATCGTCTCCCCCGGCGGGGCCAAGGACCCGGACCTGCGCCGCCGCCAGCGCGCGCTCGGCCGACCACCAGTCATCGGCCAGCGCGGCGACCCAGCCGTCGGCGGTTTCGAAGCGGATGCCGCGGGGCGGAGCGGAGTTGATCGACACGCTTCCTCGCCCGGGGCGGCGGACGGAAGCATGGAGCATGCCGGGCAGGCGTACGTCCCCGGCGAACCGCAGGCGGCCCTCGGCCTTGGGCTGCGCGTCGAGGCGGGCGACGGGCTTGCCGGCAAGCTCGCCGGGGGTTTCGCGCAGCGGGATGTCGCCGCCGGGCAACGACCGGGCCGCGGCGCCGTCGGCCAGCGCGGCAAACGGCACCGCCTTGCCTTCGTGGCGGACGAAGCCGCCGCCGGTGTCGCATTCGGCGGCGCGCACCTTCCAGCGGTCGGCGGCCTCGGTGATCAGCAGCACGCGCGCGGCGGCGGCGGCCTGGCGCATCGGTATTTCCAGCGCGCGGATCGAGGTGGCGCCGGCGGTAATTCGCAGCAGACCGGGATCGGGCGCCGATGGCCAGGCGCGGGCCCCCTCCAGCCAGCCCGATTGCTCGGCAAGCTCATTGTCCCAGCGGCTGCCCGAGCGGGCGGGAGCGACGCCGACAGTTTCCCACGCCGCGCCCAGTTCATCGGCGGCGATCTGGGCGAGGCCGGTCCAGATGCCCTGACCGGTCTCAACCTGAGGGACGGCGACCGTCAAGCGGCCGTCGCGGCCGATCAGTACCCCGGGGCCGAGCGCGAGGCTGTCCTTGCCTAGGGCGAGACTGGCCGGGTCGGCGCGCGGCCACAGGCTCCAGGCGACCGCCAGCCCGGCAGCCGCTCCGGTGCCGACCAGCAGGGTACGGCGGCTGAGCTTCAAGTGGCGTACTGGGCCTTGAGCGCGACCCGGTCGATCTTGCCCGTGCCCAGCCGGGGTAGGCTGTCGGTGGCAAAGATGAAGCGTACCGGCACCTTGAACGAGGCGAGGCGCGGCTCGAGGAAAGCGCGAAGATCCTCCTCGGTGAGATCGCTGCCTTCGACCGGAAGTACGATTGCGATAGGCACTTCGCCGAGCCTTTCGTCGGGGGCGCCGAACACCGCCGCCTCGGCCACCGCCTCGCAGGCATAGACCGCGGCCTCGACCTCGGCCGAACTGATGTTCTCGCCGCCGCGGATGATGATGTCCTTCTTGCGGTCGACGATGAACAGGTAGCCGTCCGGATCGAGGAAGCCGATATCGCCGGTCTTGAAGAAGCCGTCGGCGGTGAAGGCGGCGACGGTCGCTTCGGGATTCTTCCAATAGCCCTTGATGTTGGCGGCCGAGCGGATCGCCACCTCGCCGATCTCGCCGCCCGGCAGATGCGCGTCGCCAGAGCCAAGGATGGCGATGTCGACATAGGGCAGGGCACGACCGGTCGAGGCCGGCTTGGCGAGGTAATTGCCCCAATAATTGCCGCAGCCGACCGCATTGGTCTCGGTCAGGCCATAGCCCAGCGCCGGCTGAGCGGTCTCGAAGCTGTCCTTGAGCCGCTGGACGTGCGCGACCGGGCGCGGGGCGCCGCCGGCGGCGATGTCGGTCAGGGTCGAAAGATCGTAGCGGTCGCGGTCGGGATGGCTCATCATCTCGAGGCTCATGGTCGGAACGCCGACGAAATAGGTGATCTTCTCCTGTTCGATCAGCCGTAGCGCCTCGCCCGCGTCCCACTTGGGCATCAGCACCATGCCGCGGCCGATGACGAAGCTGTTGAGCAGCACCGGCACCTCGCCGGTGACATGGAACAGCGGCACGTTGAGCAAGGTCTTGGGCGGGTTCTTGGGCGGATTGCCCATGCTCTGCATGATGCCGAGCAGGCACATGATGCTGGTGGCGTAGGTGTAGGTGCCCTGGACCACCGCCATGTGGGTCGACAGCGCGCCCTTGGCGCCGCCGGTGGAACCCGAGGTGAAGAGCAGGGTGGCGTCGTCCTCGGGTACGATGGCGGGAAGCTCGGCGTCGCTGGTTTCGCCGCCGGTCAGCGGCTCGAGTGCTTCGGCGATCGGGCGCTCGATCGGCAGAGCGACCAACGGCCACGGCCCGCAGGCGGCGGCGGTGCGCCGGGCGCGGGGCTCGTCGGCAATGATCAGCTTGGGCTCGGTCAGGTCCAGCGCGTGGCTCATCTCCGCACTCTGCCACCAGCCGTTGAGGAGGGTGGAGATGCCGCCGGCCTTGAGGATCGCCATGTGCGCGACGATCCAGCTCGGACAATTGCGCATGGCGATCCCGACGCGGTCGCCCTTGGCGATGCCGTGCCGGGCGACCAGCGCGCGGGCGAGGTCGTCCGAAATCCGGTCAAGGTCGGCGAAGGTCAGTCGCTCGTCGCCGGCGATCACCGCCTCCACCGCGCCGTTCAGTGCGCAGAAGGTCTTGAACAAGGCTGGCAGCGTGGCGGGGAAATTGGACACGATGCGCCGGCCGGCCTCGTCCTCGCCGACCACGATCCGCCCGCCAGGCCCGGTGACGGCCGCGAACACGGCGTCATAGCGTTGGTCGAGCTCGGTCGGCATGGTGTTTGCGTCTCCTTGGCCTTTGCGTGGCTCCTCCTTATGAGACCTCGGGTCCAAGAGGAAAGACCAGTAATGAACTTGATGGTGGCAGCGATCGACTTCACCAAGCTCGGGCTCAGCCCGGTCGCGCTCGACCTTGGGGTGTTCGAACTGCGGTGGTACAGCCTGGCCTATCTGGCCGGCATCTTCCTTGGCTATTGGTACCTGCTGAAGCTGATCAAGCAGGCCGGCGCCCCGATGGCCCGGCGGCACGCCGACGATCTGGTCTTCTATGCCTCGCTCGGCGTGATCCTCGGCGGCCGGCTCGGCTACGTCCTGTTCTATCGCCCTGGCTATTACCTCGAGAGCCCGCTGGAGATCATCAAGCTGTGGGATGGAGGAATGAGCTTCCATGGCGGTGTGATCGGGACCAGCGTCGCGATCATCTACCTCGCCTGGAAAGAGAAGCTGCAGTGGCTTCGGATCCACGACTACGTTGCCTGCGTGGTGCCGATCGGGCTGTTCACCGGGCGGCTGGCGAATTTCGTCAACGCCGAACTGTGGGGCGCCCCGACCAACGTGCCCTGGGCGGTTCGCTTTCCCGAGGTGATCGCGGGCGTGGTCACGCTTGGTCCGCCGCGGCATCCCAGCCAGCTGTACGAAGCGGCGCTGGAAGGGCTGCTGCTGTTCGCGATCCTGGCGGTGATGTTCTGGCGCACCCGCGCGCGCTACCAGCCGGGCATGCTGGTGGGGGCCTTCCTGTTCTTCTACGGCGTGTTCCGGTTCGGCGTGGAATTCATCCGCGAGCCCGACAACCACCTGCGCGGCTTTGCGGAAACGACCGGCCTGCACATGGGGCAGTGGCTGTGCGTCCCGATGATCCTCGGCGGACTGTATCTCATGGCCACCGCCAAGGGCCGGCGCCAGCGGGTGGAAAGCTTCGCCGGGCAGGAGAGCATCGCCTGACGCCCTTCGCCCGCGCGTTGCACGAGCGGCTCCGCAGCGACGGACCGCTCAGCGTCGAGGCCTATATGGAGGCCTGCAACGCTTATTATTACGCGACCCGCGACCCGCTGGGCGCGGGCGGCGACTTCACCACCGCGCCCGAGATCAGCCAGATGTTCGGCGAACTGGTCGGAGCGGCGCTGGCCGATGTCTGGCGCCGCGCGGGTTCGCCCGCCAACGTCCGCTATGTCGAACTAGGCCCGGGGCGCGGCACGCTGGCCAGCGACGCGCTGCGGGTGATGCGCTCGATCGGGCTCACCCCGCCGGTACACCTGGTGGAAGCCAGCCCGACCCTGCGCGAGGCGCAGGCGGCGCTGCTGGGTGCGGTCACGCATCACGAGGCGATCGGGGACCTGCCGGGCGATGCGCCGCTGCTGGTGGTCGCCAACGAGTTCCTCGATGCGCTGCCGATCCGCCAGCATGTTGCGGGCGTCGAGCGGCACGTGGAGTGGATCGGCAGTGGCCTCGCCTTCGACCGCGACGGCGAGGTGCTGGAGACGTCGCCCGCACGAGACGAAGCGGTGGCGGCCCTTGCCGAAGGTTTGGTGGCGATCGGCGGCGCAGCGCTGGTGATCGACTATGGCCATGAGCGCAGCGCAGCGGGCGATACGCTGCAGGCGGTGCGCGAGCATCGCTTCGCCCCGGTGCTCGACAATCCGGGCGAGCATGACCTGACCAGCCATGTCGACTTCCAGCGGGCGGCGGAAGTCGCGCGGGAGGCGGGGGCGTTCGTCGCCGGACCCGCCGAGCAGGGTGCGTGGCTCGAACGGCTCGGCATCCAGGCCCGCGCCCGTGCGCTGGCCAACGCCGCTCCGCACCGCGCCGGCGAGATCGAGGCGGCGCGCGCGCGGCTGTGCCGGCCCGACCAGATGGGCAGCCTGTTCAAGGTGCTTGCCATCCACTCGCCGGAATGGCCAAGCCCGGCGGGACTATGACCACCCGCCCCGCCACCGTCGCCGACCTGCCCGCCATCGACCAGGTCTTCCGCACCAGTTTCTGCGACACCTTCGCGCACCTCTATGACCCGCGCGACCTGGCGGCCTTCCTGGCCGGGTTCACGCCGGAGGGCTGGGCGGCGGAGTTCGCTGATCCGGCCTATGCCTTCCAGGTCGGCGAGGCGGAGGGCGCGGTGGTCGGCTATGCCAAGCTCGGCCCCAACAAGCTGCCCCATGTCGCGCCGGGCGACGTCATCGAGTTGAAGCAACTCTACCTGCTCAAGGAAGCGCATGGGACCGGGATCGCCCGCGCGCTGATCGATTGGGTGCAGGCCGAGGCGCGGCGGCGGGGCGCGTCGCGGATGGCGCTGTCGGTGTGGAGCGAGAATTGGCGGGCGCAGGCTTTTTACAAGCGCTACGGCTTCGTCGATCGCGGGCCGGTCACCTTCATGGTCGGCAACCATCCCGACGAAGACCGCGTGTGGGAGGCGGCGCTGTGAGCGTTCCGGTGTGGCGCGCGCGCAGCCTGTCCGACTTGCCGCACGGCTTCCTCGGACGCGCGGGCGGGGTCAGCGAAGGGGCGATGGCCAGCCTCAACTGCGGGTGGGGCAGCGGCGACGATCGCGCTTTGATCGTCGAAAACCGCCGTCGCGCGGCCGACGCGGTGCTGCCGGGCGCGCCCATCGTCTCGCCCTATCAGGTGCATGGGATCGAGGTGCTGGAGGCGGGCCACTGGTCCGACGATGAGCGGCCGCATGCCGATGCGCTGGTGACCGACCGGCCGGGCATCTTGCTTGGCATCCTCACCGCCGATTGCGCGCCGTTGCTGTTCGCCGACCGCGAGGCAGGCGTCGTCGGCGCCGCGCATGCCGGTTGGCGCGGGGCGCTGGGCGGAGTGGCCGAGGCGACGATCGCGGCGATGGAGCGGCTGGGTGCTGAGCGGAGCCGGATCGCGGCGGCGATCGGGCCGACCATCGCGCGGGCGAGCTACGAAGTCGATCCCGCCTTTCCCGAGCCGTTCCTGGCGGCAGACCCGCAAAGCGAGCGGTTCTTCGCCGATGGACCCGCGGGCAAGCCGCATTTCGACCTGCCCGCCTACCTCCTTCACCGGCTGGGCGAAGCGGGGCTTCGGCAGGTCGAGGCGCTGGGGCTCGATACCTATGGGCGGGAGGCGGACTTCTATTCCTTCCGCCGCGCGACGCACCGCGGCGAGCCGAGCTATGGGCGGCAGATCAGCCTGATCGGGTTGCCGGCCCCGCGCTAACTTCTCGGCAAGGGCTTGGCCTTATGCTCGGGCACATGGCGCAACCTTTGCCGAGCAGGAAACAGGCGGTCGACCTGGCAGGCGGACCTCGCAAGCTGGGCTCGCGGATCCTCCGTGCGCCGCCGCCCAAGCCTGAAAAGCCGCTCAGCAAAGCGGAGCTTCGCGAGCGTGAGGCATGGGTGATGACCACCGGCATGCTGGCGGTCGCGGTGGCGCTGATGGTGATCCTGCTCGCCGTCGCCCGGTGGGGCGGGTGGACCCCGGCCAACTACCAGGTGGAGATCAACGAGCAGGCCTGAGGGCCGGGGCCCCGGGCGTCAGCTGCGCGAATGCAGCGGACGGAACGGGGCGCGCTTCGACGTGTCCGAGATCAGACTGGTCTTGAGCTTGCGGGTCATGGTCGCCGCGCCGTCGTTGCTCATGCAGACCAGGCGGGTCCCGCCGGCCGGGAGGGTTTCGAGGGCGGAGATGCCGACCTTGGCACTGTCGCACTTGGCGATCACTTCGGCTTCGGTCAGTTTCAGGAAAAGGGCACGGCTCATGCGGTCACCGCCTTGATCGAGAGGAGGGGGCGGCGAGCGGCGATGCGCTGGCCGTAGGCTTCGTACAGGCCGAGGTGGGCAGTGCGCGAGGCTTCGCAGCGGGCTTCGCCGGCACGGGCCAGCGACACGCCGCGTCGCAGGTACAGATAGTTGAGGTCCATGGGGTGGCTCCGGGGCTGGTAAGCGGGAGCGCAACAGGTCTCTCAGTCGCCCGGGCTTACGATTGCGGTCCGGGCGATGCGCCAGCCCTAGCACGGGGGCCCTGGGAAAGATACCTCAGCCGCCCGGCATGGTCCCAGGCCGCAGGTAGCCGAACATGTGCGGCACGTAATCGCGCTTGCCGAGCGGGACCCCGGCGCTGCGCAGCAGGGCATAGGCCATGTCGACGTGGAACCCGACCTGCGGCAGCGCCCAGTCGCGGACGTAGGTGAAGCCGGTCATGTCGAACACCATGCCCATCGGCAGGGCGTGGCTGAGCTGGCGATCGGCGGCGGCGTCGAGCTCGTCCGGCCCGACCGCGCGAACGAAAGCCAGCGCGCCGGCCAGGATCGCGCGGACCTCGGCGAGGGTGCCCGGATCGTCCTGCCCGGCCGCGGCGCGGGTGCGCAGCGCGACGGTCTCGGCCGGGGTCTCCTCCCCGCGCAGCCGCCACACCGCCTCCTGCGCCTGGAAGGCGATCACCCGCAGCTGCGAGTGGAGCGGGAACATGTCCACCGCCAGCCGCACCGCAAGCAGGTCGGCGGGATCGTTGTCATGGGCGAGGGCATGCGCCTCCCCCTTGTCGAGCCATTGCGGCAGGGCGGTCAAGTGGTTGACGAGGCTGGGGACGAGGAGCTGGGTAAGCATGGGGCCTCAGGCGCTGGGGGAGGAAGTCGCGGCGCCTAGCAGCTGGCCGGGCAAAGAGGGAGCGGGCAGCGGGCGAAAATGAACAAGGTCACAAAAGTCACTGGTGGCGACGGTCCGACTAGGGCCGCGGCAGGATCGCACTGAGCGAACTGTAACAGCGCGACAATCCTGCCAAAAACGTGCCACATGGGTTAGGTATCCTGCCCAATCCTACACTGCAAGTTGGAACCGTGGTAAGCAGCCGCGACCGCCAGCGAGGAGCCAAGCGATGACGCACCGCGTGTTCACCACCAGCGTCGCGAGCGTGCACGTCCATTATGTCGCCAAGGCCGAGAAGAAGGGCCGCAGCAGGGCCGAGGTCGATGCGATCCTGCGCTGGCTGACCGGCTATTCGCAGGAAGAGCTGGAGGCAGCGCTGGCGGCCGGCACCGACTTCCAGACGTTTTTCGGGGCGGCGCCGGCGATGAATCCGGCGCGCACGGCGGTCACCGGCAAGGTGTGCGGGGTGCAGGTGGAAGCGGTCGCCGACCCGCTGATGCGCGAGATAAGGCGGCTGGACAAGATGATCGACGAACTGGCGCGGGGGCGGGCGATGGAGAAGATATTGCGGAGCGAACCGGCGCTGCCTGCGGCCGACGCCTCCTGCCTCCGGCGGGCCTAGCGACGCACCGGCTCGCAGGCGAAGCCGTCGTTGTCGCCGTCCATCCACGGGCGATAGCCGGGCTGCCCGCGGCGCAGCGGAGCGATGCCGAGCGCGCGGATTTCGCGGCAGCCGGAATACGTGACGCTCTTCTCCCGCGCGCTCAGCGAGCGCAGCTGCTGTTCCTGCCGCGCGGCGTCATAGGGGCGCGCGTTCTGGGCGGCGTGGGCGAGGCTCGCCAGCGAGGGCAACAGGACGAGGGCGGGAATGACCAGGTTGCGCATGGCCGCAACCTGCGCCGGCAATGGTTGACGAAAGGTTGCGGCGGATCGCCTCAGGGGGCGAGGGTGAAGCCGGGGACCGCCCGCGTCTCGCGGTGCTGGTGGTACATGTCGAAGATGATCTTGTGGCTGGTCGGCGCCGCGCCGTTGCAGCGCAGCGAATAGATGTCGGTGATCCCGCCGAACGGGCTGCGCATGCTCGACCCGCGGCCGAGCACTTCGGGCGCCTGCCCGTCGGCGCAGCGCAGCCGCGCCAGATAATCGCGTTCCCCGGCGACCCCCTGCGCGCGGACCGGATTGGCGACGCTGCCGAGCGGGGAAGAGGCGGCCTTGGCCACCGCCGCATCGAGCGCCGCCCCGCGCAGCCCCGGCTCCGCGATGCCGAGCGCGTTGTACAGCGATTGCGGCTGCTGGGCGGCGGGCTGGTGGGCGGAAAGGGCGATAGCCAGAGCGAGAATCATGAACGCGGTCCTCCTGTCATGCGAAGGTTGCGGGAGGGGGCGGCGAAAGGCAAGCGGCGGGCCGAGCGATGGCACCACCTTGGAATTGAACGATTTCGCGCGTCATCGATTCTTGCGTTTAGCTCAACCAAGGAGGGATGCCATGTCGAGCGAACGCGAACTGATCGATACCGGAACGGACAAGCGCTACGTCCGCCGCGACGAAGGCGGGCGCTTCAAGGACAGCGTCGATGTCTCGAAGTCGCTTAGCCAGGACGCCCGGCGCCACGCCGAGACGAAGAAGCCCAGGAACCAGGGCGACAAGGGGGACTGAGGCTTCGGCCTAAGGCTTCGATTTCGCACCGCGAAGCGCTTCGACCACCTGCGGGCGCAACGTCCATTCGAAATGCGCGTCGTCCTCGCGCCGCTCCATCGTGCGGTGCAGGGACGCGGCGTCCAGGTCGTCGCTCAAGTAGCCAGCCGCATCGGCCAGAGCGGTCGTCCAGATGGTGCTGCCGTCACCACGCCGGCGGGGATTGAAATTCAGGTCCTGGGCGACGGCCTGGCCGAGCAGCCCGTACTGGAGATTGGCCGCGCTCCAGTTCGCATAGCCCGCGGCAGCGGCAAGTTCGGTGGCGGTCAGGCAGTGATCGGGTGCATCGAGATGCGCCTTGAGCATCGCCTCCTGCCCGGCCGACATCTTCACCCGGCCAAAGGCCTCGGCATATTCGAGGGCGGACGGGCATCCGTCCTGCCCTTTGCCGCCGGCAATGGTGTCGTCGCGGGCGTCGAGGCTCGCCTTCTTGTCCTTGATCGCGCTCTCAGCGTCGTCTGCAATGGCGCGGTCGCCTACTTCACGCCCATTGAGGTCGGCGCGACACTGCCAGAGGTGACCTCGCGGCCAGGTTCTGAGAACATACTGGCGATAGGCTTCTTCCTGCATGGCCATTCTCCGATCGAGCCAGCGGAGTAGAAGACAAGGCGGACCCCCGGATCAAGCCCGGGTGACGGAGGCTGGAGCGATGGCGCGAACCTGGTCGGTGCAGCAGTTGAACGAGCTTGGCCGGGTGCGGCTGAGCCGGTCGTTCTTCATGCGCGACATGCTGCACAGCGAGATTGCGCAGGTGCATGGGCTGACCAATGCGCCCGACGATCCGGAGCTGGCGATCGCGGCAGGGACGCGGCTGTGCGAGGAATTGCTGGAGCCGCTGCAGGAGCGCTGGGGCCGGCTGGCGATCCGCTCGGCCTATCGCTCACCTGCAGTCAATGCGCTCGGCAGCGAGCAGATGCGGGCGGGCAAGAAGGGCTATAATTGCGCGTCGAACGAGCGGAACGCGGCGCACCATATCTGGGATATGCGCGACAAGGATGGCTGCATGGGCGCGACCGCCTGCGTGGTGGTGCCGGGGTTCTGGGATGCGCATCAGAAGCCGGGCGACTGGCAGATCCTGGCGCGGTGGATCGACAACAATCTGCCTTATTCGAGCCTGTTCTTCTTCCCGACATTATGGGCGGTGAACATCAACTGGCACGAACGCCCGCTGCGGCGGGTAGATAGCTATGCGGAGCCTAAGGGGCGGTTATACAGGAACGACAAGGGCTCCAACGCATAAGCGCAGGAGCCCTAAATCGACACCGTGCCAAGCTTGTTATCGCCGCGGCACGGCCGCCTCTTACGAGGTCTTGAGGCTCAACGGCAAGCCGCGAGCGATCGATCGGGAAGTGGCGAGCGATGTCCTACTTGTCAAGTGTCAAGCCGAGAGCGTGCCCTACGGCAACCTTGATTGTAGCAAAGTGTTCTTCGGAGACACGTAGATCGTTCAGATACTTACGCCTGCCATGTTGATCTCGTCCGGTTCGGAACAGATCGAGGCGTTCTAGGCTGACTGTGGCAATCATGTCGGCTTTCACCCACCACGTCGTCTCTGCGAAGGGCTCCGGCAATGGAGCAGTTAGTTCAATCTTACAGTGGTAGAGATTTCGCTCATCTGAAGGAGTGCCGCTAAGCGGAACGACGGTGTGTAAGTTGTTCCGACGTGGCAGACGACCTGTAATCACCACCGCTGGCCGACGCTTCACCATTTCGGGGGGACGAAAGCCGCCCATGGAGTAGTCGCAAAGAAGAATGGTCCGCGGCGCGGCCGGAAAGGTCAGTGGCATGCACGTTTGTTATGCATACTTGCGACCAGACACCAGCGCAGAGATAGCCCAAGGAAGTACTCCGCACGAAGCGGCCAAGTTCGCAATTTAACCTTATTCGTTTCTGAAGATCTCAGCGGATGACCGTCCACTGCAAACCAGCAAACTCTGCGGGCTGGATAACTCATGACTGCGTCCTTCGCAGGCATCTTATCGCCACGCCACGCGAGCGAAGATATTGCCAATGTTCTCGTTTTGTACTTGACAGCTTTCTAAGCGACGCTACAATCGGAGCTTAGCGACGCATCGTCGCTGAGGACCACGGCCAAGGCAGCCAAGTCGTTAGACGATCCGCGAAGCGGTGGCTGCCTTGGCCGTGGTCCTCAGCCTCGTTTGCATTTTCTTTGACGATGATTTCATCCGAGTAGGATGGCGGGTGCGGTTCGCAGCCTTGCGCATCTTACTCATCGCCTTGCTCCTCCTTCGAGACTTTTACCTGACAGAGGTAATTCTCACTGTCATTGAGCCGAAATTGCGCTGAAAACGGCGGAAATTTACTCCGCCGCCACCCCAGCATTCGCGAACAGCCCGCCCTCGCCGTCAACCTGAACCGCTGACTCGGCTTCCGCCGCGCCGTCGTTGGCGACCTTGGCCTTTTGCCGACGGTCGAAGCTGTCCCACACCTGGTTCCAGTCGCCCTTGGTCGCGGCCTTGGAATATTCGGTCGCGCGCTGCTCGAAGAAGTTGGCGTGCTCGACGCCGTTCAAGAGCGGGGCGAGCCAGGGGAGGGGGTGCTCGTCGACCATGTAGATCGGCTGGAACCCCAACTGGCCGAGGCGCCAGTCGGCGATGTAGCGGATGTACTTCTTGATCTGCTTGGGGGTCATGCCCTCGACCGGGCCCTGCTCGAAAGCGAGGTCGATGAAGGCGTCCTCCAGGCGGACGGTCTTCTGGCACTGGTCGATGATGCTCTCGCGCACGTCGGCGGTGAGGCAGTCGCGCTCCTTCACGAAGGCGTGGAACAGCTTGATGATCCCCTCACAGTGGAGGCTTTCGTCGCGCACCGACCAGCTGACGATCTGGCCCATGCCCTTCATCTTGTTGAACCGCGGGAAGTTCATCAGCATCGCGAAGCTGGCGAACAGCTGCAGCCCCTCGGTGAAGGCGCCGAACATCGCCAGCGTCTTGGCGATGTCGGCATCTGTGTCGACGCCGAAGCTGTTCAGATAGTCGTGCTTGTCCTTCATCTCCTTGTACTGGAGGAAGGCGCTATACTCGCTCTCGGGCATGCCGATGGTGTCGAGCAGGTGGCTGTAGGCCGCGATGTGCACCGTCTCCATGTTGGAGAAGGCGGTCAGCATCATCTTGATCTCGGTCGGCTTGAACACCGAGCCGTATTTGTCGTGGTAGCAGTCCTGCACCTCGACGTCGGCTTGCGTAAAGAAGCGGAAGATCTGCGTGAGCAGATTGCGCTCGTGCGGAGTCAGCTTCTGCGCCCAGTCGCGGCAATCCTCGCCCAGCGGCACTTCCTCCGGCATCCAGTGGATCTGCTGCTGGCGCTTCCAGAATTCGAACGCCCACGGATATTCGAAGGGCTTGTAGGCCTTGTTGGCTTGGAGAAGGGGCATCGAGGAACTCCCTTGAGGATCAGGTGAAGAGGGCGGCGCGGCGGCCGGAAAGGGTAATGGTGGCGGCGACGCGAGCGCTGCGGGTGGGCCGGGCGGCAGGCCGCGGCGCAGCGGGCTGCGCGGAACGGGCGATGACGACTCGGTTCACCAGAAGAATCTCCTGCCCCGGTGCGGGTATGCGCAAGATATAGCGTATGGCGGGCACGGATGCATCAATCTCTTGCGAGTTGCGCACCATTTTATCCACAACAAAAGGGCCGTACTGGCAGCTCCCTTCGGCGCGCGCGGCGGGCGGCGGTTTAGCCCAGGAACGCCAGCGGCAGCAGCGCGAAGCCGAGCAGAATGATCAGCAGCTGCCACTTGCGCTCGCCCAGCATGTTGGCAGGCAACTCGGGGTCGCGGCGGAGCAAGAAGCTGCCTCCGAGCATGAAGGGCATGATGAAGACGACGCTGTCGAACCCGGTGCGCCAGATATGCGCTCGGTCGGCGAGGAACAGCAGCAGCAGGACCACCGCGACGACCTCGGCGAAGACCCCGAACCATTGCCAGCGATCGAACGGACGGGCGATCGGGTGGATCGTGGTCGTGGTGGCCAGGGGGTCGAAGTTGGACTGGCGGTAGCCCATCGGGCGAGTCTCCGGGGGTGGTGTCAGCGAGGGTGAACGGTCGGGCCGGGCGGCCAAGCGGCTTGCTGCGAGCGGCCTTTCAGCGGCGACGGACGACCGGATGCGGCAGACCGGAACGGTAGTGCATCGAAACCGGGAATAGGGCGTTCAGCGACCATCGACCTTCTCACAGGAGCTAAAACCATGGCCGACACCAGCAACATCCGCGAGCATATGGAAGTGATCGGCGCCGACGGCGTCCATGTCGGCACCGTCGACAAGGTCGAGGGCGACCGCATCAAGTTGACCAAGAAGGACAGCGGTGCCGAGATCGAGGGCGCCGAGGGTGCCCACGCCGGCCACCACCACTTCATCTCGACCGGCCTCGTCGCCGAAGTCGAAGGCGATCAGGTGCGGCTGTCGGCAACCGCCGCCAACGCCGCGACCTTTATCGAAGAATAAGCGCGGGGCGTTCCCGTCCGGGTGACGGGACGCACGATCGACGACACGGGGGCGGATGGGCGAAGGCTCATGCCGCCCCCGTCTGGTTGGCGAATTCGGGGTAGGGCTTGGTGGTGGCGTAGGCGACCGCGAAGCCGCCGAGGACCAGCCCGAAGGCGAGCAGCATCATGCCGGCGATCAGCTGGGCGGTGGATTTGCGCGATTCGCCGACCCGGCCGCGCAGGGCGGCGATCAGGGTGAACAGGCCGAGCAACGCGCTGAGGCCGCCGAGTATCAGGAAGAAGATGTTCATGCCCGGCTCAACGCCTGGGCGTGCGCTTGGCCCCGACCCATGCGCCGAGCGCGATGGTGGCGACGGCGAGGATCAGCAGGATGAGCGGGTCGGTCAGCACCTAGGGGAGCCGGCGGTTGCGGCCGCACAGGATGAAATAAACGGTCGCGGCCAGCGCGACGAGGATGATGATCTTGATCATGGGGCTTCATCTTCGTTCGCTGAGTGGGGCAAGCTGCCCTCACCCTTCCCCCTCCCTCTCCCGCTCGCGGGAGAGGGTTCAGGCGATCACTGGCAGGCTAAAGTGCCGAGACTGCCAATGATGCGGGGCATCATTGGCACGCAAGGCACTCGTCATAGTCGGTGGTGGCGAGCTCATACTTGGGCGCTTCGGCGGTGTTGTCCGCCTCGACCCCGCCGGCGAAGCCCGCGCGCTGCACCGACTTGGAGCGCAGGTAATAGAGCGACTTGATGCCGAGCTCCCAGGCGCGGAAGTGGAGCATCATCAGGTCCCACTTGTCGACGTCGGCCGGGATGAACAGGTTCAGCGAGGTGGCCTGGTCGATGTAGGGCGTGCGATCGGCGGCAAGCTCGATCAGCCAGCGCTGGTCGATCTCGAAGCTAGTCTTGTAGGTCGCCTTCTCGTCGTCCGACAGGAAGTCGAGATGCTGGACGCTGCCGCCCTGCTCGAGGATCGAATTCCAGACATTGTCGGAATTCTTCGACTTCTCGGCGAGCAGCTTCTCCAGATACGGATTGCGGATCGAGAAGGAGCCCGACAGCGTCTTGTGGGTATAGACGTTGGCCGGGATCGGCTCGATACAGGCCGAGGTGCCGCCGCAGATGATCGAGATAGACGCGGTCGGCGCGATCGCCATCTTGCAACTGAACCGCTCCATCACGCCCATGTCGGCGGCGTCGGGGCACGGCCCGCGCTCAGTCGCCAGGTGAAGCGAGGCTTCGTCGACCTGGCTCTTGACGTGCTTGAAGATCTTCAGGTTCCAGCTCTTGGCCATCGCCCCTTCGAACGGCAGGCCGCGGGCCTGGAGGAAGGAATGGAAGCCCATCACGCCGAGCCCGACCGAGCGTTCGCGCATGGCGCTATACTTGGCCCGCGCCATCTCTTCCGGAGCGCGGTCGATATAGTCGGTCAGGACGTTGTCGAGGAAGCGCATGACGTCCTCGATGAACTGCTTGTCGCCGTTCCACTGGTCCCAGGTTTCGAGGTTGAGCGAGGACAGGCAGCAGACCGCGGTACGGTCGGCGCCAAGATGGTCCTTGCCGGTCGGAAGGGTGATTTCCGAGCACAGGTTCGAGGTCGACACCTTGAGCCCGAGGTCACGGTGATGCTTGGGCATCGACCGGTTCACTTGGTCGATGAAGATGATGTAGGGCTCGCCCGTCGCAAGGCGGGTCTCGACCAGCTTCTGGAACAGCGAGCGAGCATCGACCTTGCCGCGCTCGGACTGGTCCTTGGGGCTGCGCAGGGTGAACTCGCTGCCTTCACGAACGCATTCCATGAATTCGTCGGTGATCAGCACGCCGTGGTGGAGGTTCAAGGCCTTGCGGTTGAAGTCGCCAGACGGCTTGCGGATCTCGAGGAACTCCTCGATCTCGGGGTGCGAGACGTCGAGGTAGCAGGCTGCCGACCCACGACGCAGCGAGCCCTGACTGATCGCGAGGGTCAGCGAGTCCATCACCCGCACAAAGGGAATGATGCCGCTGGTCTTGCCGTTGAGGCCGACCGGCTCACCGATGCCGCGGACGTTGCCCCAATAGGTGCCGATGCCGCCGCCCTTGGAGGCGAGCCAAACATTCTCGTTCCAGGTGTCGACGATGCCGTTGAGGCTGTCGGACACGCTGTTCAAGTAGCAACTGATCGGCAGGCCGCGGCCGGTGCCGCCGTTGGACAGCACGGGCGTCGCCGGCATGAACCACAGTCGCGAGATATAGTCGTAGACGCGCTGGGCGTGGGCCTCGTCGTCGGCATAAGCCGAGGCGACGCGGGCGAACAGGTCCTGATAGCCTTCGCCGGGGAGGAGATAGCGGTCGTTCAGCGTTTCCTTGCCGAAGTCGGTGAGGAGCGCGTCACGCGACGTGTCGGTGGTCACCGAAAAACGGCGCGCGTCGACCGTCTTGCTGTCCTTCTTCGCCATTGCCGGCGCAGTGGTGGTGTCGGTGTTGCCGACCTCGCTGCCGCTTGAGAAGTCCATGCCGATATTCCTCCTGGCGATCCCTATGACCGCGCTTGTTCCCGTTCCGTTCACGGGAGACGGATACGCCCGTCGGCCGTGATTCGCTAGAGCCTGGAGGGGCGCGGGAAGTATCTGTCCCCGCTTTCCACAGAGACAACTTCCCCCTCACCGGGAAGATAGTTATCCCCAGCGTCAACCACAAGTTTGTGCGTTGAAACCCCAAGTCCGCTACAACATCTTGTGCTTTGAGCCGGGCCCGGGCGCAAGAAGGAAAATGCGGAGCGGGTATAATTTGCGGTGGATAACGTGGCTGGAAAGACGCAGGTGACGGCGTCGGCGAGCGTCAAGCGTAGGCGATCCAGCGACCGAGGCCGATCGCCGCCAGCCACAGCAGCAAAGAGGCGGCACCGGCGGCGGCGAGACGGCGGCCAGACAGGCGCGGGGCGTGCCAATTCACCCGTCGTAACAGCCCGGCATTGAGCAGTGCCGCAGCGATCACCGCCAGCTTGGCCTGGAAGAAGGGCGACGCCGCATAGGCCCGGGCATCTGCCGCGAACAGCAGGGATCCAGTCAGCGCGGCGAGGACGAAGCCAAACTTGCACACCGGCAGCAGCAGGCGTGAGAGCGCGGCGAGGCTGGCATCTCCGCGCCGCCAGCCGCCCAGGTGAAGGTCGAGCGGGACGATTGCCCCGAACAACAGGGCGATGCCGACCACGTGCAGCGTGTTGACGGCGGCATAGCCCCAGCTCGACAGGCGCAGCCATTCGACCGCGGGCGCCGCCTCGAGCGCGGCCAGCCAGCCCTCCAGCATGGGAGGGCTCAGCTCGGCCGGTCCGGATACAGGTTGTAGCTCTTGCCGCCGATCACCAGGCGTTCGGCCTTCATCAGCCGTTGGTTCGGCCGGGCCGAGCGATGGCCGTGAACCATCAGCCGCGTACCGGGCTTGAGGATGGCGTCGGTCAGGCCGGCCTGCTCCATCCGCCACGGCTGGCCGATCTCTACCGTCCATACGCCCCGCGCGGTGGCGAGCATCATGGTGCCATGGGGATTGCCGTTGCGGACCTGGCGGGCGACCCCGGCCAGGCGGAATTCCTCATTGGTCGCCCAGGCCCACCCGTGATGGGCGATGGCGGGGGCGAACGGCGCCAGCCCGAGCAGGGTGGCGGTGAGGGCGAAACGGTGCAACAGGGACATGACGCTTCTCCGGCTGATCTGCGGAGAAGTTAACGCTGCCAAGGCCGTGACGATAGGGGGCTTGGGCCTGCCTGGACGCCCCGCCTTCGTGGTACGGTTTTGGGTCCATGCTGTCCCGCATGGCTTGAAAAAGGCGGAATGCCGCCGTATCTGACCCTCGCGGACCGGGCCCCTCTGGCGCCCCCTGCTTGCCCCCGTGGCAATGCAGGAGCGTGATGTCGGACCGCATCGGACACTTCCGATGTGACTGGCCCGGCGCACTTCCTCTCAGCGTCTCCATGGCCTGCCGCGCGGCGGATGCTCCGATCGACCGTCACCGTCGACACGAGGAGGATCGCGCCATGGCCGAGCATTTGGGGATCCGAGCGAGCCCGCGCGGGCGCATCGCTGGCCCGGCATTGTCATCAGGCTGCAACATTTCGGTAACAAAGGCGCCGTCAGCGGCGTCGGGCGGGCGCCACTTTGTCCAAGGGTGCAACCGCAATGATCCATCGTTTGCTTGGCGCGGCGCTCGCCGTCGGCCTGTCCAGCCCCGCACTGGCGGAGGAGAACCGGCTGGAAGCCTGGTTCGACGCCACGGTAGCGATGGATCTGGGCGGGGACAGCTTTGCCGAATTCCAGACCCAGCAGCGGGCGCGCGGCAACAGCAACCCGACCGGCGACAACCAGACCTATCGCCTGTGGCTGGGGCACAAGTTCGGGGGCATCAAAGCCAGCGCGGGCATCCATCGCAGCAAGGAAGGTCTGCAAAAGGAAACCCGGCTGATGCAGCAGGCGAGCTACAATTTCGGCTCGACCGGCATCAAGGGCCGCACCCGGCTGGAGCAGCGCTTTATCGACTACGCGGCGCAGACCGGATGGCGGGTCCGCCAGCGGGTCGGTTATGCGATCCCGCTGTCGAGCGAGAAGGGCGGCTGGAAGCTGGCAGCCAATGCCGAGGGCTTCTGGACGCTGCGCGCGAGCAGCCGGACCGGCGACACCGGCCTGACCGGACTGCGCAGCTTTGCCGGGTTCGAGCGGAGCCTGGGCAAGCTCGACCTGTCGCTCGGCTACACCCGCCAGCAGAGCATCCGCAAGAACCGCCCCGACCTGGTCGGGCATGCGCCGACGCTGTCGATCAACCTCAACCTCTGAGCCGCCCCGATGGCGCGGCTCACGCGCTTTAGGAGCCGCCCATCATGGAATTCCTGTTCACCGTCTGGCTCGGGACCCCCGTGTGGTTCTGGCTGGCATTCGTCGGTATCGTCGCCGGCCTGACCGCCTTCGATCTCGGCTTCCTCCACAAGGAGGACAAGGAGATGGGAATTGCGGAGAGCCTAAAGCTCTCCGCCTTCTACATCTCGATCGCGCTGGCGTTCGGCATCTGGGTCTACTTCCAGAAGACCGCGGCGCTGGGCGATGCGGCCGGGACCGAGCTAACGGTTGCTTACTACACCGCCTTCTTCATCGAAAAGGCGCTGTCGATCGACAACGTGTTCGTGATCAGCCTGATCTTCACCTATTTCGCGGTGCCGCCGAAGTACCAGTATCGCGCCCTTCTGTGGGGCATCATCGGCGTGATCGTGCTGCGCGGGATCATGATCGGGGTCGGCGCGGCGGTGGTCCAGCAATATGCCTGGGTGCTGTATTTCTTCGCGGCCTTCCTGGTGTTCACGGGCATCAAGATGCTGTTCGCCGGCGACAAGCCGATGGACATCGAGCATAATCCGGTGATCCGCTGGATCAGCCGCCACATGCGGGTGACCAAGGAACTGCACGACGAGAAGTTCTTCGTCGAGATCGCTGATCAGAAGACCGGCAAGATCGTCCGCGCGGCGACCCCTTTGTTCTTGGCACTGGTCGTCATCAACCTTGCCGACCTGGTGTTCGCCGTCGACAGCGTGCCGGCGGTGTTCGCGATCACCACCGACACCTTCATCGTCTACACCAGCAACATCATGGCGATCCTCGGCCTGCGCGCGCTCTACTTCGCGCTGGCGGCGATGGTGCACCGCTTCCACTATCTGAAGTATGCGCTGGCACTGGTGCTGGTGTTCATCGGCGCCAAGATCTTCATTGCCGACTTCCTGCTGGGCGGGGACAAGTTCCCGCCGCTGCTGAGCCTCGGGGTGACCGCGGGGCTGATCGCGGGCGGCGTGGTCTATTCGCTCTACAAGACCAAGGGCGCGGAAGAGCCGCAGTGGCCCGCCGGGGAGGGCCCGGACGCGGCCCGCCGCCACCTCGACGAACTGACCGATGGCAAGGCGCTGTAGGCAGAGAACCAGGGCCGCTGCGCGAGCAGCGGCCCTGGTTCGAGCTTGCTGAACGGGTGGTTACGCCTTGGGTGCGCCGCCAGCCGCGGGGGCCGCGGTGCACTGGTCGGCGACCTTGCGGGCGACGACGTCCTGGACCAGCTTGTAGTCGCCCGACCCGGGGAAGCTGCTGCTGGCGTTGACGGTGCCGGTGAAGCCTTCGGCGTCATATTTGCCGTCGACCATGGTCATGATCTGGCCCTGCCCCTTGCGGTTGCAGTCGAGCGTCAGATTCATCCGGCCGCTGCGGATATAAGGGTTCTGGACCTGGCAGCTGTCGCCCTTGGCGGCGAGCAGTTCGGGCGCGGGAAGGCCATCGGCGCCGACGCAGCCTTGCGTTTTGATGACGTCGCCGACCTTGGCAAAGGTCGGCAGTGGCGACTTGTCGGTCGATACCAGCGACTTGACGGTGGCGGTCACCTCATAGGTGCCGGGCACCAGGGTTGCGGGCGGCGCGGCCTTGGCCGCTTCCTTGGGTGCTTCCTGGCTGCAGGCCGCAAGCAGGACGGTGCCGGCCAGCACGATATGTCGCATGAAACTTGAACTCCCCCGAAATGAGACGCCAGTCTAGCCGCACGGGGGCCGGACGCAACCGAGGGAGGAACAAGCCGGGCGAACAGGAGTCTGGCAATGACCGGTAAAAACGGTATCCCGCCGTGACCTTCTCTCTCTGCGAGTTAGCGTGAACGACGATATCCGGCAGACCAAGGCCGATCCCAGCACGGCGACCGACGTGGAAGGCGACGGCCAGAGCCGCGGAAGGCCCGCAGCCGGGGACCTCGACCGACCCGGCAGCGACGAGACCTTCGGCAGTAGCCCCGGCATGAATCACTGGCGCGAAAGCGTCATCAGCCATCCCGGCCTGAACGAACGCGGCAACGTGTTCTTCGCCGCGATCGAGATGACCCGGATGCCGATGATCCTGACCGACCCCAATCTCGACGACAATCCGATCGTCTTCGCCAACAAGGCGTTCCTCGACCTCACCGGCTATGAGGAAAGCGAGATCCTCGGGCGCAACTGCCGCTTCCTGCAGGGCGCCAACACCGACCGTGAAGCGGTCGCGGCATTGCGCGATACGGTCAGCAGCGGTGGTTCGATCGCGCTCGAAATCCTGAACTACAAGCGCGACGGCACCCCGTTCTGGAACGCGGTGTTCATCGGCCCGGTGTTCGACCAGCAGGGCAAGCTCGCCTACCAGTTCGCCAGCCAGCTCGACGTCACCCGCCGCCGTAATTCCGAGCAGAGCTTCCGCCAGGCGCAGAAGATGGAATCGATCGGCCAACTGACCGCGGGCCTGGCGCACGATTTCAACAACCTGCTGCAGGTGGTGAACGGCAATCTCGAATTGCTGTCGTCGAACGTCGATGGCGACCGGGCCAAGCGCTACATCGACAATGCCCGCTCGGCCGCCGATCGGGGCGCCAAGCTGACCCGCCAGCTCCTGGCTTTCGCGCGCAAGACCCGGCTGACGCCCAAGCCGACCGATCTCAGCCACCTGGTGTCGAGCTTCGTCGATGTGATCGAAAGCTCGCTCGGCAGCCAGGTGCACCTGCAGCTCAACCTGCGCCGGCGCTTGCCGCGCGTCATGGTCGATGCCGAGCAACTGGAAATGGCGCTGCTCAACGTACTGATGAACGCGCGCGACGCCATGCCCAGTGGCGGATTGGTCACGCTGTCGACCAGCGCGGTCCATCTCAACGGTGATTCCGCCGCGCGCCACCTGCCCGAGGGCGATTATGTCGCGCTTGAAGTGCGCGACGAGGGCACCGGGATGACTCCTGAGGTGATCGAGCGCGCGACCGAGCCGTTCTTCACCACCAAGACGCAGGGCAAGGGCACCGGCCTCGGCCTCGCCATGGCGTCGGGATTCGTCCAGCAATCGCGTGGGCGGCTCGAGATCGAGAGCATGCCGGGTGAAGGTGCCACGTTGCGCTTCCTGTTCCCGGTCACTCGCGACATCGAGGAAGAGGATGCCGAACGCGTACCCGACCGCCACGTGGCGGTGCCGGAAAGCCGGACGAGCAAGTCCGAGCATGTGCTGGTGGTCGAGGACAGCGCCGAGGTGCTGGAACTGGCGGTCGAAATCCTCGGCAGCGCGGGATATCGCGTGACCACCGCCGAAAGCGGCGAGATCGCGCTTCGCCTGTTTGAGAAGGTCGAGCCGGGCACCTTCGACCTGCTGTTCACCGACCTCGTCATGCCGGGCGGGATCAACGGGCTGCTGCTGGCCGACAAGGTCCGCGAGCATGATCCCGACATCGGCATCCTGCTGACCACCGGCTACAATGAGGAATTGGTGATCGCAGGCCCCGAGCGGCCGCACAAGGACGTGCTGGGCAAGCCCTATCGCCGGTCCGAACTGCTCGACCGGGTGCGCCAGGCGCTCAACAACCGCGCGCACCAGGCCGATGCCCGGCGGATGACCTCCGACTACGGCGCGATCGAAGCCTAGGGCCGGCGCGGCCTTCGGGTCGGCGCATGGAAGTCGGGCGGTTTGCCGGCGATCCAGGCGAGGAACCGGGCGAGATCGGGGTTGCGGGCCAGTGCCTGCGGGTTGTCGCCGGCTTTCTCCAGATCCTTGTTGGTGAAGGTGGCGTGCAGCGCTCGGTGGCAGATCGGGTGGACCGGCCGCGTCTCCCGCCCGCCGCGCGACTTGGGAACAGGATGGTGCTGTTCGACCCGGCGCCCGAGCCGACGGGCGCATAGCCAGCAGGTCGGTTCGTCCATCGCCGGGTCAACGCCGGTTCGTGCGGCCGGATCCCCGGGCGGGTTGCGTCAGGCGCTTGCCTCCCACGCCTTGCGGACCATCGTTTCGAGCCGGGCTTGGTCCACGTCGGCGAGCTTGCCGATGTACAGGCAGCCCTTGCCCGGCTTGTGCTTGCCGAGGGTCGCGAGGTCTGCGTCATAGCCGTCATAATGGTGAAGGTAGAAGACCAGGCTGGCTTTGCGCGGGGAAAAGGCGATGCGCGGTGTGTCGCCCTCGCGCCCGCTCTCGTAGCGATAGTGGCGGCTGCCAAAGCCGACGATAGAGGGCCCCCATAGGCAGGCCGGTTCGCTCGACACCCGCTCGAACAGCGTACGCAGGGCATGGCCGTCGGCGCGCCGTGTCGGGTGTTCGACCGTATCAAGGAAGGCGCTGACGTCGGCGCCGGTGGGTTTGGTTTTGGTCTCGGACATGCTGCATCACCTCCGATCGCAAGCTTCTCACCGGAGGCGCTGCGAGACAATCGGACGTGGTTCCGGCCGATTGCGAGGACGGCCCCCGGCCCCCATATGTTCACGCATGGAAATCCAGATCCGCACGACCCTTGCCGAACCCGAGACCGGGGCCGAATTTGTGCCCCACCGCCCGGCGCGGCCGGAGAAGGCGGAAGGGGGGCGCTCGTTCAAGCTTACGAGCGATTACGAGCCGGCCGGCGACCAGCCGACCGCGATCCGCGAGCTGGTCGAGGGCATTCGCGAGGGGCAGGAGAACAGCCAGGTGCTGCTCGGCGTCACCGGGTCGGGCAAGACCTATACCATGGCGCAGATCATCCAGCACACCCAGCGTCCCGCGCTGGTGCTGGCGCCCAACAAGATCCTGGCGGCGCAACTCTATGGCGAGTTCAAGAGCTTCTTCCCCGAGAATGCGGTCGAATATTTCGTCAGCTACTACGATTACTACCAGCCCGAGGCCTATGTCCCGCGCTCCGACACCTACATCGAGAAGGAAAGCTCGGTGAACGAGGCGATCGACCGGATGCGGCACAGCGCCACTCGGTCGCTGCTCGAGCGCGACGACGTGATCATCGTCGCCTCGGTCAGCTGCCTCTACGGTATCGGTTCGGTTGAGACCTATTCGGCGATGACCTTCTCCCTCAAGAAGGGCGAACTGGTCGATCAGCGCGAGACGATCCGCAAGCTCGTCGCGCTGCAATACAAGCGCAACGACGCGGCATTCGCGCGCGGGAATTTCCGGGTCCGCGGCGACAGCCTGGAGATCTTCCCCTCGCACTATGAGGACAGCGCGTGGCGCATCTCGTTCTTCGGGGACGAGATCGAGGACATTGTCGAATTCGATCCGCTGACCGGCAAGAAAGCGGGCAGCCTGCCGTCGATCAAGATCTACGCCAACAGCCACTATGTAACGCCCGGACCAACGATGAAGCAGGCGGCGGGCGCGATCCGGCACGAGCTGGAGGAGCGGCTGAAGGAGCTCAATGCCGAGGGGCGCTATCTCGAGGCGCAACGGCTTGAGCAGCGGACCAACTTCGACCTCGAGATGATTGCCGCCACCGGGAGTTGCGCGGGGATCGAGAACTACAGCCGCTTCCTGACAGGGCGCCTGCCTGGCGAACCGCCGCCGACCCTGTTTGAATATCTGCCCGACAATGCTTTGCTGTTCGTCGATGAAAGCCACCAGACGGTGCCGCAGATCGGCGCCATGGCAAGGGGCGACCACCGTCGGAAGATCACGCTGGCGGAATATGGCTTCCGCCTGCCGAGCTGCATCGACAACCGCCCGCTGCGCTTCAACGAATGGGACGCGATGCGCCCGCAATCGGTGTTCGTCAGCGCGACGCCGGGGCCGTGGGAGATGACCGAAACCGGCGGCGTATTCAGCGAGCAGGTGATCCGCCCGACCGGGCTGATCGACCCGCCGGTCGAGATCAAGCCGGTCGAGGACCAGGTCGACGATCTCGTCAACGAAGCGCGCAAGACAGCCAAGAACGGCTATCGCACCCTGGTCACCACGCTGACCAAGCGGATGGCCGAGGACCTCACCGAGTATCTCCACGAGGCGGGGCTTCGGGTGCGCTACATGCACTCGGACGTCGAGACTTTGGAGCGCATCGAGCTGATCCGCGACCTTCGGCTCGGCGTGTACGACGTGCTGGTCGGGATTAACCTGCTGCGCGAGGGGCTCGACATTCCCGAGTGCGGGCTGGTCGCGATCCTCGACGCGGACAAGGAAGGTTTCCTGCGCTCCGAAACCTCGCTGATCCAGACCATCGGCCGCGCCGCGCGCAACGTCGACGGGCGGGTGATTCTCTATGCCGACCGCACCACCGGAAGCATGGAGCGCGCGCTCAATGAGACCAACCGGCGGCGCGAGCGGCAGGAGGCCTACAACCTCGAGCATGGCATCACCCCGGCGACCATCAAGCGCGACATCAGCGACATCATCGCCCACGTCTCGACCCGCGACGGGGTGGTGGTCGACACCGGCGATCCCGACATGCCGCACCTCGTCGGGCACAATCTGCGCGCCTACATCAGCGACCTTGAGTCCCGGATGCGCAAGGCCGCGGCCGATCTCGAGTTCGAGGAAGCGGGCCGGCTGCGCGACGAGATCCGCAAGCTGGAGGAAGACGAGCTCGGCATCCCCGACCACCAGCGCGCAGCGCCGCGGGTCGGCCATTCGACCGAGGGCAAGCCCGGCACCCGCAAGACGCGCTTCGGCAAGCAGCAACAGGTGCGGATGAACAAGCGCGCCCGGCGCTGATTGCGCTGGCGAGCCCTTCGCCCCGAGCTAGCCGGCGATCCGGGTGAGCTTGGCGAGCGGAAGCGCGACCCCGCCGAGACCGGCCCACAATTCGCCCTCGCGGCTGACGACTTCGCCTACCTTGCCGATGCTGGTGAGGGTGGCCGGGATGGCCGAGCCGTCGGCAGCTTTCGCGGTCAGGCGGAGGACGTAGGCGCCCTCCCTGGCCTTGCCGCCGGCCGTCAGTGCGCCGTCCCAGCTGAAGGTCGCGCTGGCGTCCTGCGGGACTGTCGGACGGGCCACCACCGCGCCGCTGCTGTCGAGGATTTCGGCCTCGATCGAAGCCGGCTTGGCGCCGAAGGTCCAGCGCCACTGCGCGGGATTATCGGTGCTGAAGCCTGCCACCGAACTGTCGAACTCGACGGTCTTGCCGATCAGCTGGCCGGCGCTGGTGAGGTCGTCGGACGACAGCTTGTCGAGCATGTTGCGCAGCACGCCGGTCTGCTGGATCGATTGTTCGACCTGCGAATATTGCACCAGTTGCTGGGTGGTCGAAGGCGGCTGGAGTGTCGCTCATGCCTGCATCAGGTCCTGGATGAGGACGTCGCGCACGGCGCGGGCCCCGAGCGCCTGGTTGGCGCGGATCAGCAGTTCCTCCTTGATCCGGAAGGTCGCGGCGGAGCCCGCCATGTCCTCGGGCCGAAGCTCGCGCAGGAAGGACTGGTAGCGGTCGACCAGCAGCGGCAGCCGCGGCTCGATCTCTTCCGGCGTCTTCTCGCCCGGGACCAGCATGACGTGGAGCTTGAGCATCCGGCTGCTGCCGTCCGACCCGCGCAGGGAGACCTGCATGGCGGGGACATCGACGAACTCCTCGGGGGTCTCGGCCGCCTCCGCGGCGATCTTGTCTTCCTCGGCCGGGCTGGAGAGAAAATACCACGCTCCGCCACCCCCGCCGCCCAGCACCAGCAGTGCGGCGAGGGCGATGATCACCAGCTTCTTGCGGTTCTTCTTGGGAAGGGCAGGCGCCTCGGCGCCCTCGGCGGGCTCTTCGGCTTCCTCGACTGCGGCGTCCTTGCTCACTGGCTCAACTGCTCCCCGGTGCTTTGCCCTGTCTGGCGACCGCGGTCACGGCCTCCCGCCTATCATAGACGGACAGGGGAGCGGCCGGTCGCGACCCGGACGAGACAAAACCGATGGTGGACATCCCCGCTTACGTATTGCTGAGCCACGAGACCGCACTGCGCCGGAAGATGGACGTGGTGGCGAACAACCTCGCCAACCTGTCGACCAGCGGCTTCAAGCGCGAACAGCCGGTATTCCAGGAAGCCCTGCGGCGCAGCGACAGCGACGAGCCGGCCGCGCGGGCGGTGTCGTTCGTGCTCGATTTTGGCCGGGTCCACGACCAGGCCGAGGGCGCCTTCAACGCCACCGGCAATCCGCTCGACGTGGCGGTGGAAGGGGCGGGGTTCCTGTCGGTCGCGCTGCCCGACGGGACCACGGGATACACCCGCGCCGGCGGGTTGCAGATCCTCGCCGACGGAAAGCTGGGCAGTGCCGGCGGACTGCCGCTGTTATCCGACAACGGCCAGCCGATCGCGATTCCGGCCGAAGCGCAGGGAGGGCTCAGGATCGCCGGCGACGGGACGGTCGAGGGACCCGACGGACCGCTTGGCCGGATCGGAGTCACCCGTTTCGCCGACGAAGGCACGCTGGCGCAGCGCGGCGACGGGGTGATGGTCGGCGAGGGCGGGACGCCGCTGGCGGCGGCCGACACTCGGCTGCGCAGCGGCGGGCTGGAAGCCAGCAACGTCCAGCCGATCGCCGAAACCACCGCGATGATCGAGATCCTGCGCGCCTACCAGACCAGCCAGCGGATGGGCGAAGCCCTCGGCGACCTGCGCAGATCAGCCATCGGGCGCCTCGGCGCCTTCCGCAACTGACGGAGAACCAGACCCATGCGATCCTTGTCCATTGCCGCGACCGGCATGTTGGCCCAGCAGACCAACGTCGACGTCATCTCCAACAACATCGCCAACATGAACACCACCGCCTTCAAGCGGCAGCGCGCCGAGTTCCAGGACCTGCTCTACCAACAGGTCGAGCGGCCTGGCGCGGGGGCGGGCGGCGACGCCAAGGCCCCGTCGGGCATCCAGATCGGCGCCGGAGTGCGCACCGCGGGGGTGTACCGCATCTCCCAGCAGGGTGCCTTCACCACCACCGACAACAAATATGACCTGGCGATCGAGGGCGCGGGCTATTTCCAGGTGACCCTGCCGTCGGGCGAGACCGCCTACACCCGCGCCGGCTCGTTCCAGGTCAGCGCGGAGGGCGAGCTGGTGACCTCCGACGGCTATCGGCTGGAGCCCGGGATCAGCATTCCGGCCGAAGCGGTCGACGTCACGATCGGCCGCACCGGCATGGTCCAGGTCAAGCTCGACGGGCAGGCCGAAATGCAGGACGTCGGCCAGCTCCAGCTCGCGAGCTTCGTCAACGAAGCGGGTCTGGAGGCGCGCGGCGGCAACCTGTTCCTCGCAACGTCGGCCAGCGGGCAGCCCAACGTCGCCTCGCCCGGCGATCCCGGTTTCGGCTCGCTTCGCCAGGGCTATCTCGAAGCAAGCAACGTCAATCCGGTGAGCGAGATCACTGCGCTGATCACCGCCCAGCGGGCCTATGAGATGAACAGCAGGGTGGTGAAGACGGTCGACGAGATGCTCGCGACCTCGAGCCAGCTGCGATGAGCGCGCTGCTGCTGTTCCTCGCGGCGCAGGCGGTCGATCCGCTCGCCCCGCTCGGTCCGGCCGTGCCACGGGTCAAGGCCGAGCGGGTGGTCCGGCGCGGCGAGACCGTCACGTTGCGGGTGCGCCAGGGCGCGCTCACCATCAGTACCCCGGCCCGCGCGCTCGGCGATGCCGCGGCGGGCGAGCGGGTGCGATTGGTCGTCACCGCCACCCGGCGGACGCTCGACGCGGTGGCCGAAGCGCCCGGCATCGCTCGCCTTACCGAGCGCTGATCCCTCCTTCCTACCCGAAAGGCCGAACGCATGCGCTCCACCCTGTACTGCGCCGCCCTCCTTTTCGCCCTCGGCGGCTGCTCGGTCGTCAACGATGTCGGCAATGTCGGAAGGGCTCCGCGGCTGTCCGCACCGGGCGACATTCCCGCTCCCCCGACCGAACGCTCGATCGCCACCGCCTCCTTGCTGCCGCAAGCGCCGCTGCAAAGCGCCTCGCTATTTCGCGAAGGGTCGGCGGGATTGCTCAGCGATCAGCGCGCTCGCGGCAAGGGCGACCTGCTGACCATCCGGATCAAGGTCGGCGACAATGCGTCCTTCAACAATCACAGCGAGCGGCGCCGGGGCGGAACCGAAAGCGCCGGCATCGCGGGCCTGCTAGGAATCGACAAGCTGATCGACCGCATCCTGCCCGGCAAGACTCCGGCGGCAAGTGTCGACGGGAGCAGCGACAGCCGAACCTCGGGCGACGGCAAGATCGAGCGCGGCGAGACGATCAACCTGACGCTCGCCGCAGTGGTCACCGACGTCCTCCCCAACGGCAATCTCCTTGTCCGCGGGCGGCAGGAGATGCGGGTCAACAACGAGCTTCGCGAGCTGGTCGTCACCGGCATCGTGCGCCCGGCCGACATCGCCCGCGACAACAGCGTGCCGCACGACCGGATCGCCGAGGCGCGGGTGCTCTATGGCGGGCGCGGGCAGCTCACCAGCGCCCAGTCGGCGCGCTGGGGCCAGCAGCTTTACGATGCGCTTTTTCCGTTCTGATTCAGCAGGCTGCCCCGCGCTAACCCGCAGGTAACCATCAAAATAACGCTGTCCCGACCGAAGCCGGCGCGGCCCTCCCATGATGAGGGGGCAGGCAGGAAACCTCCTGCATGACAACCCGGGCCGCAGAAGCGGCCGTCACTTCCAGAAGGAAACGTACCATGTCCTTTACCGTCAACACCAATGTCGGCGCGATGGCCGCGCTGCAGAGTCTGTCGAGCACCAACAAGTCGCTCGCGCAGACCCAGAGCCGCATCAACTCGGGCTACAATGTCGCTTCCACCAAGGACGACAGCGCAGCCTTCGCCATTGCCCAGACCCTCCGCTCCGACATGGGCGGGATGAAGGCCGTGTCGAGCAGCCTCAACCGTGCCAAGTCGGTCACCGACGTCGCGGTCGCGGGTGCCGAGCAGATCTCGGACATCCTGATCGAAATGAAGAAGAAGGCCTTCGAAGCCTCCGACACTATCGATCAGCCGAGCCGCGATGCGATCAACGCCGACTTTGTCGCCCTGCGCGACCGCATCACCACCGTGATCAATTCGTCGGACTTCAACGGCACCAACATCCTGAAGGGCGGCGGCGGAACCGTTGCCTCGCTTCAGTCGGTCGGTGACAGCGACAGTGCGACCGCCGGCTGGCAGCCCGATACGCTGGGTGTCGCCAACCAGGGTCTCGACCTTGGTGGTTCGGTGATCACCGTGGCCGCGGCCGGTGACGTGTCGAGCCAGGCCAATGCCCAGGCGATGGTGCAGACCATCGCCGACAGCCAGAGCAACCTCAAGACGTCGCTGTCGTCGCTCGGTTCGGCCTCGCGCCGCATCGACTCGCAGCTGGCCTTCACGAGCAAGCTCAGCGATGTGGTCGAGGCTTCGGTCGGCAACCTGGTCGACGCCGACCTCGCCAAGGAAAGCGCCAAGCTGCAGGCCCTCCAGGTCAAGCAGCAGCTCGGCGTGCAGGCGCTGTCGATCGCCAACCAGGCGCCGCAGGCGATCATGTCGCTGTTCCGTTAATCCGGAAACAGGAGGACGGCCGGCCTCCCCCGGAGGCCGGCAGGCGAGGGCCGGGGTGATTATCGTGTCGCCCCGGCCCTTTGCACTCCCCCTTCCCGAGCCCGACGGCGGCGAGGACAATCTTCATGCGTATTCGCGACATCATTCACCGGGACGGGGCGCGGCTGCGGCTCAGCCTGGCGGCGGGCGACAGCGGCGACGGGCCGCTGCTGCGCCTCACCGAACCCGAAGCGCTGTTCCCGGCGAGCGTCATGCTCGACCTCTACGGTATCGAATTGCTGGCCGGATTCCTGATGAGTGCGCGGCTGTCGGCCGTCGGCGAATTGGCGGACGAAAGCTGCACCGGCGATACCCCGCTGCGGATGCGCCTGTGCGCCCAGGGGGGTGCTAACTGGGTCGAGATCGAGCAGTCGGGAACGCGGCTGCTGCTGCACCGCAAGCTGTGGGATCGGCTCTACGCCGAACTGCAGCTGGCGCTGGCGCATGGCCGCCACCTGCGCGACGTGGCGCCGGCGATCGAGCTCGCCCTCCGTGAGGCGCGGCGACTGCTGCATTAAGGCCACGGGCCGCGCGGAAAGTGCGACCGGCACCCGGTCTTTGCGCCGGATTGCGAAGCCATGACGCCAGTGGTGCGTTTGCCCTTCCAGCCATGCCGATTCCCGACGAAAAGTCCCGGGCCTGGACCCGCCCGGAGGATTACTGGCCGCCCCGCCGACTCCGGCGCAGCGGGAGGACGACGATCGGTCGCTTCCGGCCGCCGGTCGAACCCGAACGGGAGTCGCGCCCCTTGCTCGACATCATTCCCTATGCCGCGCTTATGGTTGCGCTGGCAGTGATGGCGGTAGCGATCATCGTGCTGGCCTGGCCGGGCCGGACCACCCAGCCGGTTCCTGCCAGGACCGAACCGGTCGAGGTCGAGATCGGGACCGCGCCCAAGGGCTGGATAGACCGCGACGAACCAACTCCTCGCCGCTGACGCCGCCCTCGGCTAGGCTCGTCGGCGATGACCTTTCAGCTTTCCGACCGCCCCGGCGGGCATGCCGTCGCCGTCCGCCACCGCCCCGCGACGGGCACCGCGCCGACGATCCTGTTCCTGCCCGGCTATGCCTCCGACATGATGGGGTCGAAGGCGATAGCGCTCGACGCCGTTGCGCGGCGAGAGGGGCTTGGGATGCTCCGCTTCGACTATCGCGGAACGGGTGAATCGCAGGGCCGGTTTGCCGACTTCACGCTGGGGGACTGGCTTGAGGATGCGTCTGCGGTCGCGGCGCAGGCAGAGGGGCCGTTGCTGCTCGTCGGATCGTCGATGGGCGGCTGGCTGATGCTGCACCTTGCCGAGCGGCTGGGCGACAGGGTCGCGGCGCTAGTCGGGATCGCCGCCGCGCCCGACTTCACCGACTGGGGGTATAGCGGACAGGACAAGGCGACGCTTGCCGCCGAAGGCGAACTACGCCGCGACAATCCCTATGGCGGCGAGGCGGAACTGACGACACTGGCGCTGTGGCAGTCGGGCGAGCGGATGCGGCTGCTCGACCGGCCGATCGGCTTCGGCGGGCCGGTCCGTTTGCTGCACGGCGATTGCGATGCCGAGGTGCCGGTCGAGGTCGCCCTTCGCCTCAAGGACGCGCTCGCCTCGACCGACGTGCAGCTGACGATCGTCAAGGGCGGCACCCATCGCCTGTCCGCCCCGCGCGAACTGGCCCTGCTCGAACGCACCGTGCTGGACTTGGCAGCGAGCATCCGAAGGCCCATTTCCCCCGCATGAAGTTCCTCCACACCATGATCCGGGTCAGCGACCCCGACGCCACCATCCGCTTCTTCAACCTCCTCGGCCTCGAGGAGCGGCGACGGATGGAGAATGAAGCCGGGCGCTTCACCCTCATCTTCCTGGGCGTGCCCGGCGACGAGGGCGGCGAGGTCGAACTGACCCATAATTGGGACCCTGAAGACTATTCCGGCGGGCGCAATTTCGGTCACCTCGCCTACCAGGTCGATGACGTCTACGCGACCTGCCAGCGGCTGATGGACGCTGGCGTGACCATCAACCGCCCGCCGCGCGACGGCCGCATGGCCTTCGTCCGCACCCCCGACAACATCTCCATCGAACTGCTCAACAAGGGCGGCGCGCAGGCTCCGGCCGAGCCCTGGTCCTCGATGCCGAATACCGGCGAATGGTGATGCGCGCGGTCGCGGTCCCCGCGCTCAGCGACAATTACATCTGGCTGCTCCATGACGAGGACAGCGGCCACACCGCGGTGGTCGATCCGGGCGATGGCGAGGCGGCGCTGAAAGGCGCGGCGGCGCAGGGCTGGACGATCGACCAGGTTCTGATCACCCATTGGCACCCCGACCATACCGCCGGCATTCCGGCAGTGGTCGCGGCGACCGGAGCGAAAGTATGGGGCCCCGAGGCCGAGCGCGCCAAGTTGGCCGGGCTCGACCATGGGCTGGTGGACGGCGACCGGGTGCAGGTCGGCAGTGCCGAGGCCGAGGTGTGGCACGTGCCCGGCCATACGCTTGGCCACATCGCCTTCATCCTGCCCGGCCATGCCCTGGTCGGCGACACGCTGTTCGCGGGTGGCTGCGGCCGTTTGTTCGAAGGCACGCCCGAGCAGATGCACGGGTCGCTGCAGCGGTTGAGAACGCTGCCGGACGAGACGATCGTCTATCCGGCGCACGAATATACCCTGTCCAACTACCGCTTCCTGGCCGCCGAAGCGCCAGATGATCCCGCGATCGAGCGCCGGCTGGCCGAGGTCACCGCAATGCGCGACGCGGGCCAGCCGACCGTCCCGACCAGCCTCGCCGAAGAGAAACGCAGCAACCTGTTCCTGCGCGCTCCCGACGCTGCCGAATTCGCCAGGCTTCGGGCGGCCAAGGACAGCTTCCGTTAAGCGGGGAGAGAGCAGCCTGTTCGGGCGTTCTTCACGGACCCGCTTCTTCAAGGATACGCCCGCATGCGCCGCCTGACCCTTGCTTCGCTCACCGTCCTCGCCTCCGCCGGCGTGCTCGCTTCCTGTGCCACCACCGGCATGCCCACCCCGCGCTCGCCGCAGGCGCAGGCGGAACTGTCGCGCTGGCTTACCGGACGGGTCGCGGGCCGCGCCCAGTCCTGCCTGCCGACCTATCGCAGCCAGGACATGGTGGTGATCGACGAGAACACCATCCTGTTCCGCGACGGCGGCAACCGGGTCTGGCGGACCGACCTGCGCGGGTCGTGCAATGGCCTCGGCCGCCCCGGCACCGCGCTGCTGACCAAGCAATATGGCGGCACCGGCCTGTGCAGCGGGGAGATCGCGCAGGTGGTCGACACCAGCCAGGGCTTCACCGTCGGCACCTGCGCGCTGGGCGACTTCGTGCCCTACACCGGCCCGGGCGTGCGCCGCTGAGGCCGCGCCGGCCTACTTGCCGTAGAGGGCGTCCAGCCGCGCGCCATAAGCCTGCTTCAGCACATGGCGGCGGATCTTGAGGCTGGGCGTCATCTGCTCGTTGTCGACGCTGAACGCCTCGTCGGCCAGCGTGAAGCGCCGGACCTTTTCGATCACGCTCAGCTCGGCATTGACCCGGTCGACCGCCTTCTGAAGCTTGGCGCGGACCGCCGCCTCGTCGCCCTTCACGTCGGGCTCGGGCACCAATAGCGCGACGAGGTGCGGGCGGCGGTCGCCATAGACCATCGCCTGCGCGATCTCCGGCTGAAGCGTCAGCATCCCCTCGACCCGCTGGGGCGAAACATTGTCGCCCTTGTCGTTGACGATCAGGTCCTTCTTGCGGTCGGTGATGACGATCCGCCCGGCATCGTCGAAATGGCCGACGTCCCCGGTGTGGAGCCAGCCATCCTGCAGGACGCGCGCCGTCTCCTCCGCATTGTTCCAATAGCCGTGCATCACCAGCTCGCCGCGCACCAGCAGTTCGCCATCCTCGGCGAAGCGGACCTCGGTGTTGAGCAGCGGCGGGCCGACGGTGTCCATGCGGATGCCGTTCTTGGGACGGTTGCAGCTGATCACCGGCCCGGCCTCGGTCTGGCCATAGCCCTGCAGCATGGTGATCCCGAGCGAATGGAAGAACAGCCCGACATCGGGGTTGAGCGGCGCGCCGCCCGAGACCATCGCCTTGATCCGGCCGCCGAACTTCTGGCTGACCTTGCGTTTGAGCAGCAGCCTGACCGCCAGGTCGGCAGGCCAGTCCTTGATCGGAATGGAACCCTTGTCGTAGCGCTCCTTGCCGATCTCCAGCCCGCGGGCGAGCAGCCGGGCGGCCAGGCCACCCTGCTTCTCGATCGTCTTGAGCATCCGCTGGCGCAGCATCTCGAACAATCGCGGCACCACCACCATCAGCGTCGGGCGCACTTCCTCGATATTGGCGGCGAGCTTCTCGAGGCTTTCGGCGAAGTAGATCTGGGCGCCGAGCGCGATCGGGAACATCTGCCCGCCGCTATGCTCATAGGCGTGGCTGGCGGGGAGGAAGGAGAGGAAGATTTCGTCGTCCCAGCCGAAGTCGTTGGCGATGACGTCGATGCAGGCGGCGGTGTTGTGAAGGATCGCGCCATGGTGCTGGCGAACCCCGCGCGGGGCGCCGCCGGTACCGCTGGTGTAGATGATGCAGGCAAGGTCGTCGCGGCCGATCGCGGCGACGCGGTTGCGGACGGCGGCGAGGCTTGTCTCGCCCGCGACCAGGTCGGACCAGACGTGGAACTTCGCCCCGTTGACCGGCTGGCCGGTGCGGATGTCCTCCATCCCGATGACGTCATGGCAGTCGGACGAGAACAGCACCGCCGGGATCAGCGCCGTGGCCAATTTCTGGCTCGACACAATCACCGCCCGCGCGCCGGAGTTGGTGAGGATGTGGGTGTGATCGCGGGTGGTGTTGGTGGTGTAGGTTGGGACCGTGATGCACCCCGCGGCCATGATCGCAAGGTCGGCGATCAGCCATTCAGGGCGGTTCTCGCTGACCAGCATGACCCGGTCGCCGGGTTTGAGGCCGAGACGGATCAGGCTTTCGGACAGCGCCGCGACCTGGCGCGCGGCCTCGGTGTAGCTGGTCGGTTGCCACGTGCCGTCGCGCTTGGCCCACAGGAACGACGTGTCGCCGCGCTGGCCGACGCGGTCGAGGAACATCGCCACTAGGTTGGGGAAATGTTCCAGGCTCTTGCCCTTGCGCACGTGCCTTCTGCCTCCTCCGACGTCTCTCCGCCTGCGCCTCTAGAACAGTGCGGCGCGGGGCGCAAAAGGGGCGAAGGGCCGGGCGCGTCAGAAGCCGGCGGCGAGGGTCAGCGCGGGCCCGCTGCGCGGATCGGCCTTGCCGGTCAGGCGGAAGCGATAGTCGACATGCGCGCGCAGCCCGGGGCGAAGCTGGTAGCTGAGCCGCGGGCCCGCATCGAACCGGCTCAACCCCGGTTGAATCCCGCCCCACATCCCGGCGCCGATCGCGAACCGGCGCATGAAGGGGTAGGTGGCGGTCAGCGCCCCGTCGGCGAACAGGTCGCGGCGGCTGGCCCCGACCACCCCGGCCTGGCCATAGCCGTCGAGTAGCAGGCCATAGGGCAATGGCTGCTCGTACAGCCCGCCCTCGGCCAGCAGCGCGAACGCATCGCGGCCGCCGCCGAGCGCCGATCCCAGCCGCTGGCGGCGTTCGGCCAGCACCCGCACCGGAAGAGCCTTGAGCGGCTGCCAGCTGACCCCGACCGCCCCTTCGCCGCCGACCATCTGCTGGCTCCGCGCGCTTCGGCCCTGCGGCATCAGCGCGGTCGAAGCCCGCAGGTGCACGCCGACCGTCGAAAGCGGCCGCCAACTGACCCGCATCCCGGCCTGGCTTCCGCCCAGCGACCCCGCCGGAGCGAGCCCGGGATTAAGCGGGTCGCCCGTACCGTCGAGCTGGCCCGTACCGTCTAGCTGGTAGGTGGTTTCGCGCGGAGGGCGGAGCAGGGCCCAGCCATCAACCGACCAGCGATCGGGCCGCGCCGCCTCGAGCGGGGTGCGTGCCCGGCGCGAACCTTTTTCCCATCGCGGTGTGACCTGCGTCCCGCCGCCGAGCGAGAACGGGCCCGATGCACCAATCGTCGGCCATTGGTCGAGCGGCGCCACCGCGCCCCCATAGCCCTCGCTGCCGCCGCCATCGAAGCTTGCCGCCATTGCCGGTACCGCCTCGCCGCGTGGAGCGGGCCCCGCCGCGTAGGCCGGCGGCGCGGGCATGGGATAGGGCGCCGGATAATAGACGATGCGGCTGACACGCGGCGCGGTCTGGGAGGCCGCCATCATCGAATAGGGCATCGCCGCCGGCATATAGGGATAGGGCATCGGCCCGTAGGCCTGCGCGTAGGGATTGCCATAGGCGGCGGGCACCGGCGGGTAGGGGCCCTGCGCATAGGGATAGGGGCCCTGCGAGTAAGAACCCGCCGCGGGAGCATCCATGTCGGCCGGCACACCCGGCGGCAGGGTGGCGGCGGCGAGGGCGTCCGGTTTCGGCGCCGCCTCGCCGGCCGGGACGGCGACGGCTTCGAGTGCCAGCGCGCTGCTGGCGGTGCGCAGGCCGACATAGGCGATGATCGCCAGCCCCAAGAAGCGGATCGGGGCGCTCATGGGCGCACCGGCTCGGGCGGGAGGAGGAGGTCGTCGGGGAAATGGTGGGTGGTCTTGTCCCACTGTTTGGGCCCGCCGCCGGCGTGCAGGAAGAGCGCCCGCGCCGAGGCAAGGATGGCGATAAGATTGGCGATCGCGATCCGCGGCACCGCCGCCAGTCCCTCCCCGATGCCGTAAACGTGCGTGGTGAAGCCGACGCGCATGAACACTCTCCACAAAAGCAGGCCGAAATTGATCTGAAGCAGGGCGGTGAGCAGCGCCGAAGGCTGTGGCGGAAGCGGCGCGCCGAGCTGGGCGGCGAGCCACAATTGCGCCCACAGCAAGCCCGAGGCGTAGCCGGCGAGCAGCAGCAGGGCGGCGAACGGCCCGCGCCGGTCACGCAGCCGGAACCAGCGCTCACCTAGCCCGCCGCGCCAGCCCAGCCGGTCCCATCCGGCGAACGCGATCCCGCCCAGCCAGCGCGCCTTCTGCCGCACCGCCGAGCCGAGATCGTTCGGGAAATAGCCGCGGCTGGCGACCACGCCCGGATCGCCGCGGCTGGCGGGCAGGCGAACGAAGATGGTGCGCTCGCCTAGCGCCCCGATCCTCAGCCCCATCTCATAATCCTCGGTCATCGATCCGCCGGCGAACGGCAGGCCGTCATGCGCCTCGGCCAGCCGCGCGATGGCCCGGCGCGAAATGGCGCAGCCGACCCCGGCGAGTGGGATCGCCGCGCCCACCGCCTCGCGCACCACCATTTCCTTGCCATGGGATTCGGCGAACTCGTCGCAATAATGGCCGGCGATCCACTGGCTCGACCGGTCGGGCAGCGGAACCACCGGCAGCTGCACCACGCCCGCTCGGTCGGCGAGGCGGTCGAACAGCCTGAGTTCGAGCGGGTGGACCAGATCCTCGGCATCGTGGAGCACCACCGCCCGTGCCTTCCGCCCGGACGCGGCCTCCTCCCGCAGCAGGAAGGCGTAGAGATGATTGAGGCAATGCGCCTTGGTGGTCGGGCCGTCGGCGGGCACTTCGACCGCCATCACCCGCGGATCGGCCACTCCCTCGATCGCCAGGCGGGTGGCGGGATCGTTGCGGTAATAGCCGACCAGCAGGCTGTAGTCGGGATGGTCGAAGCTGCGCAACGTGGCACGCAGCATGTTGCCGATCACCGCGGATTCGTCCCACGCCGGGATCATCACCGCCATCCACCCGCTCGGCGCGCCGTCCACCAGGGTCAGCGCGTCGCCGCGGGGGTGGCGGCGATAGACGGTGATCGCCCGCCACAAGCGCCGGCCGAAATAGATGAAATCGACAAGAAGGTCGTCGAGCGAGAACAGCAGGAAGCCGAGCGCCGCGAATAGCGCCAGCTCGGCCGCCAGTTCGGCCATGGCGAGCTGCAGGCTCATTGCCCGTACCCCGTCCGGAGCCGCGTGACGTGTCGCTGTTGAATGTTATCCACCCGGTCCACGCACCCGCAGGCGCTGGTTGGTCCGAGCGCCGACCTTGTCTCATGACCTGCCCCGTGACGCAAGCCGCTTGCGAAACGACTCTTGCCGGGCCATCGCTGCGACGACGAAAAGCTTTGGGGGACAACGACGTGAACCTGCCCACGCTGGTGCCGGAATGGCTGTTCTGGGCCTTGATCGTGTTGCTGGCGCTGGCCGCCGTGCAGGACGCGATGATGCTCAAGATCAGCAATTACATCTGCGGCGCGGTGCTGCTGCTGGGGATCGCGGGGGCGGTTATCGCCGGTCCGCAGACCGGGCTGTGGGAAAATGGCGTCGCATTCATGCTCGCGCTGGCGATCGGCACTTTCCTATTCGGTCGCGGGATTTTGGGCGGCGGGGACGTCAAGCTGTTCGCGGCGACGGTGCTGTGGTTCGACCTCGGCGCTTCGCTTCGGGTGCTGACCTGGACCGCGATCGCCGGGGGCGTGCTGGCGGTCTTGATCATCCTTGCACGCACCTTGCCGTGGCCCGACGCGATCCGCTCGCGCATGCGGGTGCTACAGCCCAAGGCCGGCATCCCCTACGGGATCGCGATCGCTGCCGGTGCGATCATCACCAGCCTGCAGCTGATGGGATCACGCGGGGCGTGACCCGCGCGGCGGTCCTCCGCGGACTGCTCGCGCTGGTTCCCGCGGCGGAGGGGCAGGCCCAGCGCCTGCTCCATGCCGGGGCCTATTGGGCAGCGATCGAGCGGTCGGGCGCGGTGTGCGAAGCGGTGTCTCGGAGCGAGATCGTCGCCTCTCCCGGCCGGCCGCAGGCGCGCGCCGTCTTTGCCTTTTCCCGCGACGGCAAGCGGCGGGGAGAACTGCACCTGATCTTCGCCCGCCCGGTCCGCCCGGGCGCCGCCGCGGTGCTGAGCGTCGGAGCCGAAAGCTTCCTGCTGGTCACTCGCGGGACGAGCGCGTGGAGCCGCGGCCCGGCGCAGGAAGCCGCGATCATCGCCGCGATCCGCCGCAGCGCCGAGATGCGGGTCCGCGCGCAGGGACAGGGCGGCCGAATCAGCGATCGCTACCTGCTCGGCGGCGCCCCCACCGCGATCGACGCCGCAGCGATCGCCTGCGCGTAGGCGCGCCCGGGGTGGCGTCGGTCGGCCGGGCGCCAACAAAGACTCTTACTGGAAAAACCCGCAAAACTCGCTACATGACCACTCTCCCATGAGCGCCGACACCAACCTTATGCCGATCCCCGGAGCGGTGGATCCTGTCACCGTCCCTCGTCCCGCGACGGTCAGCGACGACCCGCGCGTCGAGCTGATCGGGCTCAGCCGCGACGCCATTCGCGCTGCGATGGAAGGCGCCGGCATGGACGCGCGCATGGCCAAGCTGCGCTCCAAGCAATTGTGGCATTGGATCTATAATCGCGGGGTCACTGACTTCGGCCACATGACTGACATCGCCAAGGCCCAGCAGCCGTGGCTGGCCGAGCGGTTCCGGATCGACCGCCCGGCGGTGGTCGAGGCGCAGGTGTCGTCGGACGGCACCCGCAAGTGGCTGCTACGCACCCACGACAATCACGAATTCGAGATGGTGTTCATTCCCGACGCGGACCGCGGGACCTTGTGCGTGTCGAGCCAGGTCGGCTGCACCCTCAACTGCCGCTTCTGCCACACCGGCACCATGCGTCTGGTCCGCAATCTCGATATCCACGAGATCGTCGGGCAAGTGATGCTCGCCCGCGATTCGCTGGGCGAATGGCCGAGCCAGCCCGAGGGCCGGATGCTCACCAACATCGTGATGATGGGCATGGGTGAGCCGCTCTACAATTTCGACAATGTCCGCGACGCGCTTAAGATCGTGATGGACGGCGACGGGCTGGGGCTGTCGAAGCGCCGGATCACCCTGTCCACCTCGGGCGTGGTTCCGATGATGGAGCGTTGCGGCGCGGAGATCGGAGTCAATCTCGCGGTTTCACTCCACGCGGTGACCAAGGAAATCCGCGACGAGATCGTGCCGCTGAACCGCAAGTACGGCATCGAGGAACTGCTGCAGGCCTGCGCCGACTATCCCGGCGCCAACAATGCCCGCCGCATCACCTTCGAATATGTGATGCTCAAGGACAAGAACGACAGCGACGACCATGCCCGCGAACTGGTCCGGCTGATCCGCCACTATCGCCTGCCCGCCAAGGTCAATTTGATCCCGTTCAACCCGTGGCCGGGCGCGGTCTACGAATGCTCGACCCCCGAGCGCATCCGGTCGTTCTCGAACATCGTGTTCGAAGGCGGGATCAGCGCCCCGGTGCGCACGCCGCGCGGACGCGACATCGATGCCGCCTGCGGCCAATTGAAGACGGCAGCAGAAAAGAAGCGCCGCTCCGAGCGGGACGCCGAGCCGGCGTGACGATCAGGTCCGGGCGGACCTCAGGTCCATCCGGCCGGTCGCCTGGATCCGGATCTTCAGCTTTTCGTGGGCATGCGCGCCGCAATAGAGCACGCCATCCATCACTGCGCCGGCCGCATGGTCACATCCGGGAACCGAGCAGGGCGGCAGGATTTTGCGTGTCAATCACACCTCAGGGAATGGCGTTCAGAAGGCAGGAGGCTCTCCATCTAGGGGAGAAGTCGCGCGAGTTCCCCGGCTTGGTGCACAGACTGTGCGCCTGCCCATGGTTATGCTATGGATCCGGGCACGAGGCGTTGGACGGATGATCCGAATTCAAGCGCAGCCACAGGCCGGCGGCGAAAGTCGCTTGGCAGGCATTCAGATGGCGATTCTGACGCTGCGCTGCATGGAACATTATCGCGACATCGCGGGCGGTCATGAGAGCGCGCTGGTGCTGCTCGCGGTGGTCGCCATTTCGGCCGAGAAGTTTACCCGCGGCGAGCTTTCCGAGGACCTCCGAAGCCTCGAAACGCCCTTCCCGTCCGAGCAACTGGGAAGCTGCAACGTCAGTTCGATCGCCGTCGCTACCGGCTTCAACCGCGAAACCACCCGCCGCTACGTCAATCGCCTGATCGAGCGCGACGTGCTCCAGCGCCGCCCCGACGGGACGATCCAGTTCATGCCGGGCTATCTGCAGAGCGGCCAGATCGCCGACCTGCTCCAGCTCCAGCTCGATACGCTTGGCCGGTCGGTCAGCGAGTTCCTGCGCATGGGCGCGATGGTGATCGTCGACGACTGACGGGCGGGGCGGGTCCGCCGCCGCCCCTCGCTCGTTCTCCCCGCCATGGCCAGTCACGCACTTCCGACCATCGAAGGGTTCCGCCGCAGCCTTGCCGGGCAGGTCGGCGCCTTCTTCAACGATGCGGCCAAGGGCCAGCGGCCGATCACTCCATCGGAGGATGCCCTGTGCCCGCCGGGCGGGGTCGCCTGGAAGGTGCATGCCGACCTCGCCGGGATGATGGTCGGCGGGGTGGCGGCGCTCTTGTGGCAGATGCTCCACCCGCAGGCGCTGGCCGGGGTGTGGGACCATTCGGACTTCCGCCGCAACATGCACGGCCGCCTGCGCAACACCGCGCGGTTCATCGCGATCACCACCTATGGCGCGCGGGGCGAGGCGGAAGCGGCGATCGAGCGGGTGCGGGGGATCCATGGCTTCGTGCATGGCGAGCTTGCCGACGGCACCCCCTACGACGCCAACGATCCGCGGCTGCTGGCGTTCGTCCACCTCGCCGGCTCGGCCATGTTCCTCGCCGGCTATCGCCGCTTCGCCGACCCGTCGATGCCGCTGGCCGAGCGCGACGCCTACTGGCGCGAGGTTGCGATTATCGGCGAGAAGCTCGGCGCCGACCCGGTGCCGCGGAGCGAGGCCGAGGCCGAGGCGCTGGCCCGCGACTTCCTGCCCGAGCTTCGCCCCGACGAACGTAGCCGCGCAGTGCGCGACATCATCCTCAACGCCGCCCCCGACCGGCTTCGGCTGTTCCCGGTCCAGCGCCTGCTGATGCGCTCCGCCACCGACCTCCTCCCGCGCGAGGTGCGGCGCCTGCACGGCCTGCGCGGATCGGGGCTGGCGATCCCGGCGGTCGGGGCCGCGACCTTCGGTCTCGCTTCGACGTTGCGTTGGGCGCTTGCTCCGCGCAAATTGGAGGCATGAACCTGCTCCAACGCCTGCTGGGCGACCGCATCCGCAACGGCACCCTGACGGTGATCATGCCGGGCGGCGAGCGCTCCACGGTCGGCTCGGGCGAGCCGGTGGTGGTCGCCCGGATCCACGACAAGGCGGCGCTGGTCACCCTGCTCCGCAATCCGCGTCTGGCGTTCGGCGAGCTGTACATGGACGGCCGGCTGACGATCGAGCAGGGGCAGCTGATGGACCTACTGACGGTGGTGGTCGGCGCCAACCGGTTCGAGGACGGCGGCCACAAGGGCCGGCTCAAGAAGCAGGTGGGCTTCCTCAAGGGCTTGCTGCCGCGCCGCAACGACGCCGCCGCCGCGCGCCGCAATGTCGCCCATCACTACGACCTAGACGAGCGGCTCTACCGCCTCTTCCTCGACTCCGACCTGCAGTACAGCTGCGCCTACTTCCACGATCCGGCCAACAGCCTGGAGCAGGCCCAGGCCGACAAGAAGGCGCATATCGCCGCCAAACTCGACCTCCGGTCGGGCCAGCGGGTGCTCGACATCGGCTCGGGATGGGGCGGAATGGGGCTTTACCTCAACCGCGTGGCGGGGGTGGAAGTGCTCGGCGTCACACTCAGCGAGGAACAGCTCCGCGTGTCGCGCCAGCGCGCCGAGGAGGCCGGGGTCGCCGACAAGGTCCGGTTCGAGCTGATCGACTATCGCGCCGTCACCGGCCGGTTCGACCGGATCATCTCGGTCGGGATGTTCGAGCATGTCGGCTTGGCTCACTATCGCGAATTCTTCGCTACCTGCCGCAACCTGCTGACCGAAGACGGCGTGATGCTGCTCCACACCATCGGCAAGTACGGCAAGTCAGGCAAACCAGACCCATTCACCGATAAGTGGATCTTCCCCGGCTACCACGTGCCCAGCCTCAGCCAGATGATGGCGGCGAGCGAGGAGGTGCGGCTGATCGCGACCGACGTCGAAACGCTGCGGCTGCACTACGGCTATACGCTGCGCCACTGGCTGGCCAATTGCTATGCGCACCGGGCCGAGATCGTCGCGCTGTATGACGAGCGCTTCTTCCGGATGTGGGAATTCTATCTGGCCGCCGCGGCGATCGGGTTCGAACAGGGCGCGATGAACAATTTCCAGGTGCAATATGTCCGCGAGCGGCGCGCGCTGCCGATCACCCGCGATTACATGCACGAGGCCGAGCAGCGCTTCCGCCGCCCGGCCCCTTAGGCATTAGCGGCGGCGGCCGCGCAGTTCGGCGACCAGGTTGGGCGCCGGATAGATCTTCTCCAGCGCTTCCTGGACCGCGGCGGTCGACACCACGACGGTGCGGTTGAGCGTTCCGTCGTAGCCGTAATTGCCGCCCAGGCTGTGGATGTTGCCGTCGAACGCGGCACCGATCACCGTGCCCGCGCGGTCGATCACCGGCGATCCCGAATTGCCACCGATGATGTCGTTGGTGGTGACGAAATCATAGGTGACGTTCTTGTTGATGCGGGCCTGGTTGGCGGCGAATGCCGGGGGCAGGTCGAACGGTTCGGCACCGGTCGCGCGGTCGAAGGTGCCGCCCATCACCGTGCGGGTCGGGACCGGCGTGCCCCGCTCGTTCCAGCCTTGGACCTTGCCGTAGCTGATCCGCAGCGTGAAGGTGGCGTCGGGGTAGTTGCTGTCGCCGTAGACGGCGAAGCGGGCGTCGGCCAGCCGCGCACGGGCGGCCGTCAGCGGTGCGTCGACCTCGGCGTCATAGCGCTTCTGCAGCGCACGGGCGTTGGGGTCGAGGCTGCGGGCATAGACGATCATCGGATCGGTCGACGCCGCGATCGCCGCCGCGCCACCGTCCAGCAGCGCCTTGCGCGCCGCCGGATCGGCCAGCTTGGTCCCCGTCACCAGCCGCGCCGCCAGCGCTTCGGGCGACTCGCGGCCCAGCAGCAGCTTGGATTGCGGATGGTCGGCGCCGAGATATTCGCGCGCCTTGGACAGCGAGAATTCCATCTGCAGCTGGTCGAGCCACGGGGTCACCGGCCGCTCGTCGGTGAGGTTCTTCTCGAGCAGCGGTAGCGCCGAATCGGTGTAGCCCGGAAGGCGCTCGCCATTGGGCTTGCCGCGCTCGGCGGCGACCCGGACCAGCGCCAGCGCATAGTTGAACAGGTCGCCGCTGGGTAGCGCGTACAGCCGCTCGACGTAGATGGCGCGATTGGCCTCGACCGATCTGGCGATATCTCCCCAAGGAATACCAATCCCCGGCTTGCCCGCGCTGACCTGCTTGAGGCTTGCCTCAGCCGCGGCGAGCTTGCCGGTGAAGGCCGGATCGTTCAGCGCCTTCTGGCGGCCGATAAAGACCTTGAGGCTGTTCTCCAGCCCGCTCAGCGTTTCGGCGGCTTCGCGCTTGCGCTCGGGCGACTGCGCCATCGCCGCGATCATCCGGCCGCGCAGTTCGGACGTGGTAGTGACGATGATCGGCAGCGCCAGTTCGCGCTGGAAGGCGAGTTGGTCGCCGGTAAACAGGCGACTGGTCGAGCCCGGATTGCCGACCACGAAAGTCGCTTCGCCATCCTGCGGCGCGCGAGGGTTCCACTTGAGGAAGGCCGGCGTCGCGACCGGCTTGCCGTTTTCGTAGGCACGCAGGAAGCTCGCATCCATCGAGTAGCGCGGGAAGTTGAAATTGTCGGGATCGCCGCCGAATTGCGCGGCCTGCGCCTCGGGCGCCCAGGCCAACCGCACGTCGCTATACTTGCGGTAGGTATAGAGCTTGTATTGGCCGCCGCCGTACAGGCTGACGACCTGGCAGCGGGTGGTCGCCTTGTCGGTGCAGCTGTCGCTTTCCAGCTTGGCAGTCGCGGCATTGCGGGCGCGCACCGCGTCGGCGCCGGTGGCCGATCCGATCGCCGCCTTGACCGTCGGGGTCACGTCGCGGATCGATGTCACCACTTCGGCCTGCTGGCCGGCGCACTTCTTCTCCTCGGTCATGCTGCGGGCGGTGAAGCCCTTGACCAGGATGTTGTTGTCGGCGGTCGAATTCTCCTCGACGCAGGTCGCGACGCAATGGTGGTTGGTGAGGATGAGGCCGGTGTCGGACACGAAGCTGGCCGAACAGCCGCCGGTCAGCCGCACCGCCGCCGCACGGGTCTTGTCGAGCCAGGCCTGGTCGGGCGCCCAGCCATAGGCCGCCTTCATCCGCGCCGCCGGGAAGGCATCGAACGTCCACATTCCTTCGTCGGCCCGGGCCGTCCCCGGAAGCATGAAGGCGAGGGAAGCGCTGGCAAAGAGTGCGGACTTGAGACGCATGTATGGATGTCCTTGATCGGAATGGGTCGTGCACCGGATTAACGCGCCCGCCGAAAAGGAAAAGGGGCCCGGCGATTGCCCGCCAAGCCCCTTTCGCCTCGCAATCGCCCAGGCGATCAGCCGCGCTGCATCGCTCCGCGCTGCTGGCGGGCCTGCTGCCGCTCTTCGCGAGTCACCCGGCCATCTCGGTTGAGGTCGACCCGGTCGAACCGCTGAAGCGCCGCGGTCTCAGCCTCGGCCAGCGAGATACGCTGGTCGCGGTTGGTGTCGGCCATGCGCAGCATCGCGCCGCCCATCCGCCCGCGCATCGCCATCCGCTGTCCGCCCATGCCACCGCGGCGACCCTCGGCCCCGCGCTGGCCGCGCAGCGCTTCGGCGCGGGTCCATTCGTCGCGGCTGATCATGTTGTCGCGATTGGTATCGAGGCGCGCGAACATCTCGGCCCGGCGCGCGGGATCGGCGGCTCGCGTCATCCGCTGACGCATCTGACCGCGCACCGCCTGGCGCTCGGCCTGAGTGATGAAGCCGTCACGATTGGTGTCGACCCGTGCAAACATAGTGCGAGCCCGCTGCACCACTTCAGCGCGGGTCTGGATTCCGTCACGGGCACTCGGCTGCGCGGCCAGCGGTGCCGCCTGCGCACCAGCAGCGGTCGCGGCCAACAGCAAGCCAGCACCCAACAAGATCTTGGTCATAATGCCTCCATTCGCCCTGTTCTGATGAAGCCGCTGATAACCGCGGATTACTGAACCGGGGGTGACAGGCGCGCGCCAAGCTGCAAGGGGCTGGACCATCGCCATGATCCCGCCCGCCGCACCGCCGAACCCACCCGGAATGCCGCGCCCCTGGTGGGAAACGCGCGCCTTCGTGATGGTGATGGTGCTGCTCTCGGCGGTGCCCCTTCTGTATCCGCCGGTCCCGCCGCTGGTCGACCTGCTCGGCCACATGGGCCGTTACCGCGTGATGCTCGACGGCGACGTGCCGAGCCTGGCCGCCGTCTACAGCTTCAAATGGGCGCTGATGGGCAATCTCGGGGTCGATCTCGCGGTCTATCCCTTGGCCAAATTGATTGGGCTCGAGGCGGCGGTGAAGCTGGTGATCATCTCGATCCCGATGATGACGACCGCGGGCATGCTGTGGGTCGCGCGCGAGGTGCATCACCGCCTGCCGCCGACCGTGATGTTCGCGCTTCCGTTCGTCTACGGCCACCATTTCCTGTTCGGCTTCGTCAATTATGCGCTAAGCGTCGCGCTGGCGATGCTCGCCTTCGCCCTGTGGCTGAGGCTCGGCCGCAAGCGCCTGTATCGCCTCCGCGCCGCGCTGTTCGTGCCGATCAGCATTCTCGTCTGGCTGTGCCACGCCTTCGGCTGGGGCTTCCTCGGCCTGCTCGCCTTCTCGGCCGAGGTGGTCCGCGCCCACGACGACGGCCGAAGCTGGTGGCGCTCGATCCTGCGCGCGGCCGGACAGAGCCTCAGCCTTGCACTGCCGCTGATGCTGATGATCCTGTGGCGCGAAGGTGGCGGCGGGGTCACCGCCGACTGGTTCAACTGGAAGAACAAGATGTTCTCGGTGAACACCGTTCTTCGCGACCGCTGGAGGGTGTGGGACCGGATCGGCTTCTTCACGTGCCTGGTCGTGTTCCTGTTCGCGGTCGTTCACCCGCGCCTGACCCTGTCGCGCATGCTGACCTTCACCGCGCTGGTGCTGGGCGCCGCCTTTGCGCTGCTGCCGCGGATCATCTTCGGTTCGGCCTATGCCGACATGCGGCTGATGCCCTTCGTCTTCGCGATCGCGCTGCTGGCGATCCGCTTCCGCCGCGACACGCCGCCGGTGATGGGCTGGGCGCTGGCGCTGCTGGCGCTCAGCTTCTTCCTCGCCCGCACCGCCAGCGTGACCTGGAGCCTGAAGCTCGCCAGCGACGAATATACGCGCCAGCTGACCGCGCTCGACCAGGTGCCGAACGGGGCCAGGGTGGTCAGCATGGTCGGACTCGGCTGCACCCGTGACAGCGGCTGGCCGATGTGGCGCAACGCCCATCTCGGCGGGATGGTGGTGGTGCGCCGCTACGGCTTCTCCAACGACCATTGGGATGTGCCGGGGGCCAAGCTGCTGACGGTCACCAACAAGGTCGCCGGCTACTGGCAGCACGATCCCTCCAACCTGATCGTTCAGGACGGCTGCCCGGCGCGGTTCGGCCGGCCGGTCAGCTGGATGCTGCGCCGCTTCCCGCGCGGGGCGTTCGACTATCTGTGGCTGATCGATCCGCCGCCCTACGATCCGGCGCTAGTGTCGGATTTGCAAAAGGTGTGGGGGCTGCCCGACGGCTCGGCCCTCTACCGGATCGGCCCGGGACCGGCTAACCCGGCGCCATGACCGCGCTTTCGATCGTCGTTCCCTGCTTCAACGAAGAGGAATGCGTGCGCCTGCTGCACGGGCGGCTGAGCGGCGCGGCACGGACCACGTTCGGCGATAATTACGAGATCATCCTGGTCAACGACGGGTCCAAGGACCGGACCTGGTCGATCATGCAGGAAATGAGCGCGGCCGACCCGCACCTCACCTGCGTCAACCTGTCGCGCAATCACGGCCACCAGCTGGCGCTCACCGCCGGGCTCGACCTGGCGCGCGGCCATCGCATCCTGATCGTCGACGCCGACCTGCAGGACCCGCCCGAACTGCTCGGGCCCATGCTGGAAGTGATGGAGCGCGAAGGCGCCGACGTCGTCTATGGCGTGCGCCGCAGCCGCGCCGGGGAAACTCGCTTCAAGCGCGCCACCGCCCACGCCTTCTACCGCCTGCTTTCCTCGGCGACCGAGATCGACATTCCGCTCGATGCTGGCGACTTCCGGCTGATGAGTCGGCGCGCGCTGGACGTGCTCCTGGCAATGCCCGAACAGGCCCGCTTCGTGCGCGGAATGGTGGCGTGGATCGGGTTCAAGCAATTGCCCTTCCCCTACGACCGGGCCGAGCGCGCGGCGGGGGAGAGCAAATATCCGCTGGGCAAGATGATTCGCTTTGCGCTCGACGCGCTGACCGGGTTCAGCTCGGCACCCCTGAAGCTCGCCAGCCACGCCGGCCTGCTGCTCAGCCTCAGCTCGCTGCTGATCATCGTCTATATCGGCTACGCCTTCCTCACCGGCCGCAACATCCAGGGCTGGACCAGCCTGATGCTGGTGGTGGTGGTGCTGGGCGCGGTGCAGATGTTCGTGCTCGCGATGATGGGCGAATATATCGGCCGGCTCTACAGCCAGGCCAAGAACCGCCCGCTGTACATTGTCCAGGACATTGCCGGCGCCGCCCGCACTCCGCGCAAGATGCTGGGTCAGGTCCCGGTGGAAGCGACCGCCCACAGCGACAGCCCCGGCGGCAGCGGGACCTTGCCGATCAACCGCGCCTCCTGAGCGAACACCACTTCCAGCGCGGCATTGAGCGGCGCCGGCGGAAGCGTGTCATCGCCATCGTCCTTGCCGGTCAGCTTGCCCGCGGCTCGCGCCGCGATCGCCACCGGAAGCAGGAAGCTGTTGAGGTAGCCCATCTTCTCCAGCTTGAGCGGGGAGCCGTCGACCAGCGCTTTCAGCGACGCCTTCGAATAGCGCCGCTGGTGGTGATTGACGACGTCGTGCGCCGACCACATCCACTGGTGGGCGGGGACGGTCATCACGAACTTGCCGCCCGGCTTCAGGCAGCGCGCGATCCCGGCCAGCGCGGCGCGGTCGTCCGCGATATGCTCGATCACGTCGAACGATCCGATCATGTCGTACGAATTGTCCGCCACGCCCTCAAGCGCCGGAAGCGGGGACGAGCCGATCGGCCGGCCGAGCCGCATCTCGGCCATCGCCCGCGCCGCTGGATCGACCTCGATCGCATCGACCGAACCGAACAGGTCAAGCATCGCGAAATTGTGCCCGGTGCCGCAGCCGACCTCGAGGATCTTGCTGTTGGGACGCGGCCGCACCACGCGGGCGATCAGCTGGGCCAGTACCCTGCGCCGGGCGCGGTACCACCAGTGGCGCTGGTCGAGTTCGGCCATGCGGTCATAGACTTGCCGCTCCATCAGCCGAACACCCACCAGCGATTGAGCGCGAAGGTCAGGAACGGCGTGATCAGAACAGCCGGGACCAGCGGCCACCAGGTCGGACCGTGCAGCCAGTCGACCGCGACCCAGGTGAAGCCCGCGTTCATCAACATGCCCGCGGTCTGCACCGCCAGGAATTGCGCCTTGGTCTTCTTGTCCTCGGTCCGCTCATGCCCCTTAAAGCTCCACCGGCTGTGAAGGAAAAAGCCGGCGGTCACCGCCACCGCATAGGCGATCACCACCGCCAGTACCGGCCACATCACATAGGTGGCGAGCGGCCAATAGACCGCGGCGTAGAGCAGGGTCGAGCCGAGACCGACCAGACCGAAGCGGATCAACTGGCCGATCAGCTCGCGGCGGTGGGAGGATTGGGGCAGGCTTGCCTGGATCATGGCCTTGCCTCCTAGGGTCAAGTGCCTAGAGCGGCAACCGATTGCCTGAGTGCGGGCAAGGGAGTGGAGAGCTGAGTGCCCGAACGGTTGCTGGGATGGATGGAACGGCACTGGCGGCTGGTGATCTTGGTCGTGTGGCTGCTCGCCTGCGCCTTATTCACCTGGCAGAAGTGGGGCGGGATCGTCGGCTTCGCGCTGGGTGACACCGACGACAATCTTCGCATGGCGCAGGTCCGCGCGCTGCTGAACGGGCAAGGCTGGTTCGACCTTCGCCAGTATCGTTTCGACCCTGCATTCGGCGGCGCTAACATCCACTGGAGCCGGATCGTCGACCTGCCGATCGCCGGGCTGATCCTGCTCGGCAAACTGTTCACCACCGGCGCCGAAGCCGAGCGGATGGCGGTCGCGGTTGCCCCCATGCTGCCTTATGCCGTGCTGCTGACCGGGATCGCGCTGACCGCCCGGCGGCTGATCAGCCCGGCGGCGTTCGTCGCGGCCTTCATCGCGCTCTACTTCGGCGGGGCGACCAACGGCATGTTCATGCCGACCCGGATCGACCATCACGGCTGGCAATTGGCGATGCTCAGCCTGGTCATCGCCGGGCTGGCCGATCCCGATCGCCGCCGCGGCGGACTGACCGTCGGGATCGCCAGCGCGGTCAGCCTGGCGATCGGGCTCGAGATGTTGATCTACCTCGCGCTGGCCGCCGCCGCACAAGTGCTGATGTGGGTTTCGGACGAAGCCGAGCGCGATCGCATGCTGGCCTATGCCGTGAGCATCGCCGGAGGCACCGCGATCGGCTTCCTGCTATTCGCAAGCTATGCCAACCGCGCGGCGGTCTGCGATGCGCTGTCGCCTGTCTGGCTGTCCGACACCTTGCTCGGCGGCGCCTTGCTGACGCTCATCGTCTGGAAAAGCCCGGATCGCTGGACCACTCGCCTCGCGCTTGCTGCTGGGGCCGGTGTTGCCGTCGCCGCCTTTCATGCGCTGGCCTGGCCGCACTGCCTGTCGCGGCTCGAAGGGGTGTCGCCCGAAGTCGACCGCCTGTGGCTGAGCAACGTGCGCGAAGCCAAGCCGATCACCCAGCATAGCTGGCGCACGGTGGTGACCGTCATCTCGCTGCCGGTGGCCGGCCTGTTCGGCTGGGCCTGGCTCGCCTGGCTCCACCGCCGCGAGCCCGAGCTGCTGCGCCGCATCCTCGGCCCCGCAGCGATCGCCGCCGCCGCGCTCGCGCTCTTGTTCTGGCAGACCCGCGCCGGCCCCGCGAGCCAGCTGCTCGGCGTGGTCGGCTGCGCTGCCCTGACCGCCACCCTCCTGCCGCGGCTGTGGAATGCGAAGAACAGCCTGGTGGTGGTGCTCGGCTCCACCGCGCTGGTCCTGGCGGCCAGCGGCGGCGCCGCGCCTCTGTTCCTCAAGGCCTTTCCAGAAAAGCCGGAAAAGATCACCGAATCGCAGCGGCTCAACAATCGCGCCAACCGCCTGTGCCCGACGCTGTGGGCGATGCGCCCGGTGGCCCGCCAGCCCAAGGGGATGGTGTTCACCTTCATCGACCTCGGCCCGCGGCTGATCGCGGTGACCAAGCATGATGCGCTGGGCGGTCCTTATCACCGCAACGGCATGGCGATCGCCGACAGCATGAACGCGATGCGCGGCTCGCCCGAGCAGGCCCGCGCCCTGATCCTCAAGCACCGCTCGGACTATCTGCTGGTCTGCCCGCACATGAACCAGGCGACCATCTTCCGCGCCCAGGCGCCGCGCGGCTTCTATTCGCAGCTCGAGCGCGGGGCGCAATTCCCGTGGCTGCAGCCGATCGACCTCGGCAAGGACAGCCCGCTCAAGATGTGGCGGGTGATGCGCTAGGTCAGCCCGCTAGGCCGGGCAGGCTGCGCTCCAGCCCGTCGAGCACGAACTGCACCGCCAGCGCGGCGAGGATGACGCCCAAGATTCGGGTGATCATCGCTTCGATCTTGGCCCCGATCATCCGCATCAGCGGGCCGGCCAGCAGCAGGGCGAGCAGGGTCAATACGATCACTGCTGTCATAGCGCCAAGCACCACCACTTGTTCGGTGACACCCTCGGCACGCGCCGACAGCAGCATGATCGAGGCGATCGAGCCCGGGCCGGCGATCATCGGGATCGCCATCGGGAAGACCGAAATGTCGTCTGCCTCGGGCGTGCCCTCAATCTCCCGCGCGCGCTCCTCACGGCGTTCGGTGCGCTTCTCGAACACCATGTCGAGCGCGATCATGAACAACATGATCCCGCCCGCCAGCCGGAACGCCGAGAGGCTGATTCCGAGGGTGCTGAGCAACGGCTCGCCGAGCAGGGCGAAGAACAGGAGGATGCACCAGGCGACCGCTGCCGAGCGGATCGCCATCGCCCGCCGGTGCGCGTCGGCGGTGCCCTTGGTCAGTCCGGCGAAGATCGGGGCGCAGCCGGGCGGATCGATGATGACGGCCAGCGTGATGAAGGCCGAGGTGAAGAGCTCGATCATGCCGGCGGCGGGGCCGCGACCTTCTGGTCGAGCACGGTGTCGAACCGGCGACCGGTCCACAGCTGAACCCGAGTGCGCCGGGCGCCGTCGGCGGTCACCGTCCAATTATACAGCAGCGTGCCATCGGCCGAGCGCGCATAACCGCTATCGCCCGGAGGCGCGGTGCGGTTCAGGCGATTGGCGTAGGACCGCTCGATCTGCCGCAGGCGAAGCGCGCGATTGCCGCAGCTCGCCTTGCGCACCGTGGGGCGGGCCGGGCGGGGCAGCGGCGCCTTCAGTGTGTCGCCGCCATCGACGGTCCAGCGCCAGACGCCGCTCGCCTGACGCATCCATAGGGTGGTGAAATAGCCGTCGGTCTTGTTGGCTGCGATATGCCACGGGCCGGTGTTCACCGCGGTGCGCGTGTCGCAAGACACCCAGCTTTGCGCGGGCCACCATTCGACCGAGCGAGGCGGATCCTTGCGGCCCTTGAGAAACTCCTGCGCCCACACCGCCTGCGGATTGAACATCACCGCGGTCGGATCGGCCCATTTGCGAAAGGCGGTCCACTGACCCTGCTTCTGCGCATCGGCGGCGAAAGCGCGCTCGGCGTCGACCGCCGTGACGGGAGCGGCAGCGGCGAGCAGTAGGGACGCGAGGATCATAGTCCCTCCGGAGGCGCGAGGCCGGCCCGGCGGTGCGCCGCGACGACGGTATTGCGAAGCAGCATGGCGATGGTCATCGGCCCTACGCCACCGGGCACTGGGGTGATCGCACCCGCCTGTGCCTCGGCTTCGGCAAAGGCGACGTCGCCGACCAGCCGGGTCTTGCCGGGCTCGGTTCCCGCAACGCGATTGATCCCGACGTCGATCACGGTCGCCCCGGGCTTGATCCATTCGCCGCGAACCATTTCGGGCCGGCCGACCGCGGCGACCACGATATCGGCCGCGCGGACCAGGGAGGGCAGGTCGCGGGTGCGGCTGTGGGCGATAGTGACGGTGCAGCTTTCGCCCAGCAACAGCATCGCCATCGGCTTGCCAACGATGTTCGAACGGCCGATCACCACCGCATGCTTGCCCGACAGGTCGCCCAGTTCGGCCCTGAGCAGGTGCAGACAACCGAGCGGCGTGCACGGCACCAGCGCGGCGGGATTGCCGACCGCCAGCCGTCCGGCGTTAACGACATGGAAGCCGTCGACGTCCTTGTCGGGATCGATCGCGTCGATCACCCGGCCGGCGTCCATGTGGCCGGGAAGCGGCAGCTGGACGAGGATGCCGTCGACAGCCGGATCCGCGTTTAGCCGCGCGATCAGTGCCAGCAGGTCGGCCTCGCTGGTCTCGGCAGGAAGCGCGTGGTGGATGCTCTCCATCGCCGCCTCGCCGCAGGCGGCCCGCTTGGAGCGGATATAGACTTCGCTCGCCGGATCCTCGCCGACCAGCACGGTGGCCAGTCCGACCGGGCGGCCGGTGCTGGCGCGGAAGAAGGCGGCAACCCGCCCGACCTGTGCCCGAAGCTCGGCCGCTGCGGCCTTTCCGTCGATCCGCTTGCCCGTCATCGCCTCACATCCCCGGCGCGGGGAGGGAGGCGAGGGCGTTGGAGATGACCGGGTTGATCAGGATGCCGATCAGCAGCAGCACCACCACCGGCGACAGGTCAAGCCCGCCGAAATCGGGCAGGATCTTGCGGAACGGGCGGTAGAGCGGCTCGAGGAAGCGGTCGAGTCCGACCAGGAATCTCCGCATGCCCTCGCTCGAGGTGTTGATGACGTTGAAGGCGACCAGCCAACTCAGGATCACCTGAATGATGATCAGCCACCACAGGACGTTGAGCAGGATGGCGGCGATCTCGAGAAGCGTGCGCAGGATGACCATGCGCCCCCTCTAGCGGTCCCGTATTGCAGCGGCAACACGGTCTATCAGGGTGCCATCCGCTCCGGATCGGCACGGGCCAGCAGCAGGGCGAAGTCGCCGGCTGGATCGCTCCATTCGTTGAACGGCGTCCACCCGCCCGCCAACAGCAGCAGGCGCGCGCTTTCGGCGGTGTATTTATGGCTGTTCTCGGTGTGGATGCTGTCCCCGCCGGCAAAGTGGAAGGTCCGCCCCTCGACCGTGAAGGAGACCTCCCGGCGGGCGACGAGATGCATCTCGATCCGCGCCATTGAGGCGTTCCAGCGCGCCTCGTGGGCAAAGGCATCGACCGGAATGTCGCCGCCCAGCTCGCGGTTGATGCGGTGGAGGAGGTTGAGGTTGAAGCTGGCCGTGACACCTGCGGCATCGTCATAGGCCGCGATCAGCCGCCCCGGCGCCTTGACCCGGTCCATCCCGATCAGCAGCAGCGCGCCGGTGCCCAGCGTCCGGCGGAACGAGCGCAGCAGGTCGACCGCGCTGGCCGGGACCAGGTTGCCGATAGTGGAGCCGGGAAAGAAGCCCAGCCGGGGATGGTCGCCGACCTCGGCCGGCAGGTCGAAGGCGCGGGTGAAGTCGGCCTCAACCGGGAAGATTGGAAGCGAAGGGAAATCCTCCTGCAGGGCCTCGGCATTGGCGCGCAAATGCGCCCCGCTGATGTCGACCGGCGCGTAGAGGGCAGGGGCGATCCCGCGCAGCAGCAGCGGGGTCTTGGCAAGCGCGCCCGCGCCATAATCGACCACCGCCCGGCCGGTGCCCACCACCGCAGCGATCTCGGGCATGGCGGAACGCAGGATGCCGATCTCGGTCCGGGTCGGATAATATTCGGGCAGGTCGGTGATCTGCTCGAAAAGGACCGATCCTTCCTCGTCGTAGAACCAGCGGGCGGGGATCGCCGGCGGCTCCTGCGCCAGGCCCTCCAGCACGGCCCGGGCGAAGGCGGGATCGGGACGGGTGTCAACAGTCGCGAGCAAGGCGCACTCCGGTGAATTGCCAGCGGGCATGGGGCGGGAAGAAGTTGCGGACCGACGACCGCGAGGAACCGCGCGGGGTGGCGCAGCTGGCGCCCTTCAGCACCATCTGCCCGCTCATGAACTTGCCGTTATATTCACCGACGCTGCCCTCGGGCTGGCGAAAACCGGGGTGGGGCAGGAACGCCGATCCGGTCCAGCACCAGACGTCACCGAACCATTCGCCGCCGGCACGCGGCATGGCGGCACCGGCCTGGTCGAGCTGGTTGCCGCCGCGCGGATCATGCGCGGCCGCCATGTCCTCCCACTCCGCCTCGGTCGGAAGCCGGGCGCCGGCCCAGCGGGCATAGGCATCGGCCTCGTAGTGGCTGACGTGGGTGACAGGGGCCTGCGGGTCGAGCGGCCGCCGCCCGGCAAGGGTGAAGCTGGTCCCATCCTCGCCCCAGTAAAGCGGCGCGGTGATGCCTTCGCGCTTGACCCAAGCCCAGCCGTCACTCAGCCAGTGGCCGGGCTTCCGGTAGCCGCCGTCGGCGACGAACTGCTGCCACTCACCATTGGAGACGAAGCGGTCGGCGATGGCGTGGGGCTGGAGTAAAACCTGATGGCGCGGCCGTTCGCAGTCGAAGGCGAAGCCGTTGTCGCTCGTACCCATCTCGACGATGCCGCTGCGGCCCTCGATCCACCTGATGTCGTCGACCGCGGCACTGCCGGGCGATGGCTCGGCCGCGGCATAAGCCGGCTCTAGCGGATTGACGGCAAAGGTCGCCAGGATGTCGGTCAGGAACAGTTCCTGATGCTGCTGCTCATGCGCGATGCCGAGTGCGACCAGCTCGCGCGCCTCCTCGTCGAACGAGGGCATGGCTGCGGCCAGCGCCTCGTCGACATGAGCGCGATAGGCCCGCGCCTCATCCAGCGTCGGGCGCGACAGCATGCCGCGCCGATCGCGGGCCAGCCGTTCGCCCTCGCCCTCGTAATAGCTGTTGAACAGGAACGGCCAGCGCTCGTCATAGACCCGGTAGCCGGGCACCAGCTCGCGCAGCAGGAAGGTCTCGAAGAACCAGCTGGTGTGCGCCAGGTGCCACTTGGCCGGTGAGGCGTCGGGCATCGGCTGGACCGTGGCGTCGGCATCGCTCAGCGGCTCGGCCAGCGCCAGGGTCAGGGCACGGGTCGCGCGGAGGCGCTCGGCCAGCGGCTCCGGGGCGAGGGTCGACGCGACGTTCACGCCGATTGTTCTACTCCCGGATAGGGCTTGTCGGCCAGCAGGGTGGCGAGGTGGTGGCTGTTGGAGGCCAGCATCTCCACCGTCTCGATGACCTTGTCTGGCACCTCCGGGAGATCCTTGAAGTCGACATGGCCCATGGCTTCGCCGACCCAATAAGCGGGGCCGCCCGGCGGAACGGTCCAGCCAGTGTCGCTAAGTCCCTGAAAAAGCTCGGCCGAGACATGGTGCGCGCCGTCCTCGTTGCCGACGATGGCGACCGCAAGCACCTTGCCTGTGCTCGGCATCCGGCCCTGGTCGTCGGTCTCCGAAAGGAACGCGTCCATCCGCTCCAGCACTCTTTTGGCCGTGCTTGGCAGCTGGCCCATCCAGATCGGAGTGCCGAATACCAGGATGTCGGCCTCGAGGATCTGCTTGCGCAGCGCGGGCCAGGCATCGCCTTCGCCCTCGTCCGAGGTGACCCCCGGCTTGATGTCATGATCGGCGAGGCGGATGGTGCCCAGCCACTCGGTCCCGCGCTTGGCCAAGGCGTCTTTGACCAGGTCGATCATCTTGTCGGTGGAGGAGGGTTCGCCGGACGAGGCCTTGAGCGTAGCGTTGATTGCGATTGCCTTGACCATCCATCCACCCGATCGTTGATTTCGTCCAAGGCAAACCTGTGAAGGCGCAATTTGTGCCTGCTGCCCTTAAGTCCGGGTCGCGCCAGGCTGCCAGAGCACATCGCCGCCCGACGACGCGGCGACATGCCGGGCAAGCACGAAGAGATGATCGGAGAGGCGGTTGAGGTAGGCCAGCGCGAGCGGATTGACCTGCTCCTCCTCGGCGAGGGCAACGATCCAGCGTTCGGCCCGGCGGGCGGTGGCGCGGGCGAGGTGAAGCGCCGACACCGCGCGGCTGCCGGCGGGCAGGATGAAGCTGGTCAGCGGGGACAACGCCTCGTTCATCAAGTCGATCTCGGTCTCGAGCCGCTCGACCTGGGGGGCGACGATCCGCAGCGCCCCTTCCATCTCGCCGGGCGTGGCGATGTCGGCGCCAAGATCGAAGAGTTCGTTCTGGATGCGGCCGAGCGCGGCCTTGGCGTCACCCTCCACCTCGGCGACCGCAAGGCCGATCGCGCTATTGGCCTCGTCCACTTCGCCGATCGCATGCATCCGTGCCGAGGCCTTGCTGACCCGGCTGCCGTCGACCAGCCCCGACTGCCCGGCGTCGCCGGTGCGGGTGTAGATCTTGTTGAGTTTAACCAAGGATCAGCTGCCCGCGCTGGCGAGCATCATGATCGCGGCGGCGATGAACACCGCAATGCCCTGGTACAGCACGCGCTTGCGCATCCACTGCTGCTGCGCCTGCTGGTTGCCGACCTTGCCCGACGCCATGGCGAGCACGCCGCGAACCAGGACATAAGCGGTGGCCGCCATGGCGAGCACCAGCGCGATGATGAGGAGAGTGTTCATGATGCTCCCTATCTAGGGCAGGGCGAAGCGATAACCAGTAGGCAGATTGTCCATGGCTAGTTGCGCGGCGAGCGCGCGGCCATCGACCCCCGCCTCACGCATCGCGGCCAGTGTCGGCGCCTGGTCGCGCTTGGCCAGCCGCCGCCCGTCCTCGTGGGTGACGAGGGAGTGGTGGAGATAGGTCGGCTCCGGCAGGCCGAGCAGCAGCTGCAACAGCCGCTGGACCGGGGTCGAGGGGCGAAGGTCAGCCCCGCGCACGACCAGCGTGACGCCGCTGTCGGCATCGTCGACCACGCAGGCCAGGTGATAGGAGGAAGGCGCATCCTTGCGGGCGAGGATGGCGTCGCCGATCATCTCTGCCGTTCCCTCGTGCCGGCTGCCGTCCAGCTCGCGCCAGCCGGGCACGCCCCCAGCCTTGGCGATCGCCCCGGCCGAATCCAGGCGCCAGCTATGCGGCACCGTCTCGCGCCGCTCCGAATCGTCGGGCAGCCCACGGCAGGTCCCGGCATAGGCGCTTCCCGCATCGCCATGCGGCGCGGTCAGCGAGGCGGCGATATCGGCGCGGGTGCAAAAGCAAGGATAGACCAGCCCCTCCGCCTTCAGCCGGTCGAGCGCGGTGGCGTAAAGCTGGGTGCGCCCCGACTGCACGATCGGCGCGCCGTCGAATTGCAGGCCGAGCCAGTCGAGGTCTTCCAATATGCCGTCGACGAACTCGGGCCGGGCTCGGCCGGGGTCGAGATCCTCGATCCGCAGCAGCCACTTGCTCCCGTGGCGACGACCCAATCCCGCGCTATAGGCATGGCCGAGGTGCAGGCGGCCGGTCGGCGAGGGCGCGAACCTGGTGATCACTTCGCTCGATTGGCCTCTTGACGGTGAATCGGCAAGTTGCGATTCATCAGGGCGTCACATCGGACTGGCAACCGGTGCGTCACAAGGGAAGCGACCGAAAACGGTCTCTCCTCCTTGCGTGCGACGAGGCCCGGAGAGGTGCGTTCGGCAGGATCGAACGGAGACCCGCGCGCTCGTGTATCATCCCGAACTCATCCGCCATCCGGACTCCTGTCCGGCACTCGTGCTCAACGCCGACTACACGCCTTTGTCCTATTATCCGCTGAGCCTCTGGCCGTGGCAGAATGCGGTCAAGGCGATGTTCCTCGAGCGGGTCGACGTGATCGCCCATTACGACCGCGAAGTGCACAGCCCAAGCCACACACTGAAGTTGCCGAGCGTGATCGCGCTGCGCCAGTTCGTGCGGCCGAGCGAGCATCCGGCGTTCACCCGATTCAACCTGTTCCTGCGCGACCGCTTCCGCTGCGTCTATTGTGGGTCGGGGCGCGAGCTGACCTTCGACCACGTCATCCCCCGCGCGCAGGGCGGTCGGACGACGTGGGAGAATGTCGCCACCGCCTGCGCGCCGTGCAACCTGCGCAAGGGCGGGCGCACCCCGCGCCAGGCCGGAATGCATATCGCCCACTGGCCCGAGCGACCGACCAGCTGGGAATTGCAGGACCACGGCCGCGCCTTCCCGCCCGGCTACCTCCACGAAAGCTGGCGCGACTATCTCTATTGGGACGTCGAGCTGGATGCCTGACCGCGGACGGTAACCAATCCTAACGTCTCGTTAACCATTTGCGCCCAGATTGTCGGAATGACCCCGACTTCGCTTCGTCCCGCTTCCCGCCCGCGCCTGCTGGTGGTGTCTCCCAACCGCTCGCACCTTGCCTTGCTGGCGCGCCGCTTGGGCGCCGAGGGCTATTCGATTGTTACCGCCGCCGACGGCGGCGCGGCGCTGGGTGAGCTTCACCGCTCGCCGATCGACCTCGTCCTCGCCGAGCTGGTGATGGAGCCGATGAGCGGACCCGAACTGACCCGCGCCATCCGCGAGCATAGCGGCTTTGCCGAAGTGCCGGTGATGCTGATCGCCAGCCGCGCCGAGGCCGATCCGGCGGTGCGCGCCTTTGCCGCAGGGGCCGAGGACGTGATCCTCAAGCCCTTCCACTTCGAAGTGCTGGTCGCCCGCATCGAGCGCCGCCGCGCCGCAGCCGCGCAGGTCGCGGCGATGCGCGCCGACATGGAAGCGATGGACGCCCGCGCGGCGATGAAGGCGATCGAACTCGGCGAGCTCAAAGACCGGATGTACGCGCTCGAGGCCGAACGCCGGCGGGTTTCCGCCTAGAGTCCAGCCAGCGCCTCGCGCACCAGCGGGGCGAGGTCGTCGCGCTGCATCGCCAGCTCGAGCGTCGCCAGCACATAGCCAGCGCGGTCGCCGCAATCGTGGCGCACCGCATCGACCTTGACCGCATGGAACGGTTGGGTCCCGATCAGCTTGGCCATCGCGTCGGTCAGCTGGATTTCGCCGCCGGCTCCCGGCTCCTGTGCGTCGAGCAGGTCCATTACCTCGGGCTGGAGGATGTAGCGGCCGATCACGCCCAGCCGCGACGGAGCGACCTCGGGCTTGGGCTTCTCGACCAGGCCGCGCACCTCGGTCAGGTTGCCCTCGGTCGTGCCCGGGGTGACGATCCCATAGCTGCCGGTCTTCTCCGCCGCGACCTCCTCGGCGCAGACGATGTTGCCCCCGACCTTGTTGTAGGCGTCGACCATCTGCCGCAGCGCGCCGGGCGTCCCCGCCATCAGGTCGTCAGGCAACAGCACCGCGAACGGCTCGTCGCCGACCACGTGGCGGGCGCACCATACCGCATGGCCGAGGCCCAATGGCTGCTGCTGGCGAACGCTGATCAGCTCGCCATAATCGGCGCGGCTCAGTTCCAGTACTTCCAGGCTCTTGCCCTTGGCCTTCATCGTCGCCTCGAGCTCGAACGAGACGTCGAAATAATCGACCAGGCTCGACTTGCCGCGGCCGGTGACGAAGATCAGCTGCTCGATCCCCGCCTCGCGCGCTTCGTCCACCGCATATTGGATCAGCGGACGGTCGATCACCGTCAGCATTTCCTTGGGCATGGTCTTGGTCGCAGGGAGCAGGCGGGTGCCGAGCCCGGCAACCGGGAAAACGGCCTTGCGGACGGGCTTGAAGGTCTGGCTCATCGGGGCTCCTGAACTCGTGCCTGGTTGTCATTGGGCGTGGTGTTGCTGTCGCCCTCGGGCTCCGGAGCGGCCTCGGCTCCGCTCGGCGGCGGCAGGTCGAAGCGGTCGGGCCGGCGCGGTTCGGAGCGGCGCAGGATCTCGTCCACCCGAACCGGGCGGGCGATCGGGGGCGGGGTCAGCAATTGCTCGGGGGTGGGGGTGATAACCGCCATCTTGGGCTTGACCGGAAGTGAGGAACCGGGCGGCGGGCGAAGCTCCCCGGCGCGGCCGCAGGCGGCGAGCGCGAGCACCAGCGCGACCGGCAGCAGTGCATTGGACCTAAGCCCAAGCTTGCGGGATCGGCCGTTCGCGGCCAAGCGCCTGTCCATGCGTGCTCTCTTCCTCGCCGCGGCACTGGCCGCGTTGCTGACTTCGGGCTGCGATAGGCAAGCCGGGTCCCAAAGTGAAGCCGGGGCGGAGGTGGCGGCCCAGCCCGGAGGTCCCGGCCTCGACCGCAGCCAGGCCGGCAAGGCCATGCCCGAGCTGACCCTCAAGGATGGCGACGGCGAGGACACCAGCCTGTCGGCCATCGCCGCGGGTAAGCCGTTGCTGGTCAATCTGTGGGCAACCTGGTGCGCACCCTGCGTCAAGGAATTGCCGACCCTCGACGCGCTCGCCGAACGCGGCGGCGTCCCGCAGGTGGTCGCGATCAGCCAGGACACCGCCGCCCCCGACAAGATCCGTGCCTTCCTGACGGGCAAGCAGGTCGGGCTCGAGGCCTATCAGGACAGCAAAATGGGCCTGTCGAGCGCGCTCGGCAGCCAGATCCTTCCGACAACGGTCCTCTACGGCTCCGACGGCAAGGAAATCTGGCGCTTCACCGGCGACCTCGACTGGACCGGCGCCAAGGCGGCTGAGTTGCTTCGGGAAGCGCGCTGATCGACCAATTGCGATTTGTCTTGAAGCCTTAAGATGCTCGGCTTTATCGTCCCCGCCTTGTAGTTGAAGTAACTACCAAGAACGGGGAAATTCTGGATGATCAAGAGTATCGCTGAACTGAACCAAGCGCGTGACGAGTGTAAGAGCATGGTCACAAAGCGGTCGCTTGCCTCGGCTGCTGCGGCAGCAGTCCCGGTCCCTGCCGCGGATGTTGGTGTTGATCTCTTGATCCTCAACGAACTCATTCCGGCGATCAATCGTCGTTTCGGTCTCGCCGCCGATCAAATTGAAGGGCTCGATCCCCAAGTGAAGCAACGGATCACGGTGATCGCTACAAGCCTCGGAAGCTCGTTCATTGGCAAGGCTGTGACAAAAGAAGCAGTTACTCTTGTCCTGAAGAAGGTCGGCGTTCGCGTCGCGACCAAGTCGGTGGCAAAATACATCCCAATTCTAGGAACTGCTGTTGCTTCATCGGTAAGCTTCGGCGCAATGAAGTGGATGGGAAATTCGCACGTCGACGACTGCTATGAGGCGGTCCGGCAGTTGCTCGCCGCTGACACGTCCGACGCCGTCGGATCGATCGCTGACGCGAATAGTGAAGAAGTTCCCAAGGTAGCTTGAATCGGGCGCAAGCGCGCTAGGGAAGCTTGCTCCGCACCGTGGTCCGCTCCGGGCCGCTGATGTGCCAGATGTCGCCGAAGTCGGCGTGGACCAGCGGTGCGGGGCGGGTACCTCCCAGGCCGGCGACGATGTCGGGAACGGTGTTGCTGTGGCCGACCACCAGCACCGTGCCGGTCGAGGCCAGTACCTGCGCCACCAGCGCCGGCGTGTCCTTGGGATCGTAGGTCAGCACCGCCGGCTTGAATCGCGCGATCGTCGGCGCGGCGGTGGCGCGGGCGCGGTCGGTGTCGCTGACCAGCACCACCGTCGGCGGGTCCTTGGCCAGCCAGTCCGCCACCTTGTCGGCATTGCGCAGCCCTTCGGCCGTCAGCTGCGCATTGGGCACGCCCTCGAGCGTGTTGAGGTGGCGCATGACGTAGATGTTGGGCACCGGCCGCGGTGCCACGGTGGCGCAGCCGGCAAGCGCCAGCAGCAGCAGGGCAAGCAGCGCACGCGTCATGGCGTCAGTCCCTCAGCAGTTCGTTGATCCCGGTCTTGGAACGGGTCTTCTCGTCCACCGTCTTGACGATCACCGCGCAGGCCAACCCAGGCCCGCCATCCTTGCCCGGCAGAACGCCCGGTACCACCACCGAATAGGCCGGCACCCGCCCGTAGCTGATCGCGCCGGTCGCGCGGTCGACGATCTTGGTCGAGGCGCCCAGGAAGACCCCCATGCTGATCACGCTGCCGCGCTCGACCACCACGCCCTCGGCAACCTCGCTGCGGGCACCGATGAAGCAATCGTCCTCGATGATCACCGGTCCAGCCTGAAGCGGCTCGAGCACGCCGCCGATCCCGGTCCCGCCTGAGATGTGGACGTTGCGGCCGATCTGCGCGCAGCTGCCGATGGTGGCCCAGGTGTCGACCATCGTTCCCTCGCCGACATAGGCGCCAAGGTTGACGAAGCTTGGCATTAGCACCGCGCCCGGCGCGATATAGGCGCCGCGGCGAACGATCGCGCCGGGCACCGCGCGGAACCCGCGAGTGGCGAATTCCTGCGCGTCCCAACCGGCGAACTTGCTCGGCACCTTGTCCCACCAGTTCGCCCCGCCGGGGCCGCCCGCGATAGCCTCCATCGGGTACAGCCGAAAGCTGAGCAACACCGCCTTCTTCAGCCACTGGTTGACCGTCCAGCCGTCGGGGCCGGGCTCCGCCACCCGCTCCTTGCCGCTGTCGAGCAGCATCAGCGCCCGGGCCACCGCTTCGCTGACCTCGCCCGACGTATCGGGGCCGACCGTGTCGCGGGCGTCCCAGGCGCGGTCGATGATGGCGGCAAGGTCGTTCATTGGTCCTCCAGCAGCTCGTCCAGCCAGTCGGCGACGTCCGTGATGCGGAGGTCGATGTGGCCGGGGTCGGAGTCGTGATTGCCACGCTCGGAGCCATTGTCCACCCATACGGTGGTCATTCCGAGCGCCTTGGCCGGGCGCAGGTTCTGGGCCATGTCCTCGACCATGCAGGCGGCGGCGGGGTCGATCGCGAACCGCGCGCACAGCAGTTCATAGCCGTGCGATTGCGGCTTGGGCCTATGATCGCAGGCGTGGATGTCGTGAAGATGCTCGAACTGGTCGCCGATCCCGATCCGCTCGAGCACCCGCCGGGCATAAGGCGCATCGCCGTTGGTGAAGACGAACTTGCGCCCGGGCAGCCGGCCCAGCCCCGCCGCCAGCCGCGCATTGGGCCCAACCCGGTCGAGCGCAATGTCGTGGACGTCTTCGAGGAAGTGGTGGGGATCGACGTCATGCTCCTTCATTAGCCCCGCCAGCGTGGTTCCATGCGCATGAAAATGCTGCTTCTGGATCCGCTTGGCCTCCGCCGCCTCTACACCGAGCAGGCGGGCGATGTAGGCGCTCATCCGCTCGTCGATCAGCGCAAACAGGCCGGTCGAGGCGGGGTACAGGCAATTGTCGAGGTCGAAGATCCAGCTTTCGACCCGGTCGAACGGGGGATGGAGCCGGGATGATGTCGCGCCTGCCGCCATGCCACCGGCCGCTAGACCTTATGGCCTCGTCAGCAAAGCGAAAGGATTGTTCGACTAGCCATGCCGTTGAAAAACCAAGCGAATATAACGGTTTGTGAAAGGCTGCGAATGGCGAAGGCGCTTTTTGGATCGGCTGCGACCCTGGCCATGCTGAGCCTGTCCGCCTGTGGCGGCGGCGGCGGCGGGGGCGTCGAATCTACGCCCGCCCCCCCGGTAAGCACCGCGCCCGTCACCCCGGTTCCGGCACCGGCCCCGACCACCCCCGCCCCGGCACCGACGGTCGCCACCGTCAACTACAACACGGCCGAATATCAGCGCTCCAACGCCGCCGTCACCTCGGGGGCGCTCGCCGCCTACAGCGCCGGCGCGACCGGCAAGAACATCAAGGTCGCGGTGATCGACAGCGGCATCAATCCCGATGCGCTTGAATTCAGCGGGCGGATCGACGCCGCCAGCCGGGACGTCGCGGGCAGCCGCGGGCTTGGCGACGATTCGGGTCACGGCTCGGCCGCGGCGGGCGTGATCGCCGCCAACCGCAACGGCACCGGCACCCACGGGGTGGCGTTCGACTCGACCCTGCTGGTCTACCGCGCCGACACCCCCGGCAGCTGCACCGACACCGAGGGCGACGGCTGCTCCTTCTCCGACACCAACATCGCGCGGGGCATGGACGCCGCGGTGGCGGCCGGGGCCAAGGTGGTCAATCTCAGCCTCGGCGGGTCGGCGCCCGGGACCAGCCTCCTGAACTCGATGCGCAACGCGGTGAACGCGGGCGTGGTGATCGTGATCTCGGCCGGCAACGATGGCGAGAAACCCGAAGGGGTCGACGCCGACGCCTTCGCCGCAGTCCCCGCCAGCCGCTTCCCGACCCAGGTGATCGTCGCCGGCGCGCTTGGCAGCATGACGAGCAGCGGGACCGTCGGGCTCGACCAATTGTCCAGCTTCAGCAACCGTGCGGGGGTCGCCTCCAACAACTACCTCGCCGCACTTGGGTCGGGGGTGCGGACCGTCAACAAGGACGGGGTCGAAAGCCGGTGGAGCGGCACCAGCTTCGCCGCCCCGACCATCAGCGGCGCCGCGGCGCTGCTCGCCTCGGCTTTTCCCAACCTGTCCGGAGCGCAGATCGTCGAGATCCTGTTCAAGAGCGCCGACGACCTCGGCGCGGCCGGCACCGACGCGATCTTCGGGCGCGGACGGCTCAACGTCACCCGCGCGATGCAGCCGATCGGCGCGGTGTCGCTAGCCGGCAGCAGCGAGACCATCTCTGCCACCGGGTCAGACGCCCCGGCCGCGGCGGGCGATGCGCCAGCCGGTACCGCGAGCATCGGGGCGGTGGTGCTCGACGGCTATTCGCGCGCCTTCGCGGTCGACCTTGCCCGCACCATCCGCACCGCGCCCCGGACCGAGCCGCTCCACCGCGCGCTCGGCGGATCGTACCGCGCCGGCGGTGCGGGGGCGGGGCCGCTCAGCGTGATGATGACCGTCGCCGAACGCAGCGACGGCAAGGGCTATCTCCTCAGCCACGCCGGGATCGGCCCCGAGGACCTGCGCAAGGCGCGGCTGGTGGCCGGCTCGGCGGTGGCGCGGCTCGACAGGAAGACCGCGATCGCTTTCGGGTTCGCCGAGGGCGCCAAGGCGATGGAGCGGCGCCTGTCTGGCGTCGCCAGCGGGGCGTTCCTGATCGCCCGCGATGTTGCCGGCAATCCCGGCTTCGACGCCGATCGCGGAAGCTCGATCGTGCTTCGCCGCGACCTCGGCAAGGCCGCGCTGACGATCAGCGGCGAGACCGGCGAGGTGACCGGCGAGCAGCGCACCCTAGCGTTCGGCTCGCCCTATCGCTGGACCGCGTTCAGCCTCGACCGCAATGTCGGCAGGCAATGGCTGTCGCTCGGCCTCGGCCGGCTGGAGGAAGAACGCAGCCTGCTCGGCGGGCGGATGGACGGCCTGCTCGGCGGCGGCGGCGCGGCCACCACCTTCCTCGATCTCGAAGCCCGCCGCGACCTCGGTGCCGGGTGGAGCGCGGGGCTAACGGCCCGGCGCGGCTGGACCCGCTTCGCCGGCGGCAGCTTCACCACCGGCGCCTATGCGCTCGACCTGGCGGCGAGCGACTTGATGGCTGACGGCGACCGCTTCGGCCTGCGCCTGGCGCAGCCGCTGCGGATCGCCGGCGGGGGCTTTGCGATGAGCCTGCCGACCTCGTTCGACTATACCGGCATGGCGCCCGGCTACAGCATCGTCCGCTCGAGCATGGTTCCGCGCGGGCGCGAGCTCGACGCCGAGCTGAGCTACGGCCGGCGCTGGCTCGGCAACGGCTGGATCAGCGGCAACCTGTTCACCCGCCTCCAGCCGGGGCATGTCCAGACCGCCGCGCTCGACACCGGCGCGGCGGTGAGATTTTCGCTGGGTTTCTGAGCGGCCTTAACGCCCCCGCAACACCGCTTCGCTAGTTGTTGCGGCATGGACGAGGGGGACAACAGCGCCGCCGCCAAGCGCGAGCGGATCAAGGCGATCAGCCGGACGGTGCACAGCATCCCGGTCGAGGAGGGTGGACAATATCGCCCGCCCAAACCCGCTTCGGCGCCCGAACCGCCCGCCCGGTCGTGGGCAGCGATCGCCGCCGGCGGCGTGGGAGTCCTCTCGCTCGGCTTCCTTGCCGGTCTGCTTGCCAGCCGCCGCCGGGCGTAGTTATTTCGCGGCCCGGACCGCGTTCCAGTTGAACAGGAAATTGCGGTGCTCGGCCCAGGTCTGGCCGACCGCTCCGTCGCCGACCAGGCATACAGCGCTATGGTACGGCCCCTTGCCGTCGCTGGTCCGGAAGCTGGCGCACAGCCGCCCGCGATCGTTCTTCCACCGTCCGGCCTGGATCTCGCTGTTGTAGAAACTGCCGGTGACCGTCCCGTCGGCCTTGAGCGCCAGCTCCATCGGCTGGGTGTAGGGTTTGCCCGGCTCGCTCGACAGGTCGACCGTCCACTTGCCGTCGAGGGCGGCGGGGGCCTGAGCGGCAGCGGCGGCGAGGAGGAGGCTGAGCATGGCTCATCCTGTCAGCGCGGGCGGGTCGGCGCAATCGGGCACCGCCTCGCTGGCGCCGCTCCCTCCACTCGGCTAGGGGGCCGCTCATGGAAAACGAAGCTGACCTGAGCGGGGTGCCCTCGCGGCGCCCGATGAAGAAGAGCCCGACCTCGATCGGCAACCACCAACTTTCGCCCGAGACGATGATGATGGGGTTCGGCTTCGATCCGGGCCTGTCCGAAGGTAGCTTGAAGCCGCCGATCTTCCTCACCTCGACCTTCGTGTTCGACACCGCCGCGCACGGCAAGCGCTTCTTCGAAGGCATCACCGGCAAGCGTCCGGGCGGCGCCGAGGGGCTGGTCTATTCGCGCTTCAACGGTCCCAACCAGGAGATCCTCGAAGCCCGCCTGCGCCTGTGGGAAGCGGCCGAGGAGGCACTGACTTTCTCCAGCGGCATGTCGGCGATCGCCACCCTGCTGCTGACCTTCTGCCGCCCCGGCGACGTGATCGTCCACTCGGGGCCGCTCTACGCCGCGACCGAGACGCTGATCGCCAAGATCCTCGGCCAGTTCGGGATCACCTGGCTCGACTTCCCGTCGGGCGCAACCGGCCCCGAGATCGCCGCGGTGGTCGAAGCGGCCAAGGCCAAGGGCCGGGTCGCGATGATCTATCTCGAAAGCCCGGCCAACCCGACCAACGCGCTGGTCGACGTCGAAGCCGTCCGCGCGGTCCGCGACTCGGCGTTCCCGGACGCTTCCACCCGTCCGCCGGTCGCGATCGACAACACCTTCCTCGGGCCGTTGTGGGCCAAGCCGCTCGCCTCGGGCGCGGACATCAGCGTCTACAGCCTGACGAAGTATGCGGGTGGCCACAGCGATCTCGTCGCCGGCGGCCTCGTGGGCGCCAAGAAGTTCCTCGATCCGATCCGCATGATGCGCAACACCATCGGCACCATCCTCGACCCCAACACCGCCTGGATGCTTCTGCGAAGCCTCGAGACGCTGGAACTGCGGATGAGCCGCGCGGGCGAGAATGCGGCCAAGGTGTGCGAGTACCTGCGCACCCACGACAAGGTCGAAAGCGTCGGTTACCTCGGCTTCCTCGAACCCGGCACCCGCCAGGCCGACATCTACAATCGCCACTGCACCGGCGCCGGCTCGACCTTCTCGCTCTACTTGAAGGGCGGCGAGAAGGAGGCCTTTGCCTTCCTCGACAACCTCACCATCGCGCACCTCGCGGTCAGCCTCGGCGGGACCGAGACGCTCGCCAGCGCGCCGGCGGCGATGACCCACCTCAGCGTCCCCGACGAGCGCAAGCAGGCGCTCGGCATCACCGACAACCTGGTGCGGATCAGCATCGGGGTCGAGAATGCCGACGACCTGATCGCCGACTTCGAGAACGCGCTGCTCGCGGTCTGACCGGCGACTGGTCGCTCAGGGGATCGGAACGGCTTGGCGCCTTGCCGGTTCGATCCCCATGACCAGCCTCGTTCGATTCCCGGCGCTCGTCCTCGTCCTTGCGCTCGCGGCTTGCCAGCAGCAGCCGGCCACCAACACCTCCGCCCCTGCGGATAATGCGGCAACCGTATCGACCGACACCGTCGCCCCGATGCCCGCCCAGTCCCCGGCCGAACCGCCGGCGAATGCCAGAGCGCCCGCGCCCGCGCCTCGTCCCACCGGCAACGAAGCTGCCGCGCCCGACCTTTCGCCGCCGCCCCTGACCGATGCCGCCGAGCGCGGCGAGAAGGGGGCGCGCAACATCCTGCTGTCATTCGCCCGCGCGATCGAATTGAAGCGCTTAGACACGGCCTACGCCCTGCTCTCGCCGGGCGACCGGCAACGCTGGAGCCGCGCCCAATTCGCCGCCATCTTCAAGGACCTCGGCAAGATCACCGTCGCGGTCCCGACCGGGACGACCGAGGGCGCCGCCGGATCGCTCTACTATACCGCGCCGATCACGATCACGAGCACCGACAAGGACGGCCGTCCGGTGCGGATCGAGGGCGAGGCGGTCCTCCGCCGGGTCAACGACGTCGACAGCGCCACCCCCGCACAGTTGCGCTGGCACTTCGACCACTTGACCCTCGACTGGACCCACTAACCGGGGAGGGGCGCTATCTAGGTTCCGCGGTGAGGCGCGCGGCGATCCGGTAGGCCAGCCTCAGGCGCGCATTGTGCGCGGCCGCCAATCCGATTTCGTCCGCCATTTCGTAGGTGCCTGCCTTGATGATCAAACGGTCGGCGAGACGCGCACGATCCTCGTGCGAGGCGACCTCGAGTTCGCTCATCAGCGATTCAATCACCCACTCGATATGCTCCCATTCCGCGTCCCTCGCTGCCGGTACCGCCGCCGCGGCGCGCTTGCGAAAGGTCGCCGCGCCCATCAGCCAAAGCCCGAAATAACCGGCCCAGGCGAGCGACCAGCGCAGGCTGTAGCTCAAGGTCAGCACGGCGTCGGGCTTCCACCAATTCACCGCAAGGCGCGCGACCATAACGACGATGGTGCCGAGCACGATCCAACTTGCCGTGCGGACAAGTGTCAGGCGGCCGGGCTTTCCCAGATGTCCAAGCGCCAGCCAGAAGGCGCTCGCGCCAACGAGCAAGGCAATCGCGCGGCGATCACTGATTAGCGGCGCCGCCTCGCTCAGCAGCAGCGCCCGCCAGGTGAGCAGGCAATAGCAAAAGGCGAAGAAGGCGACGGCCAGGAACAGGCGGCCGAAGTCCGCGACGGGGCGCGGCGGATTGAGGAGGAGGGCTTGTGACATGGAATTGCACTAGGGCGAGCGGCGGGGCTGAACCGTCGCTTTCGGCAAAAGGTCGCGCAGCCTCGATGGATGGCGACGACGCGCACCGAACCGGGTTCCGGCCGTGGGGATCTTTGGGAGTTTAGGAAGTGTCGAGGCCCTTCTCGGCCGCGGGGATGATCCCGGTCGCAAGGATGCGGGCCAGGTCGGCGACGTGGCTCTCCTCGCGTGGACGAGGCGAGGGGTCGGAGATCATCACCACCGTCAGGTCGAGGTCCGGCACGATGAACAGCATCTGCCCGCCATAGCCCCAGGCGAAGTGGACGTCGTATCCGCCGCTCCGCTGCGAGAACCAGCCATAGCCGTAGGGATTGCCGCTCCACGGCGAGGTGGTGCGCGGCCGCCAGCTTTGCGCGACCCAGCCTTCGGGCAGGATCCGCCGCCCCTGCCACACGCCGTCCTGGCGGTAGAGTTCTCCGAAGCGAAGCAGCGCGCGGGGCGACATCAGCATGTCGTTGCCGCCGAAATAGATGCCCTGCGGATCGCGCGGCCATTGCGGCAGGTCGATACCCAGCGGTTCGCCCAGCCACTCCTCGGCCAGCGCATGGGTGCTGCGCCCCGAGGCCCGGGTGAGGACCGCCGACAGCAGGTGCGAGGAACCGGTGGAATAGAGCATCTCGCCCCCCGGATCGGCCGCGAACGGGCGCGCCAGGGCGTAGCGCACCCAATTGGGGCTCGCGACCCACGCGCCGTAATTGGGTCCTGAGGTTCGGCCCAGCCCGGCCTGCATCGACAAGAGGTGCCCGATCTCGATCCGTTCGATCCGCGGGTCGGCGCCCGCCGGCACGTCGGCGCGCAGCAAGGGCGCGATCTTCTGCTCGGGGCCGGTCAGGACGCCGCGCCCGATGGCGATTCCGACCAGTGCCGACAGGACCGACTTGGACGCGGACTTGATGTTGACCGGCCGGTCGAGCGCTGACCCGCGCAGGCGATATTCCGCCAGGATCTCGCCTTGCCGAGCGACCAGTACGGCATGGACCCGCGGCAGGGCCCCGGCCTGCGCCCTGACCTGGGCCATGAGCGCGGGATCGAGCCCGCGGGTGGCGACCGCCTTGCGTGCGGCACCCGCCGGCGGGCCGCCCGGCATGTTCTGCGCTTCCGAACAGCCGGCCGCCATCAGCGACAGGCAGGCAAGAAGCGGAAGCCAGTTTCTCATGGCGCCCATGTGGGTAGCGGCGCCCCACTTTGCAGGGCCGGCCGGACGAACCGAGCCTGGGACGAGCGCGACTGTGACCGGGCTCCGCCCGCCAGCCGATAACGCTTTCTCAATCGTCCGCGCTGCAGGATCGGCATTCCCAAGCGTGACCTGAAGGCTGCCCGCCATCCTCGAGTTGTTCAAATCGGTCGTCGGGACCTGGTCGGGCTACCTTTATGGCGCCGCGCTGTGCGGCGTGCTGGAACTGCTGATCCCGGCGGAGAAGCAATCTCGCTGGTCATGGCTGCGCGGGATGCTCTTCTCCTTCCTCTCGCTGGCAGCGGCCGTGGCGGTGACCGGTCTGACGCAGTCGGCGATGGCCGGCGCCGGGCTTCGCCCGCTCTTCGCTTGGGACCTGGGCGGAACGCTTCAGTCCTCGAACCCGCTGGTGGTCGTGGCCGGCTACACGGTCGTGCCGATGCTCGGGCTGTTCCTGTACGACATCAATTATTACTGGTTTCACCGGCTTCAGCACACCGTGCCGTTCCTGTGGCGGTTCCATGCGATCCATCATTCGATCGAGGAACTGAACGCCTTCAACGCCTACCATCACGTGTCGGAATATGTCTGGCGCATTCCGCTGATGACGATTCCGCTCACCCTCCTGTTCTCGGTCAGCGAGCCGCAGGTGGTGATCGTCGCGACTGCCCTCCACGCTGTCGGCGTCCTTGCCCATGGCAACGTGCGGCTGAATTTCGGACCCTTGCGCTACCTGCTGGTCGAGCCGCGCTTCCACCGTGTCCACCACTCGATCGAACGGCAGCATTGGAACCGCAATTATTCCTTCTATTTCCCGGTGCTCGACGTGCTGTTCGGCACCGCCCATTTCCCGCGCCGCGACGAAATTCCGAAGACCGGCCTCGACTATGTGCGCGAACCGCGCGACCTCAAGGGCTTCCTGTTCCCGCCGCGGCCGCCGGGCGTATCAGTGGCCCATCAGCCCCAGTCCTCGACCGCCCAGCCGCGTCTCGAGGCCAGTTCGCGCAACCTGCCATGCGGGTTCACGGCCACCGCTTCGTCGGCCCATTCGAACACCGGTGCGTCGGTGACATGGTCGGAATAGAAGCGGACGTGGCCGTGCTTTCCGGTCAGGCCTGACCGCTCGACCCAGCCGGCGACCATCCGCATCTTGGCCTCGCCGTAGCAATTCTCGCCGTCGATCCGGCACAGCACGCTGTCGTCGAGCCCGAGCAGGGTATTGGTCCCGATGGTGTCGTCGAAGCCAACGCGTTCGGCGATGGCGGCGGCGTAGAAGCGATAACTGGCGGTGGCCATCACCACCCGCCGCCCCTCGGCCTTATCGCGCGCGATCGCCTTCCGTGCGCCCGGCCGGATGTTGTGCGCGACCTGGGCGTCGGCGAAACTGTCGACCAGTGGCTTGAGATCGGCCGGACGAATGCTCGCCCCCAGCAGCAGCTTGTGGTTGATCTCCTTCAGCCGCGCCCGGCTGATCAGCTTGGCGAGGTAGGCCAGCATCGATCCGGCCACGAGCGGCAGGAACAGCAGCCGCCACGGCGCCCGCTTCCGTGCACAATGCAGCAGGAAGCTGGTGTAGGTCGGGCGGCGGGTCACCGTCCGGTCCATGTCGTAGATGGCGAGGTCCATCAGGCGCGGCTCCCGTCAGGCACGACCGGCGAGGATCTCGTTGACCAGCGTATAGTCCGCCGCCTTGTCGACATCGATCGCGGCGATCGGATCGCTCAGCACCACGCCCTTGATGGTGATGCCCAGGCTCCGGCTGAGGTCGCGGGCCGACTGGTGCAGGTCGCGCACCCGAAGCACCGCGCCGAGGAACAGCGGCAGCCCCATCTGCAGCAGGACCCGCCAGCCCTTCTTGCGATCCTGCTCGACCGCCCGCCAGCGCTCGATCCCGATCCGCGCCTTGGGCGTGCGCAAGGCGAACAGGTTGGCCCCGCTGTAGCGTTCCCGCCCGAACCGCAGCCAGGTGCGCTGCGCCTGGGGAAAGCGGACCAGCATGTTCGACCTGCTGACGAAGCCGACCGACACGTCACATCCGGCCGACCCGGCGATGAATTCCTCGACCATCTGCGGGGTCAGCAGGGCATGGTCGGCGGCGGTGACCAGCAGCGGGAAGCGGGTGGCGGGATCGGCGCAGATCCGCTGCAGCGTCGCGGCGATGGTCTCGTCCGACTGCTCGACCACGATCCGCGGGTCGTCGGGAAGGACTGCCGAAATGCGTTCGATCTGCTGGGTCAGCACCCGGATCTGCGCCACCGCCGCGACCGCCAGGAGCGCGCGGATCGGGCGCAGCAGCATCGGTTCGCCAAGGATCGGAAGCAGCGGCTTGTAGTCGACCCGCAGACTCCGGGTCAGCGGGTCGCCGCCTGGCCGCGCCCCGGCGAGAAGCAATACGGTCCAGCCTTCCCCGCCGGTCGCGGCGTCGCTCACGGACGGTCCAGCCAGCTGATGATCTTGCGCCCGCGCGCCGCGCGGCCCTCGGCCTGGGCGAGGCGGACCGAATGGAAGATCAGGCTCAGCACCGACCACAAGGCGACCAGTTCGATCCCGACGTCGGGCCGGGCGAACAGCAGGGCGGCGACCAGGATCACCATGTTGGGATTGCGCCGCGCGGTGATCAGCCGGAAGCGGCTGTCGATCGCCTGCCAGACGTGGATGTGCATCCCGAAGCGCCACATGAACAGGCCCTCGATGATCCGCCCGATCACATAGGTGCCGACGATCACCGCCAGTATTACGCCCTTGTAGACCTCCTCCATTTGGTGGCCCGCGGTGCCCAGCCCGTGCAGCCAGGCCCACCACCAGAAGGGCGGGTGGATGAGGTCGACCCCATGGTCGAGCCAGTCGCCCCACCGCGACGAGGTGCCGGTGCAGCGGGCGAGTTTCCCGTCCACCGTGTCGAGCACCATGAACACGAAACCCAGCGCCGTGCCGAGCCAATATTGACCGTTCCAGAACGCCCAGAAGGCCGCGACGCAGAACAGGACGCCGATCAGCGACACCTGGTTGGGGGTCATCCCGACCTGCGCCGCCCAGCGGGTCAGCCAGAAGGCCGGGCGCCGCCACAGGTAGAGGGTGAGGACGTCGGTCACGCCCTTGTAGGATGCGTCGTACAGCGCGTTCTCGGCCGCCAGCGTGCTGGCCGGATCGAGCGGCATGACGAACGGACGCTCGCGCTTGCGCAGCAGCGAATAGTTGAGGGTGGCGGTGCGGGCGTCGATCGGAGCCAGCCCGGCGGGGTCGAAGCCGGTGTTTGCGGTTCCGGCCTCGAGGTGCATCATCACCGGCTGGCCATCCAGCATCAGCACCGACCCGGGCCGGTTCTTGAGCTCGGTCAGCCACGCCGGGTCCCAGGCATAGCCCATGTCGGCGACCAGCCGTGGCCGCCCGCTGTCCTCGCTCTCGACCGGGACCAGCCCGGCCTTGGCCGCGACCTGCTCGGCACGGGCGCGCACCGTCCGCCCGAACAGGCGGATGTCGGGATCGCCAAGCGCAACGAACTGCACGGTCGGGGGGGAGGCGGGGGCGTCGGCCATGTTTGCGCCATCGGCAAAGCCGCAAAGTCTGGCAATAACAAGGCAGGAAATTCAGGGTCGCCCGCGCACGGTCTCGGCGGAGCGCAAAATCGTAATGCACCCGAAACGCTGTTTCCGCGTTAACTTTGTGATGCTTGCCGATCCCTTGCTTTCCGGGCATGTCCCCCATTGATGGCTTCGGCGGCGCTGCCCAGGACGGAATCCAATGTCTTCGCGCCCAACGGTGCGTTGACCATTGCCCGTGCCGGTTCGACCCAGCGTGAACTCGACGCCCTGCCCGACCCGGTCGAGATCGACCTGTCGGGGGTCGACCGGATCGACACCGTCGGCGCCTGGCTGATCCACCGCACCGTCCGCGACCGCAATGCCAGCGTGACCGGCGCCAGCTCCGACGTCACCAAGCTGCTCGAACAGGTCGCCGACGCGGACCGCCCGAGCGAGGTCAAGCGCCCGAAGAAAATCAGCGCGGTCGGCGAACTCGGCGCCTGGACCTTCCAGTTCGGACGCACTTTCGCGGGCCTGCTCGGCTTCTTCGGCGCGACCCTGATGGGACTGTTCGCGGTCCTCACCCATCCCAAGCGCTTCCGCTACAATGCGCTGGTCCAGCAGTTCGACGTCGTCGGCGTCCGCGCGCTCGGCATCATTGGGCTGATGAGCTTCCTGATCGGTGTCGTCATCGGTCAGCAGGGCGCGGTCCAGCTTCAGCAGTTCGGCGCCGAGGTCTATACCGTAAACCTGATCGGCCGGATCACCGTGCGCGAACTGGGCCCGTTGATGACCGCGATCATGGTCGCCGGCCGCTCGGGCTCCGCCTTCGCCGCGCAGATCGGGACGATGAAGATCACCGAGGAAGTGGACGCCATGCGGACCATCGGCGTTTCGCCGGTGGAAGCGCTGGTCGTACCGCGCATCCTCGCCACCATCGTCGTCATGCCCCTGCTCGCCTTCTGGGCGATGATCACCGCGATCGTCGGCGGCGGCGTGTTCTGCTGGGTCGGGCTCGAGATCCCCCCGATCACCTACATCCAGCTGATCGGCGACGTGGTGCCCGCGACCGACCTGTGGGTCGGTCTGATCAAGGCCCCGGTGTTCGGCTTCATCATCGCGCTGGCCGGCTGCTTTCAGGGCATGCTGGTTGCCAACGACAGCGAGCAGGTCGGGCTCAAGACCACCGCCGCGGTGGTCCAGTCGATCTTCCTCGTGATCGTGCTCGACGCCATTTTCGCCGTCTTCTTCAGCTCGGTCGGTTGGATCTGATGAGCAGCTCGCCCATCCTGCCCGACAATGAAGAGCCGATCATCTCGGTCCGCGGGCTGGAGAACCGGTTCGGCGACCAGATCGTTCACCAGGACCTCGACCTCGACGTCCGCCGGGGTGAGATCATCGGCGTGGTGGGTGGCTCAGGCACAGGCAAGTCGGTGCTGATGCGCTCGATCATCGGGCTCCAGCGCCCCACAGCCGGCGAGGTCACCGTGCTCGGCGAGAACATGGTCGACCGGCCTGAGGACGAAGCCAAGAACATCCGCCGCCGCTGGGGCATCCTGTTCCAGAACGGCGCGCTGTTCTCGACCCTCACCGTGGCCGAAAACGTGCAGGTCCCGATCCGCGAGTATTTCCCCCGCATCAGGCAGCCGCTGCTGGACGAGATCGCCGGCTACAAGATCGTCATGTCGGGCCTGCCCGAAAATGCCGGCGCCAAGTTCCCCAGCGAGCTGTCCGGCGGCATGCGCAAGCGCGCCGGCCTCGCCCGCGCGCTGGCGCTTGACCCGGAACTGCTGTTCCTCGACGAACCCACCGCCGGCCTCGACCCGATCGGCGCGCAGGCCTTCGACCAGCTGATCCGCGGCCTGCAGCAGCGGCTCGACCTCACCGTCTTCCTCATTACCCACGATCTCGACAGCCTGTATGCCATCTGCGACCGGGTCGCGGTGCTGGCCGATGGCAAGGTGATCGCGGTCGACACGATCAAGAATCTCCTGACCCTCGATCACCCCTGGATCCAGGAATATTTCAACGGACCGCGCGGCCGCGCGGCAGCGGCATAGCGAGCAGGCATGGAAACCCGATCAAATCAGGTGCTGGTTGGCACCGTCGTCCTGGTCCTCCTGGTCGGCCTGCTGTTCTTCGCGGTGTGGATCGCGGGTCTGAACACGCAGAAGCGCAAGTGCTTCGACATCTACTTCAGCCAGGGCGTCGGCGGCCTCAACCGCGGTTCCAACGTCAGCTTCTCCGGCGTGCCCGTCGGCCAGATCACCCGCGTCTCGCTGCTCCCCGACCGGCCCGAATTCGTCTGGGTCCGGATCGAGGTCGAGGAATCGACCCCCGTGCTTCAGGGCACCACGGCGCAGATCAAGGGTGTCGGCTTCACCGGCGTGTCCGAGATCCAGCTTGACGGCGCGGTCAAGGGCGCCCGCCCGCTTACCCAGCTCGGGCCGCAGGGCTGCCCGGTGGTGCCCAGTTCGTCCGGCGGCCTCGGCGCATTGCTCAATTCTGCGCCCGAACTGCTCGAGCGGATCCAGCGCCTGACCGAGCGGCTGACCGAACTGCTCAGCGACCGCAACCAGAACGCCATCTCCGACATCCTCGAGAACATCGACAAGACCAGCAAGGTGCTGGCCGATCGCTCGCCCGAAATGGCCGACACGCTGGCCGAGGCGCGGATCGCCGCGCGCAACGCGGGCCGCGCCGCCGACGAGATCGCCAAGCTGGCCAACAGCAGCAGCCTGGTTGTCCAGCGCGACGTCCAGCCGGCTGCGGCGGATCTCCGCAAGTCGCTTCAGTCGCTGCAGCAGACGTCGGCCAACATCGACTCGCTGGTCGCCGATGCGCGGCCGGGCGTGCAGAATTTCTCCAAATCGACCCTGCCCGAGGTCAACCGCCTGGTCCGCGACCTGCGCGATCTCACATCCAGCCTGGAAGGTGTGTCGAGCAGGCTCGATCAGGGCGGCATTACCGGCGTGCTCGGCGCGCCCAAGCTCCCCGATCACAAACCCGGAAAGTCCCGCTGATGCGCCTCCTCACCCTCGCCGCCGCGCTGGCGCTTCCCCTGTCGCTGTCGGCCTGCTTCGGCGGGAAGACCCCGGCGACCCTTCTGACGCTTACCCCCGCCACGCCCAGCGCCACGTTCGAGCGCACCGCCGCCGCGAGCGACGCGGTCAGCATCGAACTGCCGATCGCCGGCCGCGACATCCGTCAGGTGCGGGTGCCCGTGCTCGAGACCGCGGGCCAGGTCACCTACGTCAAGGACCTGCAATATCTTGAAACCCCCGACCGCCTGTTCCAGCAGTTGCTGAGCGAGACGGTCAAGCGGGTCACCGGCCGCGTGGTGATCGATCCGCGCCAGGCCGGGATCGACCCCGGCACCCGCGTCTCTGGCGTGCTTCAGCGGTTCGGCGTCGACAGTGCCACCGGCCAGGTCATCGTCACCTACGACGCCACCGCGACCCGCGGCGCGACGGTACAGACCCGCCGCTTCACCGCCACCGCCCCCGCCGACGGCACCGCCGCCAGCGTCGGCCCGGCGATCAACGCGGCCGCCAACGACGTGGCGAACCAGGTCGCGAAGTGGATCGGCGGCTAAGGGCGCCCGTCGTCCCGGCGCAGGCCGGGACGATTGCCGTCACCCCAAACTCTTGCTCGCCAGCTCGAACACGTCCTTGCTGAGCCCCGGCTCGCCCAGGATCCGCTGCAGCGCGCCGCGCATCTTCGCCGCGCGGCCTTCCTCGATCTTGCGCCACCGGCCCAGGGGCGCGACGAACCGCGCCGCGGTCTGCGGGTTCAGCTTGTCGGCGGCGACGATCACTTCGGCCAGCCAGTCGTAGCCCAGGCCGTCGGCGCGGTGGAAGGCGCTGGGCGTCCCCGCGAAGCTTCCGGCCAACGCCCGCAGGCGATTGGGATTGCTCATGGTGAAGGCCGGTTGCGACTGCAGCCGCTCGACCGCCGCCAGCGTCGCCTCGCCCGGGACCGAGGCTTGCACCGCGAACCACTTGTCGATGACCAGGGGATCGTCCTCGAACCGGGCGTAGAAGTCGTCCAGCGCCTTGGCCGCGATGTCCGGACCAAGCATCGCCAGCACCATCAGCGCCGACTGCCGCTCGGTCATGGTCCGCGCCTCGTCATACTGGCGCTGCGCCAGGCCCGCGCCGAACTGCGGATCGCCCGCCGCCAGCAGCGCGAGGGTCGCGGCGCGCAGCCGGCGCAGGCCCTTGTCGGCGCCCGACAGGCTGGCCGGGTCGGCCGCGCTGGCCTGGGTGTAGGCGCGCGACAGATCGTCCTTAAGCGCATTGCCGATCGCCCGCCGGACCTCTTCGCGCACCGCGTGCACCCGCGCCGGATCGGCCCGGTCGAGCTTGTCGGTCAGCAGGCTCTCCGACGGCAGCGCGATCGCGTCGGCCTTGAACGCGGGGTCGAGCGACTGGCTGCGCAGGGTCGCGCCGACCGCGGTCAGGATCGCGTCGGTGGCAACCGGTCCGCCGCTGGTGATCGCGGCCAAGAGGTCGCGGATCATCAATTCCTGCCCCGCCTCGAACCGCGCGAAGCTGTCGCTGTCGCCCGCCGCCAGCGCCTCGATCTCGCCGGGCTTGCGGTCCGCCTCGACGATCACCGGGGCGGAAAAGCCGCGGTTGATCGACAGGAAGGCGGGCTCGTCGATGCCGGCGAAGCTGATCGATTGCTCGGCCCGCTCCAGCATCACCAGCCGCTCACCCGCGATCTCGCGCCCGCTGTCCGCGCCGATCAGCGCGACCTTGAGGGGGATGGCCATCGGCTGCTTGGCCGGCTGGCCCGGGGTCGGCGGCACCTCCTGCGCCAGGTGCAGCGTCGCGCCGCCGTCAACCTGCTCCAGCCGCGCCCTCACCGTCGGCGTCCCGGCCTGCGAATACCACAGGCGGAACTGCCGCAAATCGGCCCCGCTCGCCTCCTCCATGCACGCCACGAAATCCTCGCAGGTCACCGCCTGCCCGTCGTGCCGTTCGAAATAGAGGTCGGTGCCCTTGCGATAGGCCTCGGAACCCAGGATCGTCCGCATCATGCGGATCACCTCGGCGCCCTTGTTGTAGACCGTCGCGGTGTAGAAGTTGGCGATCTCCATGTAGCTGTCGGGCCGGATCGGGTGGGCGAGGGGGCCCGCATCCTCCGGAAACTGCGCCGCGCGCAGCGTCCGCACCTGGTCGATCCGCTGCACCGCGGCCGAACCCATATCCTCGCTGAACCCCTGGTCGCGGAATACGGTCAGGCCTTCCTTCAAGCTCAGCTGGAACCAGTCGCGGCAGGTGACACGGTTGCCCGACCAATTGTGGAAATATTCGTGCGCCACCACCGCCGCGACCGCGTCGATGTCGCCGTCGCTGGCGGTCTCGGGGTCGGCCAGCACGTAGCGCGTGTTGAAGATGTTGAGGCCCTTGTTCTCCATCGCCCCGAAATTAAAGTCGCTGACCGCGACGATGTTGAATCGGTCGAGGTCATATTCGCGGCCATAGGTGCGCTCGTCCCACGCCATGCTGTCCTTCAGCGCCTGCATCGCCAGCCGGGTCTTGGGCAGATCGGCCTCGCGCACCCAGATGCCCAGTTCGACCTCGCGCCCGCTCATCGTGGTGAAGCGGTCGGCGTTGCACTGGAGGTCGCCGGCGACGATTGCGAACAGGTAGCAGGGCTTGGGGAAGGGGTCCTCCCACAGCGCGAAATGCTTTCCGTCCTCGGCTTCGCCTTCCTCGACCGGATTGCCGTTCGCCAGCAGCACCGGGAAGCGCGCCTTGTCCGCCTCCAGCCGTACCCGATAGCGGCTCAGTACGTCGGGCCGATCGGGGAAGAAGGTGATCCGGCGGAAGCCCTCGGCCTCGCACTGGGTGCAGAGGATCCCGCCCGAGGCATAGAGCCCCATCAACTGGCTGTTCTTCTCGGGCGCGATGACGACCTCGGTCTCGACGGTCGCCGCCGCACCGGTGAGGTCGACCACCAGCCGCCCGTCCTCGAACCGCGCCTCGCGCTTCTCACCGTCGACCTTGAGCGAGAGCAACTCCAGCTCCTCGCCATCGAGCTCCAGTGGCCGGTCGTGCCCGCCATTGCGCTTCACGGTCAGCCGCGCCGTCACCACCGTCCGCGCCGGGTCCAGCCCGAACTTGAGTTCGACCTCCGGCACCAACCAGTCGGGCGCCTGATAATCCTCGCGGCGGATGGCGGTTGGGGCGGCGGCGGGAGCGTCGAGCGACGCGCGTATATCGAGCATGCCCCGTGGCTTAGTCGCGCTGTCGGACAGCGACAACCTTGCCATTGTGACGCCTCAGTTCAGTCCGCGAGCGGCACCGGCTCGGCCTCGCGCCGGCTGGTCAGCGCCCACACCATCCCCGCCATCGCCAGCACCGCGCCGGCCACCGCCAGGCCGGTCCAGCGATAGCCTTCGAACACGGTGCTCAGCGCCATGGCGATGATCGGCACGATCACGCTCGAATAGGCCGCCCGGCCCGCCCCGATCGTGCGGATGATCGGCATGTACAGGCTGAACGCCAGCGCCGAGGCGAACAGCGCGAGATAGGCGAGGCCGAACCAATAGCCCGGCCGCGGATCGAACACCGGCGGCCCGCTGACGGCCAGCGCGAAGACTCCGTCGAACAGCGCGCCGAAGATCATCCCCCAGGTCAGCATGGTCGGCAGCGGCACGGCCCGCGCCTTGTCGGTGGTCTGCAGCACGTTTGACACGCTTGCCCCCATCACGCCGAGCAGGGTCAGGCCGATCCCCAGCATCACCTCGCCCAGCGGCGCCCGAGCGCTCTGCACCTCGTTCCAGAACAGCAGCGCGATGCCGCCGATCGCGGGGATCGCGGAGAGGATGAACGCGCGGGTCGGCTTGTGCCCGGTCCACGCCCACGCCAGCAGGCTATTGGGGATCAGCAGCAGCGCGAACACGCAGGCGACCAGCCCGCTGGTGATGTGATGCTCGGCCAGATAGACCGCGTTGAAATTGACGCAGAACTGGCAAAATCCGAACAGCGCGGCGACCTTCCACGCGCCGGGCGGAAGCTTCAGCCCGCTGCCTTGCCAGCTGGTATAGGCCGCCATCGCCGCCGCCGCGATGACGAAGCGATAGGTCACCGACCAGTGCGCCGGAACCACGCCCAGCTGGTCGCGGATGACGATCCAGGTCGATCCCCAGATTAGGGTGATGATGCAGAAGAAGACAAGGACCGTGCCCTTGCTGAGCGGTGCGCTCACAGCCCTTCGATCGCGCGGGCCAGCGTCTCGACCGCGGCCATGTCCTGGTCCCAGCTGGTCACCAGCCGCGCTTCGCCCACGCCCCAGTCGTAGAAGTCGAAGCCTTGGGCCCTCAGCGCCGCCGCTTCCGCCGCGCTGACCTTCAGGAACACTTCATTGGCCTCGACCGGATAGACCAGCCGCTCTCCCGCCGCCTCGGCCAGTCGCCGCGCCGCAGCATTCGCCGCGCGCGCATTGTTCAGCCAGACATCGTCCTCGACCATCGCCAACAGCTGTGCCGCCAGATAGCGGCCCTTGCTCAGCAGATGCCCCGACCGCTTGCGCCGCCGGCGGATGCCGTCGGCCAGTGCGGGATCGAACAGGATCAGCGCCTCGGCCGACAGCCCGCCATTCTTGACGAAGCCGAAGCTCAGCGCGTCGACGCCCGCGCGCCAGGTCAGGTCGGCGACGCTCGCCCCGGTCGATGCCACTGCATTGGCGAAACGCGCCCCGTCGAGGTGGAAGCCGAGCCCGTGGCTCTTGGCCCACGCGCCCAGCGCCGCGGTCTCCGCCGCCGAATAGACCAGCCCATATTCGGTCGCATTGGTGATCGACAGCGCATCGGCCTGGACCTGGTGGACGTCGGGCCGGATCCGGCCCCGCGCTTCTTCCAGCGCTTGCGGCGTCAGCTTCGCGCCCGGCCCGTCGACCAGTAGCAGTTTGGCCCCGCCGGTGAAGAATTCGGGTGCCCCCGCCTCGTCGACCTGGATGTGCGCCTCGCGGTGGCACAGCACCCCGCCATGGGGCGGCACCAGCCCCGCCAGCGCCAGGCAGTTGGCGGCGGTGCCGGTGGTCACCCACAGCGCGGTCACCTCGCGCTCGAACAAGGCCGAAAAGGCCGCGTCCAGCCGCTTGCTCCACGCATCGCCGTCATAGGCGGTGTCCAGCCGGTCGGCCTCGGCCATGGCCTTGAACACGGCCGGATGGACCGCCGCGGCATTGTCGGAAAAGAAGCGCATGGCCTTCCTCTAGCCCGGCGGGGACGCGGGTCCACCCTCTTCTTGGGACCAGACGTCCGCCAACGAAAAAGGCGGCGCCGGCCCCCTGACCGACGCCGCCCTTCGTAAGGCCAGAAGGCGTGTCGCCTAGAAGCGATAGCCGAGGCCGAGCTGGAGGATCGGGTAGACCTTGAAGTTGTCGATATCGTCCTCGATCTCGCGCCGCTCGTTGGCGAGCTGGGTCTGAAACGCCGCATTGGCGGCAATCGGGCCGGTCGCGGTCAGGCTGCGGACCCTGGGCTTGCCCTGGAACATGGCGCCCGCGTCGATGCCGAAATAGACGCCGCTCCCGACACCGCCGCCGTAGCCGAGCGTCAGGGTCGGGGCGACCTTCTTGGCGCGCACTTCACCGCTCAGCGTGCCGATCTGCGCGCCGGTATAGGTGGCATCGCCCACTTCGACGCTGGTGGTCGCCGCCGGGGAAGCGGTCAGTTCGACCCGGTTCTTGCCGACGCGCACGCCGCCCGAGAGGCGGAACCCGCCGCCGCCCGGATAGAAGTCGAGGCTGCCACCGAACGAGCGCAGCTTGAGGTCGCCATCATATTCGATGCCGTCCGAATCGACCCCGCGGCTGAGGCTGAAGAAGGTGGCGCTGCCGCGCACCCCGAAATTGGTCGACCGCCAGCCGACTTCCGGTCCAACGCCGAGCGTGCCGCCGGTGATACCGACGCCCACCGAGCTCGTCCTGGTCTGGGCCAGCGCGGGCGACGCAACAAGGGCCACGGCGCAGGCCGCTACGAATACATGACGCATAAAGTTCTTCCCCCCTGGGAAACATCACGGTCGTTAATGACCGCAAGAACTAATCTATTTTGCTAAATCAAATTGATCAAGAGTCGTCGCGGATCTGCGTCCGGCGCGTTCCTGGGGTCTGTTTTGCGAGGAGGGGAAAATGGTGCTGCCGGTGAGGATTGAACTCACGACCTCAGCCTTACCAAGGATGCGCTCTACCACTGAGCTACGGCAGCACTGTCCGGAGACGGGCGGGCCTATGGCGGTGCGGCGCATGAGGTGTCAAGGGAAAGGAATGGCAAACAAGGATAAAGAAGCAAGACTCGCCGCCGCGTTGCGCGAGAACCTCAGGAAGCGGAAGGCCGCCGCGGCACCGGCGAGCCCGCCCGTTGATACGCCAGTGCGGGAGGGGGAGGGCGGCTGAGCGTCGGCCCCCGGACGTCCGCGCCGGCCGGCAAACGGCCGCAGATCGTTCCGCGCCGCCGATCGCCCCGAAAGACTGCCGACCTTGCGGAAGCGACCGTTCGCCGCCGACGCGGCCTTCGCTACACCAGCCAATGCCCCTGGTTGTACCCGGCCACCACGCCGTTCAGCCCGAACCCGACGATGTCGAGAGTGCCGTCATTGTTAATGTCTGCCAGTTCGCGGTGGAGGATGTTGTCGCTGCTCCAGCCCTGCTGCCTGCCGAAGTCCTGGACGTCGAGGCGCGCCGCGGCGAAGCTGCCGTCGCTCTGGCCATAGGCGATATAGGTTCCGGCAAAGCCGAAACCGACGATGTCGGCCCGGCCGTCGCCGTTCACGTCACCGACCTCCCGCGCGAAGTCGTTCTGGCTGGACCAGCCCTGGTTTCTGCCGAAATTGGCAAGCACCAGCTGGGCGGTCCTGAAGGTGCCGTCACCGTTGGACAGGGCGATCAGGGTACCGGCGGTCCCGAAACCGATGATGTCGTCGGCGCCATCGCCATTGACGTCCGCGACCTCGCGTCGGAACGAATTGTCGCTGGCCCAGCCCTGCTGGACGCCGAAGTTCGCAAGGTCGAACCTGACCTCTCCGAAGGTGCCGTCCCCGTTGCCCAGCGCGACGAGCGTGCCTGCAGCGCCGAAGCCGACGATATCCGCCCTGCCGTCGCCGTTGACGTCGCCCAGCGTCCGGGCAAATCCTTCCTGCGTCGTCCAGCCCTGGTCGGCCCCGAAATTGGCGATGCCGCTGATCGCATCGGCAAAGGTGCCGTTGGCCCGGGCGAGTGAGACGAGGGTGCCGGCAACGCCGAAGCCGACGATGTCGGCGCGGCCGTCGCCGTTCACGTCGGCCAGTTCGCGATGATATTGGTCGTCGCTTCTCCAGCCCGCTGTCTGTCCGAAGTTCGACACGGCGAGCCCGGGCGTGGTGAAGTTGCCACTCGCGGAGCCGAAGGACACCAGCACGCCGGCATTACCGAAGCCGACGATGTCGTTGTAGCCGTCGCCATTCACGTCGGCGACGTGCCGCGGATACTGGTACTGGCTGGTCCAGCCACCGGCGACGAGGCCGAAGTTGGCGACGAGTACGGCGCTCTGGCCGAAGAACTGCCCGGAGCTGAAGCCGAGCTCGACATTGCCGCCCGCAACCTCGCGGGCGGTGACGTAGCCGGTGCCGGGCCCGCTGAACGTGAAGGATCCCCCGGTGAAGCTGATCACGTCAACGCTGCGCGTGAGGTTGAGGTCGCTCAGCTTCGCATTGGTGATGATGATGCGGTCGCCCGCCGTGAAGTCGGTGATGAGGTCACCGGCAAGCTCGGCCGCCGTGCCCCGGAAGATATCCGCACCGGCGCCGCCCGACAGCACGTCGTTCCCAAGCCCGCCTGACAGCACGTCGTTGCCAAACCCGCCCTGTAGCTTGTCGCTTCCGGCACCGCCCAGCAGGGTGTCGTCGCCGCCGCTCGCATAAACGGTGCCGCCGATCGTTCCCCCGCGCCCGTCGTAAAGGTTGTTGCCGATGCCCAGCTTGACGTCGCCGGTGATCGTGCCGTTGTTGATGACGTAGCTGGTGTTGCCCGGCTGCGACGAATTGACGTCGGTGCGCTTGTCGTAGGGGCCATCGGTCGGATAGCCATAGCCACCGATCGCCGAACCGGCTTCGATGACCACACCCGCGCCTGGCGTCACCAGCGCGTTGGTAAGCACGCTGTTCTTCAGAATCAGCGTGACCTCGGGTGCAAGCATGATCTGATTTAAACCCGACGCGTTGGTAATGGTGATCGTGGCCGGGGGAACATAGGCCTCGGCATTGATCCACAACCGCTCGAAACCAGTCGCAGTAGAAAGATCGAAGGTGCGCTCGCCCTTGATCCCGGCAAGCTTGAACGTGTCGAGGCCCGCCCCGCCGTCAACCGACCCGTAGCTCGCAGGAACAGTGCCGAGGACCGTTTCGCTCAGAATGAAATCATCATTCCCACCGCCAAGGGCAATGGCGCTGACGACGCTGTCGCGGCCGAGATCCACTCGCTCAGCAGCGTCACTACCGTTCACCGACGCTAGCGAAGAGCGACGCAGCGAAAGGAAGTTGCCATTGATGGCCAGGCCTACATTCGGATTGAGCGAATCGAGCAGGTTCACCGTGATCTGCGGCGCAACGACGATCTCGGCGAAATTCGATACATATTCGAAATTCGTGCCGCTCCTCAGATCGAGGCGCTCGAACCCGGTGAAGCCGAAGCCCGTAAAGCGGGTGAAACCGGGGCCGGTATCGCCGCTCACTTGCACGCGAAGCGTATCAAACCCGGCATCGCCGCTGGCGACGACCCAGGCGCTGTCCTGCGCGCCTTCGACGATGACCAGATCGTCACCATCGCCAGCCGAGATGGTTTCTTTAACGAGGGGGGTGCCACCGCCCCCGCCATTGATGATGTCCTTGCCCGATCCGCCCCAGATGGCGTCGGCGCCGAGCCCACCGTTGATGACGTCGTCCCCGTCCTCGCCATACAGCTTGTCGTTTCCGGCACCGCCATTGATGGTGTCGTTTCCGGCGCCGCCGCGGATTTCGTTCGCATCGTCATTGCCGGTCAGCGTGTCGGCAAAGGCCGTGCCGGTGATGTTCTCGATGCCGTTCAAGCGGTCGCCGCCCGCGCCGGAGCCGCTCACGAATTCCTGCTGCGAGAGGGTCACCGTGACGCCGCTGGCATAGGCCGAATAGTCGATTTCATCGATTCCGTCGCCGCCATGCAGAAGGTTACCGACCATGCCGCCGGTGCCTGAGCTGACGAAGCGGTCGTTGCCCGCACCGCCGAACACCTGGGCGATACTGCCGCCCGTATAAATGACGTCATTCCCGGCGCCGGCATTCACTTCCAGGAATGCGGACTGCGTAGCGAGGCGAAGGATGTCGTCGAATTCGGTCGCCCGGAAATACCCCAAGGTTTCGAAACCTCGGATCGTGCCGCCACCCAAGGTGACGATCTGACCGCTAGCGAGGGTCGCGGTATCGAAGTCGATGCCCTGCGTCAGGCCGCCCATCGAATAGTGCAGGGTGTCTTGCCCCACGCCGCCATCGAGAATGTCGCCATAGCCGCCGGCAATAAGATCGTCTCCCTCGACGCCGTAGATGGTGTCTTGTTCAAGCCCCATGTCGTCGGTGAGGATGTTCGGGTAAGGGCCGAAATCGGCCGATCCCAGCTTGTCGTTGCCGATGTTGCCGTAGATCAGGTCGGCTCCTGCGCCACCCGCGATGGTCGCGGCATTCGCCGCCGCACGGATCTCGTCGTTTCCGGAGCCGCCGAAGACGTCGCCTCCATAATAGCTGTACTGGACCTCGATATAATCATCGCCGGCGCCGCCATCGATCTTGCCGTGGGCGAAGATGCGGTCGTTTCCATCGCCCCCTTCCGCCTTCGCGAAGGTGTTGGTGTTGGTGTAAAGGGTATCATTGCCGGCCCCGCCGATCACCGCCTGCAGATACTGACTCCCGCGCCCGTCGACGATATCGTCGCCGTCTCCCCCGTCGAGGTGGGCGGTGTAATAGCCGGCGAGAATGTGGTCGTTGCCGCCCATCGCGAAGACGGTGGTCCGGTCGGAATAGCCGTTCGAACTGTTGCTCGCGACGTTGATATAGTCGTTGAAATTACTGCCTTCGACGAAACTGACGTTCTCGATCCCGGTGATGGTGCCGCCGCCGATCGACAGGCTGTCCTGACGGAAATCGGCGATCACCCCGCTCGTCGCGGCCATGAAGCTGATGAACAGGTAATCGGTGCCGTCCCCACCGTTGAGATTGTCGCCGTAGCCACCGAACAGACGGTCGTCGCCGGCCCCTCCGATCAGCGTGTCGCGCTCGGCGCCGCGGTCGAGCAATGGCGGGACGAACGGGTTGTCGTAATAGGGCAGGAAGAAATACGGGGAGCGGTCGCCGCTGTAGAGGTCGTCGTTGCCGTCGCCCCCGTCGAGGATGTCCTCACCCGCGTTGCCGGCCAGCGAATCCTGTCCGCTGCCGCCCGACAGGCGGTCGTCCCCGCCGTTGCCGTCCATCCGGTCGTCTTCCGCACCACCGGTGAAAATGTCCGAACCCGCCCCACCAACGAAAATCGCCATCTATTCCCCCTGTTCGGCTTGGCTACGCACAAGCAACGATGCGACAATGATTAGCTGCCGCCGCCGAAACATCAAATAGTCGGAAGATACGCCGCGACTCATCCGCCGAAAAACCTGCGGGAACGGGAGAAAATAGCGGCGCAGAAGGCTATTGCTGTCGAAGCTGCGACACCCGCCAAGGTTCGATAGCCGACAGTTCGCGACAGTTTGTCTGCGCGCGCAGACGATCGCCCCTCGCTGCATCTTCGCCCCGGTCAAGCAGAGGCTTTCGCACGAAGAATCAGTGAGGAACGTCGAGGCTTGTTCAGGCGCCGTCGATCGATGACTTGAGAGAACGTCCCGGGGCCGCCGCGTCGCGGTTCACAACGGTGCGCATTCCCCCTCCAGCCACGCGCGCTCTTCCGCCCCGAGCCCTGGCCCGATCCGCCGCACCACCTCGGCGTGATAGGCGTCGACCCATTGCCGCTCGCGCTCGCTCAGCAGTTCGCGCACGATCAGCCGCCGGTCGATCGGGGCAAAGGTCAGCGTCTCGAAGCCGAGCAATTCCTTCTCCGCGCCGGCCACCTCCTTACGCACCACCAGCACCAGATTCTCGATCCGGATTCCGTATTCGCCTTCCTTGTAATAGCCGGGCTCGTTCGACAGGATCATGCCCTCGGCCAGCGGCTCGTCGCCCCCGGCATAAGCCCCGCCGACCGGCGCGATGCGCTGCGGGCCTTCGTGGACCGACAGGAAGCTGCCGACCCCGTGGCCGGTGCCGTGGGCGTAATCGAGGCCAGCTTCCCACAATGGCCGCCGGGCGAAGCTGTCGAGCTGGCCGCCGCGCGTGCCCTTGGGGAACAGCGCGGTGTCGATCGCGATATGCCCCTGCAGCACCCGGGTGAAGCGCTCGCGCATCTCCTGCGTCGGATCGCCCACCGCCACCGTGCGTGTGATGTCGGTGGTGCCATCCTCATACTGCCCGCCCGAATCGATCAGGTAGAGCGAGCCCGGCTGGAACGGCACGTTGCTCTTCTCGGTCGAATGATAATGCGGGCTCGCCCCGTTGGCGCCGAACGCCGAGATGCTGTCGAAGCTGAGGTCCTTGAGCGTCGGGTCCTCGCGGCGGATCTGCTCCAGCCGCGCCGAGGCCTTGAGCTCGTCGAGTTCGCCCTGATGGTCCTCGACCCACTTCAGGAACCGAACCATCACCGCGCCGTCGCGGGTCTGCGCGGCGCGGTGGCCGGCGACCTCGACCGCATTCTTGGTCGCGCGCGGCAGCACGGTCGGATCGCGCAACGCGATGATGGTCGCGCCGGCCTTCTCCAGCGCCTCGCCGATCGCCGCCACCGACCGCTCGGGATCGACCGCCACCGTCTTCCCGCCAAGCTCGCCCAGCTGCTGCTCGAACGCCGCCCGCTCGTGCAGCCGCACCCCGTTGCCGAGGTGCTGGCGAAGCTCGGCGGTGACCTTTTCGCCCTCGACGAACAGGTCCGCCGTGCCGTCGGCGTGGACCAGCGCAAAGGCCAGGCCGACCGGCGTACGCGCGACGTCGGCCCCGCGCAGGTTGAAGGTCCAGGCGATCGAATCGAGCGCCGCGAGCACGGCGGCATCGGCACCCTGCGTGCCCAGCCAGTCGGCCACCGCCTGGCGCTTGTCGGCGCTCGACCGCCCCGCCAGCCGCTCGGGATGGACGATCAGCGGCGCCTTGCTGGGCTGCGGCCGGTCTTGCCACACCGCGTCGACCGGATTGGCCGTCACCGCCACCAGCTCGGCGCCCTTCGCCGCCAGCGCCTCACGGGTGCGCTTCACCCAGTCGCCGCGTTGCAGCCATGGGTCGTAACCGATCCGCGCGCCCGCCGGCGCGTTGGCCTTGAGCCAGTCGGCGGGGCTGCTCTCCGGCACCGATTCGAACGACCAGTCCGCCCCGTCGACCTGTTGCCGCACCTGCAGCGTGTAGCGGCCGTCGGTGAAGATCGCCGCCTTGTCCGCCAGCACCGCCGCCGACCCCGCCGAACCCTGGAACCCGGTCAGCCAGGCGAGGCGATGGGCGTAGCTGCCGACATATTCGCTCATATGCTCGTCGGTCAGCGGAATGACGAAGCCGTCGAGGCCCAGGGCGGCGAGTTGCCCGCGAAGGGCGGCGAGGCGGTCGGAATGCGTGCTCATGCCCGCTCCTCTAGCGCCAGCGGCGGGGTGGACGAAAGCTCCTCTCTTGCGCCACGTTGCCCGCACACCAGATCGGGGACCTGTTCACCCATGCGTTTCCACCTCGCCGCTGCGGCCCTTTTCCTCGCCGCTTCAGCCGCCCCAGCCCAGAAAGCCCCGATGACCGAACTCCCCCAGCCGCCCCGCGCCGAGCAGCGCCCGACCAGCTTCACCCGCCACGGGATCAAGGTCGACGACCCCTACGCCTGGCTGCGCGACGCCGGTTACCCAAAGGTCGATGACTTGGCCGTGCTCGATTATCTGAAGGCCGAGAACGCTTATTTCGAAGCCTGGAAGAAGCCGCACGAGGGGCTGGTCGAAACCCTGTTCCAGGAACTGAAGGGCCGCCAGAAGGAGGACGACCGCTCGGTCCCGGTCAAGGACGGCGACTGGCTCTACTGGTGGGCGTTCAAGCCCGGCGCGCAATATCGCCAATGGTTTCGCAAGCCGGTCGCCGGTGGCGCCGAGCAGCTAATCCTCGACGAGGTGAAGGAAGCCGAGGGCAAGGAATATTTCCGCCTCGGCGCGCTGGAAGTCAGCCCTGACGGCCGCCTCGCCGCAGTGATGGCCGACGTCAACGGCTCCGAACGCTTCAAGCTCGAAATCCGCGACCTCGCCACCGGCAAGGTGCTCGACACCGTCACCGAGGTCGGAGTGGGCACCCCCGTCTGGAGCGCCGACGGCAAGGCGGTGCTGTTCACCGAAACCAACAAGGAATGGCGCAGCTACCGCGCTCGTTACCATCGCATCGGCGACGATCCGAAGAACGCCCGCACGGTCTATGAAGAGAAGCAGGACAAGGGCTTCTCGGTCGGCCTGTCGAAAAGCCAGGACGACAGCCTGATCTTCATCTCGGCCGGCGACAATCGCACCAGCGAAGTCCGCTTCGTCCCCGCAGCCGACCCGCTGGCGACGCAGGTCCTCATCTCCCCGCGCAAGGAGAACCGCCTCTACGAGGCCGACGCCGCGCACGGGAAATTGTGGCTCCTGACCAACGACAACCACATCAACTTCCGCCTCGCGTCGGCCGATCCGAAGCAGCCCGGCGACTGGGCCGAGGTCATCCCCGGCTCCGACCGCACCTATCTGCGCGGGGTCACCGCCTTCCGCGACCACCTCGCCATCTCGTCGCGCGTCGACGGCCTCGACCAGCTGACCCTGCGCGACTACCGCACCGGCGCCTCCGAGCGGATCCCCTTCACCGAAGCGAGCTACACCGCCAGCCTCGCCGGCAATCCCGAATATGCCCCGGCCGCCTATCGCCTCAGCTACAGCTCGATGGTCACGCCCGCGACCGTCTACGACTATGACCCCGGGTCGAAGCAGCTGACCACGCTAAAGGTCCAGGAACTGCCCTCGGGCTACGACGCGTCGCAATATGTCACTGAACGGCTGATGCTCCCCGCCCGCGACGGCAAGAAGGTGCCGGTCAGCATCGTCTACAAGAAGGGCTACCGGAAGGACGGCAGCCAGCCGCTCTTCCTCTACGCCTATGGCGCCTACGGCTATGCCATCCCGCCCAGCTTCTCCTCGGCCCGCCTCAGTCTGCTCGACCGCGGCTTCGCTTATGCGATCGCCCACATCCGCGGCGGCGACGACCTTGGCTATGGCTGGTATCTCGACGGCACCGCCAAGAACCGCTGGAACACCTTCCACGATTTCGTCGACGCCGCGAAGGGCCTCAATGCCGCCGGTTTCGCCAGGCCGGGCAAGATTGCCATCCAAGGCGGCTCGGCCGGGGGCAAATTGATGGGCGTGGTGGTCAACACCGATCCGTCGCTGTGGGGCGCGGTGATCGCCGACGTGCCGTTCGTCGACGTGGTCAACACCATGCTCGACGACACGCTTCCGCTGACCCCCGGCGAATGGCCGGTGTGGGGCAATCCGATCACCGATCCCGACGCGTTCAAGCTGCTGCTGAGCTACAGCCCCTACGACAACGTCAAACGCCAAGCCTACCCGCCGATGCTGGTCACCGCCGGCCTCAACGATCCCCGCGTCACCTACTGGGAACCCGCCAAATGGGTCGCCCGCCTGCGTGAGGCCAAGACCGACAACAATTTGCTGCTGCTCAAGACCAACATGGGCGCCGGCCACGGCGGCAAGTCGGGCCGCTGGGACTCGCTGCGGGAAACGGCCGAGGACCAGGCGTTCGTGCTGACCCAATTGGCGCAGGAACCGTGAGCGCAAGCCGCAAGCTGCGGACGCTCGCCAAGTCGCTGGTCTTCTCGGCGAGGGCCAATCCCTTTGCCCTCCGTCGCTCCCTCGACGGGATGATGGCGCAGGATCGAATTGCCATTCTCAACTTCCATCGAGTGGCGCCGCTCGATGGCAGTTCGTACGTGCCCCTCGACCCGCAATTGTTCGACGACATCATCGCTTTCTGTCGATCACGAGGCGACGTGCGAACCTTTGCCGACTTGCACCAACCCGCCGGCACTCGCCCGATTTTCGTGATCTCCTTCGACGACGGCTATCGGGACTTCCTGGAGTACAGCCTGCCGGCCCTTCGGCGCCACGGACTGCGTTGCAATCACAACCTCATTCCGGGATGCGTTGAAAGCGGACGACCGCCGCTCAACGTGCTTCTGCAGGATTTCATCGGCAAGGCATCCGGCGCCCTCCTTGCCGATATCTCCCTGGAGGGCTTCGGCCCGCTCGCCGGCGATGACCGCGAGCGAACCGGACTGCGCGCTTCGGCCTGGCTCAAGGCTCTTCCCATCGCCCGGCAGCGTCAGGTGATGGCCGGCCTTCAACCGGCTCTCGAGGAGGAAGGATCGCGGTTCAGCGCGACCCCCATGATGACGCTCGAGGAAGTGCAGGCCCTCGGTGATGACGTCGAGGTCGGCGCCCATAGCTTTGACCATGCCACCCTCGCTGCCGAAAGTGACGACTATGTCCGGCAAGATGCGATAAGGTGCCGCGGGTGGTTCGCCGACACCTTGTCTCGCCCCACCGAAATCTACGCCCTCCCGAATGGCGCGGCGACCGAACCGCAACGCGACATCCTTCGGGAGGAGGGCTTCACCACCATCCTTCGGGTGGAGGAGTCGAGCTCGACCCGGACTGGAGTTGAGCACCGCCGCTTCACCATCTACGGAGACACGCGCGCGGAGGTGCGGAGCCGAGCTCTAGGTTTGATCTGAACCCGCGCGACGGAAGGCGAAGCATGAGCGACTATGCCATCGAGGAACTCACGCCCGGGCATTTCGATGAACTTCGTCCGCTGATGGAAGATGCCTTCGGTTCGGCCGTTCCGGCGGACCTGTTCAAATGGAAGTATCTGCAGAATCCGTCCGGCCCGGCAATCGGCCGGGTGGCTCGCGCCACCGACGGAAGCTTGGCGGCCTTCTATGGCATGATCCCCGAAGGCTATCGGCTGGGCGGAGAAGATCGCCTGATCTATCAATCCTGCGATACGATGACCCACTCTGCGCACCGGCGTAAGGGCTTGTTCCAGAAGCTTGCGCTTCAGACTTATGCCGCAGCCGAGGAGAAGGATCCGAACTTCTTCGCCTTCGGATTCAGCGGTGACATGTCGACACCCGGGTTCCTCAAGATGGGGTGGCGGGTCGAAGAAGAATTGTCGCATTTCTTTCGGCCATATCCGCTGACCTTGCTCGACAGCTTTGGAGGCTCGGAAGCGGCGGAAACGCCGGTTTCCGATGGAGCGCTGCTGGATACCATGGCGGCACTCGCGCCGCCGGACGACGGCATCGTGCGCGACCGCGCGTTTCTCGAATGGCGCCTGGCCAATCCGCTTCACCACTATCGAGCCTTGCTCCTGCATGGGCAATCCTATGCCATTTTCTATCGCGAAGGAGCCTTGCTGTTCCTCCTCGATTTTGCCGAACGCGCGCCAGGGGTGGGCCGCCCGATCCTGCGCCGTCTTTCCCTTCTCAGCAGGGGTCGCGGCGGGAAGGGCGTCTTGACCTGGGCCACCACCCATTCGGCCATGGCCCGAAGCCTGAAGTCCGCCGGCTACGTGACCAATCCCTTCCGGCGCGGCCCCGGATCTCATCGCATTCCGTTGATCAGTTATGGTAATCATCCGGGAGGCACATGGATGAAGGACCTCGCGATCAGCCCCTTCCATCACGACAGCCTGTGACCAACCCCAGCTTCACCCTTTCGCTGACCGCCGAGCCCGAGCACATCGACGAGCTCGGCCACGTCAACAATGCGGTGTGGGTGCAGTGGATCCAGACCGTCGCCACCAGCCACTGGTATGCCACCGCACCCGAGCGATATCGCGACGCCTTCATCTGGGTCGTGATCCGGCACGAGATCGACTACCTCCGCCCGGCGCTGGTCGGGGACGTGGTGACCGGCCGGACCTGGGTCGACGAAGCCCCGCGCGGCGCGCGCTTCGATCGCTTCATGGAGTTCACTGGCAGGGACGGGAAGCTGCTGGTCAGGGCCCGCACCACCTGGGCGATGCTCGACAAGGCCAGCGGCCGCCCCCAGCGCATCACCACCGAGATCGTCGCGCCGTTCCTCGGTAATTAGCGTCGTCCCGGCGAATGCCGGGACCTCAGGAGGGGAAGGCGCTTCACCCGCCCGAGGTCGCGGCCTCCGCCGGGACGACGACCGTCGAAAATCCTGTCCTACAAAGGCCTGATCTGACACAAGCAATTCGATGCTTAGCTTTGCTGCTTCACCGTTGGCGCAACACCTTCAGGCCTTCTCCTTGCAACGCCAGGCCGCCGCACCCCGGCAACCAGTGACCTTTGTGACCTTGTTCAGCTTGGCGGCCGCCGCGGACAGGCCGCCACCAGTGACCTTTGTGACCTTGTTCAGGTTCGCGGCCGGCTCGCGGATGGCGCGCGCATGACCCGGATCGTCCTCCACGATTACTTCCGCTCCTCGGCCAGCTACCGGGTCCGGATCGCGCTCAACCTGAAGGGTCTCGCCTACGACCAGCATCCCGTCAGCCTGGTCGCGAACGAGCAGCAGTCACCCGAGTACAAGGCGCTCAACCCGCAGGGCTTCGTGCCGATGGTGGAGATCGACGGCGAGCGGGTCACGCAAAGCCTGGCCATCCTCGACCGCCTCGACGCGCTGGTGAAGGAACCGCCGTTCGTCCCCTCCGATCCCCCCGGTCGCGCCCATGTCCTTGCGCTGGCGCTGACGATCGCCTGCGACATCCACCCGCTCAATAACCTGCGCGTGCTGCGCTACCTCAAGAACGAGCTTGGCCAGCCGCAGGAGGCGGTCGACAGCTGGTATCGCCACTGGGTCGCCGAGGGACTTGCCGCACTCGAAGCCCTCTCGGCTCCGCAGGCCGGCGCCTTCCTCTACGGTGACACGCCGGGCATGGCCGACATCTGCCTCGTGCCGCAGCTCTACAATGCCCGCCGCCTGGACGCGCCGCTGGACGCCTATCCGACCCTGCTCCGCACCGAGGCTTCCGCCCTCGCCATTCCCGCCTTCGCCGCCGCCCACCCCGATGCCCAGGAGTCCGCACAGTGAACCGCGTCGACACCATCAACGCCGGAATGGACCGGCTCAGCGCTCTGCAGGACGTCCAGATTCCGAGCATGGAGGGCAAGGTCAGCGAGGAGGAATGGAAACTCCGGGTCGACCTCGCCGCTGCCTACCGGCTGATCGCCCATTACGGCTGGGACGACCTGATCTTCACCCACATGAGCGTGCGGATCCCGGGGCCCGAGCACCACTTCCTGCTCAACCCCTACAACCTCATGTTCGAGGAAGTGACCGCCTCCAGCCTCGTGAAGGTCGACATGGCTGGCAATCCAGTCGACCCGACGCCCTTCATCGCCAACCCCGCCGGCTTTACCATCCACTCCGCGGTGCACATGAGCCGCGAGGACGCCAACGCCGTCATCCACCTCCATACGCCCCACGGCCAGGCGGTCGCGGCGCATGGGGAGGGGCTCCTACCGCTGACCCAGACCGCGATGCTGGTGCGCGGCGACCTTGCCTTCCACGATTACGAAGGCGTCGCTACCGACCATGACGAGCGCGAGCGGATCGTCGCCGACCTCGGGCACAAGAACGCGATGCTGCTGCGCAATCACGGCACGCTGTCGGTCGGTTCCACCGTCGGCGAAGCCTTCATCCGCATCTACTTCCTCGAGCGCGCCTGCCAGGCCCAGATCATGGCCTTGAGCGCGGGCGAGGCGATCAACCACCCGCCCCAGGGCACCCCCGAAATCGCCGCCGAACAGGGCGCCCAGGGCCTCAAGCTCGCCGCCCAGTTCCTCGCCTGGCCCGCTCTGCTCCGCAAGGCCTACCGCCTCGACCCCCACTTCGCGACTTGAGCCTCCGCCCCCACCCTGTTAGGGCGCCCGCGCTGCCGCTTTAGCTCAGTTGGTAGAGCACCTCATTCGTAATGAGGGGGTCACAGGTTCGAGTCCTGTAAGCGGCACCATCCTTTCCATAGGCAAACTCGGGTGGTGCTTGCGGAAGTGCCATAAACCTTTGGGTCACGATTGGGTGTCCCGGAAGTGCCGTTCCTAGGCGAACGAGCTTGTACTGACCTGCGGTTGCGATCGAAGGAGGGTAGCTTGTCGAGCATCGAGCTTCATGAACTCCACTACAAGAAAGCCGACCTTGTTCACGTGCCCAAACGTGATCGCGTGTTTTTCCTGATGGCTACCAGTCTCGCGAACGATCTCCAGATACTGTATAAAGCGTTTGCATTGGCCGTAGCGGACGATCGAGATGAGCTAATTGTAAAGCAGGCCAACTCTGCTGTCGGTATGCTCATGCTGAGAACTTTGGCGGGGCGGCTTTGGGAAGGGCAGAGACTACTCGAAAACGGCTACAAACCGATCGAAGAGCACTATCGCCTCTCTTTATCCGAAGAGGCAAATAGTGCCTTGTCACGACTCAGAACTTACCTCGGAACGCGCCGCAATCTAATTAACACGGTACGAGATAAGATCGGTTTTCATGCTGATCGTGGAATAGTGAGTTCTGCCTTCGACCGCCTCCCTGACGATACGGACATGGGTGACTACTTCTGCGCCACTGTAGGCAATACACTCTACTACTCCGCCGAGATGCTTCACTACGAGGCAATCAATGGTTTTACAGGTCTAGGAGATCAGCGATCGTCGCTGCGGCAATTGGTGCTCGACTGCAAGGCTCTTACGATATGCTTCAACGAGTTCGTCTTCGGCTTCGTTCGAGTGTTCTTGAAGCGCCACCTGCCCGCACAGTATGATGAGACTTGGGACCGTCTCACAATTGTAGACCACGTTGCCGAGTTGGCAGATCTAAGCATGCCCTTTTTCATGACTATGTCTGCTGCCGAGACAGAAAAGGGCTCGATCTAAATAAGGAAGTTGGAGTGGGCGGGGTCGAGACAAACGGCAGCTTCCTGCATTGTTCGCTGACCATCGCCGATGACGGGCAGATGCCCGACCATTCGGACCAATCGGCTACCCTTGCGCGCGTTACTTCAATGATTCTTACCGGACTTGTCGGTCCTACTCGACGTGTTTCAATCGTCGGCAAAGAAGTCTTCGTCGATGCGCTTCATCGCGACCACTCGACTGATACGAACTCCAACTTCATGCTCGATCAAAAGCTCAGCTAGCCGCTCGCCGTCAATCAATATGACGCGTTGGGGAAGGTGCCTGACGTAGTCGATCGCATGACTGCTGAAACTGGACGTCGTTACGAAAACGCCTTTGGTGGCTCCCAAGCCGACGAGACTCCCTACGAAGCCCTGGATCTCCGGTCTGCCGACACCAACGTGAGATGCATACCTTTTCGCTTGAATGTAGATGCGATCTAGCCCGAGCCGGTCCTCGTCAATTACTCCATCGACGCCCCCGTCGCCACTCTTCCCGAGGCGCAAGGCAGCACGCTCGTGTGTCCCCCCGTAGCCCATCGCAACAAGCAGATCGACGATAACCCTCTCGAAGAATGCGGGTGTCTGTCCGAGTACGCGTTGAAGTACATCCGCCTTCAACGCGGCTTGAAGTACGCTGTGGGCGGCGTCGATCTGCTCTTCGGGGGTTGCGTCCGATGCGGCAGCGGCTTCTTGGGCCGGGAAAGCGTCCTCAGTGCCGCTGGTGGCACTCTGGCTGTAGAACTCCAGAAAGGCTGGAAAGGTCTTCAGCAGTGCAACATCCACGGTCTTCGGCTTAGTGGCTAAGAGCGCTCTGCCAGCTTCGCTTGCTACGAAACGTCCTCGACCGGGGCTGTCGATTAAGCCAGCCTTCGCCATGTAGAACTTAGCCCAGTGAATACGATTATGGAGAAGGCGCTGCCTCCCGCTTGGCAGCAGTTCCTCTGTCTGTTCTGCGGTTAAGCCAAGCTCGTCGGCAATGCTATCGGCGGCCAGAGGAACACGCGTTTCGCCTGCGGCTGCTACCTTGAGAACAGGGAGCATCAAGGACTGATAGTCGGGAATGGGCAATTTGAGCTCCGGGCTGTCTACGAGAGCCTATCGGAGCCAGCGGGCATACGGAAGGCAGGTCTTTCAGCTGTTTGCTAGCACAACTTCGATGCGACCTTGGCAATCAGGATCAGCGGTTATGCTGATGCCGCGTAGGAGTGAGCCCGTTTCGGTTTTGCTGCGTGTGAGCTGGTGCACAAAGGCTGGATCGGCCCACATCTCCTGAACCGCGATGTCCGCGTCGGCGCACTCATCAGCAAGGTGCCTGAGGAAGTCAGCGCCATCGTCGGGCGCGTAGCCCCAAAGATCAACCGGTAGCGGGTTCGGGGCTGAACCGGATCGTAAGACTGAGGCTATTCCGAGAGCCATCTCCTGAATGCCGGCCATGCACGCTCTCCATAATCAAACGCGAGCATCCACTGCACAATTTCGGCTGGTTGTCACGGAAAGGCCTGCGGCTCGCGTAGCGCGATTTGCCCCTCGAACCAACGTGGTCGCAAAAGAAACAAGGGTACCAGGGTACCTTATATGGGGAGACGCCTTCCTCAGTGAGTCCGCACCATCGGGCAACCTAAAGGTCACGACAAACATGCTAACCATTCACGATGGGGAGGCGCTTCCGCGCGCCTTCCATCCTTCCTTACGCGAGCTGATCAAGCTTCGGGTCAGCCAGCTACGCAGTAACTACGACGGTCCAATGGAAGAGATTGTCTGCTTCTACGTGGTGGAGGCTGGAGACGGCCAAGAACAGGTAACTGAGGCCCTCGGCTTTTCACCACTCCAGAACCTAGTCGACGGCACCACCTTCGGCGATCCGGGTTTCGAGCCCAGCTTTGAATGGATCAGCTGCCACGGACTTTGGTTCGAGCTCGTCTTCATTCTCACGGATGACGGGTTCGGACACATCCTGTTCGTCCCGAATGATCCCGGTACTGAGTTCGATCTGCACAGCCTGTGCCTCGAGTACGCTTGCCGCTGCAGCAACTGACACCCCCTCACATTGGAAAGGAATAGGGCATGGCAAAACCAAGCTTGCTCATCATCACGCACCTGTTCGCGGCGGGTGCCGGCTTCATCGTCGCTCCGCGGGAGGAGCCCTTGGAAAGCGAAGTGAAACACGAGGGCTTCTTCCACGTAGATACCAAGCGCGTCCTGGCGGCGGCGGTCGAGAGCCTCAGAACCGAGAACAGCTTAGTAGTGTATGCCTACAAGGGCTTTGCAGCCGTTTCCGTCGAGAAGGACGGCTTCCTCTTGCTTGACGGCCGGCAGGACCTGCTGGTGCCTGCGTCGGTCACGTACATGGTGCCGTTGTCGGGTCTGACCGCTGACAACCTGACCATCGATTACGACCGGAACACGCTCACTGTCAGGGTCCCTAATCTCATTATGTCAGACGTTGCGTTCGAGCCGGAGGGTGCGAGAATTCTCAACGCGGGGATTATCACGTTTAGCGAAGAGCAGGTTCAGGCGTTCACGAGGCAAAACTATGCCTCGGCTCGTCGAGCATTCATCAAGCAAGCGCAGGGTTCTGAACTGATCAGGCTTGCCGAGCAGCAAGCCAGCAAGAACATCGAGCGGTACCTCGAAGCTGTGCTTCGCGCGGGGGGACCGCCAGACATCCAAGTCTTAATTAGGTTCGAAGCTTAAATAGGGGGAGGGCAAACCGCGCAGTGTCTGCCCTCCTCTGCCTCCTAAGCTTGGGATCAACGCTGCTTCGTGGAACCTAAAACCCGCAGCTAAGTTCTCGCATTCAGACGCAGCCCGCCATGCGGGGAGCAAACGTGGCGTCTACATCCATTCGGTCTTTGGCATTTGCCGTCGAGCAATCGACAAATCGGCGCACTGTACGGTGCGGCGAGGTTCAAACGCGCTGAAAGACTTACGTAATGCACAACAACGACGGAATTGAGAACGGGCCGGTCAATGCGGCCGGTCCGCAACCCTTAGACTGGGACACCTTCCCGCACCCACCGGCAAGGTCTGAGCGGACACCCGGAACGATTGAAAACATGCGGCACATACTTGCCGGCTATAGCGTCGAAGTTTGTTATGACGTCATAGGCAAGAAGCTGCGGATTACCTGCCCTCTCTGGGCCGACAAGAAGCTCTGTAACGAAGATCAGACTGCGATGGCGTATATCGTGAGTCTAGCTGCTCTGAACCGCTTCCCACGTGAACTGGTCGAAACGTACGTCAGCACCATTGCGGACGAGCAAGCCTACAACCCCGTGAAGGACTGGATTTTGAGCCAGCCTTGGGACGGCGTTGATCGGCTACCGGACATCTGCCGTACGATGAAGACGGCGGAGGCTTTTCCGAACGAACTGAAGATACTTCTACTTTGGAAATGGCTCCTAAGCGCCGTTGCCGCGGCACTTCTCGAGCGAGGGTTTCGGACCAGAGGTGTGTTGGTGCTTCAGGGTGCCCAAGGGATCGGCAAGACCAATTGGACGAGCCGCCTCGTGCCCCCACAGTTGCAGCCATCCTTTATCAAGATCGATCATCAGCTTGATCCCACCAACAAGGACTCAATCTTGAGCGCCACAGCGCATTGGATTTGCGAGATAGGGGAGCTTGAAGGATCGCTCCGAAAGGAAATTGCCCGGCTCAAAGGCATGATCACTCGATCGGCCGACAAAGTGCGTAAGCCCTACGCGAAGATCGAGACCGACATGCCTCGCCGTACGGTGTTCGTGGCCACCGTGAACGATAGCAAGTTCCTAATTGACGACACGGGGAACAGCCGGTGGTGGACCATACCGCTAGTGGGCATCGATTTCGAACACGACATCGACATGCAGCAGCTGTTTGCCCAGCTGGCCGTCCAGCTCGAGGAAGGCGTCGAGTGGTGGCTGACGGCAGAAGAAGAGGCCCAGCTTGAGGACCACAATCGCAGCCATCGGTCCATCAGCATGGTCGAAGACCTCGTTCTAGATGCGCTGGAGCTCGATCGGGTTGGTGACGAGGACCTGCCCCTAGCAACACCGCGCGAATTGCTGATCACGCTGGGGATCGCGCAGCCAACCAATCCCCAATGTAAGGAATGCGCAGGCGTTCTCCGCAATTACGTCGGAGAGTCAAAGCGCATCCAGGGACGGGACAAATGGCGACTGCCTCTAACCCACGCTCGAGCCCAAGACTTCAAAGATAGCAGGCCCTCGAGATACGACAGCAGCAAGTTCGATTGATCTAGTGGGGGGAGGGTAGCAGATTCTGCAAATTAGCAGTTCAGAAGGGTGCCCAGAGCCCTTGCCGGCCGGCCAATTTGCGGCGGCTGCCGCCACCTCCCCCCACTACTCACCCCGGACCCAAAACCATGTTCTCGGTTGAAGCGTAACGCAAAGCCATATCGCTAAGCCTATTCAACGCCCTTGGGCCGTCCGGCCACCCCAATCACATTATCAACGATCCGCTGTGCCGAACCCGCTCAAGGGACCGGCCGAACGATCGCGCATATTAGGATCAGATCATATGCCAAAAGTTCAATTATCAGCCAGTTTTTGCCTTGCCGCGGTGTGCGAGCCGGGTAAGCGCAAATGCGACTATTGGGACACTATCACCTCTGGATTTCTGCTGGAGGTTCGTTCCTCCGGTGGACGCACCTATTACCTTCGCTATTTCGATGAACGCGGTCGGCAGCGGCAGCTTAAGATTGGTGGCTTCGCCGACATCACTTTCGATCAAGCCCGCAAGGCAGCCAAGCGACTTCGATCGGAAGTGGTGCTTGGTGGCGATCCGCTCGGCGACAAAGCGGTGAAAAAAGCCGTTCCAACCTATGCCGCTTTGGCCGAGCAGCACTTGGCTCATGCAAAGGGTTATCAGCGTAGCTGGGAGTCCGTGGAGGGGCTGCTGCGGGTCCATCTGGTGCCGCGTTGGGGCAAGCACAGGCTTGACGAGATCCGGCCGCAAGACATCGCTCAGTGGCTTGCGGAGAAAGCTGCGGAAGGGCTCGCCCCCGCCAGCGTCGAGAAGATCCGCGTAACCTTCGGGCGGTCATTCGAGTTAGCCCGCCAGTGGGACATGCCTGGACCGGCTTCCAACCCGGTACGCAGCGTGCCCCGACCGAAGTTTGACAACAAGCGGGAGCGTTTCCTGACTCGCGAGCAGGCCGGCAGGTTGCTTGATGCTGCGGGGCGATCTCTAAACCCACAGCTGAAGTCCATCCTCGGCCTGCTGCTGCTGACGGGTGCCCGAGTTTCCGAGCTGCTGCAGGCGGAGTGGCGCCACGTAGATCTGGATCGGCGCGCTTGGCACATTCCGATTACCAAGACGGGGAAGGCTAGGTACGTTCCACTAAGCCAGGCAGCGGTTGACGTGATTGAGAGTTTGCCCCGGTTCACGGGCTGTCAGTACCTGATCCCCAACCCGGAGACGCGTTTACCGTACGTGTCGATCAAGCACGCTTGGCAGACCGCTCGTCGGGAGGCTGGGATGCGTGATTTGCGGATACACGATCTTCGACATTCCGCGGCTAGCTTCATGATCAACGGTGGTGTCGATCTGTACGCAGTGGGGCGCATCCTTGGTCATGCAGATCACCAGAGCACGCAACGCTACGCTCATCTGGCCAACGAGACCCTAATGAGAGCCGTTGAAGCAGGGGCTGCCGGCTTGGCTGCTCAAGCTCACACCTGAACAACTCACCCCGGATGCCACGTGCGTCCGGGGTACTTCTTCGACGCCCTTTTTTGTCGAGCTCAAGTGCCACGAACTGAGCCGCAAGCACTTTAGGCTCAAACTCGTGCGCTAGCCCAGCTGTGCTCCTTCTGCGGGGCCGCTCATAGCCTCATAGAGCGGAACGGCAGGCTGAGGAGGGGCGGGTACCCGGAAGGTCGCCGACGCACTCCTGCCTTGGCGCAATCGGCGGCGCCATAAGGTCCTCACCACGCTTAGGACATCCTTCGACTGCTTGCGTGAGTGCCGGTTGGCTTGCGGTCGGTAGGTTCAGCTGACGCTACAATCCGCTTTTGGGACAGCCAGCCGGTGACGGAACTCAGGGCTGCTGCGTACGCTTTCAGCGCATGTATGAAGAAGTGAGTAAGCTTAGAGCCTTAGCACGTCAGAGCCGCTGCTTGGCGAACAGTCCTGGCACCCGGTCCGTCATCGCACTGCAATCCCTTGCCGCGACATACGACAGGCAAGCCGATGAGCTCGCTCGTCAGATGAGCGATGCCGCTCAGCCCCAAGTCAACTCCGTTGAGGCAGCATGATCTTCTCGAAAGTGTGTGCTGAGGAACGATCCTGCGAGCTCCTGCCTGGTCAGTTGATCACCATAGTTCGGCAGGACGGAACCGAGGAGCCTGCAACGATCAATGACGTTTCCAGCGGTGGGTTCGGGTTTTCAGCCGCCGCTCTTCCACAACTTGGCGAGAACATCGTTGTTCGAGCGGGGCATTGTCCTGAATTCTTGTGCCAGGTCCGGTGGGCGTGGGGTTCACGAGCAGGTGTCGTTTTCCAAGGGTTGTACGCCACCACTGCAGCTTGCGCTTAGCTTACCCGCCGGGAGGCCAGAGCACCCGAGACTGCGCGCCCGCACTACCGCCTTGGCGCAAACGCCGGCGCGCCAAGGTGCACAGCAGCAAGTGACCCCGGCTCACGTCAGGGGGCGCTCAGACCTGAGCACTGGCGCGTGCGTCGTCAGCTATCGACTGCAGGCTGAAGCTCTCGGCTGATAACAGCAGCCCGCTTGGCCAGTATCCAGTTCTTGGAACCGCCTAAGACGTTGGTTGTTCGCCAAATGTGAACAGACGTCGCTCGGAGTGTTCATCTCCAATGCACGCGAAGGTGCATAGGTAAAGAACACGAATATAGATGGAGCATTTCCTATGATTAAATCACTCGTAGGCTTGGCAGGGCTGCCGTTGCTTGCGCTCGCGGCGCCTGCCTCGGGCCAGTACTATCCCGGTAGTCAGAACCAGTACGCAAATCAAAACCAGTATGGCAATCAGGCCAACGCAAATCTCACGGTTCGCATCAATCAGCTGCAGGCGCGGTTGCAAGCTGGTGTCCAAGCGGGCTCAATCACTCGCAATGAGGCCGCCCCGATCCGCCAACAGATCCGCGACCTGACCCGCTTGGATCGTCAGTATTCAGTGAATGGCTACACTGGCCAGGAGCGTGCAGCGCTGCAGCAGCGTATCCGTCAGGTTCGCCAGCAGCTGCGAGTGGCAGATAACGGTGCAAACGGCCGGTACAATCAGTGGGACGTTGAGGACGGCTATACTCAAGGTGGCCAGCAGCAAGGCTACAACCAAGGCTATCAGCAGCCTTACCAGCAAGGCTACCAGCAGCCCCAGCAGGGTTATCAGCAGCCGGTGCAGCAGGGCGGCATTGCCGGTGTGATTGGGCAGCTTCTCGGCGTTGGTGGGCTGCAGGTGGGGCAGCGTGTGCCCAATAACCTCTACGGTGTTCCGACGCAGTACCAGAACCAGTACCGCGACGGGAACGGCGTTTACTACCGTTCGGACGGTCGTCGCATCTACCAGATCGATGCACGTAACGACACGGTGATCCGCATTTTCGGCATGTAACTGAGAGGAAGGGCTGCCTGGCACGTTGGGCAGCCCTCCTTCACTGGTGCTTACAATTCTTGGTACTCAGCACCGCAATCAGAGGTAGCGGCCTACCTATGCGCAATCGGCGGCACGACCATAATTGGCCTAGGCCTCAGCCGTAATCCCGAGCTTCTTGCGCCGACCGGGCGACGCTTTGCCCGTCGTCGTTGCAGGTTCAGCCGCCTTTTGCTCGCGCTTCCGACCCAAGCCGATCTTCTTGGCTAGATCTCGACGAGTCTCAGCATAGGACGGTGCGACCATCGGGTAGTCAGCCTTGAGGCCGTACCGCTCACGGTACTGCTCAGGGGTCATGCCGTGGCGTGACAAATGCCTGCGAAGGGTCTTGTAGGGCTTGCCATCGATGAGCGAGATGATGCGGTCGGGGGAGGAGAGAGACTTTCTCACAGTCACAGCGGGCTCGTGCTTGGGAGCCGGCTCAGCCTCTGCTTGATCGACGGGCCCCTGGCCAAGGCCCACAACCGCATTGTGCATCGAGCGAAGAAAGGCAGGGATATCCTCTGCTTGAGCGCGAGTGTTGGGGTTGGAGAGCCAAGCAATGGTGAGCTCGGTTGCAAGCTCTGCCGGACTGCTGCTGAGGTCGGTCTGTTCCATGTTAGTTTCCAATCGTATTTGTATCGGTCTATTACAGCCATGAGGCGCTGAAGAACTTAAATCAACAGGCCTCTGGGCCGTATCGTCGTTCACCTGCGCACGATAGCTCGCCTGTAACCGGCCGCCTGAGCTTCTGCTTCAGTACAGAAGATGTCCTCAGCCCTGGTCTGATCGTAGTAGGGCATTCCAGGCACATGGTAGATCCATTGACCCTTGCGATTACGATTGCCCTTGATGTTGCAGTTACCTTTCGAACGAACAGCAGAGTAGTTCGATGAAGACTTGACTGGCAAGTCACTTCTGCCGGCACTTAATCGTGAAGGAGCTGTCGGCTGCTCGGCCGCTCGGAAGGCTTGCGGCATCTGGAACTCACCAGACCACAATCCGCGCCGCTTCACCTTTGCGCTCTCTTCCGCCGACACGTAGTTGGATGAGTAGCGTCGAAACGCGACTGCAAAGCCCGTAGCAACCATGGTGCGATTGATGTCCACTTGGCCAACGGTGCACGTCGCTAGAGTACGCGCGTACTGATCTACGCCCGAGGACACGCAACGCACTTCTCGGCCGGTCACGAGAGCAGCGAGCTTCTGGGCTGCCTCTGTTCCGCACTGCCAATTCGTGCCTGCGCGTTTGCAGCTCTGGTCGAACTCGGGTGCATCGATGCCGAAGAGGCGCACTTCACGAGAGCCGACAACGAGCGAGTCCCCGTCCTTTGCTCTTGCTGTGCCCCAAAAGATCTCACCAGGTGCAGCGGTTGCGACGGTCGAGGCCAAGGCAATCGCCAAGGCTGCAAGTACGAACGGGGTGTGGTGGCTACGCAAGTGCGCCTCTCTAGCTGTTCTCGATGTCCTGCGGACCAGGAATACGTTCACTTTCCACCCGAGACTGACATACAAAAGGCTTCACGCGTTCGCATCCCGGCGACCTGGAGCACGTAGAAAATGATGACGCCACGTCAAACACCCCGCAACAGCAAGCTGCTTATGCTTGGTGTCCTTGCAGCTGTGGCTGCTGCAGTGTGGGTCGTGATCTTCTAGGGAGTATCCCGTCCGCCGGGAGAAGGCATTGGCGTGTAGCCTATCTGGCGTCGGCGAGTGGCCTAGCTGGTTTTTAGCGGTTTTCTTGTACGATGTTTGCTTCAATCAGCGCTTCCACGACCCCTTCGCATGCTTGTGTCTTGAGATCCTGAGGTGTCGATCCAAGCGTTGCTCCATGGGCGACTGTTGTAGCCTTGTTCGATCATTTCCGCCGTCCGCTGCCGCTCCCACTCGGTAAAGCTACGCCCGCGATCTGGGGCCACGATGATCTCCAACGGAGCTTGTAGGTTTATGAAGAACGACCGCGCGCGCGTAATAGCGAGCCGATGTTTGAGATAGATGTGATCGGTGCACCGGAGTGGATAGCCGAGTACTGCAGGTGCCCCCGTGTGCGTCGCGTTGACAGCTGCCTTGACCAGCTCGCCAGCAACCTTGCGACTGGACGCGAACCATGGCCGCCCAACTTGCTGAAACTGGTCGCCGTCGATGTAAGAGCCACCCAGATGGCGCGCCAGCGCCTTGCCCAAGGTGGTCTTACCCACTCCGATTGAGCCATGAAGGACAACAGCAAGCGGCACTTGCTCAGGCACGAGCGCTCAGACGCCTTTGGAGGCAATGAGGCATCGCGGGCGACCGCCGCCGGTCTGTCAAACAGCTCAGGCGATCGTACCTTGCTTTCGCAGAAGGCTGTCGAGGTTGGCCGCACGCGTTGTGCGGGGTGTCACCGGCAGTGACCACACGCCACCGTCCATCTCAGCGACCACCTTGTCGTCGCGGTAGAGCTTGCAGTGGCCAAAGGTGCAGTCAGCAAGAACCAGTTTAACTGCCATATCGTCATCGTCCAAGCCATCGACGATGTAAGATACGACCCGCTTACCGTTCTTAAAGCTGTCCAGTCGGTAGCTCGTCATAACGCCCTCCGAGTCGCGAGAGTACATCAATTTCGCAGATCCATCGATTCAGGAGTCATATCGACCCAGGAGTCATCTAGCCGCGGCGCTAGCTTCTCCCGCGAAAGCGATGGCAGGCTAATCACCGCTCGGCGGTGGATGATCGTTTGTCCATCATGTGCCGCCTACGCCGTCTGCCGCACAAGCGGATCTTCCAATCAGGAGATCCACCATGTCCCGAGCTTTCCTGTGCGTCGCAATCGCGTTTGCCGCAGCAGTTACAGCCATTCCCGCGAGTGCGGCAGAGATCAGTTTCTCCGGTTTCGCCGCAGCCACCGCCAGCCCGGCACCCAGTTCCAGCTGCGCGCCTCTGTTCCAAGGCATTGCGATGGGGAGCGGCACCTCGTCTTACGGAGCCTTCAGCTACTCCCACACCGCCTGCACCACGGGCGCGACGGGCCCGGTGACCGGGAGCTATGTCATCAACTTCGGCTCCGACCAGTTCAGCGGGTTGTTCGCCGGCATCTCCGCCGCGGCGTCCACGCCAGGCCTGTTTGACCTCCTCTTTACCTACGACATTCTTGCCGGGACCGGCCGCTTCGCTGACGCTACCGGCCAATTCGGCCAGATTGGGTCGGTCGACGTGCGCGGCGGACCGCCCTCGCGCCTGACGCTCAACTTTTCCGCGGTCCCGGAGCCGGCGAGCTGGGCGCTGATGCTGCTGGGCTTTGCAGCCGTCGGCGGAGCGCTGCGACTTAACCGGAGGAAAGGTGGTGCCACCGAAGACGATAAAGATGGGCACTCAGATCATTGGACTATCTCGATGCGGCTTGTCCGCTGAGCACCCATCCCGGACGTTCCGGTGCATCTCGCCGAGAACGCAAGCGGACGCTCGTTTAGCTAGGTTGCGGATGTCCCCATTGTGCACACTCCTGTCGATGATCTGCAGCCAATCGAATTGATACCTGTAGGTAGAGCGCCCTCGCAGCGAGAGCGACAGCATGGCTTGACCGTTCACATCAGAGCATTTGCTGAGCCGTTAAGTTAGGAGTAAACGGCGCATGCCCTCCTTGGAGGAGCAGTCATGACAAGACTGAATGTTGTTGTCTGCTTAGCCTTCGATCATCGTGCGTCCGTCGAAGGATTGGGCAAGTTCAAGGAGTGTGTCCTCCGTTGTCCGTTCGTGGAATCGGCGATGGAAGTTACAGGCACCTTCGACCTGATCGTTCAGGGGAGCTGCGACTCGCTGACGGAATACACCCAGAACATGGAGCTGATCCGGCCCCAGCTCGCGCAGTATGTGAGCCGCCTCGACGCAAATTTCATTAGCAAGAAAGTAGAAGTGCGCTCGGGAGAAGGCACTGAGAGCGCTCTGTGGCTGCCGTGCGACGGGGGCCGGAGAAGGGTGGAAGCATGCCTGATCGACAAGGTCGTTGCCGAGGGCGACTACATGCGAGTTCATGTGGGCAAGTGGAACTGCCTTGTTCACCTTACGATGCAGCGGCTCTACCAAACGCTTGGTCATTCCGGTTTCATCAAACTTCACCGATCCTGGCTTGTGCGGGTCGGATTCATCGACCGTGTGATTCATGAGAAGCATCGTTGGCTTGCGCGCTTACGCGACGGAACGAACGTCACCGTCGCCAAAAGTCACGTGCACGACGTTCTGCAACTCATGACCGCTGAGTCGTCGACGGCGGAAGTCAATTCGGCGATTCGAAGCCAGCGCAACGACGGCGCAAGTCCAATCGAAGAAGAATCGAAGATTTCGATTAGCTAAGAGCGCAAGGTTCCTAGCACGGGAGATCTTTCCCCAACGCAGGAGGTAACCATGCATGGTCGTAACTTTGCCACCTTAATCGCAGCGGGCGTAATCGGCTTGAGCCTCACGGCAGCGGCTGCTTATGCTCAACCGCCGAAAAGAGACGTTGTTGTCGAGGGCAAGCGCTTCGATCCCGAAACTCAGCGAATTGTCCGCTATGGCGACCTCAACTTGGCCTACCGTCCGGACCAGAAGCTGCTCATGCATCGCATCTCGAGGACCGCGAGGGCGCTCTGCTATGATCTCGGTTATGCGAGTATGGAAGAGAATTGGCCTTGCAGGAACGATGCGATCGACAGCACCGACGATCAGGTTGCTGCAGCAATCGCTCGCGCCAAGGACAAGCTTGCAGGCCGTCCAGTGGGCCCAGCGATCGCCATTTCGATGGTGATTGGCTCGCGTTGACGCTGGGGAGGGGCGGTCAAGGCTGCCCCTTCCAGCCTCGTTGGAGTCGATGTTGAGCCTGCCATGTGGAGGTGACATGATGCGCCCGTTAGTGCGGCTGGTGATGCCGACGATGGCATTACTTCTGATGAGTTGCGGTGGCGGCGGCGACCAAGCTCCCTCTCAACCCATCATCGTGGCCCCGCCGTCCAGTCCTCCGCCTCCCGCTCCCCCTCCTGCGCCACCGACCGCCGGCATCCCCACGGCTTCTAGCGTGCCGCTCGCAGCGCCCTTTCTTACGACAAGCCCCGCCTTTCCTGTCACCAACCTGGAGGGAGCGAACTTCCAGATCGGCGCCCTTGCAGCTCGCTTTCCGTTGCGTTTGAGCGCAGTAGGACCGGGCTTTGGTGGCGACAGCATCGTCACCAATTCGGGTGGCATACTCGACTTGAGATCAGACCGATCCCTGGCACTGACACTGAATTCCTCCACGCCAAGCATAAGTGCGATGCCAATCGGAGGGATGCTCACAACGCGGGCTAACGGTGACAAACTTCTCCTGACTGCTAATCCGCCCAATCAGGGAATCAACTTCGCCCGCCACGGGGTGTGGCTGATCCAAAGTTCATCGGGCGACAGTGGTGGTGTTTGGTCTACCGGCTTCGCATCTCCGTCAGGTGCTTTGCCAAATACCGGGCATGTGACTCTCGTCGGAGGAGCAAACGGCCTGATCAGCGAGTACGGCATCGCTGGCGGCGCACAGATTGCCCTGCTCAGCGGAAAGGTGGAACTTGTCGTTGACTATGCCACCGGATCGGTAACTGGGCGAATAACGCAGCTGAAAGTTGGCAGTGACGGGACCTATGTGACCGGTCCGGTCAATGAGCTTACGCTATCTCTCACACTTGATCGTAACGGACGTTTGCTGACCGGCTCGGCGGTTTCCGGGGCCTCCCCCAGCGGACCCAACGCCTTTGCCGCAAACGTCACGGGAAGCGTCAGCGGCCAACTATTTGGTCCTGCCGGCGCTGACGCCGGAGCTGTACTGATCCTGTCTGATGGCCTTTCGCGTTTGGTGCTGGCGTTCAGCGCTACGAGCAACGCTGAGTGCGCCGGATGCTGGGACTATTAGAAATTGTTGACCCTTCCTTCGTTGGCTTCAGATCGCAAACTTGGCACACTACGCTCGAGGCCGTCAGTGCCCCGAGTTATTTGGCTCATCTACTAAGGCGCACCTTTTTCGGCATACAGTCGTCCTGTGCGGCAACCAGCAGCCCAGTCGGCCTCCGCAGCAGCCTGTCGTCTGTGAGACCTCACGCTTAAGGTCTGATTACGACCCATTTCGGACATTCACTGATCGTCGGCTTAGCGTCGCTCTCGGACGCTTAAGTCCGCCCCAAGCCGACCTGCGGCACGTATTAACCGTTCGCCGGCAGTGAGCAAAAAGTGAAGGTGCTGCATACACGTAGGCGCCAATGCTGACGCCCACAACGGCGACCGGACGGAATGGATCGTCTCAGAGGCCGGTGTGACATTCTCTCCCGAGTCAGTGTCGTGGACTGGAAGCTTGGCTCTACCTTCTCGCAGCGGTAATCGTGTTAGGACAGGCGTAAGCGAAAGAACCGCAACGAGATCGGGCGGTCCACCAAAGGCCCGCCCGATCCGCTGACTGCAAATAGGAAGCGTCAGTTCGACTATGCCATCGCACTAAGGTGTGGTGCGGCATGACGCCCGCGACGCAGGCTGAAGCCGACCGCACCGAAGCCCAACAGCATCAGCGCCCAAGTGGCAGGTTCAGGAACGGCAGTCACTTGCTGGACGCCAGCGAGACGCAGCTGCTCGAAGCTGTTGAGGCCGGTAGCGCTGAGCTGAAAACCAGTGAAGCGCTCACCCTCGGTCCCGGTGATGCCGCCAAAGTTCTGTCCGTTGCCGCTGATGACGCGCGTGAAGTCATTGCCTCCGGCGTCCTGCCCGAAGACCAGACCATTGAAGAAGACATCGCCGGTGCCGAGAAGGTTGAACGTCGCCGTCGAGAACGTGTAGCCGTTCAGTAGGCTGTAGGTCAGCGTGTTGAGGATACCGTCGGTCGACTCGACGACTGCCTGACCAGACGCACCCATGATGAGCGTTTCATCACTAGTGAATGTGCCAGTGATGGCACCGCTGCCGTTGAAGTTGCTGTTGATCAAGCTCGGCCCGCCAGTGCCCGTCATGAGCACATTGATGTCGGTATGAGCGCACGCCGGATCGTTAGGGCCGACTTGATAGCACTGAACAACAGCAGCAGAAGCGGGAGTGGCCGTCGCGAGCGCAACTAGGCTCGCCATGGGGACTCCAAGCATTGCTCCTTTGAGACCAATCTTCTTCATCTTCCATCTCCCTGCTGAAGTGCCCTGAGGCTTAGCGCCGTGATGAAAATGCTTTGTTGCCGCCACGGCTCGACAAAGATGGATAAAGGCAGCTTGTGTTCGATCATCACGCCAGAAATGACGAACTCAGATTGTCCTTAGTGAGGACGATTACTGATGCACGAAGCCAAGATATCGTACGTAGTTCCTAATTGGTGCAATCACGGATCTCCGCACGAGGGCGTATTCTAACCGCCCGCCTGACCTTCTCCTTGATATGATCTCAGCTTCTCCAAGTATCTTAAGATGGTGGAGCACAGCTGGATTTGATATCTCAAAGTGAGCAGAAAGTTCACTTAGAGTCATGTTTCTGTCGGACAGCAGATCTACAATCTCGAACCTTACAGCCGAGCTAAGGGCATAGAATACACCCCGTGTATCACACTCCCTCTGAGGTGCCGTTGCAAACATGATCAGCAACTCCGTTTATCGCAGTCACAGCAAGCCATCGAGTAGCGAATTAGCGAGGTTACGACGGTCACTCGATGCTGTAATCAATAATAGGACTTCTCCAGTAGCAAGACATCGAAGTGCCATGACTCCTATCAGCGCATCACTGAGGCCTAATTCATTCTCAAAGGAATGCCCCCAAGACTGCTAGAAGAGCCAGTTAATTCGCGTTTAACTGAATGAGTGCCTGCGGTCGCTTGCGCTTCGGTGAAGCGCCGTGACGAGGCGGTGAGTGGTGCAACCATCGACCAATCGCCTCCAAGCTTCGACGACTCGAACGAAGACGACGCGCGAGAACTTATCAGGCACTCTGAAGATCGTGAGCGCTCGCGAGGTAAAGTGGCGCTCTCACCTGGGCTTCACTGGACGAGGCCGAGGTCTCAATCAGCTTGCCGATGCCGAGAGATACGCTCAGCTCAGAGCCTGAGCTGAACGTCAGCTAACCACCCAAGGCGGACATCACGAGGGCAGCGGCGCTTTCGAGCAACAGCCGCAAAGTTCTTCGCTATGACGAGGGGTAAGCCCTTCCAAGAAGCCGCTTCTTCCTTACGTCAGGCCCATGAGTTTGCGATGCCTCTTGAACGTCCATCGGCCGATGCTGACCTCGATCGTTCGCCGGACCGATCGGTTCACCGCCCTGTGTGACGACTGCGGATCAATCATCGAGCGCTCCCACGAGAGCCGATGGGCAAGGTCAGAGCCACTGGCGTCAACGTGTGGTCAGGCCGCCTTGGCGGACCGCTCCTAGCTCAACTGGATAGAGCGTCGAGCTTGAAACCGCAGGTTGGGGATCTGAGCCCTTGGGAGCGGGCCAGTCCCAATCTCCGCAATGGGTGTAGAGCGAACCTTTGCTCAGCGTTCCGGCATTTCGACGGCTTAGGAACCAAGTATTTTGATGCCCCCATATGGCACCCAGCTCTCGTCGTAGGGGCTCTTGATCTCCGCTCGCCAAGTTACCATCAACTCCTCGCCGTTTGGACCTGCGAAGCGACCGATCAGCTGGCCGGGCGAGGGCGCGCCCGGTATATTTATAGCAAGTGCAAATTCGGTTGACCCCGTGGCGATGGCGGTCGGGGTGAACGGGTAGGTCGTTGGGGTATACGGACCCCATGCATCGGCCCATGCAATATCGATGTTGCCGGAGATCTGTCTATTGGCAAAGTCGACGTTGATGCGAACCTCATGGCCCACATCCCCCTGAACATTGCGATAGGCACGCGAGCCGGTGGTTGGGAGGGAGGTCGGACTAGTCGCCGTTCCAAAAGCGACCCTGAAGGTCGGATCGGCATACCTAGCAAGCACGCCAGCATAACGCCCTGGCGGTCGCGGGATGTCGATACCGGTGAGCAGCGACTGACCACTGGAATCGATCATCCTAAGCGCTGGATCGGTAGCACTGTTCTGCTGCAGGTTGCCTTCGCCGACGCCGTCGATCTTCAGCCAATAGGTAGCAGGCTGTCCTAACCAGCGAAGAGAGATATCTCCAACGCTGAGCGTCGGCTTGAAGTCTGCCGAGGCAAACGATCCGAGAAGGACGAAATCAGTCTGGCTTGTGATGCTTGATGGCGGGGGTGGGTAAACGGTAGCCACCGGAGGAGGAGATACCGGAGGAGAGCTGGTGGGTGGCGTTGTCACGACCACCGGAGACGGAGAGTTGTCGCTGCCGCCTCCGCCGCACCCACTCAGGAAATTTGCCGCTACGCCGCACACCAGCGCGCTACAGACCCTGTTCCACGCCACCGCCACTGCTCCTGCGCAATCCCAGTCGGAGTCAGAGCTTACGCCTGTTTGTCCGCGCCGAACATGATGAGAAGCTGATGACTGATCTTGTCCTATGTTGGCGGATGCGGCAACTTGGCGCCGGAGGAAAGAGCATCGATGCCGCAAGAGGCGCGCCAGAACAGCTTCAGCATCGGCGCACTGCGCGTGAATCCCCGCGAACGCATCCTCGAGCTTGACGATCGAAAGCTCAACCTCGAACCCCTGGTCATGCGGCTACTGACGGTGCTCGCCGACAGTGCGGGCCAAGTCGTCAGCCGGCACTCCTTGTTCGGGCATATCTGGGGCGCGGCGATGGTCGGAGACGACAGCCTCAACCGGCTGGTGCTGACCTTACGCAAAGCCCTCGCCAGCTTCGGGTCGCCGGTGCTGATCGAGACCGTGCCCGGCACCGGTTACGCGCTGCGGATCGCCGCTGCATCCGCAACAGAGACCGAAGCATCCGGCCTCACGCGGGCAATCCAGGCCGCGCACGACAGCTGGCGACTGGCGCTGCCACAACCCGACTTCCTGTGCCTTGAGCACCTGGCCGCCGCCTGCCGCGCCGAGCCGGCCGATCCGCGCCTGTGGGGGTGGGCCGCCCTGCTCTACCGCCATGCCGCGGAATATGCGGCGCCCCACGACATCGCTCGGTTTACCCACGACTGCGAAGAGGCGAGCCGGCGGGCACTGGCGCTTGATCCTTCGCAGCCCGAGGCGCTGACAGCACTCGCCACGCTGGTGCCCCTTATCGGCAATTGGGGCATGGCACGCGAGCGGCTGCTGTCGGTACTGGAGCGTCATCCCGATCACCCAGTCGCAAGCCAGGACCTCGCCACGCTCGAAATGGCAACTGGCCGGGTGCGGGAAGGCAAGCGCATCCGCGACGCCCTGTTGGTGCGCGATTCCGTGGCTGCGGTGACAAGCTACAAGAGCGTGTTCCAACATTGGTCGGTCGGCGATCATGCCGGCATGGACCGGATCGCCGAACGCGCGATCAACCTATGGCCGACCCATCCGGCGGTGTGGCTGGTGCGGCTGTGGACCTATGCGTACACCGGCCGGGTCGAGGCCGCGCTGGCGATGACCACGGACGATGTGCCCGGCCCTGATACGCCGCCGCCGATGCTCGGATTCCTTCGAACCGTCCTTCGCGGCGCTGCAGCGGCTGACACGATGGCGAGACACGAGGAAATCAGGACAGCGAGTTTAGCGTTCGCCGCGAGTGGCCCGGCCGCAGCGCTTGCTGCCCTGTTCGCGCTCGGCCTTTCCGACCAGTGTGACGCACAGTTCGAAGTGCTGCAGGCCTACTATTTCCACGAAGGCCCCGCTCCCGTGCCGAGCCACCATACGGCAAGCGAGCTGTCGCTGAACGAGCAGCATCGCCGGCTGACACAGGTGCTCTTCACCCCGGTTCTGGCCAGCGCGCGGCGTGATCCTCGCTTCCTCCTGCTTTGCAAGCGGATCGGACTCGCCGATTATTGGAAGGAGACCGGACTTACCCCCGACTTCCTGGCGGATGCGGCGTCCCCCGCGAAAGCGATGGCAGGCTAATCACCGCTCGGCGGTGGATAATCGTTTGTCCATCATATGCGGGGCTGTGTTGTTCTGCGTCAGGCTTGAGCCGCCCTTTGCTCGTCGCAGACCGATCCATCCGAAGAAAGCAGACACTAGCGTGTCGGCTAGCTGCACGGCGGCGCGATTGAGGGCATACGAGCGGAAACCCAGACGCCGATCCGGAGTTGTTACAAGCAACAAAGATACAAGTCTCGGTAAGCAGGTGTAAGTTGACAACTTCCGTACCAGTTTGGGTTAGGGCCTTGGCCTTCACTATGAAGCAGGCCTAGCGATGTCGCAGATGCCAAAACGCGGGCCCGTCGATCACGCGCGGGAGTACTGGCGCACGCCTTTAGTGCTGCCGCCTTCGAACGAATTCAGATCACCCTGCATCGAAGATGAGAACTTCCGCCGGCTTGCTACCTTCTTACCGACGCTTTGCTGGCTAGCCCGCGGTGACGGATACATCATCTGGTACAATCAACGTTGGCACGACTATTGTGGCACTCAACCCGAACAGATGGAGGGTTGGGGCTGGCAATCAGTTCACGACCCAGAGCAGCTGGCCGCCGTACTGACTACTTGGCAGCGCTCCATTGCTCTGGGTGAGCCATTCGAGATGGTTTTCCCTTTACGCGGAGCTGACGGCCGCTTTCGGCCATTTCTGACGCGCATCGTACCCGCAAGGAATGAGGCTGGCGAGGTTGTGCGCTGGTATGGCGTCAACACTGAGATCGGCGACCAGGTGCGTGCCGAAGATGCCCTGCGACAGAGTGAGTCCAAATTCGAGGTTTTGACCGATGCCATGCCGCAGATGGTTTGGACGGCACGCCCTGATGGAGCACACGACTACTTCAATGCGCAGTGGTACGCGTTCACCGGGGTTCCCGTTGGTCAAACCGATGGAGCGGGCTGGGCTGAGATGTTCCACCCCGACGATCGAGCTCTTGCGCAGCAAAAGTGGAGACACAGCCTAGATACGGGTGAACCTTACGAAGTCGAGTATCGCCTCCGGCACCACACAGGGGCGTTCCGCTGGACGCTGGGCTGTGCACAACCCGTGCGAGACTCAGAGGGTAAGATAACGCGCTGGATTGGAACTTGTACGGACATAGATGCTTCGAGGCGTGCTGCTGAGCAGACTGAGCTACTTGGCCGTGAACTGAGCCATCGTATCAAAAACATCTTCGCAGTCATTGGGGGCATTATCAGCATTACCGGTCGGAATTCGGCTGAATTGCGCCCTGTGATGAAGGAGCTGTTAGATCGGATTGCCGCGCTTGGCCGCGCGCACAACTTTGCGCGGCCGCACAGCCCAGAGTCACGGCCAGAGGACCGAGCGGGAACACTCCATGGCTTGGTTTCGGTACTACTTGAGCCATACACTGATGGGCAAAACAATCGAGTGCGGGTCTCCGGTGACGAGGTCCCAGTCGATGATCGCGGCGCTACTCCATTGTCGCTTGCGCTTCATGAGCTTGCCACCAACTCAGCGAAGTATGGAGCGCTCTCGACTGAGGAGGGCGGGGTAGCTGTTTCCATACTGCGGCAGGAGCCGCGAGTGTGCCTGAGCTGGCACGAGGCTGGTGGCCCTGAGATTGAGAGCACACCTGGACGCATTGGCTTCGGCACGCAGCTGGCGGATATTGCGATCGAACGGCAGCTTGGCGGCACGATCAAACGAGAGTGGAGGCGAGAAGGACTGGTCGTCACTATCGACGTTCCAGTGTCACACCTTTGGCGAGGCTAGCGTCCGCCGGCTACCTTCCGAATCCGCTCCAAGGCTCTTGCGACAGCGGTGTCATCAAACGGCTTGTCAACGATGCCCACAGCCCCCTCGAAATCGAGTGATGCCTGAGCGGGGTTTGCAGTTAGGAAGAGCACCTTGGTCCCGTATCTCTCAGCGATCTCACGGGCCAACTCTGGCCCGGTCAGGCCATCACGCAGATTGAGGTCCACAATCGCGAGGTCGGCGGCGCTCTCTTCGGCAAGCCTAAGAGCAGTAGCCTTATCCGGCGCAATGCCCACGACGGTGCAGCCCAGAGCCTCGACGACAGACTCAAGGTGCAAAGCGGGGAAAATTTCGTCTTCGACAATTAGGATTTTCATGGGAAGGCAATCTGCTCGTTAGATTGCTAAACCAAAGTTTGGCCAACAGGTTTCGTTAAATCGGACATAAGCACCAGCTTCCGATCCACCCCCGGGGCACGCGAGCTACGGCGTCCTGACGTTCCGCATATCAGCGCTAGCGGACGTTTTCAGTCCAACATTCGGCTCCGAAGCCCGCCTAGGTACCTCCAGTTGCGCGTGAGGACGGTTCGTGGGTGTAGAGGAGGTCGGTTTGATCAAACTCGAGCTACCAAAGCACCTCCCACAGCTAAGGCGATCGGATCGTTCGGCCGGTCGCTTTGGGATGTCCTTGGGTCCGGTGAACTCGTTGGCTTGAACTCTAGTCTAAGTGATTGCGATGTAACGCCTTTTGCAAACGTCTACCTTGCTTTCGTAATGAGGGGGTCACAGGTTCGAGTCCTGTAAGCGGCACCACCCTTCCTTGAAGGGCTTGAGTTTCAACAGAATCCCGCGATTACCGAGCTTTAGTGCCTCGCTGCTGTACACAGCGGAGGTACACCAAGCGCGTATGGGTATCCTAGTGAAACACCTCACTCCACCTTCAAAGACCGGCCTTCGCGAGTTTCGCCGCAGGTTCCCGCCCGATCTGCGCGAGCTGATTGGTCGTTGGGAACTCAAGGTCCCAGTAGGTCGCGAAGGAACGCCTGGCTTCTTGGCCCGATACGAGGCTGCTGCCAGCGACTACGAAGCGATTATTGCGGCTGCCCGACGTAAGCTTGAGGGTCGGTATGATACCCTGGACGGCCCGCTGATTGCCTATCTCGTCGAGGTGCATCGCGTGCAAGCCTTGGAGGACGACAATGCCGCCCGGTGGGACATGGAGGAGCGTGAACTCTTCAAGTCCGTCATGGCGGACCTTGAGGCACGGGGGGTAGCGCACAGCAATCCATGGAAGGGTCGAGAGGCTCAACGATGGGCCGACAAACGGCGCGAGACCGTGGAGTGGCTCCTGCCTCACTATCGGGCCCTCAGGGCCAACGGGGACCTGGAAGGTATCATTGAGTTCTGGGGCGATCAGGCGCTCGAACTCGCGGAAGCCAAGGGGTACGTCGTGGACCCGGAGAGCGCAGGTTTCGGGCAGCTCTGTCGTGCATTGAACGACGCGGGCATCTCGATACTTGAGGATGTCGCAGCGCGACTGGAGGGCCATGAGGCCCCGACGCCGCCTGAGCCCGCGCCGCCTGTAGCTCAAAGCCCGAGGAAGCCTTCTCAGTCGCGGGTTCCCTTACTCGCGACGTTCGATGCGTACGCGGTCGCACAGGGCATATCGGCAGGGGTGAAGGCCGAATGGCGACGTTACATTGAGTTGTTGATTGAGTTCGTGGGGCATGACGACGCGTCTCTCCTCACGCCTCACGACCTTCGCGACTGGCGCGACAAGCTCCTGAGCGAACCCACGCGGCTCGGCAGGGCCCGAAGTCCCGTTACGGTTAGGGACAAGTACCTGACGTCGGTACGAGCTATGCTGACGTGGGCAGTCGAGGAGCAAAAGCCAGGCGCGAACGTCGCCGACGAGGTAAGGATGCGGGTTCCAAAGCGACCCAAGCTCCGTGACAGGGACTTCACGCGCAGTGAGGCTCAGTCGATCCTTGCGGCCACTCTGATTCCAGCAAGCGCAAACCTTTCCCGCCGGGCACTCTCGGGCTCGTCGATGGATACCTTGGCTTTGCGCCTACTCGGGTGCCCGCGTAAACGAGTTTTCCCAGCTCCGTGGTCAAGACATTCTTGAGGTGGAGGGGCTGTGGTGCGTCCGGATCACTCCCGAAGCGGGTACTGTGAAGGCCAAGGAAGCTCGGATCGTTCCGCTGCATCAGCACGTCCTTGACCAAGGCTTCCTGGGGGTCGTGAAAGCCGTAGGCGACGGCCCGCTCTTTTACGATCCCGAGAAGCAAAGGGTGGCGAGCGAGAGTAACCGTCATTTCAAAAAGGTGGGAGAGCGGCTGGCCTCGTGGGTTCGAGGGGAAGTTGGCATCACGGACCCGGCTCTCCAGCCGAACCACGCATGGCGGCACACCTTCAAGACACTGTCGTACGAGGCCGGGATCGAGGAGCGAGTAGTCGACGCCATTCAAGGACACGCGCCAAAGACCACCGGACGAACCTATGGCAAGGTTCCCGTGAGAGCGATGGCCGACGCGGTTGCCAAGCTGCCGCGCTTCGAGGTGCCGGGCACATGACCGCGAAGCCCGCTTCCGGAAGCATCCTTGCCTTCTCGCTGCCTTCGGCGTCCGAAGTTGCCAAGAAGCGCAAACGGGAGGGTTCTTGGCGACCACTCGGTTCGAGACGGGTCAGCACCATGGTTGATACTTGGACCGAGTACCTCTGTGTGCGCCCCGCTCGAACTCCGGGCGTCTTCCAGCTCGCGGTCTGTGGGACTTTCCGTGGTGGTCGCTTACGTCCGATGCAGGATAACAGCTGGCGCGAGGTGGGTGGAAGGGCACCTGCAATGCTTGCCGAGGCTTTACGCGCCCTTGATTGGCCCTCAGATGACCTCTCGTCCCTTCAGGGGGCACTCACTGCGTTGCCGAGGCTTGGCCCGAGCGAGCAGGTTCCTGAAGCTCCTGCTCGCCAACCCAAAGCTCGTGAAGCCTAGTGGATGGACCGGCGGTGTAGTTCTTGCTCGGTTGCCGGAACTACAGAGCCGACAGGGCTTGTCTCACGAAGTACGCCTTTGAGACAGCTGCGACATGGTCGCAAAGGCTGTGCGCAAATGTCTAAGCGGGTCCCCTTCTGCTCTCTCGAGGGTACCGATTAGAGATGAGAATCGGCAATTCGAGATCGACGGGTTCGCTCGAGCCGTTAACGACCGCGCCGTAAGTTGATGCAAGATCAATACACTCGAGTCATCTCGAGAGGGTGAGTGGCCGCAAGGTGCCCATGTGCAACGGGACCTCTCCGCGCTTTCAGGGGATGTTGGGCAGACATGGCCTAAGGTGCCTCGAAGATGACGGGTTCGCCGCTTCGCAATGATGGGTCGACCTCAGACTTTTAGAAGTGCCCGCCTCTGCTATGAGAAGGTGAAGGTCGTACACGGGGGAAAAATGTCAGGCACTGTCGATTCATACGTAAACTTGGTTGAGCAAGCTTACCGTGGTCACCTCAAGCTGCCCGCGTTCCAACGTGACTTTAAGTGGAATCGAAAGCAGGTTGTCTTGCTCTTCGACTCAATCCGCCAAGGCTACCCGCTTAACGGCATGATCCAGATAGAGGGCAATCACGAGGAGTTTGAGCCGAGGGATTTCTTTGGATCGGGTCCGGAGGCCGCATCGCAGGCACCTAAGAGGCTGGTATTGGATGGCCAGCAACGACTAACCGCAGGCATCCACCTATTCTTCAATAACCCGGGAGAACTTAAGTCCCAGTATTTCGTCGATCTCAATAAGCTCGAGAAAAACATACATGATTGTAAAATCGACATCGAGAACGACGATCACGTTCGGCTATACCTCGCCGACCTGGATGTTGATTCCGGATACCTGGTGGCGCGTTCGAGTGCCAAAGACCCTTATGCCTTACTAAACAAGTCAGATTTGCTTTTCACGCCCTTACTGATTTCGGGAAGGGCTAAGGACAGATCTACTTACTTTGAATCTTACTTAAGCCATAAGCCTTCCCGGAAGAATCTGATACGAAATGTCATCGAAAGCCACTTTATAGTTTCTGGTGGCCCGTCCATTCCCTTGATCACGATCGAGTCAACATTCAAGATCGAGGCAATCAGTCGGATATTCGCGACACTTAACTCAACTGGCAAAGTACTGACGCCGTTCGAGCTTGTCGTAGCAGTTCTCTTTCGCCAGGTTGATCTCAGGAAGGGGATCGCCTCAGGCAAGCAGGGGAAGATCTACTATCCGCAAATGGACTCAACCGGCGAAATCGCGCTTCAAACCGCTGTTTTGTTCGCAGGCGAAAGCCCGAAAAAGTCGACTCTCCCGAAGACGCTAACTGCTGAGATTTGGACAAAGCACAGCAAAGAAGCTTTTACCTGGTTGGATGTCACGGGGAAGTTTCTCTCAGACCGTCTCGGAATGGCTTTGGACATCACGGCATCTCTGATCCCTTATGATTCAATCTTTGCGCCAATGGCGAAGGTCATGAAGGAGATCGACTATCCAAGCATCTCCGGCAAAGAGCTTGCAAGCGTCAATGCGAAGTTGTCGAAGTGGGTCGTAGGAGCCGCCCTGGATCAGCGATACCAGGAAGGGGTCCACGGTAAGCAAAAGGATGACGCTGACGACGTTCTGGCATGGATCAAGAATGACCATGCTGAGCCCGACTGGCTCGCTCTGGTAAGAGTGCCCCCTCTCACCCTTGCGACCCCAATGGGTGCGCGGGGTTTAATGATCCGTGCTCTATTTAACCGATCGAACTTGGAAGACCCCGTTAATCAAAAGCCGATCAACCTCGGTACGCCGACGGCACACCTGCATCATGTGTTTCCGACAAAGTACGTTTCGAAGCTCACGGGCTGGGATGAGAAGAACGACAAGGCGAACCTACTGCTCAACACGATGCAGTTAGACGCGGAGACCAACACGACATTTCTAAATGACGATCCTGCGCTGCAGGTTCAGGCTGCCGAAGAAGCAAACCCAAAGACGTTCAGCCAGAGCTATGCGGCACAGGGTATCGACTCCAGCGGCCTCGCTCTCATGAGAAAAGCTCACAAAACCAAGAACGACTTCATTAACTTCATCAAAATCCGTGAGACGGTCATCGAGAAGATGCTTGAGGAGTTCGACTTCACAAAGAGCGGATCGGCCCCAGAGATCGATGATCAAGAAGATGCCTGAGCTACCTCGCAGGCTTGCAATGGCCCAACCATTAGGTACACGGACGTAGCACACAGACTAACCGCAGCGAGGTCAAAAAGCGCGCGTTTTCTGGGACTTTGGTATCTTGGAGCCGCTTCCTGTAAGCGGCACCACTTCCGGTCTTTACCGGTTTGTATTCAGAACATACAGTCATCCCCGATAGCAGTGTTGCGGCCGCTCGCCGCTTTGCTTGAAGAGGGGGATGGAATCATGGCGTTCGGGATCGACAAGCTACGCTGCAGGCTCGCGGCTCAGGTGGCGTTTGGCGCACTGGCGATAGTCTGCTGCGCCGGTACCGCCGCGGCCCAGGATGCCGCGCCCGCCGAGCCTGTCGTGGCCCAGCCGGCCGACGACGCGGTCGAGGAAGTGGTCGTCACCGCCCGCCGCCGTGACGAGAACCTGCAGGACACCCCGATCGCCATCTCCGCCTTCAGCGCCCAGGTGCTCGAGGCCCGCCAGGTGCTGCAGACCCAGGACCTCGAGCGGATCACCCCCAGCCTCCAGTTCAAGCCCGCCGGCCAGCTGTCGGGCAATTCGGCTTCGTCCGTCGTCTTCATTCGCGGCGTTGGCCAGGTCGATCCCACCGCCGCCGTCGATCCCGGCGTCGGCATCTACCTCGACGAAGTCTATCTCGGCCGCGCGGTCGGCGGAGCGATCGATTTCGGCGACATCGCCGGGGTCGAGGTCCTGCGCGGGCCCCAAGGCACCCTGTTCGGGCGCAACACCATCGGCGGCGCGATCCTGGTTCGCACCCGCGAGCCCGAAGTCGGTTCGTTCAGCGGCCGCGGTCGCCTTCGCCTCGGCGGTGACGATTTGGCCGAAGGCTTCCTCGCGCTCAACCTGCCGATCGCCAGCACCATGGCGGCACGCGTCGCGGGCGGCTTCCGCAAGCGCGACGGCTATGTGATCCGCACCTTCGACGGCAAGGACCTCGGTAACGAGAACGGCTATTCGCTGAATGGTGCCTTCAAGTGGGAGCCGTCGGCCGCCTTCAAGACCTTCCTCCGCGCCGACTATTCGAAGCGTAACGAGAATGGCGCGCCGTTCGTGTTCGCCGGGATCAACGAGCAGGCGCCGGTCGCCGCCATCGCCAGCGTCGCCGCCGGCTGCCCGGGCGCGACCATCCCGTTCGCGCCGATCGCGCCGGGCAATCCGCGGTTCGGTGCGCCCAACGTGCCGCTGATCAACGACGTGCGCTGCGCCAACGACTTCCAGGCCCGCGGCGATTTCGTCAACGGCGGCAATGCGCCGGTGATGAGCATGTCGGAAGTGTGGGGCGTCGCCAATACCGCCACCCTGCGCCTGTCGGACGCGCTGCTGGCCAAGTCGATCACCGCCTACCGCAACACCGAGTCGCGCGGCGTGCGCGATGCCGACAACACGCCCCTGACCCTGATCACCACCGACGTCGGATCGGAATCGAAGCAGTTCAGCCAGGAAGTGCAGCTGCAGGCCGACCTCGGCACCGTGTCGGGTATCGTCGGCGGCTATTACTTCCGCGAAGTGACCAACGAGCGTGCGACGGTGTTCCTGGCCTTCCCGCCGTCGCCGCCAGTGATCGGCTCACTGCTGGCCGGGGGCCCGGGAAGCCGCGACCTCCAGGTGTCGCGCCTCCGGACCAATTCCCTCGCGGCGTTCGGTGAGCTCACCTGGGCGCCGGTCGAGCGGCTCGAGGTGACCGGCGGCCTGCGCTACACCACCGACCGCAAATATTATCAGGGCACGGTGCTCAACCTGTTCCCGGCGACCCAGCCCGACCCCAATCCGCTGCCGACGCTGGCGACCACGCAGGGTGGCCCGCTGTTCATTTTCAACACGCCCAACCGCCGCAAGTTCTCGGCCCTGACCGGATCGGCCAGCGTGCAATATCGCTGGAGCAACGCGCTCAGCACCTATCTGTCCTATGCCCGCAGCTTCAAGTCGGGCGGCTTCAACACCCGCTACAATGCGGCGACGCCGAACAATCTGCCGGTGCCGTTCGGCGACGAAAAGGTCACCAGCTACGAAGCGGGCGTGAAGACCAACATCGGCCGGCTGCGGTTCAACGTCGCGGCGTTCAACGCCAATTACGACGACATCCAGCTGATCTTCCGCCAGGGCGTTGTGCCGCTTCTGTTCAACGCCGGCAAGGCGCGGATCCGCGGACTAGAGGCCGAGGCCAATTATCGCACCAGCTTCGGCCTGACCTTCGACGCCGGGCTCAGCCTGCTCGACGACAAGATCAAGAGCATCACCCCGATTCCCGGCGCGACCGCCACCGTCACGCCCAACGACGACCTTCCGTTCACGCCCGACGTCCAGGCCAATTTCGGGGTCGCCTATCGCTTCGGGCTGGCCAACGGCATGTCGCTGACCCCGCGCTTCGACGGCAGCTACACCTCCAAGCTGACCTTCATCACCGGCAGCATCCCGCTGATCGAGGAGAATGGCTATTTCGTCGGCAACGGCTCGCTGGCGCTAAAGCTCAAGGGTGGGCTGGAGATCAGCGCCGGGGTCACCAATATCTTCGACGAGCGCTACCTGATCCAGGGCAATGCCTCGCTCGCGACGCTCGGTTATGCCGAGCGGATCTTCGCCCGTCCGCGCAGCTGGTTCGCGCAGCTGTCGACGGCCTTCTGAAGCAGCACCCGGCGCTCTAGCTTGCGAGCTCGAGCGCCGGTGCGTGGACGGCCTCCGCCAGCAGCTCGAACGAGCGGATCCGGGCCTGCTGGTCGAAGATCTGCGAGGTGACGATCAATTCGTCGGCGCCGGTCTTCGCCACGAAGGCGTCGACCTGGGCGCGGGCGGTGGCCGGGCTTCCGATCGCCGAGCAGGACAGCACGCCGTCGAGCATCTCGCGGAACTGCGGCGGGAGGCTGTCGGCGAAGCCGGCGCGCGGCGGCGGCAACTGGATCGGCCTTCCGGTGCGCAGCGCCACGAAGGCCTGCTGGACCGAGGTTGCCAGCAGCTGCGCTTCCTCGTCCGTGTCGGCGACGAAGGCGTTGAAGCCGAGCATCACGTGCGGTTCGGCCAGCTGCTCCGACGGCTTGAAGCGGTCGCGATAGAGCGCGATCGCCTGCATCATCATCTGCGGCGCAAAGTGCGAGGCGAAGGCAAAGGGCAGCCCAAGCATCGCCGCAAGCTCGGCCCCGAACAGGCTCGAGCCGAGGATGATGACCGGGATGTCGAGCCCCTCGCCGGGGATCGCACGGACGGCGCCATTGTCGCCGCGGAAATAGCCCATCAGCTCGACCACATCGCGCGGGAACTGGTTCTGGTCGGAGGTCATGCTGCGGCGCATGGCATAGGCCGCCGCCTGGTCGGTGCCCGGCGCCCGGCCGAGCCCGAGGTCGATCCGTCCCGGGTAGAGCGACGCCAGCGTCCCGAACTGTTCGGCGACGATCAACGGGGCGTGGTTGGGAAGCATGATCCCGCCCGACCCGATGCGGATGGTCGAGGTGCGCGATCCGACATAAGCCAGCGCGACGGCGGTGGCAGCGCTGGCGATGCCCGGCATCGAATGATGCTCGGCCATCCAGTAGCGGTGATAGCCCAGCCGCTCGGCCGCCTGGGCCAGGTCGCCCGCCTGGCGCAGCGCGTCGCCTGCGGAACTGCCTTCGATGATTGGGGCGAGGTCGAGAACGGAAAGTGTCGGCATCGGGCAGAGATGGCCCGATCGGCCGGCGATTCAATGGCCTAGGCCGCCTCGCTCCTCGGGGTCAGGGCGTCGGCCACCAGCGCGCGGACATCGACCCGGGCCTTGAACCGGGCGCCGAGCAGGGCGGTGCCGCTGATCTTGCGCTGGACGAACAGCAGGTCGGCGGGAGGCAGGTGCCAGCTTGCCTTGTCGGCGGCGATGGCCAGCCCTTCCTCGCGCAGGACGCCGAGGAAAGCGCGGTCGCCGAAGTCGAACGGACCGGGCTTGTCGAGCTCTGCCAGCACCACCGCCACCATCCGGTCGAGCGCGTTGCCGTGGCGGTCTGCGACGGCCTGGCCGATGAAGCCCGCCGCCACCGCGCCGCGCGCGACCGCCGGTGCATCGCCCGCCAGGGCGGCGGCCAGCAACGTGCGATAGCCTTGGCTGATGGGGACCGGCACGTCCTGCGCCGCGCCGAAGTCGAGCAGCGCGATCCGCCCGTCGTCGAGCAGCCGGTAGTTGGCGTAATTGGGGTCGGTCTGCATCACGCCGAACTCGAACAGTTCGCGCAGGACCAGGCCGACGATGCGGGTCATCGCCAGGTCGCGCGCGTGATGCGGTGCATCGTCGAGCGCCTCGATCGGGCGGCTGTCGACGAAACTCATCGCCAGGACGCGGGCGGTGGTGAAGGCGGGATCGAGGGTCGGCACCACGAATTCGGGCGCGTCGGCCAGCAGCTTGCCATACCGCTGCAGTTGCGCACCTTCGCGGACATAGTCGGCTTCGCGCGCCAGCTGCGCCTTGGCCTCGGCAAGCAGCGGGCCGATGTCGAGTTCGGCCGGAAGCAGCCCCGACACCCGCAGCAGCGCGGCCACGTTGTCGACGTCGGCGTCGATGCTTTCGGCGACACCGGGATATTGTACCTTGATCGCGAGGGTGCGGCCGTCGTGGGTCTCGGCGCGGTGGACCTGGCCGATCGAGGCGGCGGCGATCGGATGGGCCTGGAAGCGCTTGAACCGGCGGCGCCAGTCCTTGCCCCATTCGGCGTCCAGCACCTTCGACAATTGCTGGGGCGGCATGTGGAAGGCGTTGCTGCGCAGCCGGGCGAGGATGTCGCTGAGTTCGGGCGGGAGGAAGTCGCCGCTGTCGAGGCTGATCATCTGGCCGAGCTTCATCGCAGCGCCGCGCAGGTGGGCGAGCCGGTCGGCCAAACGGGTAAGGTTGGCCGGGGTCAGTAGCAGGTCGCGACCGCTCGGCCGTTCGCCCGCCGCAAGCCGCCGCGCGCCTTCCGCCAGCATGCCGCCGGCGACTCCCCCGGCGAGGCGTCCGAATTGGCCGGCGCGGGCAAGGCGGCCGCGCGGGACGGCGCGGCTTTCATCGCCACTCACCCTGCCATCCGCCGCTGGAGGGCCGGGCGAACCCTGAGGAAACCGCGATAGGCGAGTTCGAGCAAAGCCAGCAGCGGGGGAAAGCGTGCCGCTTCGCCCAGCGGCCGGAGGACCGGGATGGCGCGCCACATGGCGGCAAAGGCGGCGGCCCCGCTCAGCAGCCGGTCGCCCTCGCGGGCGTGGAAGCGGGCGAGCAGGGCAGACCGGTTGGTCGGGCAGTCGCTGGCCGCGCCGTCGGACACATCGACGAACCGGATGCGCGCGCGGCGGTCGAGCCGCTGCATCAGCGCGATCTCGCGCCGGCAAAGCGGACATCCGCCATCGAACCACACCGTCACCATCGGCCGGATATAGGGAGGATGAGCGCGACCAGTACCCGGCCTAGAGGCCGTGCCGCGGCGGGGCGGTCAGAGCTCGAGCAACTGGTCGAGCGCGCGCGACAACTGGCTGCGGCTGTAGGGCTTGGCGATGACGACCGTTTCCTCGGTCCAGCCGACGCCTCCTTCGGCATAGCCGGTGGCAAACAGGAAGGGGATGCCGCGGTCCTTGAGCAGGTCGGCGACGGGGAAGCTGCGCTGCTCGTTCAGATTGACGTCGAGCACCGCGACATCGAACTGCTCCGAGCCGGCGAGAACGAGCGCGTCGGCCAGCCGGAATGCCGGACCGACGACTTCGAACCCCAGGTCGATCACCATGTCCTCGAGCGCGAAGGCGATCATCGGCTCGTCCTCGACCAGCAGGATGCGCAGGCGCGGGTCAGCCATGGGCCGGCATCGGCGCATCGACTTCGCAGCGCACACCATCGGGTTCGTAGAGGATCCGGACGGTGCCACCCAGTTCGGCGGCGAGCCCGCGCTCGATCATCCGGGTGCCGAAGCCGCGGGTGGTGGGCTGCGCGACGGGCGGTCCGCCATGCTCCTTCCATTCCAGCCGAAGCCGGTCGTCATCGGTCCACCAGCGGATCGAGACGGTGCCGTCGTCCTGGCTGAGGCTGCCATATTTGAGCGCGTTGGTGGCAAGCTCGTGGACCGCCATCGCCAGGCTGACCGCCACCTTGGGCGGAAGCACGAGATCGGGACCGTCCATCACCAGCCGCTCGTCGTCCGAGCGGACGGCGGTGAAGGTGTCGCAGATCAGCCGGCGAAGGGGAATCGCTTCCCACTTTTCCTGGGTAAGGATGCCGTGCGCGGCCGACAGGGCGCCGAGCCGCCCTTCGAAGCGCAGCAATTGGGCCGGTACCGGGTCCTCACCGCGAAAGCTCTGCTGGGCGATGCTCTGGATGATCGCGAGCAGGTTCTTGGCGCGATGGCTGAGTTCGTTGATCAGCAGCTGCTGGTGGGCCTCGGCCTGCTTGCGTCCGGTGATGTCCTGCAGCGCGACGATCGCGATGCCGGCCTTGCCATCGTCGTCGAGAATGGGCGTGGCCTGCGCCAGCAGCGTGACGATCCGCCCGTCAGCACGGCGGTAGCGAATCTCTTCATTGGTGACCGTCTCGCCCAACTTCGTCGCGCGATAGAGCGCATATCGCTCTGCAGGGAGCGGGCGGCCCTCGGCGTCGATCCCGCCGTAGCGATCGTAGGTTTCGGCTCCCTCGGATAGGCTGGAGTGGCCGAGCATCTCCTCCAGCGCCTGGTTGTAGAGGAAGATCTCGCCGGAAGGGACGCGGGCAATGGCGACGCCGACCGGCATCTGGTCGATCACCGCGCGGAGCTGCTCCTCGCTGCGGCGGACCCGCTCGACACTTTCGCGCCGTTCTTCGACGTCGATCACCGAACCGACATAACCCATGTAATTGCCCGATCCGTCGAAGCGCGGGGCGGCGGCATCGATGCACCAGCGGTAGGTGCCATCGGCACGGCGGACTCGGAAATCGACCTCATAGCCCTGCTGCAGGGCATTGGCGTTGAGGAAGGCGCGTTCCGCCATCGGCCGGTCGTCTTCGTGAACCGCGCTGAGCCAGCCGAAGCCTTCGCCCTGGCCGTCGGTTTGACCGGTGAATTCGTACCAGATCCGGTTGAGATAGGTGCAATAGCCGGTCTCGTCGGTGACCCACAGCATGACGGGCGTATGGTCGGCGATGTTGCGAAAGCGGTCTTCGCTTTCGCGCAGGATCGCTTCGGAGCGGACCCGGACGATGTGCGCCCAGCTGCGCTCGGTGGCTTCGGCGACCAGCGCCAGTTCGTCGTCGGTCCAGTCGCGCGGCACGTTCTGGTGCACTGCCATCATCGCCGCGAGCTTGCCGGCGCGGACGTAGGGCATGCAGATGGTGGCCTGGATGCCGATGCCGAGGAAGCTGGCGCCTTCCTCCTGGCCCAGCTCTCCGCGGACGTCGCGGATCACTAGCGGCTGGCCGCCGCGCATCGCCCTGGCGGCGGTGTCGCCGAAGCTGTCGAGGCTGTAGCTGCCGACAATGCTTTGCGCCCCGGCCGCCGACCAGTCCCCGCGGATGGCGAAGGCGTCCTGATCGACCTCCATGTCGGCATAGGCCACCACCGAAGCGTCCATATGCTCGCCCAGCAGCCGCGCGGTGACGGCCATGATGTCGTCGGGAGCGGCAAGGTCGTTGATCGCATGCGACAGGCGATCGAACAGGCCGAGGCGCTCGGCCCGGGCCTGCAACGCGCGCTCTGCGAGGACCTGGGTGGTGGTCTCGATCACGATCGCCAGCACGCCGGCGGGGCAGCCGTCGTCGCCAAGCACGGGCGAATAGTCGAGGTTCATGGCCACAGTCTCGGGCCGGCCATGGCGGTGAAGCACGAGTTCCTGGTTCTTGAACGACAGCGTGCCGCCGGCCAGCCCGACCTTCATGACATGATCGTTGAAGTCGGCGACCTCGGGCCAGCCTTCGCGCACCCGGCTTCCGAGCAGTTCGGGATGGCGACCGCCGGCGAATACCGAATAGCCGTCGTTGTAGAGCATGATTCCCTCGTCGCCCCACAGCATGACCATCGGGACGGGCGAGCGCAGCAGCAGGCCGGTCGCGGCCTTGAGGCTTTGCGGCCAGCGCTCCACCGGCCCCAGCGAGGAGGTCCAGTCACATGATTTGATGAGGGCGCCGCATTCGCCGCCGCCGTCGAGGAACGCTGGCATACCCTGTAATCGCTAGCGGAGCGGGAGCCGCGCGGAAAGAGCGACTTTCGCGGGGCGTGACTAATCGGCTAGTCGAGGGCGATGCCGCTCTACAGCCTTCATGACACCGGTCCGACGCTCGATCCCGGAAGCTGGGTCGCACCCAGCGCCGATCTGATCGGCGACGTCCGCCTTGCTGCCCGGGCGAGCGTGTGGTTCGGAGCGGTGATCCGCGCCGACAACACGCCGATCCTGATCGGTGAGGAAAGCAATATTCAGGACGGCGCGGTGTGTCACAGCGATCCGCACGCGCCGCTGACCGTCGGACGGCGCGTCACGGTCGGTCACCAGGCGATCCTCCACGGCTGTACGGTCGGCGATGGCGCCCTGGTCGGGATGGGGGCGCGGGTGCTGAGCGGCGCCGTCATCGGTCCGCGCTGCATCGTCGGGGCCGGCGCGCTGGTGCCCGAGGGCAAGAGCTATGAGGAAGGTCACCTGCTGGTCGGCGTGCCGGCCCGGATCGTCCGTCCGCTGACCGAGGCCGAACTGCAGATGCTCGAGTGGAGCGCGCTGCACTATGTCGAAAAGGCCGCCGCCTATGGGCAAGGGCTGCAGTTACAGGCCTGACACTTGAGCGGCGGTCGCGGCTGTCGCAGATTGCTTTCCATGATCAACATCCGCCCCTTCGCTTCGCTGGGCCACGCCGATCACGGCTGGCTCGATGCCCGCCACCATTTCTCGTTCGCCAACTATCATGATCCCAGCCGGATGGGGTGGGGCAAGATCCGGGTGTGGAACGACGACAAGATCGCCGGAAAGTCGGGTTTCCCGCCGCATCCGCACCGCGACATGGAGATCGTCACCTACGTCCGGACGGGCGCGATCACCCACCAGGACAGCCTCGGCAACAAGGGCCGGACCGGCGCGGGCGACGTCCAGGTGATGAGCGCCGGCAGCGGCGTCGTCCATGCCGAATACAACCTCGAGGACGAGGACACGACCCTGTTCCAGATCTGGATCGAGACCGACAAGCCCAATGCCAGCCCGGGGTGGGGCGCGATGCCCTTCCCGCGCGAGGCGCGCGACGGTGCGTTCCAGCTATTGGCGAGCGGCGGGCCGGACGATGGTGCGCTGACTATCAATGCCGATGCGCGGATAATGGGCGCGACGCTGAAGGGCGGGAGCCGGATCGCGCTCAAGGCCGATCCCGCGCGCCACCTGTACCTGGTGCCCTCGGCGCCGGTCCGCATCAACGGCGTCGCGGCCGGAGCGCGGGACGGGGTAGCGATCACCGGCGAGACGAACCTGCTGATCGAGGGTGACGAGGACGCCGAACTGGTGCTGGTCGACGCCCGCTGACCGACCGGGTGCTTGCAGCGCGGGCGGTGCTGGGCCAAGGGGGCGAGCAATCCCTCCTTCAGCATCGACCAGCTAGCGCCGACCCGTGACGCGTCACCTCCTTGTCCTCCTCGCCGGCCTCTGGCTGGGCCTTCCCGCGCCGGCGGCCGCGCAGAATAACGCTGCGCCGGCCAATGTCGTGGTGCCCGCGCCGCCGCCGCGCGAGGGAACGGTCGGTCCCGAGCAGCTGCGCGACTTCGCGCTGCCCGGCACCCGGCAGCCGAGCGCCCCGCCCACCCAGGCGCCGCGCCCGGCGCCGGCGCCCGCGGTAGCGCCGCCCCCGGTCCAGCGCACCACGCCGTCGCCGCCGGCCGCTGCCGTCCGGCCTGCGCCGGGCACCACCGAACGCGCAGCGCCCGCACGTGCCGCGGGGGAGACGGCGACGAGGGAAACCGATGCGGCTCCGGTCGCGACCTCCGTGGCTCCGCCGGTTCCCGAGACCACTGCAGTTGTTCCTTCCGATCCCGTGGCATCGCCGCAGGCCGGCACGAGGCTGCCTCCGATCGCTGTCACCCAGTCGGGTTCGCAGGCGTCTTCGCTGGTTCCGGGCTGGTGGCCATGGCTGCTGGTCGCGATCCTTGGCGGGGTCGGCCTTGCCCTGGTCTGGCGCCAGCGACGCCGGCCGGCGCTGGCGGGTTATGCCGACGATGAGTATGAGCGGGTCGCGGCGGAGCCGTCGCCTCGCCCCGATCCCGCGCCGGTGCCCCTGCCCAGGCCCACGCCGACACCCGAAGCGCTAGCCTTGCCGACCGGGCTGGTCACCACCCGCCTCCGCCAGCCGGCCAGGATGCCGGAAGCGCGCGCGCCGGCTGCCGCGCCGCCACCGCCCAGCGGGGGCGTCGTCAGCACGCGCCTGCGCGGCTGGATCGAGATCGACTTGGCGGTTCGCGAAATCCTGTTCGATGGCGAGGGAGCGATTTTCCGGGTCGACCTGGTCGTCGCCAATTCAGGCTCGTCCGCGGCGCGGGATATTGCCCTTGAAGCGGTGGCGACCAATGGCGGCGACGCGCAGGCCGCCGAGCTCGCGAATTTCTTCGCCCGCCCCGCCGCCCCGCGCACCGCGCTGGCGGAGCTGGGGCCACTCAGCGACGACATGATCAGCCACGAGCTGCGGATGCCGCGGGCGGCGATCAGGGCTTACGAATTGGGAGGAAAGCCGACCTTCGTGCCGGTGATCGCCGTCACCGCCGCCTACCGGGTCGGTTCGGGAGAAGGCCGCACCGGTGCCGCCTTCCTGGTCGGACGGACCGTCCAGGGGTCCGAGAAGCTGGCGCCGCTGCTGCTTCCGCCGGGTCCTGGACGACTGCTCGGGCTGGGCGTCAGGCGGCTCGACGAGGCTGTTCGGCGCTGACGGGCGTTGACAGCCACTCCCCCGGGCGGCATTGGCGCCCGGCCTGACCTCGTGGAGAGGTGGCCGAGTGGTTAAAGGCAGCAGACTGTAAATCTGCCCGCGCAAGCGTACGCTGGTTCGAATCCAGCCCTCTCCACCATCGCTCCGGCGACCAAAGCCGCGAAATGTCGCCGCTTGTCGCTAAGCGCGGAGCGAATCGCAAAGGATAGTCGGAGGTCCGATCCGGTTGTTCCGCTTTGTAACAGCAAGACTTGCGCTCTTGGTCAAAACTTCAACTTAAAGCCTCTGTTTTGGCTCTAACGGATACTGACGGTTTCTGTTACGCTTCAAAGATGATCCCGAATTCCAAGGCAGTTCGCGGGTCGACGGAGGGAGTTGAGCCGGTCGGGGGGCCGAGCTCTTCGCGCGGGGCCGATGAGGCTCGGGATCGTTGCGCTCGACTGAGCCGCGGTCAGCTCGAAGTGCTTCGCCTCGTCAATCGTCATCTCAGCTCGAAGGAGATTGCCGCCCAGCTCGGCATCTCCAGCCATACCGTCGATCAGCGTGTTCGCGGTGCGATCCGTATCCTCGGTGTCTCGCGCCGAAGCGAGGCCGCGCGCCTCGTCGACCTGTTCGACACGGCGGGCACGCCGGCCGTCGCCGCCACCGAAGGGCGAACAGGACCATATCAGCGTTTGATACATCAAGCGCCGGACATCGACGCCGGATCGGACCCAAGCCAGTCAGAGGGGGCGGTCAGTTCTCAGATTCGGCACGCTGATCGCACAAGGGGGACCGGGACGGGGCGTCTCGAAACCGAGCAGAGCGCGCTTCATTCCCGGTCTTCCTTGTTACCGTGGTCGACTTCGCAACAGGCCAGCAATAGCTGGGGCGTGGGACAAAGGCTGGCGGCGATCGTGACCATCGCGATCGTGTCCAGTTTCTCGGCGGGAATGCTGCTGGCGGGGCTGGAGAGCCTGACGCGGCTGCTGGTCCGCTAGGACGTCCCTCCTCTCTATTGCTGCTCAGTCAGTCAATCCGGGGGTCGGGGCCCCCGGTCAGGAGGCTTCATGCGCAGGCAAATCATCGAACAAACCGCATTCAACGTCGCCCAGCAGGTCCGGGCGGTCGAGGACAGTATCGAAGCGGCGCTCATCGAGCTCGCGGAACTTCAGAACCGCATGATCCGGGCCCGTTCGGTCGCCGGCGTGGGCATCGCCACCGGTCATGACGCGCTGGAGCAGATCGTGGTCTCGCTGCAGGGGCTGATCAGGGCCCGCGGCGGAATGGCGCACTGCCATGCGGCGCTGGTGACCGCCAAGCAGCATGTCCCCGGACTGCGCGCCGTGTCGTTCGGCGACGGCCAGGACTGCCCGCCGCTGCCGCAGACGGCAACCCTGCAGGTAGTAGCCTGATACCGATTCTCCTTTTTTCAGAGGGCGTTGCCGGTCCCCTTACCGGCGGCGCCCCTTATCCTGTCGGGAACTGCTGAGCGATGCGGGTCGTCGCCTTCTATCTCCTTCTGGCGGGCCTCATGGCCCTGACCTTCTGGCGCGGTCGCAGCGATGAACGAATCGCCGCCGGAGTGTGCGTCGGCGGGACGCTGCTGACGGTGCTGGTCGGCAATCGGCTGGCGGTCCACCATTCCTACTTCGATGTCGCCGCGTTTGTGGTCGATATGGGGGTGCTTGCCGCATTCCTGGCGATCGCCCTGCGGTCGACCCGCTTCTGGCCCTTGTGGGTCGCTGGGCTGCAGCTCACCACTACCAGCGTTCACCTGCTGATGTTACTGTCGCCGCAGCTTCCTGGCGGGATTTTCGGCGCGGCGCTGGCCTTCTGGTCCTATCCTATCCTGTTGCTGATCGGCATCGGCGCCTGGCGCACCCCCTTGATCGAACAATGGCGCGCCGCGTCCGACATTGCCTCGCGGCGGCCGATCACCTAGCCAGCGGAGCCATGCCGCTTCCGCCGCTCGTGCTTGCGCTGCTTGACGCGCTGGAGGAGCCGGCGCTGCTCGTGAGCGGCGAGCGGACCCAGGCAGCCAACGCCGCCGCCCGCGTCCTGCTGGGACGAGGTCTCGTCGACCAGGACGTCCGCTTCGCCATTCGCCAGCCCCATGCCCTCGACGCCATTCGCCATGGCCGGGCCGGGCGATTCGAGGTGGTCGGGATCGGCGGGGTCGATCGCAGCTTCGAAGTGGTGATTACCGAGCTTGGCGACGGGCTGTTGCTGGTGCGGCTGGTCGACCGTTCGGCCCGCCGCGCGGCGGAAAGGGCGCAGGTCGATTTCGTCGCCAACGCCAGCCACGAATTGCGCACCCCGCTCGCCGCCGTGCTCGGATTTTCGGAAACGCTGACGGACGAGGCGCCGCTGGCGGAGGGCATCCGGCGGCGATTTGGCCAGCAGATCCACAGCCAGGCGACCCGCATGATGGTGATCATCCGCGACCTGATGAGCCTGTCGCGGATCGAGGCCGACCGGTTCAGTGTGCCCGGCCACAGCGTCGCGCTGGAAGAGATCGCCCGCGAAGCGGTGAGCGCCGCGGCGCCGCTGGCCGACAGCCGGTCGTGCACGATCGAGTTCGACCCTGGCGAGGCGTCGGCGCTGGTGCGCGGGGATGCGCCGCAGCTTCGGCAGATGCTCGACAATCTGCTTGGCAATGCGGTGCGCTACGGCTGCGCGGGGACGGGCGGGCGGATCAGGGTCGCGCTGTCGAGCGAAGGTGAGTGGCATCGCCTTGGCGTGCGCGACTGGGGCGAGGGGGTGGACGCCCGGCATTTGCCGCGCCTGACCGAGCGCTTCTTCCGCGTCGATGCGGCGCGCAGCCGCGACGGCGGCGGAACCGGGCTGGGCCTCGCCATCGTCGCGCAGATCGTCGAGCGGCACCGCGGCCTACTCCAGATCCGGAGCACACCGGGCGAGGGAACCGAGGTCGAAGTCCGGCTTCCCCGCGCCTGAACCGGGGGCGTGTCATCAGCCTGTAACCTGCCGGTCACATGGGCTGCGGGACGGCGGGGCAAGAGGCGCCGGACCGGGCGTATCCGCCCACTGGAGACAAGAAGACAATGAGCAAGTTCTGGCTGGCAGTGCCGCTCGCGCTTGGGCTGAGCGCCTGCGGTGGCGGGTCCAACAATGCGGCTTCGCAGCTGAAGATCGTCGGTTCCTCGACGGTCTATCCCTTCACCACCGCGGTTGCCGAGGCCTTCCAGAAGGCCAATGCCGGGACCAGCGTGATCGTCGAATCGACCGGCACCGGCTCGGGCATCAAGCTCTTCTGCGAAGGCGTCGGGCAGAAGTTTCCCGACATGGTCAACGCCTCGCGCCAGATGAAGAAGAGCGAGTATGACGCCTGCGCCGCCGCCGGTGCCAAGCAGGTGGTCGAAGTGCCGATCGGGATTGACGGGCTGACCCTGATCGAATCGAACAAGGCCGCGCCGCTCAAGGTCACGCTGGCCGACATCTATGCCGCGGTCGCCGCCAACCCCTATGGCAAGGGGCCGAACAAGGCGCAGACCTGGAAGGACGTCAATCCGGCGCTTCCGGCGATCAAGATCCGCGTCATGGGCCCGCCGCCGACCAGCGGCACCCGCGACAGCTTTGCCGAACTGATGCTGACCAAGGGCTGCGAGAGCGATCCGGCGATGAAGGCGCTCAAGGCCAGCGACGAGGCGAAGCACAAGGACCTGTGCACCAAGGTGCGCGAGGACGGCGTGTTCGTCGAAGCGGGGGAGAACGACAATCTGCTGGTGCAGAAGGTCGAGGCCGATCCCGGAACCGTCGGCGTGCTGGGCTACAGTTTCCTCAGCGCGAACGCGGACAAGATCCGGCCGGTCGAGATCAATGGCGTGCTGCCGAGCGAGGCGACGATCCAGGACCTGTCCTACCCGGGTGCGCGCCGGCTCTACATCTACGTCAAGGGCGAGCATGCGGCGGTGAAGCCCGCGATCAAGGGCTTCCTGGCGCAGTTCGCCAAGGAGTGGAGCACCGGCGGCCTGCTCGAGAAGCGCGGGCTGGTGCCGTTCATCGGCGCGGACGCGCAGGCGGCCAATGCCGCCGCGACGAGCCTGACGCCGCTCGACGCGTCCAAGCTCAAGTAAGCGGATCGGCGCACCACCGCCATGAGCCTCGCTGTCGGCCTCCTGCTCGTCCTGTGCGTCGCCGCCGCCGCCTTTGTGCTTGCGCGCGGGCGGGCGACGGGGCTGCGTGTCGGCGGCGGGGCGGGGCGGCAGCGGCTCAACAGCCTGCCCTTCTACCATGGCGCCTACGCCTTCCTGTGGGCGGTGATCCCGGCGCTGCTGTTCCTTGCCGCCTGGGCGCCGATCCAGCAGGCGCTGATCACCGACGCAGTGATGTCGAGCCCGGCGGGGCAGGCGCTTCCGGACTTCGACCTCGCCCGCGATTCGATCCTGTCGGAGGCCCGCGCGGTGGCGAGCGGATCGTCCGACATCGCCTTCAATCCGCAGGCGCAGGCGCTGGTCCCGGTTTTCCAGGGAGCGACCACCCGTTTCTCGCTGATCGGCGGCGGGTTCGCGCTGCTGCTGGCGCTGGCCGGGGCGGGCTGGGCCTGGTCGCGGATCGGGATCGACCTCAGGGCCCGGGCCGGGGTCGAGAAATGGCTGATGGGGCTACTGGTCGCGGCCTCGATGATCGCGATCCTGACCACGTTCGGGATCGTCCTCTCGCTGTTGTTCGAGACCATGCGCTTCTTCCAGAAGGTGCCGGCGGCCGACTTCCTGTTCGGCACCAGCTGGTCACCGCAGGTCGCGATCCGGGCCGACCAGGCGGGCTCGTCGGGCGCGTTCGGCTCGGTGCCCCTGTTCTGGGGGACGGTGTTCATCGGCGCGATCATCGCCATGATCGTCGCGATTCCGCTGGGGCTGATGAGCGCGATCTTCCTGACGCAATATGCCCATGCGCGGATGCGCAAGGTGCTGAAGCCACTGCTGGAGATCCTCGCCGGCGTGCCTACGGTGGTCTACGGCTATTTCGCGGCGCTGACGGTGGCTCCGCTGGTCCGCGACCTCGGCCTCGGAATCGGGATCAGCAACGCGTCGAGCGAAAGCGCGCTGGCCGCGGGCCTGGTGATGGGCGTGATGATCATCCCGTTTGTCAGCTCGATGGCCGACGACAGCATTGCCGCGGTGCCGCAGGCGATGCGCGACGGTAGCCTGGCGCTGGGCGCCACCCGGTCCGAGACGATCCGCAAGGTGATCCTGCCCGCCGCGCTGCCCGGCGTGGTCGGCGGCGTCCTGCTGGCGGTCAGCCGGGCGATCGGCGAGACCATGATCGTGGTGATGGCGGCGGGCCTGTCCGCCAACCTCACCGCCAACCCGTTCAACAGCGTCACCACCGTCACCACACAGATCGTCCAGCTGCTGACCGGCGACCAGGAGTTCGACAGCCCCAAGACGCTGGCCGCCTTCGCGCTGGGCCTGGTGCTGTTCCTGGTGACGCTCGTCCTCAACCTCATCGCGCTGCGGGTCGTCCGCAAGTATCGGGAAGCGTATGAATAAGCCGTCCAACCGCTGGTCGAGCGAGGCGATGACCCGCCGGGTCGGCCGCCGCTACGCCGCCGAGCGCCGGTTCAAGGCGCTGGGACTGGTGGCGGTGCTGGTCAGCCTGGCCTTCCTCGCCTTCCTGCTGATCACGATGACCGTGCGCGGGATCGGCGGGTTCAGCGAAACCTTCCTCACCGCCAGCGATGCGACCGACCCGGCCGCGGTCGGGGTGTGGGGCGCGCTCAAAGGCTCGTTCCTGACCATCGCGGTGACGATGGCGCTGGCCTTTCCGGTCGGGGTGCTGGCGGCGGTCTATCTGGAGGAATTCGCCAAGCGGAACCGCTGGAACGACTTCATTGAGGTCAGCATCAACAACCTCGCCGCGGTGCCGTCGATCATCTTCGGCCTGCTGGGGCTTGCGGTGTTCCTCAACACGCTGCAGCTGCCGCGCTCGGCCGCGCTGGTCGGGGGCCTGACGCTGGCGCTGATGACCATGCCGGTCATCGTCATCGCCGGGCGCAACGCGATCAAGGCGGTGCCGCCGTCGATCCGCGATGCGGCGCTGGGGGTCGGCGCGTCGAAGATGCAGGTGGTGTTCCACCATGTCCTGCCGCTTGCCCTGCCCGGGATCATGACCGGAACCATCATCGGGATGGCCCGTGCGCTGGGCGAGACTGCACCGCTGCTGATGATCGGGATGCGCGCCTTCATCGCCACGCCGCCGGGCGGGCTGGTCGATCCAGCCACCGTGCTTCCGGTGCAGATCTTCCTGTGGTCGGACGAGGTCGACCGCGCGTTCGTCGAGAAGACGAGCGCGGCGATCATCGTCCTCCTGCTGTTCATGCTGCTGATGAACGGTCTCGCCATCTATCTTCGCAACCGCTTCGAGCGCCGCTGGTAAGGCCGCCTGACATGAACGACGAAAAAGAACCCCTTCTGACCAATTCGACGGTGCCGTTTCCGTCGACCGCGATCGCGCGCGAAGCAGCGGAAAAGGACGTGCTGGCGCCGGACCTGCGGCCCGAAGTGCCGACCCCGACTGCGACCGAAGGCGGACGGACGATTGTCCCGGGCGATGCCGACATCGCCACGACGCCGAAGATGCGCGCGGAGGACGTGCGGGTGTTCTACGGCGAGAAGGAAGCGCTGAAGGGCGTGTCGATCGAGGTCCACGACGACAAGGTGACCGCCTTCATCGGTCCGTCGGGCTGCGGCAAGTCGACCTTCCTGCGCTGCCTCAACCGGATGAACGACACCATCGCGGGCGCGCGGGTGACCGGCACGATCACGCTCGACGGCGAGGACATCACCGCGCCCGAGATGGACGTGGTGCAGCTGCGGGCGCGGGTCGGCATGGTGTTCCAGAAGCCCAACCCGTTTCCCAAGTCCATCTTCGAGAATGTCGCCTACGGCCCGCGCATCCACGGGCTGGCCGACAACAAGGACGAGTTGGAGGCGATCGTCGAGAAGAGCCTGCGCCGCGCGGGCCTGTGGGACGAGGTCAAGGACCGGCTGACCGAGAGCGGGACCGCCTTGTCGGGCGGGCAGCAGCAGCGGCTGTGCATCGCGCGGGCGATCGCGGTCGATCCGGAAGTCATCCTGATGGACGAGCCCTGCTCGGCGCTGGACCCGATCGCGACCGCCAAGATCGAGGAGCTGATTCACGAGCTGCGCGGGCGCTATGCGATCGCGATCGTCACCCACAACATGCAGCAGGCGGCGCGGGTCAGCCAGCGGACCGCCTTTTTCCACCTTGGTGAGCTGATCGAATATGGCAAGACCAAGGAGATCTTCACCAACCCGCGCGAGCAGCGCACCCAGGATTATATCACCGGCCGCTACGGCTGAGAGGGACGGTATACGTGGCTAGCCAAGGACATACGCTCAAGGCGTTCGACGAGGATCTCGACCGGCTGCGCGCGCTCATCACCGAGATGGGCGGGCGGGCCGAGCATGCCATCATCGAGGCGATGCGCTGCCTTTCAGAACGCGACGGAGACGCCGCGATCAAGGTCATCGAGGATGACAAGAAGATCGACGAGCTGGAGGCCGAGACCGAGCGCCGGGTGATCCAGCTGATTGCGCTTCGCGCGCCGATGGCCGGCGACCTGCGCGACGTGGTCGCGGCGCTCAAGATCTCGGGCGTGGTCGAGCGGATCGGCGATTATGCCAAGAACATCGCCAAGCGCGTGCCCGTGCTGGAAGGCGCGAACAAGATCGAGCCGCTGTCGCTGCTGCCCGAAATGGCGCGGATCGCGGTCGGCATGGTGCACGACGTCCTGAACGCCTTCGTCCAGCGCGATGCCAAGGCGGCGCTCCAGGTGTGCGAGCGCGACAAGGCGGTCGACGATTTCTACGACAGCATCTTCCGCACGCTGCTCACCCACATGATGGAAAACCCTCACAACATCGGCCAGGCGGCGCACCTGCTGTTCGTCGCCAAGAACCTCGAGCGGGTCGGCGACCACGCCACCAACATTGCCGAGATGGTCTATTACGCCGCGACCGGGCAGCAGATGGCCGATCGCGTGAAGGGTGCCGAGGCGGTGTCGCTCTGATGGCCTCGCGCGGCCGCCTCCTGCTGGTCGAGGATGATCGCTCGCTGGCCGAGCTGATCACCTTTCATTTCGAGCGCGAAGGCTATGTCGTGGAGCGCACCGGGGACGGCGAGGAAGCGCTGATCCTGGCCGAGGAGATCCGCCCGGACCTGATGGTCCTCGACTGGATGATCGAGGGGATCAGCGGGATCGAGGTGTGCCGGCGGCTGCGGCGGCGGCCGAGCACCGCCAACCTGCCGATCCTGATGCTGACCGCGCGCGGCGAGGAGGACGACCGCGTCCGCGGGCTCGAGACCGGCGCCGACGATTACATCACCAAGCCCTTCAGCCCCAAGGAGCTGGTGGCGCGCGCCGCCGCGGTGCTTCGCCGGGTGCGTCCGGCGTTGGCGGCCGAGACGCTGGACTATGCCGGGCTGGAGATGGACCTCACCGCCCACCGGGTGAAGCGCGAGGGCAAGACGCTGTCGCTGGGGCCGACCGAATATCGTCTGTTGCGGCACTTCCTGGAGAATGCCGGGCGGGTGTTCTCGCGCCAGCAGCTCCTGGAGACGGTGTGGCCGCACAGCGAGGAGATCGAGCTTCGCACGGTCGACGTCCACATCCGCCGCCTGCGGCTGGCGCTGGGCGAGCCCGACCTGATCCGCACGGTGCGCAGCGCCGGCTATGCGCTGGATGCCGAAGGCTCCGCCTGAGCCTTATGCCGCGATCAGCGCGACCAGGCTGGCGGTGATGCTGAGCAGGACGGCAATGACGATCAGCGCGACGCGGGTGCCGCGCGCCTTGGCACTGGCCACTGCGGTCTCATCCAGCCAGTAGCGCCCGGCGCCGGCCGAGCGGACCTGCCCGCGCTTGATCAGCCCCGCGAGGAGCTTGTCGGTGCCCTTGGCCGACAGATCGAGCGGGATGGCGGTGCGCGCGCTGGTTGCCCCGCCTTTCCTCAGCGGACCGGTGATGTGGGTGTCGGTCAGCGCCTGCTGCTGCGCGGCGGCGGCGATCAGGGCGGCGTTGATAGCGGGATTGACCATCGCGCGATCCTAACGGAACCGCGCGCCTCTCCCAAGCGATTCAGGCACGAAACGATCTTCAGGAGCAAGACGCCATGGCCGCTCGTCCCAGCTGGCGCGGACAGATCCGCCTCGCACTCGTCTCGATCCCGGTCGAGATCTTTCCCGCGTCCAAATCGGGCGCGAGTATCTCCTTTCACCAGATCCACGAGCCGAGCGGCAAGCGCATCAAGTATGAAAAGGTCGCGCCGGGTGTGGGTCCGGTCAGCGCCGACGACATCGTGAAAGGGTTCGAGATTTCGAAGGGCGAATATGTCCTGCTCGAGCCCGAGGAGATCGAAAGCGTCAAGCTGGAGAGCCGCAAGACGCTGGAGCTGGCGCAGTTCGTCGATGCCGACGAGATCGACGCGTTGTATTACGAGAAGCCCTATTTCGTGGTCCCGGCGGACGACTTGGCGGAAGAAGCGTTCATCGTCCTGCGCGAGGCGCTTCGACGGGCCCGCAAGGTTGGAATCGGGCAACTGGCGATGCGCGGGCAGGAATATGTCGTCGCGATCAAGCCGTGCGGGCGCGGGATCCTGATGGAGACGCTGCGCTATGCCGACGAGCTCAACAAGGCGTCGAGCTATTTCCGCGATATCGAGGATGCCGAGCCCGACGCCGACCTACTCGAGCTGGCGACCTCGCTGATCGACAAGAAGACCGGCAAGTTCGACGCCGGCGAGTTCCACAATCGCTATGTCGACGCGCTGAAGGGGCTGATCGAGGAGAAGCGCAAGAAGAAGGGCGGCGGGCTGGTCATCCAGGATGCCGGCGACAAGGAGCCGCCTAAGAAGAGCAATGTGGTCGACCTGATGGCGGCGCTGAAGAAGAGCCTGGGCGAGAGCAACGACAATGACGGCGGCGCCGCCCCGCCCAAGAAACCGGCGGCGAAAAAGACCGCGGCCAAGGCGGCGCCGGCGCGCAAGCCCGCCACCCCGCGCAAGGCGGCCGGGGGCAAGAGGTAGGCCGCCATGGCCCGCGCTACGACCCGCAAGCCCGCCCCCAAGGGTCTCGATATCGAGACCTACAATGCCAAGCGCGACTTTGCGAAGACGGGGGAGCCCAAGGGGCGCAAGCTCAAGGGCAAGGGCGACAGCTTCGTCGTCCAGAAGCATGACGCGAGCCGGCTGCACTGGGACTTCCGGCTGGAGCTGGACGGGGTGCTGAAGAGCTGGGCGGTACCCAAGGGGCCGAGCCTCGATCCGGCGGTAAACCGGCTGGCGATGCGGACCGAGGACCATCCGCTCGACTATGGGACGTTCGAAGGGATCATTCCGGCCGGCGAATATGGCGGCGGTACGGTGATGCTGTGGGATCGCGGGCAGTGGATCCCGCACCCCGACAAGGACCCGCGCAAGACGCTGGAGGAGGGTCATCTGCACTTCACGCTCGAGGGCGAGCGGATGAAAGGCGAGTGGGTGATGTTCCGGATGAAGGGGAAACCCGGCGAGAAGGGCGAGGCCTGGATGCTGAAAAAGGTCACCGACGAGGCGGCCGCTCCGGACGAGGGCGAGGCGCTGGTCGAGCAGTGCCTGACCAGCGTCGACAGCGGGCGCAGCATGGCCGAGATCGCCGCCGGCGAGGACGTGTGGGAGTCGAACCGGCGGGGGAAGAATGGCGGGCGGACCAAGCGCAAGGTGACGCCGCCGCCGCCCGCTTTCCTGGACCCGCAGCTGGCGACGCTGGCCGACCATCCGCCCACCGGCAGCGGGTGGATCCACGAGTATAAATATGACGGCTATCGGCTGCTGCTGAGCACCGGCGAGGGCGCGGCGGTGGCGTGGACCCGCAACGGCAAGGACTGGAGCGACTTCTTCGGCGAGCTGACCGAGGCGGCGGCGGCGAGTCTTCCGGCCGGGTGCCTGATCGACGGCGAGGCGGTGGCGCTGGACGCCGCGGGCAAGCCCAATTTCGGCATGCTGCAGGCGACGGTGAAGGGCGGCAAGGGGCAGGAGCGGCCCGACCTCGCCTTCTACGCCTTCGACCTGCTGGTCGATCGCGGGGAGGATATCCGCAAGCTCACCAACCTAGAGCGCAAGGCGCGGCTGGCGGCGCTGATGAAGGGGGTGCCTGGGCCGCTCATCTATGGCGACCATGTGGTCGGCAAGGGCGAGCAATTGTTCGAGAAGATCTGCGCCGATGGGGGCGAAGGGATCATTTCGAAAAAGGCCGATGCGCCGTATCGAGGTGTCAGGACCAAATGCTGGCTGAAAGTGAAGTGCATTGCCCGGCAGGAGTTCGTGATCGTCGGCTGGCAGGCGAGCGACAAGCGGCGCGGATTCCGCTCGCTGCACCTTGGCGTGAACCAGGACGGCACGCTGCGCTATGTCGGCAAGGTCGGAACCGGGTTCGACAGCGCGACGCTGGAAATCCTGTCCGAGCGGATGGCGCCGCTGAAGCTGGACAAGTCGCCGCTGGAGGTGCCGCGGACGGCGTTGCGCGGATCGACGTGGATCAAGCCCGAACTGGTGGCGGAGATCGCCTATACCGAGTTCACCAGCGACGGCATCCTGCGGCATCCAAGCTTCCTGGGGCTGCGCGAGGACAAGTCCGCGAAGCAGGTGGTGCTGGAAACGCCCGAGCCGGTGGCGGCGCCGGCCCGCAAGGGCGGAAAGGCGACCAAGCTGTGCACCGCCGCCGACTTCCAGCTGCGCCTGACCAGCCCGGAAAAGGTGATCTTTCCCGAGGATGGACTGACCAAGGGCGAACTGGCCGACTATTATGCGGCGGTGGCGGACCTGCTGCTGATCGACTTGGCCAAGCGGCCGATGACGCTGATCCGCTGTCCGTCGGGACGGGCCAAGAAGTGCTTTTTCCAAAAGCATGACACCGGGTCGATGGGCGAGCATGTGCTCCGCATTCCGGTCACCGAGGGCGCGGGCACGACGGAAGAGGATTATCTCTACGTCGAGGAGGCGGTCGGGGCGCTGGAATGTGTTCAGATGAACACGATTGAGTTTCATGGCTGGGGGAGCCGGATCGATCCGCTGGAGAAGCCCGACCGGCTGGTGTTCGACCTCGATCCCGACGAGGGGCTTGGGTTCGAGCGGGTGAAGACGGCGGCGGTGCGGCTGCGCGAGTTGCTGGCCGATCTGGGGCTGGAGACGTTCCCGCTGTTGTCGGGCGGCAAGGGAATCCACGTCATCGCCCCGCTCGATCAGGAGGCGGAATGGCCGGGGGTCAAGAGCTTTGCCGAGCGGTTCAGCCGCGCGATCTCGGAGGCCGAACCGGAAACGTTCACCGCGAACATCCGAAAGAACCAACGCAAGGGACGCATCTTCCTCGACTGGCTGCGCAATCAGCGCGGCGCGACCGCGGTGATGCCTTATTCGGCCCGCGCCCGCGAAGGAGCGCCGGTGGCTGCGCCGGTGTCGTGGGAGGAACTGGACGGGATCGAGGGAGCGAACCGCTTCACCATCCGCGACGCCGCACTGCTGCTGGAGCGGGCGGGGAGCAAGGGACTGAAGGGCTGGGGCCAGTCGAAGCAGGGTCTGCCCACGGTGTGAGCCGATCGTAATGCACGGTGACCCCTTGCGGCCATGCCGATGGCGCGTCACCAGCGTGTGGTGAAGAACGTCCTGTTCGTCTGCAGTCAGAACCGCTTGCGCAGCCCCACGGCCGAGCAGGTTTTCGCCTTGCACCCCGGCCTCAACGTCTCATCGGCCGGGACCAACAACGATGCCGAAAACCCGATCACGCCGGAGCTTCTCCGGTGGGCGGACCTGATCTTCGTGATGGAGAAGGCGCACCGGACCAAGCTGCAGAAGAGGTACCGGGGCGACCTCGGGAATGCCCGCATCATCTGCCTCGACATACCGGATGATTATGCGTTCATGGACGACGAGCTGATCCAGCTGCTGAAGGCGAAGGTTGGTCGCTTCCTGCGGATGTGACGGCCTGTGCCGAGGCGATTGTTCACGGCGATGAACGGAACGTTGGAACTATCAAGCCCTCCGAAGCGATATGCCGGTGTGCAGACACTTCGCAGCATCCTCGGCGCGCTCGCCATCGTTTCCGTCATCTTCGGCGTGCCCGTCGCCGCCACCTTGCTGGCGGGGCAGTTCGGACTGTCGTTCCGACTGGTCGGGTGGCTCACCTTGCTGTCGATGATCGTGCTGACGTTCCAGGCTCGCTCGATCATCGGGCGCCTGCTGGTGGGCGAGCGCAAGCTGGCCCCGGCGCTGGTACGGCGGCGTCGCAGGCTGAACTAGAGCCTGGGCCGGATCGGCCGAGCAGCTTTCATTTCGACTTAGCGACGGCGCCCGGCAAGGGCGATCCCGGCCAGGTTCTGCGCGCGGGGGATCCAGCGGATGCGGCGCGGCGCAGCGGCAGCGGCGAGCGTGGTGAAGCGGGTCAGCTGTTCGCGCTCCGCCTGTGTCCGGCAGGGCGCTGTGCCGGTGGCTTGGGCAATGATGCTGCGGCTGTCACCGAGCAGGTCGAACGCCTGCACCCCGAGGGCATGGGCGACTTCGAGCGCCTTTAAGAGAGCCAGCCATTCGGCATCGCCATTGCTGCCTTCACCAAGGTCGTCGAAGAAGTGCACCACGCCGCGCGCGACTACCGCAACCTCGAACGGGCCAGGGTTCGGACGGGCGCCACCGTCGAAATAGATCTTGAGGGACTTGGGAGGACGAGCGGACACGCGCCCGTTGTAGGTTAGGCGCGCGCTGGGTGCGAGCAAGCTCCACAACCTTGACAAAACAAACCATATAGGCTAACGTATTCGCTTAGTTTGTATGGGTCGAGCGGATGGGAATCGTTGGGGGCAATGGCTGCGAATTGCAGCGCAGGGGCGAGCGGGCAAATGAGTTCGGATTGGAGCGGCAGCAGGCGTTTCTCGCCCTGTTTGCGGAGAGCTGCAACATCAGCGAGTCGGCCCGTCAGGTCGGGGTGGCGGTGTCCACGGTCTACAAGCGGCGCCGCGACGACGAGCAGTTTCGGATCGCCTTTGCAACCGCGCAGGATCATGCGACCGCCCTTCTGAAGGCCGAACTGGTTCGTCGGGGGCTCGAGCTTCTGCGGGCGGCGACCCCGGCCGAGACGGATGGAGCCGCGCTTGCAGGGATGGATGCCAAGTTCCTGCTGTCGCTGGTGGCGCAGCATGAGCGCAGCGTCGGCAAGGAGTTGGGTGACATCAAGCCGCAACGGTCCGATGCCGGCGAGGCGGCCAAGCGATTGCAGGCGCTGCTGATTCGGATGCGGCTGGAGCGCAAACGTGAGATGGAGGAACGGCGGCTCGAAAGGCTGGAGCGGCTCGAGCGGAAGCGCTGAGGGTGACGGAGGAGGTGTGCCCACGCGCGGTACTGCGCGAGATCGCCAATGCGCCCAAGTGGCTGCGCGATAAGTTGCCGATCGCGCAATTGTCCAAGGCCGACCAGCGCGGGCTGGCCTGGGCCTGGGCGTCGTTCCAGCGCGAATCCCAGGCGCCGCCGACCGGCGATTGGTCGGTGTGGCTGCTGCAGGCCGGGCGCGGATTCGGCAAGACCCGGGTCGGGGCGGAATGGGTGCTTGAACAAGCGCGCCGCAATCCCGGGTGCCGGATCGCCCTGATCGGCGCGACGATCGAGGAAGCGCGGCGGATCATGGTCGATGGCGAAAGCGGGATCCTGGCCTGTTCGCCGCCGGGCGAAGAACCGCGCTGGTTAGCGAGCCGCAACGAGCTGAAGTTCAGGTCGGGGGCGGTGGCGACGCTTTACAGCGGAGCGCATGGTGATGGCCTGCGGGGGCCGCAGCACGACTTCGCCTGGGCCGACGAACTGGGCAAGTGGAGCGACGCGACGGGCGCGTGGAGCAACCTGCAATTGGGGTTGCGACTGGGCGATGAGCCGAGGACGGTGGTGACCACGACCCCGGGCAATGATGCGCTGCTGGTCGAGATCGCCGAGCAGCCGGGGACACAGGTGACGCGGGGGCGGACCGCGGACAACCTCGACCTGCCGGAAGGGTGGCATCGCCGGATGGAGGCGCTGTACCGGGGCACGCGGCTGGGCCTGCGCGAGCTGGACGGGGAGCTGACCGGCGAGGCGGAGAATGCCTTGTGGACCCGCGACACGCTGGAGAAGACGCGGGTGCGCGACGGCAGAAGCGGGGAGCCGGTGCGGGTAGTGATCGGGGTCGATCCACCGGCGACAAGCGGCGGCGATGCGTGCGGGATCGTGGTGTGTGGCAAGGCGGCGGACGGCCGGCTGCTGGTGCTGGCCGACCTCAGCTGCCGCGGGCTGTCGCCGGCGGGCTGGGCGGCGCGGGTCGCTGACGCGGCGGCGGTATGGGGTGCCGACCGGGTGGTGGCGGAGGCGAACAACGGCGGGGACATGGTGTTGCAGGTGCTGGCCCAGGCTGACTTCCACCTGCCGGTGCGCAAGGTCCACGCCAGCGTCGGCAAGGCGGCGCGGGCGGAGCCGATGGCGATGCTGTTCGAGAACGGCAAAGCCGGGCTGGCGGGGCGGTTCGCCGAGCTGGAGAATGAACTCTGCCACCTGACGACGGCTGGCTACGAGGGTGCCGGGTCGCCCGATCGCGCGGACGCGATGGTGTGGGCGTTGCATGAATTGAGCGGTGGTGGGCGAACGGCGCGGCCGGGGGTGCGGGGGTTCTAGAAGCTCAGCTCGTCGTAGACCTTGGACACGTCGCCGTTCCACTCGCCGTTGTACCAGGCGAGGAGGCGGTCGGCGGGGGTGATGCCGGTGGCAATCACGTCCCGCAGGGGGTCGAGGAAGCCGGTCTCGTTGGTCCCGCCGCCGTCGAGGCAGGCGCGGGCGGACAGGCCGGACGAGGCGATGTCGAGTACCCGGGCGCCAAGCTCGCGCATTGTGCCGCCGCCGGGGACCGGGGCTTCGAGCGCCTGGGCGGGAACCGCGGAGCGCAGGGCCTCACGCTCCTCGATGGTCCAATGCTTGACGAGGTCCCAGGCGGCATCGAGCGCGCCCTGGTCGTAGAGCAGCCCGACCCACAGAGCGGGAAGGGCGCAGATCCGGCCCCAGCGCCCGCCGTCGGCGCCGCGCATCTCGAGGAAGCTCTTGAGGCGGACTTCGGGGAAGGCGGTGGAGAGGTGGTCGGTCCAGTCGGCGATCGTGGGCTTTTCGCCAGGAAGCTGGGGCAGCTTGCCGTCGAGGAAAGCGCGGAAGCTTTCGCCGGCGCAGTCGATGTAGCGGCCGTCGCGCATGACGAAGTACATCGGCACGTCGAGTGCGTAGTCGCAGTAGCTTTCGTAGCCGAAGCCGTCCTCGAACACCTGCGGCAGCATGCCGGTGCGGTGGGGATCGGTGTCGGTCCAGATGTGAGAGCGGAAGGACTTGAAGCCGTTGGGCTTGCCCTCGGTCAGCGGGGAATTAGCGAAGAGGGCGGTGGCGAGCGGTTGGAGGGCCAGGCCGACGCGGAACTTCTTCACCATGTCGGCTTCGGAACTATAGTCCAAATTGACCTGGATGGTACACGTGCGAAGCATCATGTCGAGGCCCAGGCCACCCACCCGCGGCATGTGGCGGAGCATGATTGCGTAGCGGCCCTTGGGCATCACCGGCAGTTCGGCGCGGGTCTTGTCGGGCCACATGCCGAGGCCGAGGAAGCCCAATCCGAGGCGGTCGCCGATCGCCTTGACCTGCTCGAGGTGGCGGCCGGCTTCGGCGCAGGTGTCGTGGAGCGTGGCGAGCGGGGCGCCCGACAGCTCGAGCTGGCCGGCGGGTTCGAGGCTGATGGTGCCGTCGCTGCCGGAAAGGGCGATGACCTTGCCGTCTTCCAGCACCGGGCGCCAGCCGAACTCGGTCAGGCCCATGAGGAGGTCGCGGATCCCGCCGGGCTCGTCCCACGACGGCGCGCGGTGGTCGGCGAGGCGGTAAACGAACTTCTCGTGTTCGGTGCCGATCCGCCAGTCGGCTTTCGGCTTCTCGCCGCCGCTGAACACCGACAGCAGGTCGTCGCGGCCTTCGATGAGAGGGCTGTCGCTAAGGTCGGTGCGCGTGGTCATGCAGCGCCGTTAGCGCCAATCCCCGGCCGCCGCCATATACAGGCTTAGGGCCGCCAGCGCGGCAGTTTCGGCGCGCAGGATGCGAGGGCCGAGGCCGACGCCGGTGGCGCCTGCGGTAAGGATGCGCTCGCGCTCCTCGGGCGTGAAGCCGCCTTCGGGGCCGATCAGGAGAGTGGCCGGACCGGGCCGGACAGCGGAAGCGAGGGGGACGCCGCCGGTTTCGTCGGCGAACAGGATCGGGCCTGGCGGGGCGGCCAGCAGGGTGTCGAGCTTGATCGCCGGGAGCAGTTCGGGAAGCCGAGTGCGGCCGCATTGCTCGGCGGCTTCGACCGCGATCGCGAGCAGGCGGTCGGGATTGAGGCGCTCGACCACGGTGCGGTGGGTGATCACCGGCTGGAGGCGGGCGACGCCGAGCTCGGTCGCTTTTTCGACCAGCCATTCGAGCGGGGCGCGCTTGACCGGGGCGAAGGCGAGGGTGAGATCGGGGAGGGTCTCGGGCGGGCGGGTCTGGCGCTGGACGCGAAGCACCAGCTTCTTCTTGTGCGCGGCCTCGATCGCCGCCTGCCATTCGCCCGACCGACCGTCGAACAGCAGCAGTTCGGCGCCTTCGCCGAGGCGCAGGACGTTGGCGAGATAGTGGGCGGGTTTGTCCTGGAGCAGGACGGCCTGGCCCTCGCCGAGCGGCTGATCGACGAACAGGCGGGCCAGGCTGCGTGGGGGCCAGGCGGGGGTGGCGGGCATGGTTCGGGCTTCCGGGGTTGGGCCTGCGTCATCGCACCGCGAGCGGGCGCCAGCAAGCAGGAGGCGCGATGCGGCGCTAGACCGGCGGCTGGTCGAGATCGTGGAGGCGGCGCCCGCGGGTCTCGCGGCCGGCCCAGGCGATCATCCCGGCGGAGAGCAGGGTCGGGATCAGCAGTGCCCCGGCGGCGCCCATCAGGGTCGGGATGAAGCCGACGAGCGCGGCCAGCTGCACCGCGACCCCGCCGAACTTGCTGCTTCCGGCGACGAGGCCGGTCGCGCGGCCACGGACCCGGGTCGGATAATTTTCGGCGGTGTAGGGCAGCAGGGCGGCGATGGTGCCGTTGGTGCCGACGATCAGGATCGCGATCACCGCCACCAGCAGCGGTTCCCAACTGAGCAGGGAGGCGGGGAGCAGGGCGCCGACCAGGCCCAGCGTGGTCAGGAAGATGGTGGCGACCACCGTCCACTTGCTGCTGACCCGTGTGTAGGTGAAGGCGGCGATGGCGATGGTCGGAAGCGCGATCAGCGAGGATTTGGCGAGCAGGCCGCTGGCGATTCCCGCGCTGTAGCCGCGGGCCTGGAGGTCGGACGGCAGCCACAGCAGCAGCCCGAAGTTGACGAAGCTCCAACAAAGGGCGGCGACGACCAGCGCGGTGGTGAGTGCGGCGTTGCCGAGCGCAGGCTTGTGCGGGGTGGTGGCGGGGGCGTGGGGCACCGATCGAAGGCCGAAGCGCCGCTCCATCTGCTGCAGTTCGGCGGTGCGGTTTTGCGCGAGCAAGAAGCCCGGGGTTTCGGGGATGAAGCGAGCCAAGGCGAGGAGCAGCAGACCGGTCGGGAAGCCCTGCAGCCACAGGGCGCGCCAGCCGTAGGTCGGCTCCAGCGCGTGGGCGGCGCCGCTGGCCGCGAGATAGCCGCCGACGAGGCCGGTGCCTCCGACCAGCACCAGGAGCCAACTCCGGTGACGCGGGGGCATGATCTCGGTCAGCAGGGTGTAGACTACCGGAAGCATGCCCCCGGCCGAGCAGCCCATCAGGAAGCACATGACGAGGTTCCACTCGAAGCTGGGCATCGCGCCGCAGATGGCGGTGGAGGCGAACAGAATCGTGGAAAGCAGGATCGAGACGCGGCGGCCATAGACGTCGGCCAGCCAGCCCCACAGGAACGAGCCGACGGTGGTCCCGGTCAGCGCGGTCAGCGGCAACAGCGCGGCCTCAGACGGGCTGATCCCATATTCCCCGCGTAGGCCGGGGAGCACGAAGCCGAGCGTTGCCGGCTTCATCACGTCGATCACCAGGCCGAGGGTCAGGACGAGCAGGGTGATGAGGTGCCAGCGGTTGAGCGGCATGTCGTCGGGCGCTTGGAAGCTTTGCGCCGCAGCCTCGCCGCGGCGGATGCGATGCTTCGGCAGGGCGCCCCAGCAGGCCAGCGGAACGCCGACTAGGATCAGCGCCATGCCGACCAGCATCTCCGGGTCCATCGGCATGCCCGACAGGTGGTTGCCCATGCGGTGCGCCATCACGAGCATCGGCAGGTGGAGCAGCACGCCGGCACCCATCGCCGCGCAGCCGGCCCAGAACCACGGCGCGCGCTCGCCGATGAGCATGGCGCCGGATGGGGTGGTGGCGGTGGTCACGTGGGCGGCGGCCTTGTCCGGAGCTGGGGCGTGGGAGGATGCAGCGAGGGCGAATGCCCCCGCATGCTTATGATACAGGTGCGCGGTTCTGCAAAAGTCCCATCGGGTCAGCTCACCGCGCCACCGGAGCGCTATTGAGGGTGGTCGCGCGGCGCTGAACGCCTTTGCGCGGGCGACGCGGCGCCGTTCGCACGCTCGATGTTGACCACCGGCCCCATGTCGTGGCAATCGGCCGCCAGACGCATGAGGCCCAGGCCGGAGCCATCCGGACGGTCGCCTGCGGCGCTGACTGGCGGTGTTCCGCTGCTCCGCGGGTGTAGCTCAATGGTAGAGCAGAAGCCTTCCAAGCTTACGACGAGGGTTCGATTCCCTTCACCCGCTCCAGCCTCCGCGACACAGAAACTTCACGGCCTTTTCGGGGAGCGCCGCAGGAACGGCAGGCCTGGGCTACTTTCGCCCCGCCGTCCCGGTTCCGATCCGATAAGGACCGGTGCGCGAGGTCAGCGGCTGTCCTTTCCAGCTCAACCGGATCGCTCCTTCCTCGAGCAGGCGATCGACCGCCGAATGAACGGCCGGCATGGCCTCGCGCCAGTCAGCCCCGTAGGCCATCGCGCGCGCTACCTCGCTGGGGCAGATCGTGCCGTTCGACAGACGGGACTCGAGCAGCGTCAGCACCGTCTCGCGCGCGTCGGCGGTCATGGTCGGCGTCGGCGACCTTTCGACGACCGCCCGGCGGTCAGCGGATCGGGTTTGGCCGGTGGCTTCCAGCCGGGGGGAGGAGTGAGCCGCTGCTGACTGGTGCCCAGCCCCATGGCGCCAGGCTCCTGCCGCTCGAGTCCGGCAAAATCGGCGCGCTCCGCTTCGTCCGGCGTCGCCCCGCCACGCAGCAGCGCGATCTGGTCGCGACAGCGTTTCGCCTCCTCGAAATCCAGGGCGAGCGCGGCACGCTCCATTCTCCGGTACAGGCTCTCGATGCTATCCGACATGCCGCTCTAACGCGGCAGTGCGGCTCCGGGATGCCGAGGTCGCACGCGCTCGATCCGCCCATTCCAGCCCGCGCCGGATGCAGACGCTCAATCAACTGTCGGTTGAATATCGGCTTCCGACCCATCGCGGATATTGGAAGCGAACGTCCGCTTGGAACCGGGGCGGACATTCGCCCCGCAAATCCGAGCCAACGAACTAACCTGTTTCGTTCTGACACATGACTCGAGGACGTCACTTGCTAGCTTGTTTAATTCCTGTTTACCAAGCAATTCTTTCGAAATCTCACGGGGGAGCAGTTCATGAAATTATCCAAGGGTCTTGCATTGGCAGCCGTGATAGCTGCGACGGTTCCGCAAATTGCTCACGCGCAGACAGTTCTGACGTTTGAGGGCCAAGAGAACACGATTTACAGCTCGCCAATCACGCGAAGCGGTTTCGTCATTGGCAACGTAGCCGGACAGGAGCAGCACTTTCATGAGATTAGCGGACCGAACTACTCCGTTCCGGGAACCACCTCAGGGGTTTTCATGAACGATCGTGACACGCAGAGCTTTCTTCAGCTCTCGACGGATCTGCATTCACTCTCTCATCGTTCGACATCGCCTCTTACTTCGGTCAATCTTATACCGTGACGGGTTTCCTTGGTGGGCAGCAAGTCGGCTCAATCTCAGGCTCTCTTGGTAGCCTCACGACCGTTTTGGGCTTTGGTGCGAGCGTCGACCGCGTTGTCTTCGATGGCATAGGAGGCGACGGAGGCTTCGTTCTAGACAATGTCGTGCTGAACAGCCCTATGGCTGCCGCAGTGCCTGAGCCCGGCACATGGGCACTGATGCTCGTCGGTTTTGGAAGCATTGGAGCTGCCCTGCGTCGCGGCCGTCGTCAGACGAAGTATCTGCAGGTCGCTTAATTGCTGGTTCGGCGGCATACCCATGTGCTGCCGAACCCTTTAATTCAGGTTCTAAATGTCTGCTTCCCACCCATCGCAGACAATCAGCACACCGATTAAATTCGAAACGGCCACATGCTCTCGAGGCGGGTACGGTTCACCCGTTCCGGCAGCGATCGCAAGGTTGGTGCCCGAAGGGCCAAGGTAGGCGGCAGGGGCGGGTCAGCTGCTTAGCAGGCTGCCCTGGTTGAGAGCGATCAGGATACCCGACGGTCCGAAGCCGACGATGTCCAGCAAGCCGTCATTGTTGACGTCGCCCAGGTCGCGATCCGTGATGGTGTCGGAACGCCAGCCTTGCCGGTTTCCGAAGTCGTCGAGATCGAAGGCGGGCGCGAACAGCCGGGCGGGTGGCTTGAGGGACTCATCGATCCCGTAGCCTGTCGGGTCATAACCAAATGCCACGTAGGTCCCGGCCTCGCCGAATCCGACGACGTCGGCGAATCCGTCGCCGTTGACGTCGGCAACCCGGCGGGTGAAGCGATCCTGGCTCGTCCAGCCTTGATCCGTCCCGAATTCCCGGAAGACGAAGATCGGCGTTGCGAAGGTTCCATCTGCCTTGGCGTAAGCGAAATAGGTGCCGGCGGTGCCGAAGCCGACGATATCCGCCCGGCCATCGCCATCGACGTCCGCGACGTCGCGTGGGAACAGGTCGTTGCTGGACCAGCCGCGCGCCGCGGTGAAGTCGGAAAGCGCGAGGATCGGAGACTGGAAGCCGCCATCGGCGCGGCCGAACGACACCAGGATTCCGGCGCTTCCAAACCCGACGATGTCCGCTCGTCCGTCCCCGTTCACATCGCCAAGGGTGCGTGCGAACCGGTCCTGATCGGTCCAGCCCTGATTTGCGCCATAATCAACGATCGCCAAGATCGGGCTGGCAAAGCCGCCGTCCGCCTTGCCCAGCGCCACCAGCGTACCGGCCTGTCCGAAGCCGACGATGTCCGCTCTTCCGTCGCCATTCACGTCGGCAAGTTGCCGGTGGAAGCGCAAGTCACTCGTCCAGCCAGCGGCGTGGCCGAAGTCAATCGGAGCGAGAACCTGGTCGGAGAAGCCGCCGGTCGGCGACCCATAGGAGACCAGAACGCCGAGCTGGCCGAAGCCGACGATATCGGCGAATCCGTCGCCATTCACATCGGCCAGATGGCGGGGATAACGTTCCTGGCTCGACCAGCCTCCGGTCACCCCGCCGAACTGGGCCAGCGACGGGCCCTCGGGGTCTCCAAACTCGAACGAGTAGAGCCCGTCACTGAATCGCACGAGCTCGACCCCGGACGCCACGTCGGTCCCATCGAGCAGCGAACTGATGCGAAGCGGGCCACCAGCCACCCGTTCGACCGTCGCAGCCGAGCGATCCACACCCCAATTTATCGCGGTGTCGATCCCGCTGTTGCCGATCAGCGTGTCGTTGCCTTCCAGGCCGTACAGCCTGTCGTTACCGGTTCCGCCGACGATCCTGTTGTCGAGTGAATTGCCCGTCAGGCTGGCACTTCGGGGGACGGCAATCGTCAGATTTTCGACGTTGGCTTGGAGGGTAAAGTAGTTGGAATAGGTGAGGACGGTGTCGATGCCCTCGTTCACACGTTCGAATATCGTGTCGGAGCTGAAGTCCACGACATAGGTATCGTCTCCGGGCCCGCCGAACATATCGTCGTAGCCCGCTCCGCCATCGAGCAGATCGTCACCCGCGCCGCCAATCATCTGGTAATCATCGCCGGCACCTCCGAACAGGAAGTCGTTGCCATCGCCGCCGTTCAGGATGTCGCGGTCATCCCCGCCATAAAGGGCGTCATTTCCGTCGCCGCCAAGCAATTGGTCGCGTCCGCCAAGCCCGTAGATCTCGTCGTCACCGGCAGCGCCCTCGGCATAATCGGCGCGTTCGGACAATGTCAGTGTGTCGGCGTCCGCCAGGGCGGTCCTCAGCAGATCAAGCTCGTCGGCACTCGATGCCGACGTTGCCGTAGCATAGAGGGCCGCGGCGTCGAGGCTGAGACCGGTCAGGATGTAGAGCGGTAAGCCGGTGGTCCTGTCGATCTCGGCGATGGCGGCGATATTTCCCCCGGTGACGCGTCCCCAGATGTCGAGTGTGATGTCGCTACCGGCGAAGATCAGTTCCCGCGTGGCGCCACCAAAGCTCGCAACGATGAAGAAGGCGTCGGGATAAGTGCGACCGTCGATGACGGCGGCCTCATCGTGCCGGACGCCGGAATCGGTGCGGTTCTGGGTGTACCAAATGTAGGAAAGATTGCGGAAATCGAACGCGACGGAAGGATTTACCCGGAGAACAGCCATTTCGACGCACCTGACCTGAACCGATGCGATGGTATGAACACCAAGTGCCTCGTTTACGAGGCTTAATTGGCCGCGTCGCTCGCTACGATCCCATCACGCGCGTTCGACCAGCGCTCGCCATGCGCCGAGGCGGCTGGCGCGTTGCGACGCGAGATCGCGGGGCTCGAAGCGGTGGGTCGCGGGGGTCATTGCGGCGGCGGCCTGCTCGAGGTCGGGATAGAGGCCGGCACCGACCGCGGCCATGATCGCGGCGCCGCGGGCGGTGGTCTCGACGTCGGCGGGGCGGTGGACGGGCAGGCGGCACATGTCGGCGAGGTCCTGGGCGAGCCAGTCGTTGGCGCTCATCCCGCCGTCGAGCCGGAGCCGGGTCCAGGGGGCGTCGGCGGCGGCGAAGGCGGCGGCGAGGTCGGCCATCTGGTGGCTGACGCTTTCGAGCGCGGCGCGGGCGAGGTGGGCGCGGGTGGCGGCAAAGGTCAGGCCGGTGATGGCGGCGGTGGCATCGGGCTTCCAATAAGGCGCGCCGAGGCCGGACAGCGCGGGCAGCAGGGTGACTCCGCCATTGTCGGGGACCGAGGCGGCAAGCTCGGCCGTCTCGGCGGCCGAAGCGACCAGGCCGAGATTGTCGCGCAGCCATTTGACCAGGCTTCCGGCGACGAACACCGATCCTTCCAGTGCATGGTGGCGGGGATGGCCCGCGACTTGGTGCAGGACGGTGCCGAGCAGCCCGGCGGCGGGGGCGGGGCGACCGGGGCCGAGGTTGGTGAGGACGAAGGCGCCGGTGCCGAGGGTCAGCTTGGTGTCGCCGGGCGACAGGCAGCCCTGGCCGACCGTGGCGGACTGCTGGTCGCCGATCGAGGCGGTGAGGGGGATCGCGCCGCCGAACAGCGCGGGCTTGAGGGTGCCGAGCGGGCCGGCGGTCGGGACGATCCGCGGCAGCGCGGCGCGCGGCACGGCGAACAGGTCGCAGAGGTCTTCGGCGAAGGCGGTCCCGTCGAGATCGAGCAGCAGGGTGCGGCTGGCGTTGCTGACGTCGCTGAGGTGGTCGCCGGTGAGGTTGAATAGAAGCCAGCTGTCGATCGTGCCGAACGCCAGTGCATCGCCGGCGCTTCGGACCGCTTCGCCATGCTCGAGCAGCCAGGCCATCTTGGTCGCGGAGAAATAGGGGTCGAGGCGGAGCCCGGTGCGGCGCTCGATCTCGGGCTCGTGGCCGCGCAGCGCGTCGCAGGTGTCGGCGGTGCGGCGGTCCTGCCAGACGATCGCACGGGCGAGCGGCCGGCCGGTGCGGCGGTCCCAGGCGACGAGCGTTTCGCGCTGGTTGGTGAGGCCGAGCGCGGCGATGCGCGACGCCCCGCCGGCGGCGGCGATCACCTCGGCCAGGCAGGCGCGGCTCTGCGTCCAGATCTCGTCGGCGTCATGCTCGACCAGTCCCGGTGCGGGATAATGCTGGGTGATCGGGCGACTGGCTTGCCCGTGAATGCGGCCGGCGGTGTCGTAGAGGAAGGCGCGGGTGGAACTGGTGCCGCTGTCGAGGACGAGGATCAGCGGCTCGCCGCTCACCCCAGGCGCCCCGCGGCCTGGGCGACCTGGCTACCGACGAGGCGGAGCTGCGCGGCGCTGTCCTCGTCCATCAGGTGGCCCCCGGCGTCGAAGCTGGCCGGACCGATCTTGAGCGCGGCGCCGAACGGGGTCGGCCAGCCGCGCAGGGCGTGGGCGATGGTGCGCAGGGTGGTCATCGAGCTGTTGGCGGCCTGGTGGCCGAAGGCGGTGACGATCAGCCCGACCGGGCGGCCTTCGAGATAGGGGCGGGTGTCGGTGGCCAGTTCCTCGAGATAGTCGATCGCGTTCTTGACCATGCCCGAGACGGTGCCGTGATAGCCCGGCGTCGCCAGCAGGATGCCGTCGGCGGCGCGCACAGCCTCGATCAGCTCGCGGCCGGTGTCGGGGCGCCAGTCGGGGCCGCGGTAATGGGGAAGGCCCGCGATATAGGCGCCGCCGAACGCCTGCACTTCGGCGCCGTTGCAGCGGGCGGCCTCGGCGGCGAGGCCGAGCACGCGTTCGGTGCTGCTTTCGGGGCGGGTGGTTCCGCCAATGGCGACGATCAGGCGGGACATGAGGGCTTTCTACAGGACCTTGGTATTGTAGCTGTGCCACGCCAGCACGGCCGCCGCACCCCGGTAGGGAGCCCAGCTTTCCGCCCGTTCGCGCAGCCACTTCTCGGCCGGGCGGTCGTCGGTGCCGAGCAGGCGGCCAAGCTCGATCTGGACGGCAAGGTCGCCGGCCGGGAAGACGTCGGGGCGGCCCTCGGCGAACAGCAGGTAGATCTCCGCCGACCAGCGGCCGATGCCCTTGACCTTGGTCAGGAGCGCGATCGCCTCCTCATTGTCCGCGGGCAGGTTGGCGAGGTCGAGCTCGCCCGACAGGGTAAGGGTGGCGAGGCTGCGGAGGTAGCCGGCCTTTTGCCGCGACTGGCCAAGCGCGCGCAGTTCCTCGTCGCTTGCGGCAGCCAGGCGGGCGAGGTCGGGCGGATCGCCATAGGCGCCGGTCAATTTGTCCCACATCGAGCGGGCGGCGGCGACGCTGACCTGCTGGCCGACGATGGTGCGGAGCAGGGCGGCGGTGCCGCGTTCCGAGCTGCGCGGCTCGGGAGGGCCGTGGCGCTCGATCGCTGCGACGAAGGCAGGCTCGGTGGCGGTGAGGTGGGCGAGCGCCTCGGCCAGGGTTTCGCGGGTGTGGACCATCAGCGGGAATGGGTCACTTGCCCGCCTCGGCCGCGGCATAGAGCGCGATGGCGGCGGCGTTGGAGACGTTGAGGCTTTCGACCGCATCCGTGATCGGGAGCTTGGCCAGCGCATCGCAATGGTCGCGGATGTTCTGGCGCATGCCGGGCCCTTCGGCGCCGAGCACCAGGGCGACCCGCTGTGGACCGAGCGCTTCGCCCAGCGTCATCTTGGCGTCGCCGGCGAGGCCGATGCGCCAGAAGCCGGCTTCCTCCATCTCGTCGAGCGCGCGGGCGAGGTTGACGACGCGGACCCACGGCACCCGCTCGAGCGCGCCCGAGGCGGCCTTGGCCAGCGCTCCGCCCTCGGGAGGCGAGTGGCGGTCCTGGGTGACGATCCCGATCGCCCCGAAGGCGGCGGCGGAGCGGAGGATGGCGCCGACATTGTGGGGGTCGGTGACCTGGTCAAGCACCAGCAGAGTGGCTTTCTCGTCCGCCTCGGACAGCAGATCGCCGAGCCAGATGTCCTCCAGCGGCTCAACCTCGATCACCACGCCCTGGTGCGGCGCGTCGTTGGGGACGAGGCGGGCGAGGTCGGTGACCTCGGCGCGGGTCAGGATGACCTCGGGCGGGAGGTTCATGAAGGTCGCCGCTTCCTGCGTCGCCCATGCCTTGAGCACCCGGCGATCGGGGTTGTCGAGCGCTGCAGCGACCGCGTGGCGGCCCCAGAAACGGGGGCGGTTGGCGGAACCGTGGGAGGAGGAGTGCGACTTCTTTCGGCGGGTCATGCGAAACGCTGTAGCTTCGCCTTGCCCCTCGGTGAACCCGCGTTAAAGCCGGGGGCATGTGGCAGCTCCTGCAATTTCCCCTGTGTCCCTTTTCCCGCAAGGTCCGGCTGGTGATGGCCGAGAAGGGTATACCGGCCGAACTGGTGCGCGAGAATCCGTGGGAGCGGCGGGACGAATTCGTCGATCTGAATCCCGCCGGGGAAACCCCGGTGCTGGTCGAGACCGAGCGCAACCTCGTCCTGATCGGAAGCCAGCCGATCGCCGAGTATTTCGAGGAGACGGTCGAGAAGGTCCCGATGATCCACGGCGACGCGGCGCAGCGGGCCGAGATCCGGCGGCTGACCCAGTGGTTCGACGAGAAGCTGTTCCGCGAAGTGGTCGAGCCGCTGATGGTCGAGCGGATGCGCAAGCGCCTGGTCAGCAAGGAAAGCCCCGACACCCGCGTGCTGCGCGACGCGATGCGGGTCGGCAACAACCATCTCGACTATCTCGACTATCTGCTCGACCACCGCCGCTGGCTGGCGGGGGCGGCGCTGAGCCTGGCCGACTTCACCGCGGCGGCGCACCTCAGCGTGATCGACTATCTCGGCGCGGTCGACTGGCGCGGGCACAAGCAGACCAAGGACTGGTACAGCGTAATGAAGAGCCGCCCGGCGTTCCGACCGCTGCTCGGCGAGCGGATGGAAGTGATCGTCCCGCCGCAGCATTACGACAAGGTCGATTTCTGATCCGCCGATGCGACTGACCTTCACTAAGGGCGCGGGCAAGGCCGACGGGCTGCTGGTCGAGCGCGAGGGGCGCACCGCCGAGCGGATCGAGTGCCCCAAGCAGGGCATCATCCCGCACGACATGGTCCATTATGGTGTCGAAAGCGTGGTCGGGCACGGCTTCCTCGGCCTGCTTGCCGCTGGGGCGCCGGTGTCCTTTACGACTGCCGGCGGCGCGGAGGAGGAAGCGGCCGAGCGGCTGGTGGAATGCTTCCAGGCCGAACTGTGGGGCGGGCGGGTCCCTGCGGCCGAGCTGATCACGGCCTATGAGCATGCCTGCGCCGCGCGGGGTCACGCGGCGGTGCCGGTGTCGCCCCCACGGTCGATGCGATCCGCGCCCGGCTCGACCAGTTGAGCCGGGACTCGAGCGCGGTGCCGGTCGGTGGGTCGATGTCCTCGAGCTCTAGGCCAGGCCAGCCGGCGATGGTTCGACCGGCAAAGTGAAATGATCCGGTAACCACGCCTGGCAAGCACGTCTTGTAGCCGGTTCCCTATGCTCGGGCAGCTTAGCGCGAGGAGGGGCAAGGCATGTTCATGGAGAAACTGACCCGCGACGCCCACGGGGTCGGGGAGGCCGGCCGCCTCGGCGAGGATGGCGGGAACAGCTTTCGCGCGCGGCGCTTCGAACGGCTGGACGTGCGGTGCCCGGTGCGGGTGCGGATCGGCAATCGGCAATATGCCGGCTATCTCGACAATGCCTCGGACGGCGGGGTCAAGGTCAGCACCGGCAGCCGGATCATTCCCGCCTGCAAGGTGATCGTGCAAATCCCCGACCTGCCGCCGTTGCGCGGCGAACTGCGATGGTCGAGCGAGCGCGAAGCGGGCGTTGCCTTCCCCCTGGTCGACGGCTTCCACCCGATCACTGACTGGCTGGCCCGCCGCGCTTCGGCCGACGCGGTGCGCGACGAGGAATAGGGTAAGGCGCTCAGGCCGCGAGGCCCCAGCGCAGCAGCAGCAGGTCGAACACGGCTTCGTGGATGGGGTGGACGAATTCCACCCCGGCGCGCCGTCCGTCGACCCAGCGGATCCGGGCCTCGACCGGCGCGAGGCCAGGCAGCGCTACCCACAGCCATTCGTCGGCGCGCGGAAGATCGTCGCAGAGCAGGCAGCAGCCGAAGCGTGACAAGTCGCTGACGTCGAGCACGCGGGGGCGTCGCCCGGCGTGGCGAACCACCAGTTCGGTCTTCAGCGGGACGCGCTCGCCCTTGCGCGGCTTCAGCGCCTTTTCCGGCGGCTCGGTGGCGAAGGACAGGCCGATACCCTGGCCATTATGCCACTGCACGGTGGCCGGGATGGTGCCGCGGCGGAGCACATTGAGCTGGACCTTCTCGCCCCGTGCCAGCTTAGCGGTCGAGCGCAGCCGGCAACCGCCATAGGACAGGTCGTCGATCTGGAAGTCGTACGCCTGGCTGCTCCCGTTGCGGACCAGCCAGCCCGACAGCGCGACGGGTCGCCGCTCCTCGCGCGGGGGATGATCGATCATTCGTTCCGTCTGCTCGGTGCCCGTCACCAGCGACTCCGTCAATAAGGGAGTAAGTGCGCGGCGTCACTAACCTGGATTAGCCTAAGCAAAGGTTACCGGCTGCCGGCGCCGAGGGGCTGCGCGAGGCCGGACCGGCGAGGGCAGAGGACTTAATCTGCGGCGTCCGACGGTGCGCGCCAGCGGTCGCCTACAATGGAGGCACCAACCCTGCCAGCTTCGGATATCGACGATCCATGGCCACTTCGGGCACGCCGCCAGCAATACCCGACCGGTTCGAGCTGATGCTCGACCAGTCGGCGACGGCGGCCATCTGCGCCGGAGCGGACAATCTCATCCTCAGCTGGAATGCCGCGGCCGAAGCCATGTTCGGGCATTCGCGCGAGGAAGCGCTGGGTCGGCCGCTGACGATCATCATCCCGCCCGCCGTGCGCGCGGCGCATGAGGCCGGGCTTGCCCGGGCCGTGAAATATGGCGCGTCCCGGCTCGCCGGTCATGCGGTGGAGATCATGGCGCTGCATGCCGATGGGCATGAACTGCCGGTCGACCTGTCGCTGTCGCTATGGAAGGAGGGTGGCAGCATCGTGTTCGGCGCGCTGATCCGCGACGTCACCGACCGACGGGCGACCATGAATCGGCTCGAGCATCTGGCGCATTGCGACACGCTGACGACCCTGCCCAACCGGGCTGCCCTGTCGGCCAGGCTGGAGGCGAATATCGAGCAAGGACCCTGTTCGTTGCTGATGCTCGACCTCGACGGGTTCAAGCATGTCAACGACAGCCTCGGCCACTCCGCCGGAGACCGGCTTCTGGTCCGGGTCGCGCAAAGGTTGGTGAAGGTGACTCGGGGGGCGGATGAATTCGTTGCGCGGCTGGGCGGGGACGAATTCGCGCTGCTGGTGACTCAGTGCGACGACATGTTCCGGATCGACAATCTCGCCTCCGCGATCAAGAAGGCGCTGAGCCTGCCGTTCGAGATCGGCGGGCAGTCGGTGTTTATCGGCACCAGCATCGGCATCGCCATGTCCCCGCACAATGCAGCCACCGCCGATACCTTGCTGGCACGTGCGGACCTTGCCCTCTACAGCGCCAAGAGCAGCGGCGGCGGTACCCGCTGCTTCTTCATGCCGAGCATGCAGAACCGGTCGGAGCAGAGGCTTCGGCTGAGCAACGAGCTGCGCCAGGCGTTCACCGCGCGCGAGTTCGAATTGTGGTACCAGCCGCAACTGTCGCTGCCCGACCACGGGTTGCTGGGGGTCGAGGCGCTGCTGCGCTGGCGCCACCCGCGCCACGGCCTGCTCGCTCCCAACGCCTTTCTCGACGTCTTGTCGGAGAGCCCGATCGCGGAAGAGGTTGGCGAATGGATCCTCGACGAAGCCTGCGCGGCGGTGGCGCGGTGGAAGCGCCAGGGGCTCGGCACCATCCGGGTCGGGGTCAATCTGTTCCCGGCGCAGCTTCGGACTGAGCGGCTGTACGACGTCGTCGCCGACGCCATCGCCCGCCATCAATTGCGGCCCTCGCAGCTCGAGGTGGAGATAACCGAGAACACCGTGCTGCGCTTCAACGAACCGTCGACCGCCGCGCTGCGACGGCTGAAGGAGCAGGGTGTCGGGATTGCGTTCGACGATTTCGGGACCGGCTTCGCCTCGCTCAGCATGTTGCAGCAGTTTCCGCTGACCCGGCTCAAGATCGATCGCAGCTTCATCGCCGAGATCCACGATCGTCCGGGCGATGCCGAGATCGTCCGTTCGCTGCTGTGCATGGCCAACAGCTTCGACCTTGAGGTGATCGCCGAAGGGGTGGAGACGGCGGAACAGGAGCAGGTGCTGCGCGACATCGGCTGCGTCGCGGCGCAGGGGTTCCGCTACGGCAAGCCGATGGACGCGGGCTCGATCGCCGCCTTCCTGCGCCGGCGGGGCGATGCCGGGCTGGTCGAGGCGGGCTGAAGCGCCGGCTCAGGCGCGGGTCGCGGCGAGCAGATAGTTGAGGCTGAGGTCCTGGCTGAGGTGCAGTCCGCGGCCCGGCGAAAAGGCGATGCCGCGGGTGGCGGTGACGGCCAGTCCGGCCTCGCCCAGCAATGCGGAAAGCTGGTCTGGGCTCAGGAACTGGTCGTAATCGTGGGTCCCGCGCGGAATCCGGCCGGTGCCTTCGGCCAGCGTGATGGTCAGCAGCCGCGACCAGGCGGTGCGGGCGGGCGTGCTCATCACCAAGAGGCCGCCGGGCGCGAGGCGATCGGCCAGCGCCCGGACAAAGGATGCGGGATCGGCGACATGCTCGATCACCTCCAGCGCGGTGACGAGGTCGAATTGCCCGTCCAGCGCCGCCACTTCCCCCGCGACGTAGCGGATCGCCAGGCCGCTGGCGCCGGCGTGGGTGCGCGCCGCCTCGACCAGTTCGGGTGCGGCATCGACCCCGGTGACATGCGCGCCGAGCCGAGCGAGCGGTTCGGCCAGCAACCCGGCGCCGCACCCGACGTCGAGCGCGGCCAGGCCGTCGAGCGGGCGGAGCGAGCGCTCGTCGGAGGCGAAATGATGGTCGATCGCCTCGCGGATGAAGGACAGCCGGACCGGGTTCAGCCGATGCAGCATCGCCGAGCTGCCCCTGGGGTCCCACCAGTCGGCGGCCATCGCGCCGAAGTGGGCGGCTTCGGAGGGGCGGATGCTGGTGCTTGTCTCGCTCATGGTGCGTCCCTAACAGGACCGCGCTATGCGGGCCACATTCACAGCAATCGTTCGCCCTGAGCGCAGTCGAAGGGTGTTAGCGCGAGCGTGCTTCGACTTCGCTCAGCACGAACGATCCGTTTTGAACGGCGAGGCGCCCTGATGGCCCGCGTCGTCATGAAATTCGGCGGCACCTCGATGGCGGGGATGGAGCGTATCCGCTCGGTCGCCGAGCGGGTCCGGCGCGAGGTCGACGCGGGGCATGAGGTGGCGGTGGTGGTGTCGGCGATGGCCGGCGAGACCGACCGGCTGGTGCAGATGTGCCGAGAGGCCGCCCCGCTCTACGATCCGCGCGAATATGACGTGGTGGTGGCGAGCGGCGAGCAGGTGACCAGCGGCCTGCTGGCGATCACCTTGCAGGGCATGGGGGTCAAGGCGCGATCCTACATGGGCTGGCAGCTGCCGATCCGCGCCTCGGGCCATGTCAGCGCGCTGATCGAGACGATCGACGTCAGCGTCCTCGACCGCGCTTTCGCGGCTGGCGGGGTGGCGGTAATCCCGGGCTTCCAGGGCGTGACCGGGGAGGGCGCGCTGGCGACTCTGGGCCGTGGCGGTTCCGACACCTCGGCAGTCGCGCTGGCGGTGGCGATGAAGGCCGACCGCTGCGACATCTACACCGACGTCGACGGGGTCTACACCACCGATCCCAGGATCGTGCCGCGCGCGGCCAAGATCGAGGCCATCACCTATGAGGAGATGCTCGAACTGGCCTCGGTCGGGGCCAAGGTGCTGCAGACCCGCTCGGTCGGGCTGGCGATGCGCTTCAACATGCCGCTGCAGGTGCTGTCCTCGTTCGAGGACCGGCCGGGAACGATCATCGCCGGGGAACAGGCGGTCGAGGAACGAAACATGGAACGCAACATCATCACGGGCATCGCCCATGACCTCAACGAGGCCCGGATCACGCTGGCCGGGCTGCCCGACCGGCCCGGCGCGGTGGCGGCGATCTTCCGCCCGCTGGCGGCGGCCAACATCAATGTCGACATGATCGTCCAGTCGGTCGCCCGCAGCGGGCAGCCGTCCGACCTGACCTTCACCGTGCCGACCGCCAGCCTGCCCGAAACGGTGGCCGAGCTGGAAAAGATCAAGGCCGAAGCAGGGTTCGCCGAGGTCCTGACCGACACCGACGTGGTCAAGATCAGCGCGGTCGGGGTGGGCATGCGCTCCAACGCCGGTATCGCCGCCAAGATGTTCGACACGCTGGCCGAGCGGGGGATCAACCTCCTCGCCATCACCACCAGCGAGATCAAGGTCAGCGTGCTGATCCCCGAAGCCTATACCGAGCTTGCGGTGCGCGTCCTGCACACCGCCTTCGGCCTCGACCAGGAGCGTGTTGCTTGAGCCGTCTCGACGCATTGATGGCGCGCGGCGCCGACTTCCTTGGCACCCGCTACGCGATCATGGGCGGGGCGATGAGCTGGGTCAGCGAGCGCAACCTGGTGGCGGCGATCAGCAACGCCGGCGGGTTCGGCGTGATCGCCTGCGGGGCGATGAACCCGGAGCTGCTCGACACCGAGATCGCCGAGACGAAAAAGCGGACCGACAAGCCGTTCGGGGTCAACCTCATCACCATGCACCCGCAGCTGACCGAGCTGATCGAGATGTGCGGACGGCACCGGGTCGGACACATCGTCCTGGCCGGCGGCCTGCCACCCAGCGGGGCGATCGACCGGATCAAGGCGACCGGCGCCAAGCTGATCGCCTTTGCCCCGGCGCTGAGCCTGGCCAAGAAATTGATGCGCTCGGGCGCCGACGCCATCGTGATCGAGGGAATGGAAGCGGGCGGTCACATCGGCCCGGTGTCGACCACCGTGCTGGCGCAGGAAATCCTGCCGCACATGGCCGAGCAGATCCCGGTATTCCTGGCCGGCGGGATCGGCCGAGGCGAGGCGATCGCGGCCTATCTGGAGATGGGGGCGGCGGGCGTCCAGCTCGGCACCCGGTTCGTGTGCGCCACCGAGAGCATCGCCCATGCCAACTTCAAGAAAGCCTTCATCCGCGCCAGTGCGCGCGATGCGGTGCCGAGCATCCAGATCGATCCGCGCCTGCCGGTGATCCCGGTCCGCGCCTTGAAGAACAAGGAAACCGAGCGCTTCGCCGCCAAGCAGCGCGAGATCGCCGAGCAGCTCGACGGCAAGGCGCTGGAGATGGCCGAGGCGCAGTTGCAGATCGAGCATTACTGGGCTGGCGCGCTGCGCCGCGCGGTGATCGACGGCGACGTCGAGACCGGCAGCGTGATGGCCGGCCAGTCGGTCGGCATGGTCACCGGGGAACAGCCGACCGCCGCCATCATCGCCGAGCTAGTCGGTGAGGCGGAGGCCGCGCTCGAGCGACGGTCCTGAAGGCAGGTGCGGCGCGCCTGCCATTGCCCTATGACGCGGGCAATTGAAGACGGGGCCGGGAGTCGTCGACCGCAGCCATGACCAATCATTACCGAACCCTCGGGGTCGACCCGCAGGCCGAAACGGTGGTGATCCGCGGCGCCTACTTGGCGCTGATCCGTCGCTATCACCCGGACAAGGGCGGCGAGGAGGCCGATCCTGCCCGAGCCCAGGCGGTGACCGCGGCGTGGGACGTGCTGCGCGATCCCGAGCGGCGGGCAGCCTATGACGAGACTCGGCAGGCGCGCTTTCAGCCGGAGGGCGGAAGCGTCGTTGGTCCGGCCGTGCTCAGCACCCGGGCCCGGGTGCGCGGCGGGGCGGCGGGGCGCAACCTGTTCCTGCTGCTTGCCGCCGGGACGATCGGGCTCGGCTGGTGGGCGCTGGGCCAGCCGCAGCTTGCCCCGCCGGTCACGGCCGCTGCGCCGCCGATCCGAGTGGCCGAAGCCGCTCGGCCCGAACCTGCGGTTAGGCCGGTGGACGACGAACTTTCCGCGCGGCGACAGGCCGACGTCGAGGAAGAGCAGCCTCCGCTTCCCGACGTCACCCGCGAGCCCGAGGTCGAGGCGCAAGTCGTCCTGCCGCCCTTGCCGGTGAAGGATCCGGTGCGGATGCCCGTGCGGACCGCCGACAATCAGCCGACGGTCCGCCGGGCCACTGCCCTCGAGCGAACCGAGATGGCGGCCAGGGTGCCGACCAAGGCATTGTCCCGTCCGGCTGCGAAGGCCGCCGCGGCACCGGCACCGGCACGGCCGAGCATCGACCTGGCCCCGCTCGAACGGCATCTGAAGCTGTTGACCGACCAGAGCCTGCGCTACGGCACCGAGGCAAAGCGCAGCCGGCTGACCGCCACGCGCGAACAATTCGTCGCCCGGCTGGGCCGCTGCGATAGCGAGGGCTGCAAGCGCGACACCTATCTCCGCCGCAACGCCGAAATCGGCGAGATCATGCGCAATTGAAAGGTCTGGCCCGCGGCATGTCCGGGCACGGCCTGCCCCACGGAAACGCGATGAGCAGGCCCGGGCGGCTCCGTGCCTCCCGGGCCTGCTATCCTCAGAAGCGCAGGCTGGCAGTGACCTTTGCGCTGTGCGAGCGGAACCGGTCGTCGGTGCGCTGGAACTGGGTGCCGGCGGCATTGACCAGCACGAACGGATTGGTGGTGGCCGGGGCGGTGCCGCGGGTCACGTCGATCCGGTTGTCGCCATCGTCTTTGATCGAGGAATAGAGGTAGAGCAGCCCGATCGAGAGGTTGCCGCCGAGCCGCTGCTCGACTCCCCCGCCGGCGCGATAGCCCCAGCCGCTGGTCCGCGCGTCGGTGACCGCAAAGGCATTGGCGGTGTTGCTGCTGGCGAAACTGTTGCGGAACCGGCCGTGGATCGCTCCGGCGGTGGCGTAGAGCAGCGTGTCGTCGAGCGCGACGCCGGCGCGGGCGCGAAGCCCGAAGCTGTCGCGCAATTCGCGCGTCAGGACGTAATTGGCCGGCGTGGTCGAAAAGGCCGAGACGCTGTCCTTGAGGTTGCTGCGATCATATTCGCCGACCACGCCGACGACCAGATTGCCGAGCGCCATGTCGTAGCCGACGTGGGCGCCATACTCGACCGCCTGGTCGCCATTGTCGCACCCGCCGTTGGGAGTGACGCCCTGGGCGCGGCCGTCGCAGAAGCCGGGCGAAAAGGCATTGGCGCCGCCGCTGGTGCGGACCGTGTCGGTGAAGGTGCCGTCGCGATTGGTGTCGAACAGCACCTGCGGCCGGTCGTTGTCGATGTTGCCGATGCCGGCCTGGCCGCCGACGTAGGGGCCGCTCCAGCGGGCGGCGTTGCTTTGCGCCGAAGCAGGCGAAAGGGCGGTCGCGGCAAGGGTTGCCGCCAGCAGGCTGGCGGCGAGAGGACGAACGCTCATGAAAGGGAGTCTCCGGGTGATTGGCAAGTCTAGACGCCTCAAACTACGGCCCGGGCCCGCGAACGGATGACATCGGACGCGAATTTTGCTTCGACCGGACTGCCACGGCCGCGCCGCTTGGCCCTTTGCCACGTTCCTGATAGCGCTTGAGAATGCCGCTGACCGCCGCCAACTCCGCCCGCGAGATCCTGACCGGGCTTCACCAGTTGATGGCCAGGCGGGGGTCGGCGCAGGCCAAGCTGGACCTCACGGTAGACCTGATCGCCGAGGCGATGGGCAGCGAGGTCTGCTCGATCTACCTGCTGCGCGAACAGTCGCTGGAATTGTTCGCCACCCACGGCCTCAACAAGGAGGCGGTGCACGTGACCCGGCTGTCGCCCGGGCAGGGGCTGGTCGGGACGATCGCCGCCGAGGGGCGGATCCTGAATTTGGCCGAGGCCAGCACCCACCCGGCGTTCGCCTATCGCCCGGAGACGGGGGAGGATCGCTTCCACAGCTTTGCCGGCGTGCCGATCATCTTCCGCGAACGCAGCGTCGGGGTGCTTGCGGTCCAGCATGCCGATCCGCGCGCCTATGCCGAGGTCGAGATCGAGGCGCTGCAGACGGTCGCGATGGTGCTGTCCGAATTGATCGCCGGCGCGCGGCTGACCGACGGCACCGCGCGCCGCGGCGGCCAGCGCGAGGGGATGGTGCGGCTGGCCGGGCTCAAGCTGGTGTCGGGCATGGCGCGGGGCACCGCGGTGTTCCACGAACCCCGCGTGGTGGTCGAGCAGACCGTCGCCGACGATCCCGAACTGGAGCGCAGCCGGGTCATCTCCGCCTTCGCCAAGATGCGGACCCAGATCGAGAACATGACCCGCGAGGCGGAGTTCGGCACCGCCGGCGAGCATCAGGAAATCCTCGAGACCTACAAGATGTTCGCCTATGACGAAGGCTGGGTCCGGCGGATCAACCTGGCGATCGACAGCGGGCTGACCGCCGAAGCGGCGATCGAGCGGGTCCAGCAACGCACTCGCGCCCGGATGCTGGAGATCGACGATCCGATCCTCAAGGAGCGGATGCACGACCTCGAGGACCTGTCCAACCGGCTGATGCGGATCGTCAGCGGGCGGATGGGAACCGCGGCGCAGACCGGCCTGCCGAGCGATTCGGTGCTGATCGCCAAGAGCCTGGGGCCGGCTGAACTGCTCGAATATGATCGCCGCCGGCTGAAGGCGGTGGTGCTGGAGGAAGGCTCGCTCACCGCCCACGTCACCATCGTCGCCCGCGCCATGGGGGTGCCGGTGATCGGTCGGGTCAAGGACATTGGCCATACCGCCGCCGAGGGCGACACCGTGCTGGTCGACGGCAACCAGGGCAGCCTGGTGGTGCGCCCGACCCGGGCGGTAACCAGTGCGTTCGAGACGCGGATGGCGATGGGGCAGAAGCGCCGCGCCGAATTCGCCGCCATCCGCTCTCTCCCCCCGATCAGCAAGGACGGGGTGCGCGCGACATTGATGGTCAATGCCGGCCTGGCCGAGGACGCCGGGGCGCTCGACGCCACCGGGGCCGACGGAATCGGCCTGTTCCGGACCGAGTTCCAGTTCCTGGTCTCCGCCGCGCTGCCCGGCCGCGACGCGCAATATCGCCTCTATCGCCAGGTGCTGGAAGCGGCGGGTGACCGGCCGGTGGTGTTCCGCACCGTCGACATCGGCGGCGACAAGGCGCTGCCCTACCTTGCCGACGCCACCGACGAGGCCGAGAATCCGGCGATGGGCTGGCGCGCGCTTCGGCTCAGCCTCGACCGCTCGACGCTGATGAAGGCGCAGGCCCGCGCTCTGATCGAGGCGGCCGAGGGGCGGGTGCTTCGGGTCATGTTCCCGATGATCTCCGAACCGTGGGAATATGAGGAAGCGCGGACCCTGTTCGAAGCGCAGATCGAGTGGGTCAAGGCGCGCCGCCCCGGCCCGGCGCGGGTCGAATTCGGGGCGATGCTGGAAGTGCCGAGCCTGGCCGAGATGCTCGATCAGCTGCTGCCGAGGATCAACTTCCTGTCGATCGGGACCAACGACCTGACGCAGTTCCTGTTCGCCGCCGATCGCGCCGATCCGCGGCTGGCCGAACGCTATGACTGGCTGAGCCCGGCGATCCTCCGCTTCCTCCGCCGCGTCGCTCGCGAAGCGGCGGCGGCAGGCGTACCGGTGCGGGTCTGCGGCGAAATGGGCGGGCGGCCGCTGGAGGCGATGGCCCTGATGGGGATCGGCATCCACAATTTCTCGATCACGCCGGCGGCGATCGGCCCGGTCAAGGCGATGATCCGCTCGCTTGACGTCGGCGCGGTGCGCGGCAAGCTCGAAGCATTGCTCGCCAAACCGCCACGGGACATGCGCAAGGCGCTAACCGACTGGGCCAAGCGGCATTCTGTCGCACTCGACTGAGCCGTTCAGATTGACGGGACCCGCACACCCCGCAACAACGGGCGCCAAAGCCTCGGGAGGGTGATCGACGCGTAATGGATGAAGTGACCAGCGAAACCGGCACGGTCGGAGAGCAATTGCGCAACGCGCGCGAGCGCGAGGGCATCACGCTCGAGGACGTCGCGGCGCGGACCCGTATTCCGACCCGCCACCTGCAGAGCCTCGAGGACGGTGAGTGGGACAAGCTACCCGCGCCGATGTACACGGTCGGTTTCGCCAAGAGCTATGCCGGGATGGTCGGGCTCGACCGGGGAGAGATCGGCGACGCGCTGAAGCTTGAGATGGGTGCCGGTGCCCTGGCTGCCCGTCCCGAGGCGCAGGTCTTCGAACCGGCCGATCCGGCGCGGGTAATGCCGCGCTGGCTGGTGCTGCTGGCGCTGGTGGCACTAGTCGCCGTCGCCGCCGCTTTCCTGTGGAACCGCAATCGCACGCTTTCCGCCGACGACAGCCCGGTGGCCGAAGCCGAGGCACCCGCCACAGCTACCCAGCCGGCAGTAGGCGCGGCGCCGGTCGCGGCGACGGCGCCGGGCGGACCGGTGGTGATCACCGCCAACGAGCCGACCTGGATCCAGGTCAGCGAGCGCGGCGGCGCCAACCTGTTCCAGGGAGAGCTGGCGTCGGGCCAGAGCTATGAGGTGCCGACTACCGCCACCGCGCCGGTGCTGCGGACCGGTCGGCCGCAATCGATCCGCATCTCGGTCGGGACGGCCGATGCGCCCGCGGTGGGCGAAGCGGACCGTACGGTCAGCAACGTGTCGCTGCTCGGCCCCGACCTGATGCGTGGCCCGGGTGCAACGCCCACCACCACCCCGCCCACCCCGCAACGCTAGTTCATCGGGCGCTAAGCCCGGTCACAGCACGGAAATGACGTCATGAAGCACATTCTCCTCCTGGGCCTTGCGGCCCTCACGCTCACGGTTCCGGCCGCCGCGCAGAAGCAGCAGCCGACCCCGGAAGACAGGATCTATCGCCTCGAGCGGCAGACCCGCCAGTTGCAGCGGCAGGTGTTCCCCAAGGGTCAGCCGGCGGACACCGCGGGCTTCGACGATTCCCCGGCCGCCAGCCAGGTGGTGGTGGTTGCGCTGTCCAACCGGATCGACGCGCTGGAGCGGCAGCTGGCGGAATCGACCCGGCTGGCCGAGGAGAATGGCAACCGCGTCGCGACGCTTGAGACCGAGATCGCGCGGATGCGGACCGACCTCGACGCGCGGCTGCGGGCGGTGGAGGCCGGCGGTGCCGCGACCCAGCCGGCAGGGGCTGCGGGCGAAACGGCGGCAGCGCCCGAGCTGGTGACCGCCGCTCCGGTCCGCACGGTCGAGGCCGCGCCGCCGCGCCCGGTGCGCACCGGAGATGCTACCGCCGACGGCGAGGCGGCTTATGACGTCGGCTATCAATTGTGGCTGCAGAAGCGCTACCCGCAGGCGGTGACCGCGCTGCGCTCGATGGCGTCGAGCTTCCCAGGGCACCGCCGGGTCAGCTGGGCCAACAACCTGGCCGGTCGCGCCCTGCTCGACAGCGGGCAGCCGCGCGCAGCGGCCGAGGCTTTGCTCGCCAATTATCGCGGCAATCCCAAGGGCGAACGGGCGGCGGACAGCCTCTTCTACCTTGGCGAGGCGCTGGTTGCGCTGAAGCAGCCGGCGCAGGCCTGCAAGGCCTATGCCGAGCTGGAAGAGGTTTATGGCGGGTCGATGCGCGCCGACCTGCAGAAGCTGCTGCCCCCGGCCAAGACCCGGGCGCGCTGCTGATGACCGCCGCCGTCCCGGCCGACGCCGGGACGCGGCTGGCGGCGGCGCTCGACCGCCTCGTCCCCGACGGACAGCTGGGTATCGCCGTTTCCGGCGGTCCGGACAGCCTCGCGCTTCTGCTGCTCGCGGCCTCGGCGCGGCCAGGCAGGGTGCGGGCAGCGACGGTCGATCACCGATTGAGGCCGGAGAATGCCGACGAAGCAACAATGGTCGCGGACCTGTGCGCCAAGCTTGGCGTGCCGCACGACATCCTGTCGCTGACGGTCGGGCAGGGCGCGAGCCTGCAGGCCCGGGCGCGCGAGGCGCGCTATGCGGCGCTGGGGGAGTGGGCGGCGTCGCACGGGCTGGCGTCGGTGGCGACGGCGCATCATGCCGACGATCAGGCCGAGACCCTGCTGATGCGGCTTGCCCGCGGAAGCGGCCTCGGCGGGCTCAGCGGCATTCGGGAGAGGGCGGAGATCGGCGGCTGCCGGGTGGTCCGGCCGTTGCTGCAGACTCGTAAGGCTGAGTTGGTGGAGATTGTCACCGACGCCGGCTGGACCCCCGTGTCAGATCCCGCCAACTCCGATCCGCGTCACGAGCGAACGCGGGTCAGGAAATTGCTGGCGGCAGTAGAATGGCTCGATCCCCAACGCTTGGCACGCAGCGCGGCGGCGCTGGCCGAGGCCAGCGAGGCGCTCGATGCGGCGGTCGAGCAGGCTCGCCAGCGTCACCTAGCGCCAAGCGCCGACGGGATGGTGCTGCGCGACATTCCACTGCTTCCTCGCGAGATCCGCCGGCGCCTTTTGCTGGCAGCCCTTGCAGCATTCGAGACCCGGCCGAGCGGCCCCGAACTCGACCGCCTGCTAGCAGCGCTGGACGAAGGGCGGAGGGCGACCGTTGGGCTGGCGAAAGTCACGCCGGAGGCCGGTGGAGTGTGGCGGATCGAACTGGCACCTCCGCGCCGCCAATTGCATACATAATGGATGTTTCCCGACCGTTGCGGACCGCAGGCGGCGATAATGAAGCATGTCGCCGTCGCCGCATCTCGCTTCCGCCGGTGGCGATCCGGACCCGCAGCCGGGGAACGACGGCCAGTCACAGCCTGCGCGTCAGCCACGCACCAATCTGTTCCTGTCGGCCCAGCTGAGCCTGCCCGGCGAAGCGTCACGACCTGTTCGGGTCCGCAATCTCAGCGCGTCCGGGGCGCGGATCGACCTTCCTCAGCCGCCGCCCCGCGGCAGCACATTGCTGCTGTGCCGCGGGGCGGCGGAAGTTGCGGCGGAAGTGATGTGGAGCGCCGGGAGCAGCTGCGGCCTCCGCTTCACCGAAATTATCGACGTCGCGCGCTGGATGCCGGACCGGCCGGGCGCGGCGGCACCGGCGAAAGCCCGCGAGCCGAGCCTCGCCGAGGAACTCGCGCTGGCCCGGCGGCTGGTCGACCGGCTGGAGGATGCCCTGTCGTCCGAGCCCGCGGTCGTGGCCGCGCTTGGGAAGGAGTTGCAGGCGCTGGACCTGCTGGGGCAGTTGTTGGCGTCGTCGGAGAAGCGGGCGGCCGGTTCGACCGTGCCGGCGATCCGCAGCCTGTGGCAGGCGATTGCCACCTTCCTGCGCACGCCACCGGCCAGCGGCGGCCGCGCTTAGGGCGTCAGTTGGCGCTGATCGCCCGCGCCATGCTGTCGGAGAAGGCGACGCTGCGGACCCAGCCGGCGAACCCGTCGTAGATTGTCCGCGCGGCCTGCGCGATGGTCAGCGGACGGTCGGTGCCGCCACGGGCAAAGAAGGCGACTGCCAGGCGGCGTCCGTCGGGCAGGGTAAGATAGCCGACGTCGCTGGTGTAATTGTTGAGCGTTCCGGTCTTGTGGGCGATCGGGACCCCGGCCAGCAGCCCGCGGATGCGGTTCTTGCCGGTCGAGCAGCGCGCCATGACGTCGAGCAGATAGGCGCGGTTCGCCGGGGTCAGAATGTTCCCCTTGTCGAGGCTGCGCAGCATCTGGACCATTGCCACCGGCGTCGAACTGTCGCGCAGGTCCCACAGGTCGCGCTTGTCGGCGAGCAGGCGGGCGATGTTGCGGTCGACCCGCACGCCGCGGATCTGGTTATGCTCCAGCCATTCCTGGATCGCGCGCGGCCCGCCGAGGTTGCCGATCAGGAGGTCGGTCGAGACATTGTTCGACTTGATCATCATCGATTCGATCAAGGATCGTGCGCTTTGCCCGGCGATGCGATCGTTTAGCGTGCGGCGGCCGGATTCGACCTGGTCGAGATAGGCGGCGGCGACCGCAACCTTCATGGTCGAAGCCATCGGATAGGCCTTGTCCCCGTTGATCGCGACGGTTTCGCCGGTGGCGAGGTCGAGCGCGGCTACGCCGACGTCGCCAGACCGGCTCGCCAGCAGGGCGGCGAGTTGTTGTTCGAGGCTCTGCAGGTGCGGGCTGGAAGCGGCCAAGGCCGGCTGTGCGGCGACCAGGCTGAGAATCCAGGCGAGCAAGGCGAGAACGCGCATCTGGGCTCCATCATCACTTCGGAAGAACCGACGTCCTGCCCCTTATGGAGGCCGGCGGCTCAATGCTTCCTTAACGGTAAGTCTAAGTTCCGTGGCCGAACAAGCGGTTGAGGCGGACGTGAGGCGAGCTGTGTCGTCGCTGCGGCGAAACGAGTCTGCTGTGCGGCAATGACACAGAAAGAGACAGTTTACGGCATTGAGCCGGGCTTCGAGACCAGCCCTCTAGGCGCTGGCTACCCCATCACCTACATTGCCCGCATGGACGACAAGAACAAGAAGCCGAGCAGCCCCTGGAGCAAGAGCCTGCTGATCTGGGTCGGCGTGCTGTTCGGGCTGGTGCTCTTCGCGCAATTGCTCGAGGGCGGGACCCGCGCACAGACCGGAAACCCGATCGCCTACTCGGACTTCGTCCGGCAGGTCGGCGAAGGCAATGTCCGCCAGGTGACGAGCAGCGCCACCCAGACCGGCGACCGGATCATCAGCGGCAAGCTGGCCAATGGCGAGGCCTTCCGCACCACCGCGCCGTCCGACGCGCAGGTGACCGAGCGGCTTCTCGCGGCCGGGGTCCAGGTCCAGGTCAAGGAAGCCGAACAGTCGAGCATCTGGTGGATCATCCTGGTCCAGTCGCTGCCGTTCATCCTGATCCTCGGCATCAGTTTCTTCATCATGCGCCAGATGCAGAAGAATGCCGGATCGGGCGCGATGGGCTTCGGCAAGAGCCGGGCAAAGATCCTCGTCCCCAAGGAAGGCCGCGTCACCTTCGCCGACGTCGCCGGCATCGACGAAGCCCGCGAGGAACTGCAGGAGATCGTCGAATTCCTGAAGGATCCGGGCCGGTTCGCCCGCCTTGGCGGCAAGATCCCCAAGGGCGCGCTGCTGGTCGGCTCGCCCGGTACCGGCAAGACCCTGCTCGCCCGCGCCATTGCGGGTGAGGCGGGCGTGCCCTTCTTCACCATCTCCGGTTCGGACTTCGTCGAGATGTTCGTCGGCGTCGGCGCGAGCCGCGTCCGCGACATGTTCGAGCAGGCCAAGAAGAGCGCGCCGTGCATCGTCTTCATCGACGAGATCGACGCCGTCGGCCGCCATCGCGGGGCTGGTCTCGGCAACGGCAATGACGAGCGCGAGCAGACGTTGAACCAGTTGCTGGTCGAGATGGACGGCTTCGAGGCCAACGAAGGCATCATCATCATCGCCGCGACCAACCGTCCGGACGTGCTCGACCCCGCGCTGCTGCGCCCAGGCCGGTTCGACCGGCAGGTGGTCGTGCCGCGTCCTGACATCGAGGGCCGTGAGCAGATCCTGGGTGTGCACATGAAGAAGGTGCCGCTGGCCCCCGACGTCGATGCCCGCACCATCGCGCGCGGCACCCCCGGCTTCTCGGGCGCTGACCTCGCCAATCTCGTCAACGAGGCTGCCTTGCTGGCTGCGCGCAAGGGCAAGCGGCTGGTCGCGATGAGCGAGTTCGAGGAAGCCAAGGACAAGGTGATGATGGGGACCGAGCGCCGGTCCATGGTCATGACCGAGGACGAGAAGCGGATGACCGCCTATCACGAGGCCGGCCACGCCATCGTCGCCATCCATGAGCCGGCGTCCGACCCGATTCACAAGGCCACCATCATCCCGCGCGGCCGTGCGCTGGGCATGGTGATGCGCCTGCCGGAACGCGACAATTACAGCTATCACCGCGACAAGATGCACGCCAACCTGGCGGTGGCGATGGGCGGCCGCGTCGCCGAGGAGATCATCTTCGGCTATGACAAGGTCAGCTCGGGCGCGTCGAGCGACATCCAGTATGTCACCACCCTGGCGCGCGACATGGTCACCAAGTGGGGCATGTCCGACGCGATGGGTCCGCTGCAATATGCCGAGGCCGACGAGGAAGTGTTCCTGGGTTATTCGATGAACCGCCAGCGGCAGATGAGCGACGAGACCGCCAAGGCGATCGACACCGAGATCCGCCGCATCGTTGAGGGCGGCTACGATCGCGCGAAAGAACTGCTCGGCACCCACGAGGACCAGCTCCACACGCTGGCCAAGGCCCTGCTCGAATATGAGACGCTGTCGGGTGAGGAGATCACCAAGGTGCTGGAAGGCGGCACGATCGATCGCGGCGGTTCGTCGCGCCCGGTTGTCCCGCCGGCCGGCGTCGGCATCCCCAAGACCCGCAAGCCGAGCGGCTTCGGCGGAGCGGCCCCCGCCGGGGTCTGACCGCTTACCTGCGCACTGAATTGGCGCCGTCCCGGCTTCGGCTGGGGCGGCGCTTTTTCGTGCAGTTCACTTTGCCTTCATCGCCGGATGGGCCATGAGGCGGTATGTATCGCTTCCTGGCTGCTGCCCTGCTCCTCGCCTCCGCCGTTCCCGCCGCCGCCGCGGCACCGGGCACCGCCGAAAACTTCCTCAACCGCGCAGACCGACTGGTCGCCAAGGGTCCGCTGGCGCTGGTCGACGCCGACTACAAGAATCTGAAGCGCGAAGGCACGGCGGCGGGCGACAGCATCCGCCTCGAGCGCGAGGCGGCGGAAAAGGCCGGCAAGCCGATTCTCTACTGCAGCCCCCCAAGCCGCGCGCCGAACTGGGCAACATGGAATTCCTCACCGCGCTGCGGAAGATCCCGCAGGCCCAGCGCCAGCGGCTGACCCTGCGCGCGGCGATGCTGCAGGTGCTGCAGCGCAAATACCCCTGCAAGCGCTGAGCGTTTCATCCTCAAGAGGAGCCTTGATGCGACCTTTAAGCTTAGCCCTTGGCGCAGGACTGCTGACGCTTGCCGCGACTCCGCTGGCCGCCCAATCGATGAACGCCGAGGTTTATCACCAGCGCGCCGCCGCCTTGTTCAAGAAGGGTCCGCTGGCGCTGTTCAGCCGCGGCGAGATCAAGGCGCTGACCGATGAAGGGCGAAAGGCCGGTCTGAAGTCGCGCGAACAGCGCCTGGCCGTGCTCAAGGCTGGCGGCAAGCCCCGTTCCTGCCCGCCGGAAGGCCAGCAAGGTATAGGACCCGAGGAGTTCATGAAGCGGCTGAGCGCCATTCCGAAATCCGAGCGTCAGCGGATCGACATGACCGAGGCGATGACCCGTATCTCGGCCGCGAAATATCCCTGCCCGGCCTAGTCGAACAGACCCAGCAGAACGAGCGCGATCCCGAACAGGAGCACGATTGAGAAGGAGCCGACGCTCATCACTGCGGCCCGCCACAGGGCCGACAGGCGCGACAGCGAGTAGGCACCGCGTAGCTGGCGGTACATGTGGACGGGCGGAACGAACATCAGCAGCCCCACGCCCGGCAGTCCGGCCAGCTTGTACAGGCTTCCCGCCACCACGAGCAACGTCATGAAGCACAGCGAATAGGTCACGAACACCGTGTGATCGTAGAGCCGCCAGCGCCGCGAGAAGGGAAACAGCAGCCACATCAGCGGAAGCGACAGGGGGATCAGCGCCCAGCTGTATTTGTAGCCGTTGCTCTTGAGCTTGAAGAACAAAAGCTCGGGGTTCTTCACGGCCTTGGCATAAGCCTCGTTGAGGCTGGCGATCGAAAAAGGAGTGTCGTCCGAGGCATGGGCCAGCGCCCCCGCCGCCCCCTTGGCCGCGATGTCGCGAGTGAGGGCGAGATCTTCGTTCTGCGAAGCGATCTTGCGATCGATGGTCTGGACGGCCGCCTGGTCGCCGGTCGCCACCGCGGTCGTTCGCTCCGCCTCGAGCTCCCGCAGCCTGGCCTCGGATTCCCTCGCGCCTTTCTCGAGGCCGGCCTGCATTTGGCTGGTGTCGACGAACGCTGAGGAGGGCAGCTGGCTGACCACCGCGAACATCAGGAAGACGCCGAACAGGAACAAGGCGATCGGCGAAACGAAGCTGGCACGCTGGCCGTCGATATAGCGGCGGGTGAGCTCCCCCGGGCGCCATGCCAGCATCGGCAGCGTGCGCCAGATCTTGCCTTCGAAATGGAACACGCCGTGCAGCAGGTCGTGCCCGAAAGCGCCGAGCGAACGGTGGACGTGGGCATGCTGGCCGCAGGCGTGGCAATAGTCGCCGACCAGCGCGGTCCCGCAGTTGAGGCAGGCGCGCTCGGTGGTATGGCCGCTTCCGTCGACCCCGGTGGCGGGTTCCACGGTGCGCGCGGCCAGGCCCCCGGTGACGGCGTCGGCGATCGGTTCGATGGCGTTCATGTGTGGCAGTTCCCCACCCCGAGAGTGGCAGAGGGAGCCGGGCGCTGCTAGCCCCTGCCGGCATGGCTCGGCGCATCGGTCTTCTTGGGGGCAGCTTCAATCCCGCGCACCGGGCACATCGGGCGATGAGCCTGGCCGCCGCCGCCGCGCTCGGGCTGGACGAGGTGTGGTGGCTGGTCAGCCCCGGCAATCCGCTCAAGCCCAAGGCGGGCATGGCACCCTACCCGGCGCGGATCGCTTCGGCCCGGCAGCTCGCCCGGCGCTCGATCATCCGGGTCAGCGATATTGAGCAGCGGCTGGGCACGGTCTACACCGTCGATACCCTTGCCAAGCTCACCCGGCGCTACCCCCGCCACCGCTTCATCTGGCTGATGGGCGAGGACACTGTGGCGCAATTTCATCAGTGGAAGAACTGGCGTCAGCTGGCTTCAACCGTGCCGATTGCCGTTTTGTCCCGTCCGGGGTATGACGATGACGCCCGCACGGCTCGCGTGTCGGGCTGGCTCCGGCGCTTCGTCCGGCCTGGGGCGCAGGCACGGGACTGGACGCGTTGGAGTGCCCCGGCGATCGTCTTCCTGGGCTTACCGCCTGACCGGACTTCCGCAACGCAGCTCCGCGTCGCCGACCCCTTTTGGCACCAACGTTTCGCTCGCAACACGAACCGCGGTTCGGGCGTTACTCTTTCCGCAGAACACAGGAGACACCTTGGCTGACACCCCTGAAATGGTCGGCGCCCGCACGCCGGCTTCCGTCGAGGACATTCATGCGGCCGTGCTCCGCAGCCTCGACGACGATCAGGCTGTCGAGGTGGTTTCCATTCCGCTCGCCGGCAAGTCGAGCATCGCCGACCATATGGTGATCGCCTCGGGCCGCTCGACCCGCCAGGTCGCCAGTATGGCGACCAAGCTCGCCGAGCGCCTGAAGCAGGATCATGGCAAGCTGGTCCGGATCGAGGGCCTGCCGACCGCCGACTGGGTGCTGATCGACGCCGACGACGTGATCGTCCACCTGTTCCGGCCCGAGGTGCGCAGCTTCTACAATCTGGAGCGGATGTGGGCGTTCGGCGACGAAAAGGCCGCTGCCGCGGGGTGAGTCCCTTCATGCGGGGCCCTTCGACTTCGTGCTTCGCACTCCGCTCAGGACCAACGATAGTTGCTTCGTTCGCCCTGAGCGAAGTCGAAGGGCGCTGAGCCCCGACCGATGCTCCTCCACATCATCGCCCGCGGCAAGATCGGGCGCTCGCCCGAGGCCGAGCTGGTCGAGCGCTATCTCAAGCGATTGAGCTGGCCCTACCGGATGACCGAACTCCCAGACCGTGGCGGGACGATGCCGCCGCCGCTCAGCCCGTCGATCACCGTCCTGCTGGACGAACGCGGCAAGGCGCTGGCGTCGAGCGAGTTGGCCGCCAAACTCGACAAGTGGCGCGACCGGGGCGTGCGCGAATGCCGGTTCCTGCTTGGGGCCGCTGACGGCCATGACGAAGGCGAACGGGCGAGCGCCGACCTGTTGCTGAGCTTCGGCGCGGCGACCTGGCCGCACCTGCTGGCCCGGGCGATGCTGGCCGAGCAATTGTACCGCGCTACCAGCTGGCTTGCGGGCCATCCCTATCACCGGCAAGGCTGACGCCCGATGCGCCGCTTGCTGCTCCTCGCCCTCGCTCCGCTGCTGGTTTCCGCGGCCGACCCGGTGCGGGTAGCCGAGCAGGAAGCGGCGGCGGCGGCGGCCGAGCAGACCCGGCTCGAAGCCGCCGCGGCAGAGGCACGTGATGCCGCAAGCAAGGCGGCGGCGCAGCGCGCGGCCGAGGCACAGGCGATGCTCGCCGCCGACACCCGCATCGCGCTGGCCGAAGCGCAGCTGGCGGCGCTCGATCGGCGGCGGGCCATCCTCGACGCCCGGCTGGCGGAAGCACGCCGCCCGGCGACCGCATTGCTGGCGGGGCTGGCCGAGGCGGGCAGGCGTCCGGCCTGGCTGATGCTGGCGACCGCCGGCGGCGCCGAACAGCAGGTACGCCTGACCGCGCTGGTCCGGGCGCTCGGGCCGGAGGTCGAGAAGCGAACCGCCGCCTTGCGCAGCGAGGCCGAGGCGCTGACGGCGACTGCCGATGCCCAGCGCGCATTGCGGGCCAAGCTGGGGGAGGAGCGCAAGGCGGCGGCCGAGGCGCAGCAACGCTTCGCTGCGCGCGAGAGCGAAGCGCTGGCCTCGGCCCAGGCTCGCGACTCTGAAGCCTTCGAAGCCGGTGACACGGTGATCGACCGTAGCGAGCGGTTAGCGATGCTGACGAGTGAGGCGGCGCGCCGTCAGGCCGCGCGCTCGCTCGCCGCCGCGCTATCGCGGCTTCCCGCAGCCGAGCCGCGGCCGGTGCCAGCCGACGAGCGGGCGGACAAGCGCCCGTTCGCCTGGATCGTCCCGGCCGGCGGGCAAGTCACCAGCGGGATGGGCGAGCTTGCCGGCAACGGCGTCCGGTCGCGCGGCGTCACCTTCGCTGCTTCGCGCGGGACGCAGGTAGTGGCGCCGGCCGACGGCCGGATCGCCTTCGCCGGGCCGTTTCGCCGCCGCGAGGGGGTCGTGATCATCGACCACGGCGAGGGCTGGGCGACCCTGCTGACCGAAGTCCGTCCGGCGGTTCGAGTCGGCGATCGGGTCGCTCGCGGGCAGGCGATCGGGCGCGCGCTGGCGCCGGTTACCGCCGAACTTTTCCGCGGCGGCCGGGCCGAGCCCGCCTCGCAGATCGCCTCATCTCGCTAGACGGCCAATATCCTCATCGCCTGTTCATGCGCGGCGCTGTTAACTGGCCGGCGAAATGGCTAAGACTGGACCCATGATCCGCAAGCTCCTCCCCCCGCTGGCCCTCGTCGGGGCGCTGGCCCTGGTTCCTCTCGCTGCCTCGACCCAGGCGGCGGCCGATACCGAGACCTACAAGGAACTCGAAACCTTCATGGGGGTGTTCGAGCGGGTGCGCGCGAATTACGTCGACAAGACCGACGATCACAAGCTGATCAAGGGCGCGATCGACGGCATGCTGGCCAGCCTCGATCCGCACAGCTCATACCTCGAAGCGTCGGATTTCCGCCAGTTGCGGACCACCACCGACGGCAATTACGGCGGCCTCGGCCTGTCTGTCACGCAGGAGGACGGGACGGTCAAGGTGATCAGCCCGACCGAGGACACGCCGGCCGACCGTGCCGGGATCAAGGCCGGCGATTACATCACCCATCTCGACGGCGAACTGCTCTACGGCCTCGACCTCGACGAAGCGGTGGAGAAGATGCGGGGGCCTCCGGGGAGCCCGATCAAGATCACCATCGTCCGCCCCGGCCGTGACAAGCCGTTCGACGTGACGCTTCGCCGTGAGCGGATCGAGCTGAAGCCGGTCAAGTGGGAGCTGAAGGACGGCATCGGCGTCCTCAACATCAACAGCTTCTCGGCCAATGTCGGCGAGCAGGTCGCCTCGGCGCTCACCGCGATGGACAAAGCCGCGGGCGGCAAGCCGCTCGGCTATGTCATCGACCTGCGCTCCAACCCGGGCGGGCTGCTCGACCAGGCGGTGTCGGTCAGCGACGCCTTCCTGGAACGCGGCGAGATCGTGTCCGAGCGCGGCCGGGCCAAGGACGATATCGAGCGCTTCTACGCGCGGCCGGGCGACCTTACCGGTGGTCGCCCGATCGTGGTGCTGGTCGATGCCGGCTCGGCCAGCGCGGCGGAGATCGTCGCGGGCGCGCTGCAGGACCATCGCCGGGCGATCGTCATGGGCGAGCGCAGCTTCGGCAAGGGCTCGGTCCAGACGGTCATTCAGCTCGACCAGGAAAGCGCGCTGCGGCTCACCACCGCGCGTTATTTCACGCCGTCGGGCCGTTCGGTTCAGGCCGGCGGGATCGATCCCGACATCGTCGTGCCGCAGCTGAGTGATCCCGACTACAAGGATCGCCCGACGATTCGCGAGGCGGACCTTCGCAGACACCTCGTCGCGCAGAACAAGATCGACGATAAATTGCTCGAAAAGGATGACGCGGTTGATCCGCGCTTCACCGCCACTGCCGCCGAACTCGAGAAGAAGGGGGTCAAGGACTTCCAGCTCGACTATGCGGTCAAGTCGCTGAAGCGGCTCGCGGCCGGCCCGGGCGGAGCGGCGCCCAAGGCGCGCTGATGGACGCTCGGACCGGGGATCTGGCGGCTGTGCGCGGGGGCTCGCTGCGGTTTTCGCAATGGCTTGCCATGGCGGTCCCCGGCAGTTTGTTGCTGGGCGCGCTCGGTTCGCAGCATCTCGGTGGCCTTAACCCTTGCGAGATGTGCCTGTGGCAACGCTGGCCGCACCTTGCCGCGATCGTGCTGGCCGGATTGTCGCTCGTCATTCCTCGCCTCGCCAGACCGCTGACGCTGCTGGCAGCGCTCGCGATCGCGGTGTCGGGAGCGATCGGCCTGTTCCATGCTGGGGTCGAGCAGGGCTGGTGGGAAGGCCTCACCACCTGTTCAAGCGTGGCGACCGGCGCGACTCCCGACGAACTGCTCAAGTCGATCATGGCGACGCCGCTGATCCGGTGCGACCAGATCGCCTGGTCGTTCCTCGGCCTGTCGCTGGCCGCCTGGAACGCCGTCATTTCCCTCTTCTCCGCCGGAGCTATCCTATGGCTGATGCACAAGCGCTGACGTCCAGCTGGAAGCCGGGCGACCGTGCGCCCGACCTCCATTCGATGCTGCGCGTCGATCATGCCGGCGAATATGGCGCGACCCGCATCTATGCCGGGCAGCTGGCGGTGCTGCGCGGTTCCTCGCGCGCGGCGCACCTCGTTACCCATATGGCTGCGCAGGAGGATGCGCACCTGGCGCGGTTCAATCAGCTGCTGGCCGAGCGCAAGGTGCGCCCGACGCTGCTTCAGCCGCTTTGGCACATCGGCGGTTTCGCGCTCGGCGCGGCGACCGCCCTGCTCAGCGAAAAGGCAGCCATGGCCTGCACCGATGCGGTCGAGACCGAGATCGACCTCCATTATGAGGAACAGCTGCGGGAGCTTGGCGACAGCGATCCCGAGCTGTCGGCCGACATCCTCAAGTTCCAGGCCGAGGAGCTTGAGCATCGCGAGACCGCGCGCGAGCATGGCGCGCTGGAAACCCCCGGCTATCCGCTGCTGAGCTTTGCCATTCGCTCCATCTGCAAGGTCGCAATCGCGGCGTCCAAGCGGATTTGAGGCGGGAACGTGATGTGGGCCCGTGCGCTGAAGCCCCTGAAAGGTGTTGGATCATGAAGACCCGTTTGTTTGTCGCGTTCGGCGCCGTGGTGGGTAGCGGCCTGTTCAGCGCGCTCCCCGCCACCGCTCAGTCGCAGGCTGTTTCCCAGCAGCGCACCAAGGAGATCATCGTGTTCGGCACCGATCCGTGCCCGCGCTCGACCGATGACGAAGTGGTGGTCTGCGCCCGCCGTCCGGAGAAGGAGCGCTACCGGCTGCCCGAGGCGCTGCGCCCGACCGGCCCGCCCCAGCTGAGCCAGAGCTGGAGCGTACGCTCCAAGGCGCTGGCGACGATGGGCCAGACCGGTCCCGGCACCTGCTCGGGCGTCGGACCCGGCGGTGACTTCGGTTGCGCGACCAAGGAAATCCAGAAGGGCGTCGCCGAGCGCGCCGAACAGGACGCGCAGGACTCGCCGCCCGAATAAGCTCGGGCAGCCGTTCCGCCGCGCGGCAAAAGTTGCGCGGGCGGAACGGTGTCGGGTCAGGTCCGTTCACCTCCCCAACAGGAGGAACCGATCCCATGCGCACCGACCCGAGCGGAGCTCTCACCACTTTCACCCGCCTTGGCTTTGCGGCGCGCGGGTTGCTTTACCTGACCATCGGATTCCTGATCCTTCGTACCGGACGGACCGAGGATACCAGCGGTGCCCTGTCGGTGCTGGCCGAGGGCGGCGGTCGGACGCTCCTTTACGTGATGATCGCCGGCTTCCTTGCTTACGGTCTGTGGCGCCTGTCCGACGCGGCGTTCAACATCGAGAGGCACGAAGAGGGCAAGAAGGGCTTGGCCGAGCGCGGCGGTGCGGCGGCCAGCGGAATCGTCCACCTCTTCCTCGCCTGGCAAGCGATCCGCCTCGTCCAGCATGCCGGCTCGGGCGGCAGCAGCGGCGGCAGCGGAACGCAGGAAGGCGCCCAGACCGCGCTCCAGCTCCCGGGAGGCCAGTTGATGCTGGTGGTCGCGGGTCTGGTCCTGCTGATCGTCGGCGCGGTCCAGCTGAAAAAGGCGTGGAAGGCCGAATTCCTCAAGCATCTCGAACCGAGCGTCGCCCATCAGCCTTGGGCGCGCTATACCGGGCAGGGCGGCTACGCCGCGCGCGGGCTGGTGTTCCTGATCAGCGGCGCCTTCCTGACCGCGGCGGGCTTCAAGGAGCAGGCGGGCGAAGCTGGCGGGATGGAAGAAGCGCTGACCTGGCTGACCTCGCCGTGGGATTCGATCGTCGCCGTCGGACTGATCCTGTTCGGCCTTTACAGTCTGATCGAGGCCCGCTTCCGGGTCATCAACGACGTTCCCGTCGACGGCCTTGCCAGCAAGGCGCGATCCAAGCTTCCGATCTGAGGTAAGCGCCGGAAAAGCCGGGAAAGCTTGCCTTTGGACGGGCGTGAACATATACCGAACAAATGGCGCAGCTCGACACCCGCGAGAAGTTGGCGATCCTCGCGGATGCCGCCAAATATGACGCGAGCTGCGCTTCGTCGGGCACGTCCAAGCGCAACAGTGTCGGCGGGAAGGGGATCGGGTCGACCGAGGGCATGGGCATCTGCCACGCCTATGCCCCCGACGGCCGCTGCATCTCGCTATTGAAGATCCTGCTGACCAACAGCTGCATCTTCGACTGCCATTATTGCATCAATCGCAAGAGCTCGAACGTCCGACGGGCGCGGTTCACGGCGCAGGAAGTCGTCAATCTCACGCTCGCCTTCTACAAGCGCAATTATATCGAGGGGCTGTTCCTCTCCTCGGGCATCATCGCCTCGTCCAACTACACGATGGAGCAATTGGTCGAGGTCGCGCGGTCGCTGCGCGAGGACCATGACTTCCGCGGTTACATCCACCTCAAGACCATCCCCGACGCCGATCCCGAGCTGGTGCGGCTGGCTGGGCTCTATGCCGACCGTATCTCGATCAATGTCGAACTGCCGACCACGCAGGGGCTGAAGCGCCTCGCGCCCGAGAAGAGCGAGCCGCAGATCGAAGGCGCGATGCTCGGCATGAAGGGCGCGATCGAGGACGGCAAGGACGCGCGCAAGAAGTACAAGTCGGCGCCCAATTTCGCGCCCGCCGGCCAGTCGACGCAAATGATCGTCGGCGCCGATGCCGCAACCGATGCGGATATCGTCGGCAAGGCCAGCACGCTCTACAACCGCTTCAGCCTGCGGCGGGTCTATTACTCGGCCTTCTCGCCCATCCCCGATGCCAGCGCGGTGCTGCCGCTGCAGCGCCCGCCGCTGATGCGCGAGCACCGGCTCTACCAATCGGACTGGCTGATGCGCTTCTACGGCTTCAAGGCCGACGAGGTGGTCAGCGCCGCCGACGTCACGGGCATGTTGCCGCTCGATATCGATCCCAAGCTCGCCTGGGCGCTCAAGTATCGCGAATATTTTCCGGTCGACGTCAACAAGGCCAGCCGGGAGCAGTTGCTGCGTGTGCCGGGGCTCGGGACCAAGGCGGTCGAGCGGATCCTTCGCTCGCGCCGGTTCCGCACCTTCACCCTCGACGACGTCGCGCGGCTGACGGTCAGTATTGCCAAGATGCGCCCGTTCATCGTCACCAGCGACTGGCGTCCGACGTTGCTGACCGACAAGGCCGACCTCAAGCGCTGGATCAAGCCCGAGAAGCACCAGCTCGAGCTGTTCGCCGCCTGAGGGGTGGGCGGAATGGCTCACTTGCCCCTCTGCGCGTTCAGCAATCATGAGTGACGCCAACGGCCGCTTCGGCAACAGTGCCGATCTGTTCGACTGCCGGCTAGGGCCCAGTGGCCGGGCCGGCGTGCTGCTGCCCGACGGTCCGCAGATCGACCCGCTCAAGATCACCCTCGATCAGCCCGACGATTTCGATGGCTGGCGCGATGCGGCGCGCGAACTGGTGATGGCCGGCGTGCCCCCGATGAGCGTGGTGTGGCAGGTCCGCGGGGAGGACGGCGAGCTGTTCGGCAGCGAAGGCGCGGTGCCGCCGCCGTCGGGCGAGCCGATGTTCTCGGTGCCCAAGCCGTTTCTCGACATGGCGAAGGCCGCGATCTGCCATTCCGAGCCGCAGCGTTTCGCCTTGCTCTATGCGTTGCTGTGGAAATTGAAGGCCAATCGCCGAGTGCTGGACGATCGCGCCGATCCGCTGGTCGACCGGCTGGAGAAGCTCGCCAAGGAAGTGCGCCGCGACGCGCACAAGATGCATGCCTTCGTCCGCTTCCGTGAAGTGGAGGAGGGGGAGGGCACCCGCTTCGTCGCCTTCTTCGAGCCCGACCATCATATCGTTCGGCGCGAGGCCGGGTTCTTCGTCCGCCGCTTCGCCACCATGCGCTGGTCGATCCTCAGCCCCGAACTGTCGATCCACTGGGATCCGGACGGCGAAACGCTGAGCGAAGGGCCGGGGGCAAGCCGCGCCGACGCGCCCGATGGCGATCCGCTCGAGGAGACCTGGCGGACTTACTATTCCAGCATCTTCAATCCCGCGCGTCTCAAGGTGAAGGCGATGCTGAAGGAGATGCCGCGGAAATATTGGCACAACATGCCGGAAACCTCGCTGGTCGCGCCGCTGATCGCGGGGGCCCGGGCACGGGAGCTGGAAATGATCGAACGTGCGCACGCCAATCTGCCCAAGGCCGACGTGCCCGTTCCCGGCGGGAACGTCGAGGCGGCATGGGCGGCACTGCGGGAAGAGGCGATGGGCTGCACCCGCTGCGACCTCCACCGCTGCGCGACCCAAACGGTGTTCGGCGAAGGGCCGCTCAACCCGCGCATCTTCTTCGTCGGCGAGCAGCCGGGCGACCAGGAGGATCTGGCCGGACGTCCGTTCGTGGGCCCCGCCGGGCAATTGTTCGACGCCGCGCTGGAAAAGGCCGGGATCGACCGCTCGACCACCTACGTCACCAATGCGGTCAAGCATTTCAAGTTCGTGCTGCGTGGCAAAAAGCGGATCCACTCCAAGCCCGACACCGCCGAGATCGACGCCTGCCGCTGGTGGCAGGAGCAGGAGCGCGCGCTGATCCGGCCGCCGCTGACGGTGGCACTGGGTGCGACCGCCGCGCGCTCGCTGACCGGCAAGACGGTGACCATCTCAAAGGTCCGCGACGCGCCGCTGACGCTGGCCGACGGCAGCGAATGCTGGGTGACGGTCCACCCCAGCTTCCTCCTCCGAATCCCCGAGGAACAGCGTCGCCGGGAGGAGCGGGCGCGGTTCGTCGAGGATCTGATGCGGATCAGGGACCGCGCCGCGGAGCTCGCCTAGAACTCTGCCTTGAGGCTCAGCCGGGCGTTGCGCGGGGCGCCGGGCGCGATGTTGTTGTCGTTGTGCGCGGTCGGGAAATAGTCGCGGTCGGTGAGGTTCTCGACGTTCAACTGGGCCTCGATGCCCGGCATCAGCTTGTAGTAAAGCGCGCCGTCGAGCCGGGCGTAGCCGGGCAGCACCGTGGCGGTGTTGGACAGGGAGGCGAAGCTCTTCGACCGGGCGAGCAGGCCGAGCCCCGCGCCGAACGCTTTGTTTGCCTGATACTTGGTCCACAGCGAGAAGCTGTGCCGCGGTACCAGCGGCACCTTCCGCCCCGCCGGGGCGGCGCTGGTCGTGCGGCGGATTTCGCTGTCCTGAAGCGCATAGCCGGCCGAAACCTGCAGCCGCGCGGCGACGCTCCGCTCGACCCCGAGCTCCAGCCCGCGGGTGCGGGTCGCGCCGGTGAGAAGGTTGGGCAGGCCAACGATCGGATTGGGCGCCTGCGTGTTCCTGCGGTCGAGCTGGTAGACCGCGGCGGTGGCGAGCAGGCCGTCGAGCAGCTCCCACTTGGCGCCGGCTTCGACATTGTCGAACTGTTCGGGCTTCAGCGCCGCGCTGGTCTGGGTCAGTCCGCCGAACTGGTCGCCCGACTGGGGCAGGTAGGAGCGCGAATAGCTGGTGTAAAAGCTGAGGTTCTTGTTGGGCTTCACCACCAGACCAAGTCGCGGCGAGACCAGCTGGTCGGTGCGGGCGAAGGTCGGCACATTGGTGCGTTCGTCATCGACCGACAGGCGGAAGCGGTCGAACCGGAGCCCGGCGACCAGCTCGATCCACTCGGCGGGCTTGAGCTGGGTCTGGGCATAGGCGGCGGCGACGGTGGCGCGGGTGCGATTGTCGGCATCACTGGCGGCGCGGAAGAATTCGATCCGGCGTTCGACGGTCGGGTTGGCGAGGGTGACGGAGGAGCCATTGGCATCGAGGAAACGGCCGGACAGGCGCTGGTTGCGGCTGGTCTGGCGCCCGACCTCGAAGCCGAACAGCCAGGTCTGATCGATCCCGGCCAGGCTGCCGTCCCACACCAGGTCGGTCTGGCTGATCAGATTCCGGCGATCGTTGCGACTGTTGTAGGCGCCGATCGCCACCGTGCCGGTCGCGCTGACGGCGCTGTTCGGGAAGAGGTTGGCATAGAATTTGTCGTAGTCGGCGAATTGCGAACGATGGCGGAGCAGCAGATTGTCGCCGAACTTCTGCTCGACGCCCAGCGTCGCGATCTGCACATCGGCATCGCTGACGCTGTTGGCGGGATCGCCGAAGAACCCCGCGTCGAAGCCTTCGAGTGGGCGACGGCCAAGCGACGGGATGCCGCGGTCGGTGGTGCGGCGGTCGTGGAAATATTCGTAGGAGAGGTCGACGCGGGTGTCGCTGCCGGGCTGCCAGCCGAGCGTCGGGTTGATACCGTAGCGCTTGATCTTCGTGAAGTCGCGGAAGCTGTCGCCATGCTCCCACACGCCGTTGACCCGCAGTCCCAGCGCGCCCGCCAGCCGCACATTGTCGTCGGTGGTCAGGCGGGTCCCGCCCTCGCTGTCGTGGCTGATGATGAATTGCCGGTCGTCGAGCAGGCCCGCGCGCTTGGTGACGCGGTTTATCACCCCGCCGCCGCCGCCGCGGCCGAAGATCATCGCATTGGGGCCCTTCAGCACCTCGACCCGGTCGAGATTGTAGAAGTCGCGAAAATATTGCGCGTCATCGCGCAGGCCGTCGACGAAGAAGTCGGCGGTGGTGTTGTTGCCGCGCAGGGTCAGCTGGTCGCGATTGGCCTCGCCGGTGCCGGGGGTGGCGCCGGGCACGAACATCAGCAGGTCGGCGACCGAGCGCAGTGACTGGTCCTCGATCTGCGCTTCGGACACGATCGAGATCGCTTGCGGGATATTGCGCAGCGCGGTCACGGTCTTGGTACCCGTGATCGTCGACTTCACCCCATATTCCTCGCGGCTGCCGGTCACCACGATGACTTGCGCGGCGTCCTGTTCGGCAGCGGTCGCGTCGGCGTCGGCGGCAAGGGCGGCGGTGCCGGGGACGAGGACGAGGGTGGCGCCAGCAAGGGCGCGTTGGAGGCAACGCACGTCGGATTTCCTTTGGGAGGTCGGATCGTTTCGGTAGAGACTTGCTAAAGCTAATGCGAGTTATTCGCAACAAGCGGATGCGCGTCATCAGGATTGTTCATCGAACTGACAACAAGCATCGGCCCAGCCGATCATTCGGCTGCCAGCAACTGCTCCGCACCGCCAAGGTCGACCGAGACGATCCGGCTGACCCCCTGCTCGACCATGGTCACCCCGAACAATCGATGCATCCGGCTCATCGTCACCGCATTGTGGGTGACGATGAGGTAGCGGGTGTCGGTCTCCGCCGTCATCCGGACGAGCAGGTCGCAGAAGCGCTCGACATTGGCGTCGTCGAGCGGGGCGTCGACCTCGTCAAGCACGCAGATCGGCGAGGGGCGGGTCAGGAACAGGGCGAAGATCAGCGCCACGGCGGTGAGCGCCTGCTCGCCGCCCGACAGTAGCGATAGAGAGGACAGCTTCTTGCCCGGCGGCTGGGCCATGATCTCGAGCCCCGCTTCCAGCGGATCGTCGCTGTCGATCAGCGCCAGATGCGCCTGACCGCCGTTGAACAGGGTGGTGAAGAGGCTGCGGAAATGGCGGTCGACGGCTTCGAAGGCGGACAGCAGCCGCAGGCGGCCTTCTCGGTTGAGGCTGCCGATCGAGCCGCGCAGGCGGTTGATCGCTTCCTGCAATTCGTCGCGCTCGGCCGCGCCTTGCATCCGGGTCTGCTCAAGCTCGGCCAGTTCCTGCTCGGCCACTAGGTTGACGGGGCCGATCCGTTCGCGGTCGGCGGCGGCGCGTTCAAGCGCGGCGCTTTCCTCGGCCGCGGGTGCGAGGTCATCGGCGTCGAACCCTAACCGCGTCGGCAGTAGGGGCGGCGGGCATTCGAACTTCTCGCCGCACACCCGGCCATATTCGATCCGCCGCGCGACCTGCGCCTCGGCTCGCGCCGCCGCGGCCGCGCGCCGCTCACGGGCCGAAGCCATGGCTTCATTGGCCTGGGCGAGCGCGGCGCCCGCATCGGCCAGCATCGTCTCGGCCTCGCGCTCGGCATTAAGCGCTGCGTGGAGCAGCGCGCCGGTTCCGGCCACCGCCTGCTCGATCCGGGATACGTCGATGGACAGGCGGTCCGGCTCCCCTTCGAGGGCGCTGCGTTCGGAGGCGATGCGGCTGGCGCGCCCGGCGATATCGTCGATCCGCCGCGCCGCAGCGGCAGCGCGCTCGCGCCAGGCGGCCTGCTCCCCGGCGGCGGCAAGCTGGCGCTGGCGATCGGTCGCCGCCGCCCGCGCGGCGGTGGCGAGGTCGGCACGGCGTTCGGCCAGCAGGCGCCCCTGCTCAGCGGCGGCGGCGCGGGCCTGGACCACCTCGCTGGCGAGCAGGTCCTCGGCCGGGAGCGCGGCAAAGGTCACCTCGGCTTCGGCCACGGCCTTGCGTGCCGCCGCCACGACGGGGGCCAATTCCTCGACGCGCTGGTGGAGCGCCTGCTGCTGATGGGCGTGCCGTTCAAGCGCTGCCGATGCCGCATCCTCGTTGCGCCGGGCCTGACGCAGCTTGGCCTCTGCCGCGGCAAAGGCGGTCCGCGCAGCATCGATCTGTTGCCCGGCGGCAGTCAGCCGGGCCGTGGCCTGCGCCTGCGCCTTGCGGGCCTGTTCGAGCGTCTGCTCAAGGGCCGGGAGGCCCTGGCGCAGGGTTGCCAGTCGATTGACCCGTTCCAGCCGCTCGGCGGCGGCCGCGCCCGAGCCGCTGCTGACGAAGCCATCCCACCGGCGGAGCCGTCCGGCGATCGTCACCAGGCGCTGGCCCACTTGGAGGGTCTGGCCATCATCCCGTTCCGCTACGCCGATTTGCCGCAACCGGCGCGCAAGCTCGTCCGGCGCCTTCACGTGGTCGGCGAGCGCCGCCAGACCGGCAGGCAGCGCAGGATCCTCGTCACCGGGAGCAGCGCCGACCCAGCCGCGCTCACCTTCTTGCCCAAGCGGCGCGCCGAGATCGTCGCCGAGCGCCGCAGCCAGCGCTTTCTCATAGCCCGGGGCGACGGCGATCGAGGCCAGCACACCCCGCCCGGGGGCTGCGGCCAGCGCACGGTCGAGCGCAGTGATCTCGCTAGCCGCCGCGGCGTGGGCGGTACGCGCCTGCGATAGTTGGAGATCGGCCGCCTCGCGGAACGAAGCAGCGGCAGCGCGATCCTGTTCGGCCGTTGCGATCGCAGCTTCAGCTGCAATACTTGATGCTTCGGCTTGGGCCACGGCATCGCGGACGGCGGTGAGCGAGTCCGTAAGCGCCTGTCGGTCGCCGAGCGCCGCAAGCGAGCGGTCGAGTCCTGCGCGTTCGTCGCTCAGACGTCTGTCGTGACTGCGCGCGGCATTAAGCGAGGCCAGCGCTACCTGCCGTTCGGCCCGCAGCGCCGCTTCCTTCGTCAGCAACCCGGCGAGGGCCGCTTCCGCCGCGCGGTTGTCCTCCTCCGCCTTACCCAGCGCCAGCACCAATTGTGACTGACGACTGTCGCCCTCGGCCAGCCGCGCGGCCAGCGTCTCCATCTCGGCGGCAAGGGTTGCGATGGCGGTGTCGGCATCGCTCGCGAGGGCGGTTTCCCGCTTGCGCTCCTCCTCGAGCTGCCCTGCCAGCCGGCCTAGCTCGACCAGTCGCCGCCGGGCGGTGTCGAGTGCGGCGCGCGCGGTCGCCAGCTTGTGAGCCAGGTCCTGACCTTCCTCCCGGGCCCTGCCGGCCGCCTGGCGCCGGTCGGCGACCAGTTCGGCGGCGGACGCCTGCGCCGCTTGCGCCTGCTCGAGCGCGCGGGTCAGCGAGGTCACGTCGGCCATTGCGGCATCAGCCTCGCGTCCGGCGACCAGCGCAGCGGCGTCGGCCTCCTTCCAGCGGCTGTAGAGAAGGCGGCCCTCGGCCAGGCGGATGCGCTCGGTCAGGGCACGGTAGCGTTCGGCGGCGCGCGCCTGCCGCTTAAGGGCCGCGACCCGCTGCTCCTGGTCGCCGAGCAGTTCATCGAGCCGCTGAAGGTTGGCCTCGGTCGCGCGCAGCCGGGTCTCGGCATCCTTGCGGCGGACGTGGAGCCCGGCGATGCCGGCCGCTTCCTCCAGCATCTGCCGCCGTTCGGCCGGGCGGGCGGCGATCATCGCGCCGATCCGCCCCTGGCTGACGAGGGCAGGGCTGTGCGCGCCGGTGGCGGCATCGGCGAACAGCAGGGCGACGTCCTTCTGGCGGACGTCGCGGCCGTCGATCCGATAGGCCGAGCCGGCACCCCGCTCGATCCGGCGGGTCACCTCGCTGTCGCCTTCCGGGCCGCGGTCGATCAGCAGCGACACTTCGGCGAAGTCGCGGGCTGGGCGGCTGGCGGTGCCGGCGAAGATCACATCTTCCATCCCGCCGCCGCGCAAGCTCTTGGGGCTGCCCTCGCCCATCACCCAGCGCAGCGCCTCGAGCAGGTTCGACTTGCCGCAGCCATTGGGGCCGACGACGCCCGTCAGCCCCGGCTCGATCCTCAGCTCGGCCGGCTCGACGAAGCTCTTGAAGCCCGTCAGCGAAAGGCGGCGGAACCGCATAGTCCTACGTCGTCACTCCCCCCGGATGTGGACGCGCAGACCCTCAGTCGAGGATCATTGCGCGGCCTTGATCGCAGCCTCCAGCGCATCCCAATTGCCCTGGCCGGGAGTGGGCTTCACTTCCTCGCCGTCGACCAGGAAGGTCGGCGTGCCGGGAATGTCGTAGGTCGACGAGGCATCGCTGTTCATCTGCACGATGCGGTCGATTTCGCCCTGGTCGGCGAGACACTGGCTGGTCTTGCCCGAAGGAAGGCCGCGCTGTGCCGCCCATTCCTGCACGCCAGCGAGCTGCGCCATGCGGGCGAATTGCTGCGCGGGCGGAAGGCTCTGCAGCTGGGCGAGCTGATCCTGCGGGACCGCCTGGATCCGGTCGAAAAAGCTCTTCTGCTCGGCATAGATGCCATTGGTCAGCGTGAAGAACTGCGGCGTCGCGCCGGCGCAGCGGGTGACCAGCGAAATGGCGATGTCGAGCGGATCACGCACGAAATTGCGGAATTCGAAGCTGACGTTGCCGGTCTTGACGTAATTGTCGACCAGTTTGGCCTCGTCCTTGGTCGCGAAGTCGGCGCAGACGTGGCAGGTCATCGAGCCGAATTCGACGACCTTCACCTTGGCCTGCGGATTGCCCATCAGCATCCCGCCCTCGGTGGTGGCGGACACTAGCTTGGACCAGTCGCCATTGGGCGCCTGGACCGGGGCTGCCGCCGGATTGTCGTTCTGGGCCGCGGGCTGCTGCTTGCAGGCGGTGGCGCCGAGGGCCAGCAGGCTGGCGGCCACGGCGAGGCTGAGCTTCTTCATGTGTCCTGATCACTCCGAAGGGGGCGTGGTTTGAGGGAAAAGGGTGCCGGAACGATGGTCGGCGGTCCATCCGCCGCGGCAATCTTGCCGGCAAGGCTTTCGAGCATGGTGCGCAACTCGAGATCGGGGATCTCGCGCAGGCCCTGGCCAAGTTCGCGCGGCACCGGCGCAGGGCTGGGCCGATCGGGCCTGGGCGCCGGCTTGGCGCGGCTGCCGTGGCGGAACACGACCTTCGACACCGCCTCGTAGCCGAAGAACAGATTGACCCGCTCGATGATCATCGGCGCGAGGTGCTGGATCAGCGGGGCATGGGCGCCATCGACCGCGAGGGTCAGGGTGCCGCCGTTCTTCTTGCCGGCGGGGAAGCGGATCGATTCGGGGGTCGAGACCTTGGCGTAGCGTTCGCCGACGATCTCGGTCCAGCGCGAGACGACCGCGCCCTGGACGAAGCCGAATTTCTTGAACGCCATGCCGCCTACGCCGAGCGCAAGGTCGCCCGCGGCGCGCATGCGACCGGAACGAGGTGCTTCTTGCGGGTCGGGCTTTTTCTTCGACATTGCAGCGGCTCATGCCATAGGCCGCGGATGGACGCTACCGCGGCGAACCTCCTGCTCGAGCATCATCGCCGCCATGCTCGCGACCTGCCGTGGCGAATGACCCCGCGCGATCCCTACCGGACGTGGCTGAGCGAGGTGATGCTTCAGCAGACCACGGTCGCGACGGTGACCCCGCGCTTCCTGCGCTTCGTCGAGCGCTGGCCGACGGTGGAAGCGCTGGCCGCCGCGCCCGACGAGGACATCCTGGGGGAATGGGCAGGGCTCGGCTATTACGCCCGTGCCCGCAACCTCATCGCCTGCGCCCGCGCGGTCGCCGAGCGCGGTGCGTTCCCGACAACCGAGGTGGAGCTGAGGAAGCTTCCCGGGCTCGGCGCCTACACCGCCGCCGCCGTTGCCGCGATCGCGTTCGGGGAGGATGCGGCGGCGATCGATACGAACGTTGAGAGGGTCGCGGCGCGGGTGTTCGCGATCGCTGACCGCAAGGCGGCGGGCGAGGCGGCCAAGGGCTGGTTCCCGGCCGGTCACCATGGCGAGTTCGCCGAGGCGCTGATGGACCTGGGGTCGAACATCTGCCGGCCCAAGGCGCCGAACTGCCAGGTCTGCCCGATCGCGGCGCATTGCCGGGCGCGAGCGCTCGGCTGTCCTGAGGCCTTTCCAGCAGCCAAGGTCAAAAAGGATCGCCCGCACCGTTACGGGATCGCCTGGTGGGTCCGGCCCGGCAATGAGGTGTGGCTGGTACGGCGACCGGTCAAGGGCCTACTCGGCGGGATGGCGGCGCTGCCCGGGCCCGTATGGAGTGAGCAGCGGCCGGCGGTGAACCCGCTCGCCATTCACCGGCACGGCTTCACCCACTTCACGCTCGACCTGATGGTAGTGCCCTGCGCCGAGCCGCCGGCGGGGGAGGGCTGGTGGCAGTCCGTGTCTGACCTCGGCTCGGCGGGTCTGCCGACGCTTTATCGCCGCGCGATCGAGGCCGCGCTTCATGCAGAACGGGAACCGCGACTTGCCGCCTGAAATCTTCTTCGCCGGTCCGGGGATCGACCGGGCCGATGCGCTGCGGGGGCAGCCGGATCGGCTGGAGGCACTCGCCCGCTCTCCGCAGGCGCGCCAATTGGAGTGGGCGGATGGCCTGCCCCGGCTCGATGGCGAAGGGCGGCTGTGCTGGGAGCAGGTGACCGATCCCGCGCTGTTCCTCGGCCTCGACGGGGATCGGCCGTGCTTCTCGCCGGTGGCGGCCGGGGGCGGCGACGTGCGGGCGCAGTTCGGGGCGCTGGCGCATCTGTCGGCGAGCGAGGCGCCCCTATTGGCCGCCGCGGTCAGCCTTGCTTCGTGGCATCGCCGGCATCGCTTTTGCGCCAATTGCGGGGCCTCGAGCGCGATCGTCCGTGGCGGCTGGTCGCGCCAATGCGGGGCGTGCGGCGCCGAGCATTATCCGCGGGTCGATCCGGTGGTGATCATGCTGGCCGAGTACGACGGCCGCGTCCTGCTCGGTCGGCAGCCGCGGTTTCCCCCACGGCGCTATTCGGCGCTGGCCGGGTTCGTTGAGGTGGGCGAGAGCCTGGAAGCGGCGGTGGCGCGCGAATTGCACGAGGAAGCCGGAGTGCGGGTGCACGGCGTGCGCTACGTGGCGAGCCAGCCGTGGCCGTTCCCCTCCTCGTTGATGATCGCCTGCCATGCCTTGAGCGAGCAGGACGCGCTGACGATCGACGAGACCGAGCTGGAGGACGCCCGCTGGTTCACCCGCGCCGAGGTCGAGGCGGCAATGGCGGGGGCGCCGGACGCCAGCTTCCTTGCTCCGCCGCCCTATGCGATCGCGCACAGCCTTCTTGCCTACTGGCTGGCCGCTTGAAGAAGCGCCGCCGCCCCCTTAAAGGGGCGCCAGAATTCCCTCCGATCGGACGCAAAAAGACCTCTCATGCAGGACAATAACAACACCATCGCCGGCTGGGTGCTGTTCGCCGGGATCGTCGCGCTGGGCGGCACCCTGGCTTCGGGCATCGTGTTCCATGGCGAGCGGCCGGAAACCATGGGCTATCCGATCGAGGGCGTGGTCGAGGAAGGCGCCGCCGGCGCTGAGGCCGAGGAGCCGATCGAATTCTACCTCGCCGGCGCCGACGTCGCCAAGGGCGCGGAAGTCTTCAAGAAGTGCCAGGCCTGCCACACGGTCGACCAGGGCGCGGCGAACGGCCTCGGTCCCAACCTGTGGGGCACTTATGGCAAGCCGCACGGCCACGTTCCGGGCTTCGCTTATTCGGACGCGCTGAAGGGCGTGCCGGGGGTGTGGGACTGGAAGAGCATGAACGAGTGGCTCACCAACCCGAAGAAATATGCGCCGGGCACCAAGATGACCTTTGCCGGCCTCAGCAACCCGCAGGACCGCGCCAATGTGATGGCCTTCCTCAATTCCAAGAGCCCTGCGCCGCTGCCGCTGCCGGCCGCTCCGGTCGCCTCGACCGCGGGTGCCGCGGGCGACAAGGCGGCGTCCGAAGCCGACGATGCCGGCGCTCAGAAGGCCGAGAACGAGCCGGTGCTGACCGAGCAGGAAGCTCAGAAGGGCGGCATGGCCAACGTCCGCGGCGAGGGTGCTTCCAAGGTGACGGCGGGTGGGACCACCACCAGCCCTGCTCCCAAGCAGTAAGCAGCAGACACTCCGAACAAGGGGCTCCGGCGACAAACCGGAGCCCCTTTTCGTTGGGGCCTATTCGGCTGCGGCCTTGGCCTCTTCCTTGGCATAGTAGTCGCAGACGTGGCCCCAGCCTTCCTCGGCGGTTTCGCACCAGGTGAGGAGGTCGAGGTCGCGTTCGGAAATGACGCCCTCCTCGACCAGCGCCGGGAAGTTCACCACCCGCTCCCAGAACTCGCGTCCGTAGAGGAGGATGGGGAGCGGCCGGACCTTGCCGGTCTGGATCAGGGTCAGCAGTTCGAACATCTCATCGAAGGTGCCGAACCCACCCGGGAACACCGCCACCGCGCGGGCGCGGAGCAGGAAGTGCATCTTCCTGAGGGCGAAATAGTGGAATTGGAAGCTCAGCGACGGGGTGACATAGGGGTTGGGCAGCTGCTCGTGCGGAAGCACGATGTTGAGGCCGATGCTCTCCGCGCCAACATCCTGCGCCCCGCGATTGGCGGCTTCCATGAAGGAGGGACCACCGCCCGAGCAAACCACGAAGTGACGCTGCCCGTCCTCGTCGCGGTCGGTCTTGCTGACCAGCTGGGCGAGTTCGCGCGCCACATCATAGTAACGCGACTTGGCGACCAGCCGCTCGGCGATCACCCGTTCCTTGTCGGTGCGGGCGGCGGCGAGCAGGGCCTGGGCCTTGACCGGTTCGGGCACGCGGGCCGAGCCGTAGAAGACGAAGGTCGAACCGATCTTCTGCTCGTCGAGGAACAGCTCGGGCTTCAGCAGCTCGAGCTGGAAGCGCACGGGCCTGAGGTCCGGGCGGAGCAGGAAGTCCTTGTCCTGGAAGGCGAGGTCGTAGGCCGCATGCTCGGTCTGCGGGCTGGACGGGATGTGCTTGGCAGCTTCGGCGTCGACCTTGGCGTCGGGAAAGATGCGCTTGGGGGGTACTGGATCAGTCATAAGCGGCCGCGCTTAGCCGAGGTGGCGGGGTTTCCCAAGGGGTCGCTGTGGCACGGCCCTTCGTTTCGCGGGACACTTGCACTAAATGGCCGCAAACAGAATCACCCGGCCCTGGCGGACCGGGCAGGAGCGCTTTCTTGAATCTTGAGACCAACTCCCTCGGCGACGCCGTTCGCGGCGGCGATACTGCCTTCAGCGCGCTGGAGCGGCGGACCTTTGCCATCATCTCGCACCCGGACGCCGGCAAGACCACGCTGACCGAAAGCCTGCTTCATGCCGCCGGCGCGGTGCACGAAGCGGGCGAGGTCAAGGCGCGCGGCGACCGGCGGCGGGCGCGGTCGGACTGGATGAAGATCGAGCAGCAGCGCGGCATCTCGGTCACCAGCTCGGTCATGACCTTCCAGCGCGGCGACATCCTGTTCAACCTGCTCGACACCCCGGGGCACCAGGACTTCAGCGAAGACACCTACCGCACGCTGACGGCGGTGGATTGCGCGATCATGGTGATCGACGCCGCCAAGGGGATCGAGCCGCAGACCCACAAATTGTTCGAGGTCTGCCGCATCCGCAACGTGCCGATCATCACCTTCGTCAACAAGGTCGACCGCGAGGGGCTGAGCCCGTTCGTGCTGCTCGACGAGATCGCCGAGGTGCTGCAGCTGGACGTGTCCCCACAGAACTGGCCGACCGGGATCGGCGGGCTGTTTCATGGGCTGTACGACCTGCGCCGGTCGCAACTGCTGGTCGCCGACCGCAGCGACGGCGTGGTGCCGGGACGCTGGGTCGAAGCGGCGGGGACCGACGATCCAGCGCTGGCCGACGTCATTCCGGCCGACGCGGCGGCGAGCCTGGCCGAGGATGGCGGGCTGGCGATGGCCTCCTATCCCGAGTTCGACCTTGCCGCGTTCCGGGCCGGCGATCTGACCCCGGTGATCTTCGGCAGCGCCTTGCGCGGGTTCGGGATCGAGCAATTGCTCGACGTCCTCGCGGACGACGGGCCGCCGCCGCAGCCGCAACCGGCCCGCCCCGCTCCGGTCGGCCCGGACGAGCCGCGGCTGACCGGCTTCGTATTCAAGGTTCAGGCCAACATGGACCCCAATCACCGCGACCGGGTGGCGTTCGTGCGCATCTGCTCGGGCAAGCTGACCCGCGGCATGAAGGTGCTGAACAGCCGCGGCGGCAAGGCGCTGGCGCTGCACAATCCGATCACCTTCTTCGCGCGCGACCGCGAACTGGCGCATGGCGCGGTGGCGGGCGACATCGTCGGCATTCCCAACCACGGCACCCTGCGGGTCGGTGACACGCTGACCGAGAAGGGCGACGTGGTGTTCACCGGCCTGCCCGACTTCGCGCCCGAAATCCTGCGCCGGGTGCGGCTGGGCGATCCATTGAAGGTCAAGCAGATGCGGCGCGGGCTGGCCGATTTGGCCGAAGAGGGCGTGATCCGCTTGTTCAAGCCGGCGATGGGATCGGCCTGGATCGTCGGCGTGATTGGCGAACTGCAATTGGACGTGCTGCAGACCAGGCTGGAGCAGGAATATGGTGCGCGGCTGGAATTCGAGCCCTCGCCTTACGAGGTCGCACGGTGGGTTCGGGCGGACGATCCGGCCGAGCTCAAGAAGCTGACCGAAGCGCTGCGGTCGAACATGGCCGAGGACCAAGACGGGGTGCCGGTGCTGCTGATGCGCAATGCGTGGGAGCATGGGCGGTTCGAGCAGGAATGGCCGGCGATCACCTTCAGCGCGGTGCGCGAGCGCAGCTGATCGAAGGGCGGTAGCCGGAACCAAAGGGCGTCGTGGCCGCTCCTCCTTCCAAAGGAGAACAATCATGCTGCGACGCCTGTTGATGACCTTTGGTCTTAGCTACCTCATGAAGCGCCTTGCCGGGGGCCGCCGTCCCGGCGTCCGCCGCTACTAGAAAGACATCATGACTCCCGGCGCAGCCATGGCACTGCGCCGGGAGTAGCGTTCGGTTTTGACCGCAGGAGAGCCGGGTGCGGTTCATGGATTTGAGTTCATGGCACGGCATCCTGGTTTCGATCGGCGGCCTTGCGCTGGTGACGCTGATCGGGGTCGGCATCCGCCTGCTGGTGATGATGACCATCCAGCAGCGCCGCGAGCGGATGAACCGCCAAATCAATGAGCGACTGCGGACGTTGATCGCGGCTTATCGAACGCTGGGTGGCTCCTTTACCGGGGACCTGGCGGTCGATCCGGCGCACCTGCGCGATCTTCGTGGACCGCCAATTGATGCCGACGGCGATGGCGTGCCCGACCGCGCGGTGGACCTGTCTCCGGAAGCGCTGGGTTCGGATCGATCCCGCCGGATCCGCGACGCGGTCGAGGCAGCGCTGGCCGACATCCTGCTGCTGGGCACCGACGAGCATGTCCGGCTGGCCGAGCGCGCCGCGAGCGAGCTGGTGGCGGGGCGCAAGGTACATACCCACGAACTGGTGGTGGCGCTGCGCGACTATGTCCGCGAGGCGCTGCAGCTCGATCCCATCCCGAGCGACGTCGCGAAGTCGATTCCGTTCCAAGGTCCGACGCGCCCGGCGAGCGGCGGAGGTGGCGGCAAGGGCCGGGGCGGCGGTGACGGCGAGCGCGGCGGCGGTGGTGGTGGCCGTGGCGGCGGTGGCGGCGGCATGGGCATGGGCGGAGGCATGGCCGCGGGCAGGATCGGCCTCGGGGTCGGCGCCGGCGCGGTGGCCGAGAGCGACGGCGAGGAGCGCCCGTCCGGTTCCTAAGTCGGACCGCATCGGCTAGTCCGGGGGGCATGGGGCTGGGGACCAATGGGCGGCTGACGCGAGCCAACAATATCGCCGATATGCGGCGGCTGGCGCAGCGGGCGCTGCCGCGGCCGATCTTCGATTATATCGACGGCGGTGCCGACGATGAGGTGAGCCTGGCCCGGAACAGTGCGGCGTTCGGCGGCTACGAGATTGTGCCCGACGTGCTGACTGACGTGTCGCGGATCGAAACCGCGACGACCCTGTTCGGGCAAGCAGTCGCTGCGCCGCTGATGCTGGCGCCGACCGGTTTGACCCGGATGTTCCATGATCAGGCCGAACTGCCGGTGGCGCGGGCGGCCGCACGGCATGGGCTGCTCTACAGCCTGTCGACGCTCGGGACCACGCGGCTGGAGGCGCTGGCGGAGGCGTTCGGCGGGCCAAAGGTCTTCCAGATTTACATCTTCAAGGATCGCGGGCTGACTGCCGAGTTCGTCGCGCGGTGCAAGGCGGCGGGCTTCCACGGGCTGGCGCTGACCGTCGACACGCCGGTGGCGGGCAATCGCGAGCGCGACCGGTTCAACGGACTGTCGCTGCCGCCGCGGCTGACATTCAAGTCCTTCCTGAGCTTCGCCGCGCATCCGGGCTGGTCGCTTCCGGCGCTGCGTGGGTCGAAGTTCGATTTCGCCAATGTCAGCCACAAGGTGGACGTGCTGGCGGGCGGGCCGATGAGCCTGTTCGACTATATTGGCGGGCAGTTCGACCGGAGCCTGACGTGGAAGGACGTCGAGTGGCTGGCGGACCAATGGGGCGGGCCGCTGGCGATCAAGGGGCTGATGACGCCCGAGGATGCCAGGCGCGCGATCGCGTCCGGGGCGAGCGGAGTGATGGTGTCGAACCATGGCGGCCGCCAATTGGACGGGGCGCCGGCGCCGATCGACCAGATTGCGGCGGTGCGCGATGCGCTGGGCGATGGCCCCGAGGTCATCTGCGACGGCGGCATCCGGCGCGGGTCGGACGTGGTCAAGGCGCTGGCGCTGGGCGCCACCGGCTGCTCGATCGGGCGGCCCTACCTCTACGGCCTGGCGGCGGGCGGGGAGGCGGGCGTGGACCGGGCGCTGACCCTGCTGCGCGAGGAGTTCGAGCGGACGCTAGCGCTGGCGGGCGTCAACGACATCGGTCGCCTCGCCCGCCGGCACGTGCGTCCGCTGCTCAGTAGACCCGCGCCTTGGGCTTGATGTAGCCGACTTCGTCGGTGAGCGTGTAGTCGTGGACCGGGCGGTAATCGATGCGGACGTTGCCGCCGGTGCCGCCCCAGCCTTCGAACCAGGCGATGGTGTGCCTCATCCAGCCGGCGTCGTCGCGGTTAGGATAATCCTCGTGCATGTGCGCGCCACGGCTTTCCTTGCGGTTGGCGGCGCTGTGCATGGTGACGACGGCCTGGCTGAGCATGTTGTCGAGCTCCATCGTCTCGACCAGATCGGTGTTCCAGATCAGGCTGCGGTCGGTGACCTTGATGTCCTGGAGACCGCGGTAGATGGCGTCGATCTTGCCGACGCCTTCGTCGAGCGTGCGTTCGGTGCGGAACACCGCGCAATCGGCCTGCATGGTGCGCTGCATGTCGTTGCGTAGCTTGGCGGTCGGCGTGTCACCGTCGGCGTTGCGGAACTTGTCGAGGCGGGCGAGGGCGATGTCGGCGCTGTCGGTCGGAAGCATCGGCTGCGCGGCGCTGGGCTTGAGGATTTCGCCGAGGCGCAGGCCGGCGGCGCGGCCGAACACGACGAGGTCGATCAGGCTGTTGGAGCCGAGGCGGTTGGCGCCGTGGACGCTGACGCAGGCCGCTTCGCCGACCGCGAACAGGCCGGGGACGACGCTGTCGGGCTCGCCATTCTTCAGGGTGACGACTTCGCCGTGATAGTTGGTCGGGATGCCGCCCATATTGTAGTGGACGGTCGGCGTGACCGGGATCGGCTCGCGTGTCATGTCGACGCCGGCGAAGATCTTGGCGGTCTCGGTGATGCCGGGGAGGCGTTCGGCCAGGATCTTGGGATCGATGTGGTCGAGGTGGAGGAAGATGTGGTCCTTCTCCTTGCCGACGCCGCGGCCTTCGCGGATTTCCATCGCCATCGAGCGCGACACGACGTCGCGGCTGGCGAGGTCCTTGGCGCTCGGGGCGTAGCGTTCCATGAAGCGCTCACCGGCGGAGTTGGTGAGATAACCGCCCTCGCCGCGCGCGCCCTCGGTGATGAGGACGCCGGCGCCGTAGATGCCGGTCGGGTGGAACTGGACGAATTCCATGTCCTGCAAAGGCAGGCCGGCGCGGAGCACCATCGCATTGCCGTCGCCGGTGCAGGTGTGGGCCGAGGTGGCGGAAAAATAGCAGCGGCCGTAGCCGCCGGTCGCCAGCACCACCGACTGGGCGCGGAAGCGGTGGATCGAGCCGTCTTCCATGCACAGTGCGAGCAGCCCGCGGCATTCGCCGTCGACCATGATCAGGTCGAGCGCGAAATATTCGACGAAGAAGTCGGCGTCGTAGCGCAGGCTCTGCTGGTACAAGGTGTGCAGCATCGCATGGCCGGTGCGGTCGGCGGCAGCGCAGGTGCGCTGGGCGGCGGGGCCCTCGCCCATGTTCTGGGTCATACCGCCGAACGCGCGCTGGTAGATCTTGCCTTCGTCGGTGCGGCTGAACGGCAGGCCGGCGTGCTCGAGCTCGTAGACCGCCGCCGGGGCTTCGCGGCAGAGATATTCGATCGCGTCCTGGTCGCCGAGCCAGTCGGAGCCCTTGACGGTGTCGTACATGTGCCAGGTCCAATGGTCCGGGCCCATGTTGCCGAGGCTGGCGGCGATCCCGCCCTGTGCCGCAACGGTGTGGCTGCGGGTGGGAAAGACCTTCGTGACGCAGGCGGTCTTCAGGCCCTTTTCGGCCGCGCCCATGGTGGCGCGCAGGCCCGCGCCGCCGGCGCCGACGACAACGACGTCATAGACATGATCGATGATCTGGTAGGCGGCACTCATGGGGGATCAGGCTCCGAACGCGATGCGGGCGAGGGCGTACAGGGCGAGTGCCCCGGCCCCGACATGGAGGAACAGGCTGACGATGTGCCACGTCATGCGGCCGCCTTCGTCACCCTGGTAATCGTCGATCACCACCTTCACGCCCTCGAGGCTGTGCTCGAAGCAGAGGTAGGTGAACAGCGCCATCGGCACGAAGCCGAACGGGCCCGACAGCCAGGCGGCGAGGGTCGATTGGTCGAGGTCGGGGAGCAGCAGCAGCGAGACCAGGAACCAGGTGCCGAGCAGGAGCAGGGCGGCGCTCGACACGCGCTCCTTGATCCAATGTTCGCCGCCGTGGCCGGCCGAGCCGAGGCCGCGGACCCGGCCGAGCGGGGTCTTGCCGTCGGGGATGGCGTTGCGCTCGTGGCTGCCCATCTGCTTCGGACCGGTCATGCGCCCTTCCCCAGCAGGACGGCCCAGAACAGGGCGGTGAGCAGCACGGAGCCGATCATCGTCAGGTAGGCCATCGTCTTGTTGGTCCGCAGTTCAAAGCCGGCGCCGATGTCCATCACGAGGTGGCGGATGCCCGACAGCGTGTGTTGGAAAAAGGCCCAGCTCAGCGCAACCAGGCCGACCAGGATCAGCGGCACCGGGCCGAGCTTCCACCCGAGGAAGCCGGCGAAGGTCTCCCACCCCTGCGCGCCGCCGGACAGGGCCAGCAGGAACCAGGTCAGCAGGAACAGCCCGCCGACGCTGAGCGCGATGCCGGTGCTGCGATGAAGGATGGAGACCAGCATGTGCGGGCCCCAGCGCCAGATGGTCAGGTGGGGCGACATTGGCCTTGCAGTATTACGCGCCATGAGACGGTCCGTTTGCTCCGGCAAAAAGGGCTGGAAGGAATGCGCTTTGCCCTAGGCGGCAGAGCGGTGAGAGGCAAGGCAGTCCAAAGGCCCCGCGACGGGCCCGGCCTAACCGCCTCTTAACCAATAGGGGGCTAGTCCGGCGGCATCACGTTTTCGCGTCGCAGGAGAGCCGCCGCAATGCCCGCCATCCAAGCCAGTCACCAGCGCCGCCTTCGCGCCTTCGATCCGGGCGGAGACCTGCCCCAGCGGTCGGCCGCGCTGTGGACGCTGGTCGAAGGGCATGAGCGCGCCATCGCCCGCAAGTTCTGGGAGCGGTATCGCGAACATTCGCCGGCCTCGCAGACCTTTGACGACACCAAGCTGGAGCAACTGGCCGAGCGGATCGTGCCCTATCTGCGCAACAAGTTCCTGCGGCTGACCGAGACCCGCTGGGTCGACACGGCCAAAAGCTATGTCGAGGATTCGATGAGCGCCAACGTGTCGCTCACCACGCTGCTGGCCGGCCTGTCGGGCGAGGCCGAAGCGATGGTCGAGGCGATGCGCGGCGTGATCGACGATTCGGCCGAGCGCGCGGCCGCCGCCCGCACCATCCACGAAGTGAACATGGTCGAGATCGACGTGTTCGTGGCCCACGCCATCCATTTCCAGGACCAGCGCCACGACGGCGAGCGCCAGCAGAAGGCGGAAGAGTTCAACCGCCGGGTGGTGGCTTCGGTCGCTCGAGCCAGCAGCGACAGCGAGATGCTGCGCAGCCAGTCGAGCCAGACTGCCGCGGCGACCCGCGGGATGCTGGGCAAGACCAGCGAAGTGGCGGCCGCCGCCGAGCAGTCTGCCGTTGCAATGCGCGAGGCCGCGCACACCGCGGCCGGCCTGATCCGCGCGATCGAGGACGCCCGGTCGGAAGTCGAGATTGCGGCGGGTGTCGCCAGCCGCGCCGGCGACCAGGCCGCGCAGGCGGTGAAGATCAGTCAGGCGCTGTCGACCCATGTCGAAGCGATCGAATCGATCCTCGGCCTGATCCGGGACATCGCCGGGCAGACCAACCTGCTGGCGCTGAACGCCACCATCGAGGCGGCGCGCGCGGGTGACGCCGGGCGCGGCTTCGCGGTCGTGGCGCAGGAAGTGAAGAGCCTGGCCAGCCAGACCGCCCGGGCGACCGACGACATCACCGCCAAGATCAGCGCGATCACCGCCGCGACCAAGCAGACGGTGGAAGCCAACAGCTCGATCCAGGGCACGGTCGAGGAGGTCGAATCCTCCGCCGACCGCATCCGCCAGGCGATGGAGCTTCAGGCGCAGACGGTGACCATGATCACCGCCGCGGTGGACGAAACCGCGCTGGCCGCCGATTCGATGAGCAGCACCATCGCCGCCATCCGTACCGACACCGAGAATGTCGCGCGCGACATCGATGGGGTCGAGCAGGGCTTCGGCCGCTTCTCCGAGCAGATCGGCGAATTCAAGAACGCGACGGCGGAGTTCATTTCGAAGTTCGCCGCCTGACGCTGCTGTTGGTCATTGCGGGGCAAGCTTCGCAATGACAGGGAAGGGGGATGAACATCCTCCTCACCGGCGCCAGCCGGGGCATCGGCAAGGCTGCGGCCGATGCGCTTACCGCCGCCGGTCACACTGTGATCGGCACCTCCACCAAGGGAAGCGACGGGCTGATCGCAGCCGACTTCGCCGATCCCGCCGCCGCTGCCGCCTGCTGGGCCGAAGCGGTGCGCCGGGCTGGGCGGATCGATGCGCTGGTCAATAATGCCGGGGTCTATGAAGGCGTGGCGGAAGATGCGCCCGAGGCCGAATGGCAGGCATCATGGGCGCGCACCCTGCAGATCAACCTGCAGGCGGCGGCGGATCTTTGCCGGCTGGCGATCGGGCATTTCGGGACGAACGGCGGCGGGCGGATCGTCAATGTCGCGAGCCGCGCCGGTTATCGCGGGGATTCGCCCCAACATTGGCATTATGCGGCGTCCAAGGCGGCGCTGATCGCGGTGACCAAGACGATTGCGCGCGGCCATGCGGGCGAAGGCATCTATGCCTGGGGCGTGGCGCCGGGCTTCACGGTGACCGAGATGACCGAGGAATATCTCGCCAGCCGCGGCGGGGAAAAGGTCTTGGCCGACATCCCGCTCGGCCGGGTGGCGAGCGCGGCGGAGGTCGGCGAGACGATCCGCTGGCTGGCAACCGACGCCCCAGCGAGCACCACGGGCAGCGTGATCGACGTCAATGGAGCGAGCTATGTCCGCTAGCCTGGTTGCCCTGGCGCTGGCGGCGCAGCAGATCGTGGTGCCGCTGGGCGGCGGCAAGGCGGCGCCCAAATACCCCGCGCCGCTGGCGACCGCCGGCCCCGCCTTCGCCCGCACCTGCGAGGGCCGCGATGGGTGGGACGATCCGGCGCCGCCGGTGCGGGTGCACGGCAATACTTACTATGTCGGGACCTGCGGGATCACAGCGCTGCTCCTGACCAGCAAGGACGGGCACGTACTGATCGATAGCGGGACCGAGGCCGGGGCCGAGCTGGTCGCGGCCAACATCCGCAAGCTGGGGTTCAAGCCGAACGATGTGAAGTGGATCGTCCACAGCCACGAGCATCACGACCATGTCGGCGGCTTCGCGCGGATCCGGGGGCTGACCGGCGGCGAGGTGGTCGCCTCCGCCGGCGCCGCGCCGGTGCTTCGGTCGGGCGTGATCCCGGCGAGCGATCCGCAATTCGGGATCCTGCCCAAGATGGCGCCAGTGCCGGTGGCGCGGGTGATGAAGAGCGGCGACACGCTGCGGCTGGGCGGCATCCTGCTCAACGCGATCGAGACGCCGGGGCATACCGCCGGCGCGCTGACGTGGCAGTGGGTGAGCTGCGACGGCGGCGTGTGCCGGACGATGGTTTATGCCGACAGCCTGAGCCCGGTCAGCCGCGACGATTACAGATTCTCGGCGCATCCCGAGCTGGTCGCCACCTTCCGCGCGAGCTTCGCCAAGGTCGCGCCGCTGGAATGCGACATCGTGCTGACGCCGCATCCGTCGGCCAGCAACATGAGCGCGCGGTTCGCGGGCAAGGCGGCGCTGTTCGACCCGGCCGGGTGCAGGAACTACGCGGCGGCCAAGGCCAGGGGGCTCGACGAGCGGCTGGCCAAGGAGGCCGCGGGCAAATGAGCTGGCGGGTGACCCTGGCCTGCAACCGCGCCGAGGGCGAGGCGGTCGGGGCGATGGAGGAGCCGTTCGGCGACCATCCCAACCCGCCGGTGATCGTCGCCGACGAGCCCGACGAGCATCGCCCCGACGATTGGCGCATCCACGCCTATTTCGAGGAGGAGCCGACCGCGGCCGAGCTGGCGGTGCTGGCCGGGCTGGCGAGCGGCGAGCCGGTGGTCGAGGAGCTCGCCGACGAGGATTGGGTGACCCGCAGCCAGGCCGGGCTGGAGCCGATCGAGGCCGGTCGCTTCTTCGTCCGCACGCCGGCGCACCAGGCGCGCGACGGGGCGGTGAACTTCCTGATCGACGCGGGCCTGGCGTTCGGGACCGGGCATCATCACACCACGCGCGGGTGCCTCGCGGCGCTCGACCGATTGGAGCGGGCAGGCAAGAGGTTCGAGCGGATCGCCGACATCGGGACGGGCACCGGGCTGCTGGCATTCGGGGCGCTGGCGTTGTGGCCGGAGGCACTGGCGATCGCGACCGACATTGACCCGATCAGCATCGACGTCACCCGCGACAATGCGGTGCTGAACGGCGTGGCGCTGGGCGAGGGACCGGGCGAACTGGCGCTGGCGGTGGCGGACGGCATGGCCCACCCGGCGCTAGCCGAACGAGCGCCGTTCGACCTGCTGATCGCCAACATCCTCGCCGGGCCGCTGATCGAGCTGGCGCAGGATTTCGTCGCCGCGACGGCACCTGGGGCCACGATCCTGCTCGCGGGGCTGCTCGACACGCAGGCCCAAGCGGTGACCGCCGCCTATGTCGAGCGCGGCTGCCGGCTGGTCGAGCCGGGTACAGGCGAATGGCGGGTGCTGGTGCTGGAGAAGGTGTGAGCGATTGTCTGCTTTCGACCCATTGCGGACATTAAAGCCGACCGGCCACTCCTAGCCCAGTTCCTCCACAAATTGCTGAGACACCGATCGCCTAATCAGGACCAGCGTCAGCATGCAGCAAAAGCATACGGCCCATGCCGCAATAGCTACTATCAGAAGCACCTGCACCTCTGGTGGCACCAGTTCCCAGCTACTGAACCGTGCCCGTGGCAACCCAGCTATGCCTCTAGGCTTGCCATACTGAGAGGCGACGTAGAACACGATCAGAAGAAAGGTTGAAGCGCCCAGGATGATCCCACCGAAGCACCAGCGGCGAGCCCGCTCCTGGCGAGGTAGGATGTAGTTCTCCCCGTCGATCAGATAGCCGTCTCTTGTTCGCGGTCGGCTATCAGCCATGACGTAACCCTACACCTTCGGATTATCATGTTGCCTCGGTGGCTCGAAGAGTAACCACTCCGAATGTGGTGCCGTGTCACCTATGTCCGCTTTCCACCCAAAGCGGACACTCATCTCAGTCGGCTGAGAACCCTCTGGAGCAGCAGCTCGCACCGCTCAATGGTGGACGCGCTGTCATTCAGCCTGTGCCGATCAAGGATGACATACTCGACTACCCGGGCGAGGGAGGGGAATTGTTGCCATGTCAGGTCGATGTGTTTGGGCGGATCCTGGGCGAAATCGATGTTCCAGAAATGAGCTTCGATCGAAGAGTCGATATCAACCCTCCCTGCGACGATCTCGAAGTGCGGAAAGAACTGCTGAACCAAACGCGCTGTCGGGTAGCACTGACCCAAGGCTGGATTGTTCACCTGATGAACGCCGAGGTACGCCGTGTCAGGCTGCCAGCTTTTCTCCAGCGCGAGTTGAAGCTGCGGCATAGAAGGCAGCGGGTGTCCTGAGTTCATAGTCACAAACAAAAACCACATCGAATGTCCGCTTTCCACCCAGAACGGACATCGTCGCTTCAGAAGCGAGGATTGGGATTGCGCTGATCTTTGGGAGGCGGGGCGACAACGTCCCAGTGCTCGATGATCTTGCACCCTCGAAGCTTGAACACGTCAGCAATCGCGTATTCGGGCGCACCGGCGGCTGGGCTGAACCGAGCGTGCAGGAAGACCAAGTCTCCTTCGGCGATCGTGCGAAGGATCGTCCACTCGGGCTGCGGTACGTTGGCAATAAGTTGTTCGAGAAAGCTCGCCGCTGCTGTTCGGGTGCCTTCAGGAACATCTGGTTTGTGCTCGATGAAGCCAGGGCTCATGTGGCGCTCAAAAGCGGCTCGTGGCTTCAATCCTACGAGCCCTTCGTTGTAGAAGGCGAGGACCACCTTTCGATTGTCCTCAGCGCTGCCGGTGCACGCCTCTGTCTGCTGGTCCCGTGTTTGCGCAGCACTCATTGCAGATAAGGGCATCAACATAGCCGCTACGAGTAGCCCCTTAACGTTCATAGCTGCGCCTTTCACCTACCGCATGCAGGCTAGCAGCTAATCAGGGTAATGTCTGCTTACGACCCAAAGCTGACATTCCGCCCCGACCCATCGAGGATGTTAAGCTTCAGAAACGGGCTGTATCCCGGAGCGGCGAGGCCATCGGAATCATCTCTGCCCCCTATGACGTTTGGATGTCCGAACGCGGGCCTCTGACATGCTAGCGAGCAACTGCGGCCCATACTCTTTCAGATTCAAACATTGGTTTACTGAGCGTTGACTCTATTGTTAACGGAAATTAAACTTGCCAGATCGCGGTCTCTCAGGGGTGAGAGTCTCAAGCGTCAGTTTTGGGGGTAAGAATGTTTAGGGGTGCTTTAGGTATAGCATTAGCTCTTGGTCTGGCTTCGCCACTGGACGCGCAATCCATCTACTACCAGCAAGGGTTCACCAACAATCTGTACCTTTATGATGCAGGAACGAACACCAATACTCTTATCGGCGATCTTGGATTATCAGCCGATTCGACGGGCATGGCGTTCTCACCGACGGGCACGTTGTATCTTTATGAACGGGCCTCAACGAGCCTTTATACCGTAAATCCAACCACGGCTGCTACAACGCTGATCGGTAACACGGGGATAGGCGCCGAGGATCTTACGATTAGCCTTGACGGCACCACTGGATACGTCACCGCGCAAGGCAATCTGTATTCCATCAATCTGAGCACCGGCGCGTCCACCTTATTGGGGAGCATCGGTGCGACACTTGACGGGCTTACAACGGCGCCAATCGCAGTTACTATTGGTGGTATAAATTATAGCGCTGGCACAATCTTTGGCGTAGATTCTGGCACATTGTTCATGCTGAATGTGTTGACACCGTCTTCGTCGACTATCGGCTCGACGACCGGCGCAAGTGAGACTTTAGACTTTGCTTCCGACGGAACCCTCTGGGGTCAGAATAACGGCACATTTAATGTGATTAATTCATCGACCTTTGCTTCAATTCCCGACGGAGCTAGCGCGGGCGGTAACTTCGCATTCGGAATGGCTATCGCCCCGTCAATCAGCGCGGCGGTGCCCGAGCCTTCAACTTGGGCGATGATGCTGATCGGTTTTGGTGCGATTGGCGCGAGCATGCGCCGCCGCCGCACCGTGAGTGCGCTTGCTCAGATGGGCTAAGTCGGCCCGACCACGTCTGCTAGGGAGAAGGCACCGCGTTCACGGTGCCTTCTTCTTTGGCATCTGAATGTCTGCTTTCCACCCATAGCGGACATTCGGTGAGACCCTGGACGTCGGCCTCAGGCCTTCGCCACAATCCTCGCCCACTCCTCTTCGGTGGCGACGCGGATGCCGAGTTCTTCGGCTTTCTTGAGCTTGGAGCCGGCGCCGCGGCCCGCCACCACTAGGTCGGTCTTGGCGCTGACGCTTCCCGCCGCCCTTGCCCCGAGGCGTTCGGCCTGGGCCTTGGCTTCGTCGCGGCTCATGGTTTCGAGGCTGCCGGTGAAGACGATGGTCTTGCCGCTCCATTCGGTCTCGCGGGCCTGGCTGACGAACGGGGCGGGGGCCGCGAGCCGCAAGAGGGCGGCGACTTCCTCGCGGTTGTGGGGTTCGTGGAAGAAGTCGTGGACGGCTTCGGCGACGACCGGGCCGACGCCGTCGACCGCGGAGAGTTCGGCGGTGCCGTGCTCGTCCAGCGCCGCCGCCTGAATTGCGTCGATCGTGCCGAAGCATTTCAGCAGATCGCGGGCGGTGACGATACCGACGTGGCGGATGCCGAGGCCGAACAGCAGGCGGGCGCTGTCGAAGCCCTTGCGCGCCTCGATCGCGGCGAGGAGGGCGTCGACGCTCTTTTCCTTCCACCCCTCGCGGCCGAGCAGTTCGGCGCGGTGTGCTGCAAGGCGGAAGATGTCGGACGGCTTCTCGATCCAGCCGAGGTCGGCGAATTTGACGATGGTCTTTTCGCCCAGCCCCTCGATGTCCATCGCCCCGCGGCTGACGAAATGCTTGAGGCGCTCGAGCCGCTGGGCGGGGCAGACCAGGCCGCCGGTGCAGCGGATGTCGACCTCGCCGTCCTCGGCGACGGCTTCGGAGCCGCAGGCGGGGCAGTGGTCGGGGTAGACGAAGGCCTCGCGCTCTTCGTCGCGGGTAAGATTTTCCACCACCTGCGGAATGACGTCGCCGGCGCGCTGGATGCGGACTCGGTCGCCTTCGCGCAGGCCGAGGCGTGCGATCTCGTCGCGGTTGTGGAGGGTGACGTTGCTGACTATGACCCCGCCGACGCCGACCGGTGTCAGGCGGCCGATCGGGGTCAATTTGCCGGTGCGGCCGACCTGGATCTTGATCCGCTCAAGCGTGGTTTCGGCCTTTTCGGCAGGGAATTTATGGGCGATCGCCCAGCGCGGGGCGCGGCCGACGAAGCCGAGGCGCTCCTGCCAGTCGAGGCGGTCGAGCTTGTAGACGACGCCGTCGATGTCGAACGGCAAGTCGGCGCGGGCGTGTTCAATGGCGGCATAATGGGCGAGGGCGGCGTCGGCGTCGGCGCAGCGCACGACCCTCTCGTCGATCGGGAAGCCGAGCGCGCGGAGGCGGTCGAGAGCCTCGCTTTGCGTCGCGCCGAGCGGCTCCGACAATTCACCCCAGCCGTGGAGCAGGAAGCGCAGGGGGCGGGCGGCGGTGATCGCGGGGTCCTTCTGACGGAGCGAGCCGGCGGCGCCGTTGCGGGGGTTGGCGAAGACCTTGCCGCCGCTTGCCTGCTGGCGCTCGTTCAGGGCGGCGAAGTCGGCCTTGGACATGTAGACCTCGCCGCGCACCTCCAGCACGTCGGGCGCGCCGGTCAGCTGCTGGGGAATATCGGCGATGGTGCGGACGTTGGGAGTGACGTCCTCACCTATCGTGCCGTCGCCGCGGGTGGCGGCCAGCACCAGCGTGCCGCTTTCGTAGCGGAGAGAGCAGGACAGGCCGTCGATCTTGGGTTCGGCGGTGAGCGCGACCGGCTGGTCCTCGGACAGGCTGAGGAAGCGGCGCGCGCGGCGGACGAAGTCGTGGACGTCCTCGGCGCTGAAGGCGTTGTCCAGGCTCAGCATCGGCCGAGCATGGGTGACCTTGGTCAGGGCCGAAGAAGGCGCGGCGCCGACCACGGCATTGGGCGAATCGGCGCGGATCAGGTGTGGGAAGGCGGCTTCGAGTTCATTGTTCTCGCGGATCAGTGCGTCATAGTCGGCGTCGCTGATCTCGGGCGCGTCAGCATCGTGATAGAGGCGGTTGTGGCGCGCGATCTCCTTGGCCAGTTGGCGCAGGCGGCGACCGGCTTCGGCTTCGGTCATTTCATTTCGCCCAGCAAAGCCGCGATCTTGGCGACGCTGCTGAGGTTGCGGGCGGTCCCGGCAGCGACCGCGGAAAGCTTCAATTTGCTGGAGCCAATCCCCTCGCCATAGCTGACGTAGATGGCGCGAGGGCCGATCGCCATGCGCTCGCCAGCCACGTTGCGCGCGTCGTCGAGCATCGCCTGGGTCGGCTCCGCGTCGATGACGTGGGCCATGACCCGGCTGCCCTTGTCGTCCGTGAACGGGTTGACCTCCGCCAGCGCCGCCATTTCCTTTGCCGAGCGCACGAAGATCGGCACCTCGCGGCCGAAGAAGTCCGCGACCTTGGCGGCGATGCAGGCCTGCACCTGCTTCTCGCTGTCGTCGCTGGTGAAGAGGAGGTTGCCGCTGGCAATGAAGGTGCGGACATGCGTGAAGCCGCATCCCTCGCCCATGCGCTTCAATTCCGCCATCGGCAGCTTGCCCGTGCCCGCGACATTCACCGCGCGGAGCAGCGCGACATAGGCGGTCACCCGAACAGCTCGTCCAGATAATCGTGAAGAGCGGCCCAGCTGCGGCGGGCAGCGGCGGCGTTATAGTCGACGCCGGGGATGTTGAGGCCGGCCGCCTTCGGATTGGTGAAGGCGTGGCCGGTGTGGCCATAGCCATGGATCTGCCAGTCGGCGCCGGCTTCGGTCAGCTCACGGGCGAGGGCGACGACGGCGTCGGGCGGGACCATCGGATCGTCCCAGCCGTGATAGGCGACGACCTTGGCCTTGATGGGCTGGGGCGGCAGGTCGGGGGCGTCGAACAGGCCGTGGAAGCTCGCGACTCCGGTGATCGGCGCGCCCGAGCGGGCAAGGTCGAGGACGCACAGGCCGCCGAAGCAAAAGCCGATGGCGGCGATCTTGGCAGGGTCGGTGCCTTCCTGCGCCTTGGCGACTTCGACGATGTCGAGCATCCGGTCGCGCAGGGCGGCCCGGTCGGACTTGAGGCGGGTCATGTGGCCGAAGGCGGCGTCGCGCTGGTCTGGGCCGTCATAGCTGCAGCCCCACAGGTCGGCGATCAGGCAAGCATAGCCGCGGCCGGCGAGGTCGCGGGCGAAGCCCTTCTCGAGATCGCTAACGCCGGCGAAGGTCGGGACGATGATGACCGTCCCGCGCACCGCTCCGCCGGTCCCGACGTAGACGCTCTGGTGCTGCTCGCCGGCAAACTGGTGTGAGATGGTGCGTTCGGTCATGCTGGTTTCCTCAGCCGCCGCCGCGGCGTTCGATGGTCGCGCCGACGGCCGAAAGCTTCTCTTCCAGCCGCTCGTAGCCGCGATCGAGGTGATAGACCCGCAGCACCTCAGTCTCGCCTTCGGCGGCGAGGCCGGCGATGATCAGGCTCATCGAGGCGCGCAGGTCGGTCGCCATCACCTTGGCGCCGGTCATCCCTTCGACCCCGTGGACGATCGCCGAGCGACCGCGCACATCGATGTTGGCGCCCATCCGGCGAAGCTCGGGCACGTGCATGTAGCGATTCTCGAAGATCGTCTCTTCGAGGAAACTTTCGCCCCCCGCGCGGCACAGCATCGCCATGAACTGCGCCTGCATGTCGGTGGCGAAGCCGGGGAAGGGCGCGGTCGACAGGGCCAGCGGCTTGAGCGGACCGTCGGCGCTGACCTTCATTCCCTTGTCGTGAAATTCGATCATCAGCCCGGCCTGGACCAGGGCGTTGGTGGTCGCCAGCATGTCCTCGGGGCGGATCCCGATCAGGTCGACGCTGCCGCCGGTGATCCCGGCCGCGCAGGCATAGCTGCCGGCCTCGATCCGATCGGGCATGACGGCATAGGTACAGCCATGAAGCTTCTCGACGCCCTCGATCTTGATGTGGGGGCTGCCTTCGCCTTCGATGTGGGCGCCCATCTTCTGCAGCAGGCGGCAGAGATCGACGATCTCGGGCTCGCGCGCCGCATTGTAGAGGTTGGTGCGGCCGGCGGCGAGTACCGCGGCCATGACCGCATTCTCGGTCGCGCCGACCGAGACGACAGGGAAGGTGAAGTCGCCGCCCTTGAGCCGTCCACCGCCCGGCGCGGTGGCGCGGACGAAGCCGGCGGCGATCTCGATCTCAGCCCCGATCGCTTCCAGCGCCTGGAGGTGGAGATCGATCGGGCGGTCGCCGATCGCGCATCCGCCGGGCAGCGAGACGGTGGCGTCGCCGGCGCGGGCCAGCAGCGGACCCAGCACCAGGATCGAGGCGCGCATCCGCCGCACCATGTCGTAGGGGGCGACGGTGGACACGAGATTTTCGGCGCGCAGAGTCATCCGGCGCCCGACCTCGCCCTTGTGCATCCCCTCGATCTTGGTCGACACGCCAAGCTCGTTCATCAGGTGGCCGAAGCTGTCGACGTCGGCCAGCCGCGGCAGGTTGCTGAGGGTCAGCTTCTCATCGGTCAAGATGGCACAGGGCAGCAAGGTGAGCGCACTGTTCTTCGCGCCCGAAATGGGGATGGCGCCTTCGAGCCTGTTGCCCCCCTGAATGACGATCGAGTCCATGCAGCGGCGTTTAGAACTTCGTTGCGGGGGTGCAAGGGCAAGCTCGCTTCTCCCCTCCAGGGAGGTGTACCGGAGGGGCGGAGGGGTTGTTGTGGAGGGCAAGTACCCCTCAGTCAGCTGCGCTGACAGCTCCCCTGAAGGGAAGCGGCACCAAAAATTACGCCTTTTCCAGCGTGCATTGGAGCGGGTGCTGGTTTTCCCGCGCGAAATCGGTGACCTGGGTGACCTTGGTCTCGGCGACTTCGTAGGTGAACACGCCGCATACGCCGACGCCCTGCTGGTGGACCTGGAGCATCACCCGGGTCGCATCCTCGATGCTCATCGAGAAGAATTGCTGCAGGCACAGGACGACGAACTCCATCGGAGTATAATCGTCGTTCAGCATCAGCACCTTGTAGTTGCTTGGCTTGCGCGTGCGCGGGCGAGTGCGGGTGACGACCCCGCGCTCGATCTCCTCGACGCCGTCGGACTTGCCGGGCACGTCGTCCTCGCCGGCCATGTGGATGCGCTCGATCATAGACACGCCGCTAAGATAAGGGATGCCGCCCCGGCTTGCCAAGGCGGACGAGCGGTCTTGTCGCCCGATTGGACCCGAAAGCCGAAATGAAAGCGGCCGCCCCCATGATACGCAAGGGGCGGCCGCAAGACTGGCTGACAGGAGGAGGAGTTATCAGGCAGTCATCTCGTTGATCTTTTCGGCGTTGAGCGCCGCGCGGTTCGACAGCGGCTGGATCGCTTCGCCGGCGAGCTTGACCGAGGCTTCGGTCAGCTGGCTGAAGCTGGCGACCAGGCGGTCGAAGTTCGACTTGGCGATCTCGCTCTGCAGCTGGAAGAATTCGGTCGGGCTCGAAGCCTGGGCCAGGCTCTTCAGCTCGGCGACGTTCTGCTCGACGCCTTCACGGACGCGGCTGAGGGCGTCCTCGCCGACACTCTTGGCACCGGTGGCGGCGATCTTGCCGGCTTCGACCATCGCTTCGACGTTGGCGCGGGTCAGCTGAGTCAGTTCCTCGGCGGACTTGCGGCCCTTCTCGATCGCTTCCTGGCCCTTGCTGCCGGCGTCGGCGAACAGGGTCTGGAGGCGGTCCATGCCGGGAATGGCGGCGAGCGGCTGGAAGCTGGTGAAGCTGTTGCTGGGATCGAAGTTCATGGTGGTTTCCTTGGGTTCGGGCGCGGCTGCCTTGGCGGCGCGCGGCGCGCTGGTCTTGTTGACGTTCTGGCCACCGGCAGCCTTGCGGGCCCGCGGCTTGCGCTCGGTCTTGACCCGGCGCGCATTGACCTTCTTTACGGCGTCGACGACCGAAGCTTCGACCGGCTCGGCGTGATCGGCCACTTCGGTGGCGGCATTGAAGGTTTCGTTGTCCATGGTGTCGGTCATCATTCTTCCTTGTTGCAGTGCACAATATAGTGCGGTGCACCACGAATCAAGTGTTTTCTTCGCACATGCAGCATTGACGCTGGCCGCCCGGTGGCGGCAAGAGCGCGCATGGACCACTCAGAGCGCACCCGTCGCGGCCTGCTGATCGTGCTGTCGTCGCCCTCGGGGGCAGGCAAATCGACGATCAGCCGGATGTTGATGGAGGGAGACCCGACCATCACCATGTCGATCAGCGCGACCACCCGCCCGATGCGCGAGGGCGAGGTCGCCGATGTAGATTATCATTTCGTCGACGAAGCCCAGTTCGAGCAATTGATCGAGGCCGACGAGCTGGCGGAATGGGCCTATGTCTTCGGCCATCGCTACGGCAGCCCCAAGGAGCCGATCAAGGAAGCGCTGAAGGCCGGGCGCGACACGCTGTTCGACATCGACTGGCAGGGCACCCAGCAGCTGGAATATGCCTTCCGCACCGACTTGGTGCGGATCTTCATCCTGCCGCCCTCGATGACCGAATTGGAGCGGCGGCTGACCGATCGCGGGACCGACGAGCCCGAGGTGATCGATTTCCGGATGCGCCGGGCGGCGGCCGAGATCGGGCATTGGGCGGAATATGATTATGTCCTGATCAACGAGGACGTGAACCGTTGCGCGGCCAAGGTGAAGGCGATCGTCGAGGCGGAGCGTCTGCGGCGCGAACGCCAGCCCTACCTGCTCAACTTCGTGCGGCAGTTGGTGGAAAAGCCGAACTAGGCGGCGGGCAGCAGCTCGAGGAAGCGGGCCCCGGCACGGAAGTCGGCTTCGCGCGCGGCCATCGCCTTTTCCGCTTCGTCGTCGGCGCCCCATTGGTCGAGCTGCCAGCGCTCGTCGAGGCTGACCGATTGCCAGGCATCGTCGACGCCGACCGCTCCTTCGTGCAGCGCAAGGGCGGCAATCAGCGAGCCGCCGACAGTGACCAGCGGCGAGAGACCGGCCAGGGTGAAGGCATCGAACGCGTGAACCGCCTGGCCCAGCCGATCGAGCGTCGCCTGCGGCTGTTCCACCGGCGAGACGCCGTGGGTGACGGCGAAGTCGACGTCGAAGCGGCGGCGGGCCCATTGCAGCAGCGGATCCCAGGCGTCGGCCTGCGCGGCGATCAGCTTGTCGGGCGAATCGGCGCGGTAGCAGAGGAGGTCGCTGTTGGCGTAGCGCGCGAGGCCGTCGGCGAAGTCGCCGGGACGCGGCGCGACATGATCAAGCGCGGCATTGGCGAGCCCGGTCAGCGGCATGGCGCGGGGGTCGATCGTCTCACCCGCCGAATCCCATTCCGCTGCCACCGCGGCGGCGAGTGGTTCGCCCGGCAGCAGCAGCAGCGCGCGGACCGGGGTGCGGACCGGGCGGCCGTCGAGCTCGATCCGCCAGTGCCCACCCTCGTCGGCGATTGCCTCGCCCCGTTTCCAGAAACGCTTCACCGGCGGTCGGCCTTCTCCCAATGCTGGCGGAGCAGCACCGGGCCGAGCAGGGCCTCGATCAGGCCGCAGCCGATCACCACCATCCCGAGCCCAAGCGCGCCGCCGGGGCGGACGAGGTCGCTGAAGACGATCCCCATGCCGAGCAGGAACAGCAGCAGTCCAGAGATGCGGAGCAGCGCGAAGATGCCGAAGCGCTTGCGCCACACGTCGTCGGTCGGGCTCATGCGCCCACCGTCACCAGCGCCTCGGCCTGATTCAGCACCTCGGAGGGTTGGGCGGCGAGGGTGTCGGCGCCGGCGGCACGAAGTTCGCGCTCGTCGTGATAGCCCCACAGCGCGCCGATCGCATGGGCTCCCGCGGCCTTGGCCATGCCCATGTCCCAGCCGGTGTCGCCAATCACCACCGAATTCTGCGCGTCAGCGCCGCAATCGGCGAGCGCCTGGAGAGTCATCGATGGGTGGGGCTTGGACGGGTGGCGGTCGGCGGTCTGGAGCGACAGGAAGCGGGCGTGGAGGCCGTGGCTGGTGAGGCAATGCCGCAGCCCGCGGTCGGACTTGCCGGTGGCGACGGCGAGCAGCCAGCCGCGCTCCTCCAGCGCGTCGAGCAAGGGGAGGATGCCGTCGTACAGCGGCTCCTCGACCTCCCGCTGCCCACGCAGGGTGACGAACGCATCCTTGTAGGTCTGCGCCATCCGCTGATGAAGGTCGGGGTCGTGCGCCGGGGCTAGCTCGGCCATCGTCTCCACCAGCGACAGGCCGATCACCCGCTGGGCCTGGCTGCGCGGGGGGAGGGTCAGGCCATGCTCGGCAAAGGCGAGGCCGAGCGCGCGGTGGATGGTCCCGCCGCTGTCGACCAGCGTGCCGTCGCAGTCGAAGATCGCGCAGCGGATCATTTGCGGCCCCTCGGCGGTCCCTTGCCGGGCGGACCCTTGGCGGGCGGGCCCTTGGCACGAGGAGCCTTGGCCGGAGCCGAGGCGGCGCCGCGGCCGCGGCGCTCGCCCTTGCGCTCCTTGCGCGCGGTCTTGGCGGCGGCAGCCTTTCGGCGGAACTGCACCTCGGCGCTCTTGGCCGGGTCGGGCCGGTCGAGCGGCATGTTGTCGCCGTCGCGTGCTTCGAAGCCGAGGGTCGCCAGCGTCTCGGCGAAATGCGCCGGAAGCTCGGCAGAGACGTCGATCTCCTTGCCGCCCGGCGCGTCGATCTTGAGCCGGCGGGCGTGGAGGTGGAGCTTGCGGCTGACCCCGCCGGTCAGGAACGCGTCGGCCCCACCGTATTTGGCGTCGCCGACGATCGGATGGCCGAGATGCGCCATGTGTGCGCGCAACTGGTGAGTACGGCCGGTCTGCGGCTGGAGCTCGACAAAGGCGGCGCGGGTGCCGGCGCGGTCGATCACTCGGAAGCGGGTGCGGGCGGCTTGGCCGTCCTCGGCGACGTGCATCTTCTCGCCCCCGGTGCCGGGCTGTTTGGCCAGCGGGGCGTCGATCAGCCCCTCGTCCTGGCTGAGGTCGCCGACCACCACTGCCCAATAGACCTTGCGCGCGGTGCGGCCGGCAAAGCTCTTGGAGAAGAAGCCTGCGCTCCGGGCCGAGCGAGCGACCAGAAGGACGCCGCTGGTATCCTTGTCGAGGCGATGGACCAGCTTGGGGCGATTGCCCTCCTCGTCGGCGAGGCCATCGAGCAGGCGGTCGAGATGCTGGTCGGTCTTGGTCCCGCCCTGGGTGGCGAGGCCCGGCGGCTTGTTCAGGACGAACGCGTCGGGGGTGGTGTCGATCACCATCTCTTGGACGAAGCTGCGCTCGTCATCAGTGAGTTGCTCGAGCACTCGGCTCGGGCGATCGCTGCGCGCGGGCTGGGCGTCGCGCGGCGGAATGCGGATGGTCTGGCCGGCCTCGATCCGGTCGCCCGGCGTCGCCTTCTCGCCGTTGACGCGAAGCTGGCCGGTGCGAGCCCAGCGCGACACGAGGTTGAAGCTGACCTCCTCGCCCATGTGGCGTTTGAACCAGCGGTCGAGCCGGATTCCGTCGTCGTCCGCGGCGACGGTGAAGGTGCGGTGCTCGGTGGTCATGGGGGCGCCGATAGCCGGAGAAGCGTCGGAAATACAGCGACGCCGATTAGAGCGTGTCGAGCAGGTGGAGGACCAGGCCGACCAGGCCGCCGACCAATGTGCCGTTGATGCGGATGTACTGGAGGTCGCGGCCGACCGCGGATTCGAGGCGTTCGGTGACGGTGCGCGCGTCCCATCCGCGGATGGTGTCGCTGACAAGGCTGACGATCGAGCCGCCGTAGCTTGCCGCCATGCCGGCCGCGGCGCGGCGGACGAACTGGTTGACCGCGCGGCGAATGCGGGGATCGCCTTCCAGCGTCGTACCGGCCGAGCGCAGCACTTCGCCCATCCGCCCGGCGAGGGCCGCGTCGGGATTGCGGGCGGCGGCGATGATCGAGGCACGGCCCTTCTGCCACAGGCGGTCGAGCCATTGCGCGACCGAGCGATTGGCGAGCAGTTCCTCCTTCCAGGTTTCGACCCGGGCCTGGGTCTCGGGCTTGTGCTGGAGGTCGTGGGCGAGGCTGGAGAGGGCTTCGACCATCTTACCGCGCATCGGATGGTCGGGATCGGTGCTGACTTCCAGCGTCAGCTTGCGCAGGCCTTCGACGATCGCGTCGGCCAGCTTCTCGTCGAGCGCGGCGAGGCGCAGCACCCAGCTGGCGCGGCGCTTTACCATGTCGCGGATCAAAGATTCGTTGGCGTCGAGCGCGCGCGATAGGGCGCGGATTGCGGCTTCGAGCATGGGGACGTGGCGATTGTCCTCGATCGCCGAGGCGAGCGCGGCGCCGAGCAGGGGCGATATCTCGGTCCTGGCGATGCGCTGGGAGATGGCGCCCTTGACGATCCCACCCAACCGTTCGTCGTCGAGCGCTTCGAACAGGTCGGCGATCAGGCGCGAGGCGCCGCGGCGGATGCGGGTCCCTTCGCCCGAGGGGGCGCGCAGGAAGCGGCCGGCGGCGGCGGCGACGTCGATCCCGCGCATCCGCCGTGCGACCACCCGCGCAACCAGGAAATTGTCGCGGATGAAGTTGGCGAGGGTGAGCCCGATCCGGTCCTTGTTGCGGGGAATGATCGCGGTGTGGGGAATCGGCAGGCCGAGCGGGTGGCGGAACAGCGCGGTGACCGCGAACCAGTCGGCCAGCCCGCCGACCATCGCGGCTTCGGCAAAGGCCTTGACCAGCCCGAGCCAGGGATAGCGCGGCTCCATCGCGCGGGTCAGCACGAACAGCGCGGCCATGACGACCAGCAGGCCGGTCGCGACGACCTTCATGCCGGCGGCCCCGGGCTGAGCCGGATTGAAGCGGGAGAGTGGTCCGGAACGAGTCATCCGGACCACTCAATAGCCGAACCCCCGGTCAGGTTCACTCCGCCGGTTGCGGAACGGGGGATCCCGGGGGGCGCTGCGAGCGGCCATCGGCTTCCTCGCCCGGCATTTCGTGCGCGGTGGCGCTGAGGTGACGGCCAAACTTGCGTCCGAACCAGGTCTCGATGTCGATCGCCAAGCTGAAATAGGCCGGGACGAGCAGCAGGGTCAGGAAGGTCGACAGCAGCAGGCCGCCGATCACCGTCACGCCCATCGGCGAGCGGAAGCTGCCGTCGCCGGTCAGGCTGAGCGCGATCGGGACCATGCCGGCGACCATCGCGACGGTGGTCATGACGATCGGCTGGGCGCGCTTGTGCCCGGCTTCTACGATCGCCTCGTCCTTGGTCATGCCATGGTCCATCATCTCCACCGCGAAATCGACCAGCAGGATCGAGTTCTTGGCGACGATGCCGAGCAGCATCAGCAGGCCGATGAAGACCGGCAGGCTGAGCGGCATGCCCGCGACGTGGAGCGCGACCACCGCGCCCAGCGGGGCCAGCAGAAGCGAACCGAGGTTGACCAACGGCGCGAGGAAGCGGCGGTAGAGCAGCACCAGCACCGCAAACACCAGCGCGATTCCGGCCAGCACCGCCAGGACGAAATTGAAGATCAACTCCTGCTGCCATTTCTGGTCGCCCAGTTGCAGGCGCTGAACGCCGGCCGGCAGGTTCTGAAGAGTCGGCAGCTTGTCGATCTGCTTCCAGGCGTCGCCGCTGATCGTGCCGGGCGTCAGGTCGGCGCCAATCGCGATGCGGTACATCTGGTTGGTGCGGTTCACCGTCACCGGGCCCGAACCGAAGCTGATCTCGGCCACCGACTTGAGCGGCACCGATCCCCCGCTGGCGGTCGGAACGGGCAGGTTCTCGAGGGTCGAGATGTCCCGCCGCTCGGAGCGGTCGAGGCTGACGATGATCGGAACCTGGCGGTCGGACAGCGAGAAGCGGGCGCTGTTCTGGTCGATGTCGCCGATGGTCGCGATGCGGATCGTCTGCGCCAGCGACGAGGTGCTGACCCCCAGGTCGGCGGCCAGGTCGAAGCGCGGATTGATCCGGATTTCAGGACGCACGACGTCGCCCGCCACGCGCGGCGCGACCAGCGTCGGGATGGTCTGCATCTCCTCCGCGATCTTGTTCGCCGCATCGGCGATCTTCACCGGATCGTCGCCGCCGAGATAGAGCGAAATGGGTCGTCCGCCACTGCCCGGGCCGCCGCCGCCCTGGCTGTTGAAGTTGACCCGGGCATCGGCGATCGAGGCCAGCTGCGGGGTGATCTCGCGCTCGATCTCGAAGCTCTTCTTCTCGCGGTCCTTTTTGTAGACGACGTTGAGGAACGCTGACGAGGTAAAGCTGCGCTGGAAGACGTTCTCGACGTTCGGATTGCGCAGGACGATCTCGCGCACCCGGGCGGCGACCGACTTGGTCTGGTCGAGCGTGGTGCCCGGGGCGAGGCCGATCCGGATCGAGCTGTTCGGCTGATCCTGCTCCGGCTGGAAGGTCATCGGCAGGGTCATGATGCCGATGATGGTGGCGCCGAAGATCGCGAAGCCGACGCCCATCATCCACACGCGGTGATCGCGGAAGCGCGCCAGCCGGCGCCCGAAGAAGCCGCGCGCACGGTCCTTCGCGGCATCGGCCTTGTCGTGGTCGATCGACCAGCGGAGCGTGTTGAGATAGCGCTCCATCCACTTGCCCGAGGCATGTTCCTGGATGCCGCCGCTGCGCAGGAAATAGGCCGCCATCAGCGGCGTGATCATGCGCGCCACGAGCAGGCTCATGAACACCGCCAGCACGACCGTATAGCCGAAGTTGCGGAAGAACTGGCCGGAGATGCCGGGCATCAGCGCGACCGGCAGGAACACCGCGACGATCGACATGGTGGTTGCAAGCACGGCGAGGCCGATCTCGTCCGCGGCGTCGATCGACGCCTGGTACGCGCTCTTGCCCATCCGCATGTGGCGGACGATGTTCTCGATCTCCACGATCGCGTCGTCGACCAGCACGCCCGCCACCAGGCCCAGGGCCAGCAGGGAGAGGAAGTTCAGGTTGATGGACATGAGGTCCATGAACCAGAAGGCGGGGATCGCGGAGAGCGGGATGGCGACCGCCGAGATCAGCGTCGCGCGGATGTCGCGAAGGAAGATGAAGACGACCAGCACTGCCAGCACCGCGCCTTCGAGCAGCGCCGACATCGAACTCTTGTACTGGCTCTTGGTGTAATCGACGCTGTTGTTGATCTCGACGAAGCGGATCCGCGGATCCTCCTTCTCGATCTTGCGCAACTCGGCCCAGGTATTCTCGTAGGCGGTGACATCCGAGGCGCCCTTGGCGCGGGCGACGTTGAAGCTGACCACCGGACGGCCGTCGAGTTCGGTGGCGGAGCGGGGTTCGGCCGAGGAATCGCGGACCTGGGCGATCTCGCCGAGGCGGACAAAACGGTTTCCGGGCAGGGCGATCTGGGTGTCGGCCAGTGCCGTGGCGCTCTTGGCGTTGCCGAGCACGCGCACCGTCTGCTCGGATCCGGCGATCTCAGCGCGGCCACCCGGGGCGTCGAGATTGATCTGGCGCAGCTGCGCATTGACCTGCGCCGCGGTGATTCCCTCCGACTGGAGCGAGGCGGGATTAAGGATGACGCGGATCTGGCGGTCGACGCCGCCTTCGCGGCTCACCTGGGCGATTCCGGCCTGACCCAGCAGGCGGCGCGACACCAGGCTGTCGACATACCAGCTGAGCTCTTCCAGGCTCATGTCGGTCGCTTCGACCGCGATGAACACGAAGCCGTCGCCGCCGATGTTCACTCGGCTGACCTGCGGCTCGAGGATGCCGTCGGGAAGGTCGCCGCGGATCTGGTCGATCGCCGCCTTGACGTCATTGACCGCACGGTCGGTCGGAGTGCCGATCTTGAACTGGACGAAGGTGTTGCTGTTGCCTTCGCGGACGTCCGAATTGATCTCGTCGACGCCCTCGACCCCGCGAACCGCCGCTTCGACCTTCTGGGTGACCTGGTTGACCATCTCGGACGGAGCGGCGCCAGGCTGCGAGATGGTGACGTTGGCCGCCGGGAAGTCGATGTCCGGGTTGTTGGTGACCTCCATCGTCGCAAAGGCGTAGATGCCCGTCAGCAGCAACGCGATGAAGAGCACGATCGGAGGGACCGGGTTGCGGATGCACCAGGCCGAAATGTTCCGGAAACTCATATGCCTGACTGTCCTGCCTAGCGCCTGGATTGCAGCTTAGTTGGCCGCGGCCTGGCGCCGTGGATTGATCTTCTGGCCGGGATTGAGGAACGGTCCGGCCGAGAGAACGACGGCTTCCTGACCAGTCAGCCCGGCAACGATGGTCGCGCCGCTTTCGTCGACAGTGCCGATCTTGACGCTGCGCCGTTCGGCCTCGTTCTTGGCGTTCACGACGTAGACGTAATTACCGTCATTGTCGGACAGCACCGCGCTCTGCGGAAGCAGCGGAGCGGTGGTCGACCCGGCCGAGATGCGTGCTTCGGCAAAACCGCCCGGACGGATTCCGGCCGAATAGGGGATGGCGATCCGCACTTCGCCCTGACGCGACTGGGGATCGATCACCGGCGACACCTGCCACACCGAACCGACGACGTTGGAGGTGCTTCCGATCGGGGTCACGCTGGCCGGCATACCGACCCGCATGGCGGCCAGGTCCTGCTGGCTGAGCTGGGCGCGCATTTCCATCTCGCCGCCGCGGGCGAGGCGGAACAGGCCCTGGCTGCCCGGGCCGATTACCTGACCGACCTCCAGGTTGCGCTGGAGGATCAGGCCGGCGCTGGGGGCGCGGATGTCGAGCAGGCCGATTCCGGCGCGGGTCGCACCAAGCTGCGCCTGCGCCACCCGGACCTGGGCATTGGCCTGGTCGCGTGCGGCGCGCTTGCGATCCAGATCGGCCTTGGACACGAAGCCGCGGCCGACGAGCGAGGCCGAGCGATCATATTCGTTCTGGGCCAGCGCGGCGCTGGCGCGGGCGGATTCGACCGCGGCGGCAAGCTGCGCGGTAGTCTGGACCTGGACCGAGCGATCCACCGTCGCCAGGGTCTGCCCGGCGCGGACCCAAGTGCCGGCATCGACCAGCACCGCGGTGACCCGGCCACCCTGGCCGGCAGCGCCGACCGGCTGGTCACGGCGGGCGGCGAGCGCCCCGCTGGCGGTGATGATCTGCGCCACCTGGCTGCGTCCAGGCACGATCACGGTCACGGTCGGGACCTGCCCGCCGGGACGTCCGGATCCCTTCTCCGCAGCAGCCGTGGCCGACGAATTGACCGGCGCACTCTCGCGGTTGAACAGGTAATAAGCGAGCCCCAGCACCAGGGCGCCGATCAGCACGGCGATGATGAGGTTGCGCCGCCTCCGGGTGTCATCCACCACGACAACCGTTTCGTCCCGCGCAAGCCGGGTCTCGCGATTCATTCCTGTCTACCTTCTAGTTCGACGCGACGATCACGCCGCAGCTGTATTATACGCATAAGGCACTTGCCGCAAGGGAAGGCGTGTTGCCGACCAACGGCAAGCGCCATTCGACCAACGGCTCCCTCCGACCTGTCGAAAGTTGTTTGCCCAAAGCGGGACAGAATTGGTAGCGGTGGTCTCCTTAAAACAGGAGATATTTGCATGCTGGCACCGGAATATGGATGGCTGTCGTGGATCGTCATCGGGCTCGTGGCCGGCGGAATCGCCAAGCTGGTGATGCCCGGCAAGGATCCCGGCGGCTGCATCGTTACCATTCTGCTGGGTATCGGCGGGGCCCTAGTGGCCGGTTTCCTCGGCCGCGCACTTGGCTGGTATGATCAGCCGACCGACGGCGCCGGCTTCCTTGCCGCCATCGTCGGCGCGATCCTAATCCTCTTCATCTACCGACTGACCCTCAAGCGGCGCTAGGCGGAGGGGGCCTCAGCCCGGCCGGCGGCGTCCCAGCCGCCCGGCCAGGAGGGTGAGGCCGAGCGCCAGAAAGGCGCCAAGCAGCGAAAGGAGCACGGCCGGCAGCGAAAAGCCGGTCGGCTCCAGCTTGCCCGCCAGCACCGGGGTGATGACCAGCGCGCCGAGCACCGCGCCGAGCGCGCCGAGCGCGACCAGGCCGAACACGTCGCGCAGGGTCCGGCTGTGGACGATCACGCTGGTGAGCCAGCCGAGCAGGGCTCCGAGGAGGACGAGGGCGATCCAGGACAGGGGCATGCGCCGCTCCATAAGCAAAGGGGCCGCCCGCTCCAAGAGCAGGCGACCCCGATGTAGTGGTCAGTCAGTTTGACGAGGCTGCTGAGCGCTTAGCGCACCCGACCACGACGAACGAGATTGACGATCGCGAGCAGGATGATGGCACCCAGCAGCGACACCAGGATGTTCGGCAGGCTGAGCGGGCCGTCGGTGATCGAGCCACCGCCAAGCAGCGGCGCAAGCAGGAACCGGCCGAGCAGGGCGCCCAGGATGCCGACGATGATGTTGAGGAAGATACCCTGCTGGGCGTCAGTGCGCATCACGATGCTGGCAAGCCAGCCAAGCACACCGCCGACGACGATGATGAGAATCCATTCCATTGTGCGTTCCCTCCTGTATCGCCCGTACGTGTTCCGCCGGGCGCTTCATTGGGGTTCAAGACGCCTCGGAGACGGTCTTGTTCCGGGGAGGGGAACGGTGTTCGGCTGTATCGGTTCCGGAACGAGCGTCAGTTAATAGCGCTGCTGGCGTTCGTAGACTTGGCGGTAATGCTGGATCCGGGTGACCCGCAGGCCCGGCATGCCGCTGCGATCGACCGCCCGCTGCCAGCCGGCGAACTCTTCCAGGCTGAGACCGTAGCGGGCGCAAACCTCGTCCACGGTGAGCAGCCCGCCGGCGACGGCGGCCACCACCTCGGCCTTGCGGCGGACCACCCAGCGCGTCGTGCCCGGCTTGGGCAGCGAATCAAGCGTCAGCGGCTCGCCGAGCGGGCCGATCACCTGATGGGGGCGGAATTTCTGGTTTTCTAGCATTGCTTCCTCAGACGGAACTGGTGGTTGCCGGTGAGCCAGCGTTTACCGGGGGTTCTCTCAAGCAACCGTGAAGTGCGCTGGTAAACGCGCTCCTCACTTTTTGATCGGCGGAGGCCGGGTCGGCCCCGGCGAAGGCACCGCGAACCGTTTTCCCCGGTTCGCCGCCCCCGTTGGCGAGGAGGGCGACGACCGCGGCGAGGCGGTCCCCCGCACCCCCGCACGGGCCGATGCTCGCCAGCACGGCGCCAAGCTCGTCGCTGCTCAGCGTCCCCGCCACGTCTGCAAATTTTGCACTCTCGGCCAAATGTCTCGCCTCTTCCCGTCTTCCGCCAGCACTAGCGAAAGAGGGTGAATGCCGGGTAAAGACGTCGCCGTGACTTTTTCCGACCTCCAGATACCCAAGCCGGCCGCCGCCGCGCGGATCGTCGTCGCCATGTCCGGCGGGGTCGATTCATCGGTCGCCGCCCTGCTCGCGGCGGGCACGGGCGCGGAGGTGATCGGGGTGACGCTGCAGCTCTACGATCATGGCGAGGCGGCCAAACGGTCGGGGGCCTGCTGCGCGGGCCAGGACATCTTTGATGCCGCGCAAGTGTGCGAGAAGCTGGGGATCGCGCACTACGTTCTCGATTACGAGAGCCGGTTCCGCGAAGGCGTGATCGAGCGGTTTGCGGACGATTATGCGCGCGGGCGCACCCCGGTGCCCTGTTCCCTGTGCAATCAGGGGGTGAAGTTCACCGATCTCCATGCCTTCGCGCGGGAGCTCGACGCCGATGCTCTGGTTACCGGCCATTATGTCCGGCGGGTAGTGAAGGACGGTAAGGCCGAGCTTCACAAGGGCCGCGATCCGGCGCGCGACCAGAGTTATTTCCTGTACGGCACCACCGACGAGCAGCTCGACCTGCTGCGCTTCCCGATCGGGGAATTGCCCAAGGCCGAGGTCCGGGCGCTTGCGGCCGAAGCCGGGCTGATTGTCGCGGCCAAGCCCGACAGCCAGGACATCTGCTTCGTCCCCGACGGTGATTATGCCAGGCTGGTCAAGCGGATGCGACCGGAGACCGAGGCGCCGGGCGAGATCGTCGATCTTGCGGGGCGCGTGGTCGGCACCCACCGCGGCATCGTCCACTTCACCGTCGGCCAGCGCCGCGGCCTAGAGATCGGCGGATCGCCCGAGCCACTCTACGTGGTGCGGATCGAACCCGACGAGAAACGGCTGGTGGTCGGCCCCAAGCAGGCGCTGGCAATCAGCGAAGCGCGGGTCGGAAGCTGGAACTGGCTGGGCGAGGACCAGCGCGAGGTGGAGGTCAAGGTCCGCTCGCTGAGCCGGCCGGTGCGGGCGCGGCTGGACGACGGCACGATCCGCTTTCACAAGCCGGAGTTCGGGGTCGCCCCGGGCCAGGCGGCGGTGGTCTACGAAGGAGAGCGGCTGCTCGGCGGCGGATGGATCGAGGAAACAGGTGCGGCCGAGGCGGGGGCCGAGCTCGCGGCCTAGTCGGGCTGGCCGAGGAAGCGCGACTGGAAGGTCTGCACGCCCGCCACCTTGACCCACCAGTTGCCGAGCGCGCCACGCTTGATGGTGACCGCGGCGCCGGCCTTGGGCAGCCGTTCATTGCCTTCGATCTTGAGCAGCCAGCGATCGCCATTCTCCAGCTGGATCAGCATCTGATCATAGCCCTGACCGCGGGTCGCGCGAATCTTGCCATCGAGCGCCTTGGGGCCGAGCGAGCGCGCCTCAAGCGAGCCGCTGGACGCGGCCTGGCGAAGCGGGGTGACCGCCGCGTCGAAACAGGCGAGGCGCTGCGCCGGATCGGTGATGCGGGGGCAGTCAAGCACCGCCGCAAGCCGGGAATCGAGCTTCTGCGCGGCGGCTCCACCGGGCAGTGCGAGGAGGACTGCCGCACCGATCATCAATCCTGCACTTCGCACGTCGCTTTCTCCCACCGCCTGCTTTCCTCCAGCATGGCATTGCGCGGCGGGGCTGAAAAGCCAATGAAGGGGAGAATGCCCAGCGACACCGCCACCCCGCGCCGACGCAGCGCCGGAATTTTGCTTTATCGCCAATCCGCTGGCGGCGCGCAGGAAGTCCTGCTGGGCCATCCCGGCGGCCCTTACTGGGCGCGCAAGGATGCCGGGGCGTGGATGGTGCCCAAGGGCGCGATCGAGGCCGGTGAATGCGCGCTCGACGCCGCGCTGCGCGAATTTGCGGAGGAAGTGGGGCCGGTGCCCGCCGGGACCCCCGTGCCGCTGAGGACGGTGCGCCAGAACGGCGGCAAACTGGTCGAGGTGTTTGCGCTCGAAGGGGAATTCGATCCGGCGGCGCTGCAGAGCAATGCGTTCGAGCTGGAATGGCCGCCCAAATCGGGGCGGATGCGCAGCTATCCCGAGCTTGACCGGGTCGCGTGGATGGGAATGGCCGAGGCGCGGACGCGGATTCTCGCCAGCCAGGAGCCCTTGCTCGACGCGCTCGAGGAATTGCTAGCGGGCGCGGCGGGCGAACAGGAACAGCAACAGGCCGGCTAGCAACAGCGCTGCGAGTGTCGCCCAGGCCACGGCGGTCGCCTGGGTCGAGACCGCCGCGCACAGCAGGATGCCGAGGACGCCGAGCGCGATTTCACCCGACGAGCGGCGGGCGATCTTCAGCCAGGCGGCGATGGTCACGGCATAGACCGCCATCCGCGCCAGCGTGCTGACCACCGCAAGCCACACGAACCCGCCGCTCAGCGCGAGAGCGGCGACGATGGCGGCCATCAGCAGGATCGAGCCGTACGGGGTGAGAAAACGCGGGTGGACCGCGGCCGCCCAGGCCGGAAGGTCGCCCCGGGCGGCCAGCGCATGGCTGACCCGCGGCGACGCGGTCATGTTGGCGTGGAGGTTGCCGAGCAGGCTGGTGACGGCGGCGAGCAGGATCAGCAGTGCGCCGGTCGGCCCGAGCAGCGCGGTGCCGAGCGCCAGCAAGGGCGCCTTCTCGCCGGCTTCGACCGGGGGTGACACCGCCGAGAAGGTGAGTTGGACCAAGAAATAGAGCAGGGCGATGAGGAAGATCGTGACCAGCATGGCGCGGGCGATGGCTCTGCCGCCGTCGCGCGCCTCGCCCGACACGGCGACCGAATTCTCGAAGCCGATGAAGGCGTAGAATACGAGGAGAATGCTGGCCTCGGTCGCCGACAGCGGTGGGGGCGGGCCGAAGGCGGGCAGCGGGACGGTGAACAGAGCGAGTGCGGCGAGACCTACCAAAGGCAGGCTCTTGAGCAGGGTCAGGCCGCCGAGCAGCCGCAACGCCCGCGCCGTGCCCGCGATGTTGATCGCGGCGAGCAGCGCGATGGTGAGGAGGATCAGCGCGCTGCGCAGCCACGGCGCCGGAGCGATCTCAGTCCAGCGCAGGATGTAGTCGACCAGCACGTGGACGTTGGCCGCGAACGCCGCCATCCGCGCGATGTAGTAGGTCCAGCCGAGCTCGAACCCGGCGAAGCGCCCGAAGGCAGAGCCATAGACCACCGGGCCGCCGTCGCCCGGCATCGCCGCAATCGCCCTGGCGAAGGGGATGGCGATCAGCAGCATGACGAGGGCGGCGGCGGGGAACAGTAGGGCGGCCCACGGCCCGACGTCGCCGTTGAGCGTCGCCGGAAGCGCGAACACCGCCGCTCCGACCGCGCCGTTGAAGGACAGGAGCGCGGCGCCGCCCGCGCCCACTTTGCGGGGCAGGGCGGGAGCGGTCAAAGGCGGAAGGTGCCTTCGATGACCGTCAGCGCCTGTCCGCCGAGCTTCACACGGTCGCCCGCCAGCCGGCAGTGCAGGTCGCCGCCACGCGAACCGACCTGCGCCGCGGTGAACTCGCTCCGGCCAAGTTCGGCCGCCCAATAGGGCACCAGCGCGCAGTGGGCCGAGCCGGTGACCGGGTCCTCGTCGATCCCGTGGTAGGCGGCGAACACCCGGCTGGCGACGTCGGTGCGGGTGCCGGGCGCGGTGACCATCACCAGCGCGTCGATCGCGCGCAGGCGGGTGAAGTCGGGACGCACCGCGCGGACCGCGGCCTCGTCGGCGAGCCGGACGAGGATGGCGCCATTGCCGCCGCTGCCGATCCGGACCTCGCCCGAGACCCCGAGCGCGTCAAGTGCCGCCGCCGCTTCGCCTTCGCTGAGGCGGCTGGCGGGGAGGTCAAGCCACAGCAGCCCGTCGCCGCGAGTCACGGTCAACACCCCCGAGCGGGTGCGGAAGCGCACTTGCTCTCCGTTCAGCAGGACATGGCCGCTGGCGAGCGTGGCGTGGCCGCACAGGTCGACCTCGACCGTCGGGGTGAACCAGCGCAGGTGATAGTCGGCCTCGCCATCGGCCAGCGGCACGGTGAAGGCGGTTTCGCTGAGGTTGTTCTCGGCCGCGATCGCCTGAAGGGTCTCGTCGGGCAGCCAGCCGTCGAGCGGCATCACCGCCGCCGGATTGCCGGTCAGCGGTCGGCCGCTGGTGAAGGCATCGACCTGGAAGAAAGGCAGGAGAAGGGGCTCGGTCACCGGCTCTCCGTCAGTTCGTGGGGCAGCATGCCCTCGCGGTCGGTATGGCCCTCGGGGTCGAGGTGAAGGAAGATCTCGGTCCCGGGGAAGCGCCGCTGGAGGTCTTCCTCGACCGCGTCCATGCGGTCGTGGGCTTCCTTGACGGTCCATTCCTCGGGCACCCAGACGTGGAACTGGATGAAGTCGTGGGCCCCGCTGGAACGGGTGCGCACGTCGTGCATGCCGTTGAGTTCGGGATAGTCGTGGCAGGCTTCGAGAAAGGCGGTGCGCTTGTCGGCCGGCCATTCGGCATCCATTAGCTGGTTGACGCTGTCGCCCGCCGCCTTCCATGCGCCCCATAGCAGCCAGACGGCGAGCACGATCCCGAACACCCCGTCGGCGCCGCGCACGTGGAGCAACTGGTCGACCACCAGCGCGGCGATCACCGCCAGGTTGAGGAAGATGTCCGACTTGTAGTGGATGTTGTCGGTCTGGATCGCGAGGCTGCCGGTCTTGGCGATCACCCGCCGCTGATAGGCGAGCAGCAGCAGGGTGCCGAAGATCGCGGCGATCGACACGCCGATGCCAAGCTCGGCATTGGCGGTCGGGGCGCCGTTCAAAAGCCGGTCGATCGCGCGCCAGCCGATGCCGAGCGCGCTGGCGGCGATCAGCACCACCTGGCCGAGCGCGACCAGAGCCTCCGCTTTGCCGTGGCCGAAGCGGTGATCGTGGTCGGCCGGCAGCGCGGCAATCCGCACCCCGGCCAGCGTGAATAGGCTGGCGACGAGGTCGAGCGCGGTGTCGGCCAAGCTGCCGAGCATGGCGGTCGAATCGGTCTCGATCGCCGCCCAGCCCTTGGCCAGCAGCAGGATCAGCGCCATCGCCACGCTGGCCAGCGCCGCGCGCTGCGTCAGCCGCGAGCGTTCGGGTCCGACCACTCTCACGGATAGAGCAGCCCTTGCGTCCAGGCCCCGTCAGCGCTGCGTTCGAATAGCCGGCGGTGGTGGAGGCGATATTCGACGTCTTCCCAGAACTCGATCCGGTCGGGCACCAGCCGGAAGCCCGACCAATGCTCGGGACGCGGAACGTCGCGCTCGGTGAAGCGCGCCTTCACCTCCTCGACCCGAGCAGTGAAGGTGTCGCGGCTCTCGAGGGGGCGCGACTGATCGCTGGCATGGGCGCCGATCTGGCTGTTGCGCGAGCGGCTGGCGAAATAGGCGTCGGCATCCTCGTCGCTGACCCGTACCAGCCGGCCTTCGGCGCGGACCTGCTTGCGGATGCTCTTCCAGTGGATGCACAGCGCGCCCCACGGGTTCGCGGCGATCTCCTGCCCTTTGCGGCTTTCGAGATTGGTGAAGAAGCCGAAGCCGTCGGGGCCGTGCCTGCGCATCAGCACCATCCGCACCGACGGGCGTCCGTCGGGGGTGGAGGTGGCCAGCGCCATGGCGTCGGGGTCGTTGATCTCCTGCGCTGTCGCCAGGGCCATCCACTCGGCGAACAGGGCAAAGGGATCGGTTGGGGACATGGCGCCCCCTCTATCCGCTCCCCGCCTTGGCAGGCAAGCAATGCGGACCTAGCTGGTGCGGGAACGACTTTGCTCTAAGAGGAGCCATGGATCTTTACGCACAATTGGGGGTGGGACGCGGAGCGACCGAGGCCGAGATCAAGAAGGCCTATCGAAGTCTCGCCAAGCAGCTCCACCCCGACCGCAACCAGGACAATCCCAAGGCCGCCGAGCGCTTTTCCAAGGTGACCGCGGCCTATGACCTGCTGTCCGACGCGGACAAGCGCGCCCGCTACGACCGGGGCGAGATCGACGAGGAGGGCAATCCCAAGATGCCGTTCGGCGGGGGCTTCGGTGGTGGTGGCAGCTATGGCGGCGCCCGGCCGGGTGGTGGCGGCGGCGGCTTTGAAGGCTTTCCCGGCGGCGGCGGGGCAGCCGGTCCCGACCTGTCCGACCTGTTCGAAGGCCTGTTCGGCGGTGCCGGTGGGGCGCGGCGGGCGGGCGGATCGCCGTTTGGCGGCGGTGCCGGCGCCCGGCCGCGAGCGGCGGTCAAGGGCGCCGACGTCGCGTATCGCCTGACGGTGCCGTTCACCGATGCCGCGACGCTTGAGCCGCAACGGGTGACCCTGGCCGACGGCGCGACGATCGAGCTCAAGCTTCCCAAGGGCGTCGAGGATGGCGCCAAGATCCGCCTCGCCGGCAAGGGGGAAGCGGGCCCCGGCGGCAAGGGCGATGCGATCGTGACCATCGCGATCGAACCGCACCGCTTCTTCACCCGCGACGGGCAGAATGTCCGGCTCGACCTGCCGGTCAGCCTCAAGGAGGCGGTGCTGGGGGCCAAGGTCAAGGTGCCGACCCCCGACGGCGCAGTGATGCTGAGCGTCCCCAAGAGCGCCAGTTCGGGCAAGGTGCTGCGGATCAAGGGCCGCGGGTTCAGCGACAAGGCGGGAACGCGCGGCGACCTGCTGGTCACCCTGATGGTCGACCTGCCGGCGGCGGACGCCGAACTGGAGCGCTTTGTCGAGGGCTGGACCGGCAGCGAAGGCAACCCTCGGGCGGGTCTCGGCGTCTAACCCCCTAGATGCAGGACATTTCCCCCCAGAGTCCCGAAGCCAGGCGCAAGCGTCTGGCGGCAATCCAGGCCAGGTTCGGCACGCAGGTCGTGGAGCGGGTCAAGCCCGGGACCAAGCCGTTCGAGGTCGCCAAGCGGGTTCTGGTCGGCGTCTACAACGACGGCTTCATCCACGCCGGCAACATCGCTTACCTCAGCCTGCTGTCGATGTTCCCCTTCTTCATCCTGGCGGCGGCGGTCGCGCAGCTGCTGGGATCGTCCGAGGGCGCGCAGGCGGCGGTGGTCAATGTGCTGGGCTCGCTCCCGCCAAGCATCGCCAACGTGCTGCGCGAGCCGGTGGCCGAGGTGCTGACCGCACGCCAGGGGCCGCTGTTGTGGTTCGGCGCGCTGGTCGGGCTGTGGACGGCATCGAGCTTCATCGAGACCATTCGCGACATCCTGCGCCGCGCCTACGGCGTCAAATATACCGCGCCCTTCTGGGAATATCGGCTGATCTCGGCAACCTTCATGCTGGCGCTGATCCTGCTGCTGATGATCTCGCTTGCGGCGACCGTGCTGCTCAGTTCGATCGAGGCGTTCATCGTCGCCAAGGTGCCCGCGCTGGCGGAGGTCGAAAGCACGCTGACGCTCATCCGGATCGTGCCGGGCCTAGCGCTCTACCTGACGGTCTACCTGACCTTTGTGGTGTTGACCCCCTCGCGCTATCGCAAGCGCGGGTGCCGCAAATGGCCCGGCGCGCTGCTGGTGACCTTGTGGTGGGTTGGCACCGCCACCCTGCTGCCCCAGGCGATCAGCCTCGCCGGCGGCTATGACCTGACCTACGGCAGCCTCGCCGGGGTGATGATCGCGCTGCTGTTCTTCTTCACCGTGGGCCTGGGCGTGGTGATGGGCGCCGAACTCAACGCCGGGCTGGCAGAAACCGACGCGAAGGCGCTAGAGGGCGAACAATATGCCGGACCGCACGCCGCCACCCTCGAGATCGAGGAGCCGGAGCCGGGCGAGAAGGTGACGATCAAGCCAAGCCAGGTGGACGAGGTCCCGGCGGCGGCGGAGGCAGCCCTTGCGGCAGCCGAAGAGGGGAAGATTGCATGACGGGATTGATGGCGGGGAAGAAGGGCCTGATCATGGGCCTGGCGAACGATCGCAGCCTGGCGTGGGGTATTGCCAAGCAGCTTGGCGACCAGGGCGCCGAGCTGGCGTTCAGCTATCAGGGCGAAGCGCTGGAGCGGCGGGTGCGCCCGCTGGCCGAGAGCGTGGGATCGGACTTCCTGGTCGACTGCGATGTCGGAGACATGGACGCGCTCGACCGCACTTTCGCCCAGATCGAGGAGCGCTGGGGCGGGCTCGACTTCCTGGTCCACGCGATCGGCTTTTCCGACAAGAACGAGCTTCGCGGGCGGTTCGTCGACACCAGCCTCGACAACTTCCTGCTGACCATGAACATCTCGGTCTACAGCTTCGTCGCCTGCGCCCAGCGCGCTGCGCGGCTGATGAAGCCCGGCGGATCGATGCTGACGCTGACCTATTACGGGGCGGAAAAGGTGATCCCGCACTATAACGTGATGGGCGTCGCCAAGGCGGCGCTGGAGACGGCGACGAAGTATCTCGCCGCCGATCTCGGCAAGGACGGCCTCAGGGTCAATGCGATCAGCGCCGGTCCGATCAAGACCCTGGCGGCAAGCGGGATCGGCGACTTCCGCTACATCCTGAAGTGGAACGAGTATAACTCGCCGCTGCGCCGCAACGTCACCATCGAGGACGTTGGCGGGGCCGGGCTGTACCTGCTGAGCGACCTTGCCAGCGGGGTCACGGGCGAAATCCACCATGTCGATGCCGGCTACAACGTCGTCGGCATGAAGGCCGAGGACGCGCCCGACATCGCCACTGTGTGACGGTTAACGGGCGCTGGTTGCGGAAAGGCTGTAGCCCGCGTTAGATATCGGGAGTGCGATCGGCAGGGGGCCGGTCGCCCTTCCGGGGATCATCGCCACGTGGCACGTCGTCTCTCTTTCGCTCTGGCGCTTGCCGCCATGGTCGCTCCAACCGCCGTCCGCGCCGAAGCGCCGACCAGGAAGACGGTTGCCGTCGCCGAACCCAAGGCCAAGACCGACCCGGCCGAGGCGATGGCGTTCGTCTCGAAGCTGTTCGACAAGCTGTTCCCCGCCGGTCCCGAACCCGAGCCAGCGCGGCTGGCGGCAGCGCGCGAGATGAGCGTCGCGATGTTCCCCAAGGGGGCCTATGCCGAGGCGATGAACGGCTTCACCGACAAGATGGCCGATCATGTGCTGAGCATGAGCGAGGCCGACTTCGCCGACCTGGCGCCGCCCAAGCCCAAGACAAAAAAGGCGGCGCTGGCCGCCAAGCCGCCGAGCACCGAGCCGCTGCGCCTGGCGATGGCGCGCAAGGATCCGATGTTCGATGCCAAGGTGGCGGCGGGCAAGGCGTTCGTCCGGACCATGTTCGTCAAGGTCGGCGAGGTGGCCGAACCGCGCTTCCGCGAGGGCATGGCGCGATCGATGGCCCGCCGCTTCGACGCGCAGCAACTGGCCGAGATTCAGCGCTTCCTCGCCACCCCGACCGGCGCCGCCTACGGCCGCCAGATGATGGGCCTGTGGTTCGATCCCGAAGTGATGCGCGGCGCCTACCAAAGCCTGCCCGAGATGATGAAGCTGATGCCCGACATGATGAAGGATGCGGCGTCGCTGGAAGCCACGATGAAGGCGCCGAAGAAGGCCGACTGACCTTCTGGCGGGAAGGCCGCTTGCGCGGCGGGCGTCGCTCCGCGAGGCTGGGGCATGGCAGCCTCCGAACCTACCGCGCCCCATCAGCCGATTTCGCGAAGGTCGCTGGCGGTGGCGGCCTTTTCGACCATCGTCGAATGGTATGATTTCACGCTCTATCTCTATTTCGCGACGGTGCTGGCGCGGCTGTTCTATGGCAGCAGCAGCGAGGCCTTGTCCTTCACGCTGGGAAGCTTTGCGCTCGCCTATCTGATGCGGCCGCTGGGAGCGGTGGTGTTCGGGCATGTCGGCGATCGCCATGGACGGCGCTCGATGCTGCTTTGGTCGGTGGCGCTGATGACCGCGGCGATGCTGGCGACGGCGTTGCTTCCGACGGAGGTCGAGATCGGGGTCGCGGCGGGCTGGGCGCTGTTCCTGCTGCGCTGCGTGATGGGGTTCTCGGTCGGCGGCGAATATAGCGGGGTGGTCGCCTATCTGCTCGAAGGCGCGAAGGTGGAGCGGCGCGGGCTGGTCGCGTCCTGCGCGTCGGCGGCGAGCGAGATCGGGGCGCTGCTGGCGGTCGGGGTGTCGGCGCTGACGGTGGCGTCGATGAGCGAGGCGGACCTTACGAGTTGGGGCTGGCGGATCCCCTTCTTCGTCGGCGCCGCGCTGGCGGGAAGCGTGTGGATCGCGCGCTCGTCAATGCAGGAATCGCCCGAATATGAGCGGCAGGTGACGGCCGGCTCGGTTCCTGAATCGCCGTGGCGGCATTCCCTGGGCAATCACAAGCTCGGCATCTTCCGCGCCTTCTGCATCTCGGCGCTGGGGTCGATCACTTATTATGTCGGGATCACCTACGTGCCGGCGTTCCTGACCACCGCCGGGCGGCTGACCGAGGCCGATAGCCTGTGGCTGGGAACTGCCGCGGCGGTGGCGGTGATCCTGGTCACGCCGCTGACCGGGATGCTGTCGGACCGGATCGGCCGCAAGCCGGTGCTGGTCGTAGTCGCCCTGCTGTCCGCGGTGCTACCGATCACACTCTTCTCTCTGATGGGTAGCGGAAGCCATGGGCAGGCACTGGTCGGGGCGCTGGTGCTGGCCTGCGTCGCCGGCGCGATGAGCGCGGTCGGCGCGGTCGCCACCGCCGAACACTTCCCGGGCGAGGGGCGGGTTACCGGCCTCGCGCTCGGCGCGACCGGTGCGACCGCCATCTTCGGCGGGCTGACCCCTTGGCTGGCCGAGCGGCTGGTCGCGACGACCGGGCTGGCGAGCATGCCGGGGATCATGATCGCCGCCGTCGCGGTGGCGGTGCTGCCGGTGTTCCTCACGCTCAAGGAAACCGCACCGGTCAAACGCGGCTAAGCCATGTCGCCGGTCGAGTGAGTTGGCGTGTTATAGATGTGACACGCCAGTTCGTCGAAGCCGGGGTGCCTAGCTTCGGAAAGCATCCCACCCCTTAGCCACCGGGCCGCAAGAGAGGCCGAACCGCCGGCGAACGACATTGCTCAGCAAAGGCTCAGCCGTTGCTCATGCCTTTCACCGGCCGGCCCTCTCTTTTGCCCGGTGCCGCGAGCGACCCGGGCTGAACCGGGATCCAGGGCGGGGGTCAGTTCAGGGGGTTTGCTTTCATCATGGTGTATCGTTGTTTCTCCGCCGCCAGTGCACTGGCCATCGCTTTCGGCACGATCGCGGCCGCGCCGGCCCTTGCGCAGACCGCTCCGGCCGCGAGCCAGCCGCAGCCGGCCCCGCCGGCGCGCGAGCGGGGCCAGACGGTGACGGTCACCGGCAGCCGCCCGCAGGTGATCGACGCTCCTGACCGGCTGAGCTTCAACGTCGCCAACGACCTTGGCGCACAGACGGGCAGCCTGGCTGACGCGCTGCGCAACGTGCCCGGGGTCGAAGTCGATCTGGAGGGCCGGGTCAGCCTGCGCGGCGATCCGGGGGTGACCATTTTGGTCGACGGTCGCCCGTCGGGACAGCTGCGCGGCGAGGGTCGCGGCGACGCCCTGCTGGCGATGCCGGCCAATAACATCGAGCGGGTCGAGGTCATCACCAATCCCTCGGCGGCGATGAGCCCGGAAGGGTCGGGCGGGGTGATCAACCTCGTCACCAAGAAGCAGCGCCAGGCGGGCACCACCGGCACCGTCCGCGCCAACGCCGGGCTGGAAGGGCGGGGCAGCGTGTCGCTCAACATGGCGCGCACCCGGCCGGGGCTGACCGTGTCCGGCGATGCCTCCTATCGCCGCTTCACCAACGAGATCGTCGTCACACAGGACCGCGAGCGGTTCGTCACCGGCGGAGCGAGCCTGCTCAGCCGGCAGGAGCAGTTTCACGACAATGTCGCGCAGGGCGGCAACGGGCGGTTCGGGGTGGAATACGACCTCGACAAGACCAACCGCCTGACCGGCGAGATCAGCTATCGCCGCAACCAGCTGGATAGCGACCGCGACGAGCGTTTCATCGGCAATGCGGTCGAGCCCGGTTTCACCCGCTTCAGCGACCAGGAAATGAGCCAGCGGATCCTCGGCCTGCGCTCGTCGTGGCGCAAGACGCTGCCGGGTAAGGAGCACAGCTTCTCGGTCGACCTGCAGCACGACAGGGGCGGCATGAACCGCCTGCTCGACGGACGGATCACCCCCGCGACGGGCGCGGTCCTGTTCGAGCGGATCGAGAACGACATCGATCGCGACGAGACTCGGCTCAAGGCCGACTACAAGAAGCCGCTGGGCGAGAATCGTTCGCTCAATCTTGGTTACGAGTTCGAAGGCCAAAATGCGGACTTCGATTTCATCGGTGCGCGCGGAACGGCCCTCAATGCGCTGGTGCCCCAGGCCAATCTCACCAATGCCTTCGATTTCTCGCAGGACGTCCACGCGCTGTACGGCACGGCGCAGTTCAACAGCGGCAAGTGGGAGTTCCAGCCGGGCCTGCGGCTCGAGCAGGTCGGGCTCGACCTGTTCCAGCGCACCGACAATGCCCGCTATGAGCAGGATTATTTCCGGGTCTATCCGACGCTGCATGTCGGGCGGGCGCTGAGCGAGCGGACCAAGCTGCGGGCGAGCTACAGCCGCCGCATCCAGCGGCCGGGCCCGTTCGAGCTCAACCCCTACATCTTCTATGCCGACGCCCGGAACATCCAGCGCGGCAACCCCAACCTCAAGCCCGAGGTGACCGACGCGTTCGAGACCTCCTTGCAATATCGCAAGGACGCGACCTTCCTGTCGCTGACCGGCTTCTATCGCCGCTCGCGCGACATGTTCACCGAGATCCTGCAGACGCTGCCCGACGGGGTGCTGCTGACCACCCGCGTTAACCTTGGCCGGGGCAGTCGAATGGGCGCCGACGCGATCATCAACGGGCGGCTCTCGAAGACGCTCAACTACCAGCTGTCGGGGACGGTACAGCGGATGGAACTCGATCCGCGCGGGATTGCCGGCACGTCCGGCAAGGTGTCGGGCGTCGTCGCGTCGGTCCGGGGCAGCGTCAACTGGCAGCCGAGCCCGAAAGATTTCCTTCAGATCAGCGGCAATTACAGTGGAAAGCAGTTGATCCCGCAGGGCTATCGGCTGGGCGGCGGGATCGTCAACGTCGGCTATCGGCGCAAGATCAACGACCAATTGTCGCTGCTGGTCACCGGGCAGAACATCCTCGACAGCGCCCGGCAGGAGATCGTAATCCGCACCCCGTCCTTCCGCGACCGGCTGAAGTTCAAGGTGCGCGGGCGGGCGGTGCTGCTCGGCCTCGCCTACAACTTCGGGCAGGGCAACGGCCGCAAGCGCCAGGATGACCGGTTCGACTTCGATCCCAGCGCGGGAAGCGTCGGGCAGTAAGCACTGAAAGGGGCCTCCCTATGTCGGGAGGTTCCACTCAGCCGGTGAACGGGTCGCGCACGAGGATAGTGTCGTCGCGATCGGGCGAGGTGCTGACCAGCGCCACCGGGCAGCGGATCAGCTCCTCCACGCGGCGGATGTACTTGATCGCCTGGGCCGGCAGGTCGGCCCAGCTGCGCGCGCCGACCGTGCTGTCGGACCAGCCGGGCATTTCCTCGTAGATCGGCTTCACCCGGGCCTGGTCAGCGGCGTGGGGTGGGAGATAGTCGAAGCGCTTGCCGCCGATCTCGTAGCCGACGCAGATCTTGACCGTGTCGAGCCCGTCGAGCACGTCGATCTTGGTCAGCGCGATGCCGGTGATCCCGCTGACCGCCGCGCTCTGGCGGACCAGCACCGCGTCGAACCAGCCGCAGCGGCGCTGGCGCCCGGTGACGGTGCCGAACTCACGGCCTCGCTCGCCTAGGCGCTGCCCGATTTCGTCCGAAAGTTCGGTCGGAAAGGGACCGGAGCCGACGCGGGTGGTGTAGGCCTTGACGATACCGAGCACGAAGCCCGCCGCGCCCGGTCCCATGCCGCTGCCGCTGCCGGTGGTTCCGGCGACGGTGTTGGACGAGGTGACGAAGGGGTAGGTGCCATGGTCGACGTCGAGCAGCACGCCCTGCGCGCCTTCGAACAGGATCCGGCGGCCGCGTTGCTTGGCCTCGTCGAGGTCGAGCCAGACCGGACGCGCGAATTGCAGCACGAAATCGGCGATCTCCGACAGGTCGCGCTTGAGCCGCTCGCGATCGACCGGCGGGTGGCCGAAGCCGGCGCGCAGGGCGTCGTGGTGCGCCGACACGCGGTCGAGCAACGGGTCGAGCTCATCGAGATGGGCGAGGTCGCAGACGCGGATGGCGCGGCGGCCGACCTTGTCCTCATAGGCCGGGCCGATGCCGCGGCGGGTGGTGCCGATCTTGCCCGCGCCGCTGGCGTCCTCGCGCAGCGCGTCGAGATCGCGGTGGATGGGGAGGATCAGAGGGCAGGTCTCGGCGATGCGCAGGACGTCGGGCTCGATCCGGATGCCCTGGCCGCGCAGTTTCTCGACCTCCTCGCGCAGCCACCAGGGGTCGAGCACCACCCCGTTGCCGATGATCGACAGGGTGCCGGTGACGATCCCGCTCGGCAGCAGGGACAGTTTGTAGACGTTTTCGCCCACCACCAGCGTGTGGCCGGCATTGTGCCCGCCCTGGAAGCGGACAACGCAGTCGGCGCGGCTGGCGAGCCAGTCGACGATCTTGCCCTTGCCCTCGTCGCCCCATTGGGCGCCGATCACGGTAACGTTACCCATGCGTAATCATTCCTGCTGCTGCATGAACGGCCGGCAAAGGCGTCGTTCAGGCGCGCTCCTATTGATTGTCGGGGGTGAGGTCCAGAACAGGGGATGATGATGGGCAGGACGCGGATCGGTCTGGCGATGCTGTCGGTGACAGCGCTGATCGCGGGAAGCGGGGCGTGGGGGCGGCGCGGCGGGACGGCTCCGGAGTGTGGGACGCTTGCGTTGCGGCAGTGCCTGCTGGCCGGCGCGAATCGCGGCAATTGCCTGGCATCGGTAATACAGTCGCTTCCGGACAGCTGCCGCAAGGCGATGAGCGAGCGGGCGGCGGCGCGGGCGGGCGGTCTTCCGGTTGGCTGGCGTGAGGAAGCCTATGGCAGCGATCCGCGCCAGAAGCTCGACTGGGCGCGGCCGGCGAACACGATTGGCAAGGCGCCGCTGCTGCTGTTCGTGCACGGCGGCGGCTGGTCGATCGGCGACAAGCGCATTTGCGCCGGGCAGAAGGGTGTGCATTATCTTGGCCAGGGCTGGGCCTTCGCCAGCACCAACTACCGGCTAGTGCCGCAGGCGCGGGTCGAGGAACAGGCGGCTGATGTGGCGGCGGCGATCGCCTTCCTGCGCCGCCAGCCAGGGATAGACCCCGACCGGATCGTGGTGATGGGGCATAGCGCCGGCGCGCATCTGGCGGCGCTGGTGGCGACCGATCCGGCCTATCTCAAGGCTGCCGGCGTGCCGATGAGCGCGGTGCGCGGCGTGGTGCTGCTGGACGGTGCCGGTTATGACGTCGGCGAACAGATGGCCGAGGCGCGCAATGCCGTGCAGTCGATGTACACCCAGGCGTTCGGGACCGACCCAAAGCGGCAAGCGGCGTTGTCACCCGCCCGCCATGCCGCCGCGCCCAATGCCGCCGAGTGGCTGATCCTGCCGGTCTCCTCCCGCCGCGATTCGACCGCGCAGAGCGAGAAACTGGCGCAACTGCTGCGCAAGGGTGGCAGCCGCGCCGCCGTGCTTGCGCAAGCGGGCAAGACTCACGCCAGCCTCAATCGCGAATTGGGAACGGACGGCGACCCGAGCACAGCGGCGGTCGACGCGTTCCTGGCCAGGCTGAAGTGACTTCAGCGCGCGACGGCTACAGCAGGGCGGAGATCGCCCAGCCGATCGAGCCCCAGCTCAGCGCCAGCAGTCCGCCCAGGACCAGGCCGCGGGTGCGCAGCGAATAGCGCTCGTCGATCGGGTCGACGGCAACCAGTTCGGTCGTCAACGTCTGCAGGCGACCGATGTCGAGGCCGGCGTCGGCATTTTCCGGCGGTGCGGCGACCGGGCTTTTGAGCAAGGCCGCACTGATGACGGCTGCCGGGATGCTGAGCTCGAACGCGCAGCCGTGGAAGTTGCCGCTGCTCCACACCACCGACGCCGCCGTCGGGCCGCGCTCGGGCAGGTCGACGAACAGCGTCTCGCCGCTGCACAGCGCCTGCGTGGTTTCGATCAGCAGTCCGGTCGGCGACAGGTCGTGGATCACCACCTCGATCCCGCTGTCGGACAGTACCGCCCCCAGCCGCAAGGCACGGCGCGAGGTGTAGCGGCGGTTGGCGGCGTCCAGCGGCGAGGCGGCTTGAACTGCAATCGACATAGGTGGCCCCGTGATGGTGTCCGGGGACCGTGGCGGTGAGGTGTTAACAGATCATCAAGCCGGAGGCGCGGGTGGTCGAATTAACTCCACCCGCGCTGCCTGCCGAGGGCCGTGGATGGCCGTCCCTAGAAGCTCAACGGCACAACCTCGCGCACGCCTTCCAGCGCGCACAATTTGGCGACGACGTCGGGTGTCACCGGATCGTCGACCGCGACCAGCGCCACCGCTTCGCCGCCGGCGGCGCGGCGGCCGAGGTTGAAGGTGGCGATGTTGATCCAGGCCTGGCCCAGCGCAGTGCCGAGCTTGCCGATGAAGCCCGGCGCATCGTTGTTGACGATGTACAGCATGTGGCCGGCAAGGTCAGCCTCCACCGCCACGCCGAAGATGTCGACCAGCCGCGGCGCCGAATTGCCGAACAGGGTTCCGGCGACGCAGCGCTCACCGCCCGGGGTCGAGGCGGTGACGCGGACGAGGGTGTGATAGTCGCCCTCGCGTTCGTGGCGGACTTCCTTGACGTCGAGCCCGCGTTCCTTGGCCAGGATCGGGGCGTTCACCATGTTCACGGTCTGGCTGTAGGTGCCCATCAGGCCGGCCAGCACGGCTCCCGTGATCGGCTTCTGGTTGAGCGCCGCGGCCGCGCCCTCGACCTCGATCGAGACGGCGCGGACCTGGTCGCCCAGCACCTGCCCGGCAAGCCGGCCGAGCTTTTCGGCCAGTGCCATGTAGGGCTTCAGCCGCGGCGCTTCCTCGGCCGACAGCGAGGGCATGTTGATGGCGTTGGTGACCCCGCCGAGCAGCAGGAAGTCGCTCATCTGCTCGGCGACCTGGATCGCGACATTGACCTGAGCCTCGGTGGTCGACGCGCCGAGGTGTGGGGTGGAAATGAAGCCCGGGGTGCCGAACAGCGGGCTGTCGGTGACAGGCTCGGTCTCGAACACGTCGAGCGCCGCGCCGGCGACTTGGCCGCTGTCGAGCGCATCCTTGAGCGCCGCCTCGTCGATCAGTCCGCCGCGGGCGCAATTGATGATCCGCACGCCCTTCTTGGTCTTGGCCAACGCCTCGCTGCTGAGGATGCCGCGGGTCTGGTCGGTCAGTGGGGTGTGGAGCGTGATGAAATCGGCCCGGGCGAGTAACTGGTCGAGCTCGACCTTCTCGATCCCCAGCTCCAGCGCGCGTTCGGGCGAGAGGAAGGGGTCGAAGGCGACCACTTTCATCTTGAGGCCGAGGGCACGCGACGCAACGATCGAACCGATATTGCCCGCGCCGATCAGGCCGAGAGTCTTGGCAGTCAGTTCGACCCCCATGAAGCGGTTCTTCTCCCACTTGCCGGCTTGCGTCGAGGCGTCGGCCTCGGGCAGCTGGCGGGCGAGGGCGAACATGAGGGCGATGGCATGTTCGGCGGTGGTGATCGAATTGCCGAACGGCGTGTTCATCACCACGATGCCGCGCTGGGTGGCGGCGGGAATGTCGACATTGTCGACCCCGATGCCGGCGCGGCCGATCACCTTCAGATTCTTGGCATGGTCGAGCAGCTTGGCCGTTGCCTTTGTCGAGGAGCGGATCGCGAGGCCGTGATAGTCGCCAATGATCTCGGCGAGTTCGTCCGGGGTCTTGCCGGTAATCTCGTCCACCTCGATCCCGCGTTCACGGAAGATGGCGGCGGCGCGGGGGTCCATCTTGTCGGAAATCAGTACGCGCGGAGTCATGCCCGGGTCTCCTCATAGGCCCAGTCGAGCCATGGCCCGAGGGCCTCGATGTCGGCGGAGTCGACGGTCGCGCCGCACCAGATGCGCAGCCCCGGCGGGGCGTCGCGGTAGCCGGCGATGTCGAAGGCGGCGCCCTGCTCCTCGAGGAGGGCGGCCATTTTCTTGATGCGGGCTTCGTCGGCGCCTTCGACGGTCAGGCAGACGCTGGTCTTCGAGCGCGAGGTCGGGTCGGCAGCGAGGTGGCCGAGCCAGTCGCGCGCCTCGACGATGCGGTTCAGCGCGGCAGCATTGGCATCACAGCGCGCGATGGCGCCGTCGAGGCCGCCGACGCTCTCGACCCATTCAAGCGCGGCGATCGCATCTTCGACCGCCAGCATCGAAGGAGTGTTGATCGTCTCGCCCGAGAAGACGCCTTCGATCAGCTTGCCCTTGGAGGTCAGGCGGAAGACCTTGGGCAGTGGCCAGGCGGGGACATAGCTTTCCAGCCGCTCAACCGCGCGGGGGCCGAGGATCAGGACGCCGTGCGCGCCTTCGCCGCCGAGCACTTTCTGCCAGGAGAAGGTGGCGACATCGATCTTGTCCCACGGAATGTCGTAGGCGAACACCGCACTGGTGGCGTCGGCGAAGCTAAGGCCTTCGCGGTCGGCGGCGATCCACTCGCCATTGGGAACGCGGACGCCCGAGGTGGTGCCGTTCCAAGTGAACAGGACGTCGCTCGACCAATCGACCTGCGCGAGGTCGGGCAGCGCGCCATAGTCGGCGCGGATCACGGTCGGATCGATCTTCAATTGCTTGACCGCATCGGTGACCCAGCCTTCGCCGAAGCTTTCCCACGCCAGTGCTGTGACGGGGCGCTGCCCGAGCATGGTCCACATCGCCATCTCGTAAGCGCCGGTGTCGGAGCCCGGGACGATGCCGATGCGGTGGGTGTCGGGAAGCCGCAGGTTCGCGCGCATTAGGTCGATGCAGCGCTTCAACCGCGCCTTGCCGATCTTGCTGCGATGGGAACGACCGAGGCTGTCGGTGGCGAGTGCGGATGCGGTCCAGCCGGGAGGCTTGGCGCACGGCCCTGAAGAGAAATAGGGGCGTTCCGGACGCACGTCCGGGGTAGGGTTCGTCATGTTCAAACTCTCCTTACAGAGAGCACGCGCCGCGTTGGGACGGCGTGGCCCGCGACCGCTGTACAGCATCGGGGCACCTGCGCAACCGCGATCCCGATTCTGTGGAGAAGTTCCCGATTTTCAGTCTGAAGCGTCTTGTTCCGGCTCAACTCATCGCTGTTCGGTCGCGACTCGTCCCGACGGGGGAACGAAAAGGTTGTGTTTGTTAACCGTAGCGGGTCTCTGAATGGTGTCCGGAGCGGCGGCGGGCACCGCTGCACCGGTCGGGGCTGGGGAGCTCCTGACCAGAAACGAAGTCGAGCACGCTGCTCCTTGAGCCAGCGCGAACGGACTTCATCGATGTGAACGAGCTAGGAGCTTCAGTTCTATGACGCATGCTATTCGAACAACGGGACTGCTCCGCAGCCGCGACCTGTTCGTGCATGACGGCTCCAAGCTCCGTCGCATTCGCCTCTCCGCCACCACCCAATTCGCTTTCTTCATCGCCGCTGCGCTGATGCTGGCCTGGTCCGCGTTCGCAGCCGCTCACTTCCTCGGCGGCGACAAGGCCGCCGTCGTATCGGGCGACACCGCCCAGCTGCAGCAGCTGGCCGTCGCGACCGAGCAGCGCGCCCGCCTGATCGAACAACGCCAGAAGGTGCTTGCGACCATGCTCGCCGGCGGCGACGTCGATCCTTCCGCCCTTCCCGAGACCAGCGACGCCTCGTCGCTTCCGGCCGCGATCGCCGCGCCGCTCGCCCGCGCCGAAACCCGGCTTGCGGCCGAAGAAGCCGCTGCTGCCGAGCGTCTCGAGCAGCGTTATCGCACCGCTACCCGCGAATTGAAGAAGCTCGGCCTGTCGCCCAAGCGTCTCGCTGTCGGCGGCCCGTTCGAACCGGCGACCAAGAGCGACCCGACCTTCAGGGCTTTGTTCAACAGCTGGAAGAAGCTCGACTCGCTGCAGGACGGCGTGATCGCGGTTCCGTCGGACAAGCCGGTAAAGACCGCCGAATTCACCTCCAGCTTCGGAGTCCGCAACGATCCGTTCGGCCGCGGCGCCGCGATGCACGCCGGGATCGACCTCGCCGGTCCGCACGGCACCCCGATCTACGCCACCGCCGACGGCACGGTCACCGACGCCGGCTTCAACAGCGGCGGTTACGGCAACCTCGTCAAGCTCGACCACGGACGCGGGATCGAGACCCGCTACGGCCACCTCGCGGCATTCAGCGTCCGTGCCGGCGACCGGGTCAAGCGCGGCCAGCTGATCGGCCGCATGGGCTCGACCGGCCGTTCGACCGGCAGCCACCTCCATTACGAAGTCCGGATCGACGGCCGTGCGGTCAATCCGATCCCGTTCATGCGCTCGACCGACTATCTGGCCTCGATCAAGAGCCGCAACGGCCACAGCATGGACCAGATCGCACTCGGCGGTCCGGGCCGCAGCAAGCGCTGACCCTGCGCTTGAGGGTGCCGGTCCCGCGCCCTACATGGGTCTTGTGACCAACCTCATCCTCACCGAATCCGCGGCGCGCCGCGTGGCGTTGATCGCCGACAAGCAGGCCAGGCCCCCCGTGCTTCGGCTGGCGGTCGACGGCGGTGGCTGCGCTGGCTTCACTTATCGCTTCGCGCTGGGCGAGCCAGAGGAAGGCGACACCGTCGCGGAGACCGCCGGTGTGCGGCTGGTAGTCGACCCGGTCAGCCTCGACCTCCTCGACGGCAGCGAGATCGATTATGTCGAGGATCTGGGCGGTTCGGCCTTCAAGGTCCGTAATCCCAATGCGGCCAGCGGCTGCGGCTGCGGCTCCAGCTTCGGAATCTGACGGCTCGCCTTGGGGCGTGAGGCTGGCTAAGTCCGGCCGATGAAGATCGCCACCTTCAACATCAACGGAATCCGCGCCCGCTTACCCCGCCTGCTCGAATGGCTGGAACGCGAGCAGCCCGACGTCGCCTGCCTGCAGGAACTGAAATGCGCCGACGAGTCGCTGCCGGTGCTCGACATCGAGGGCGCCGGCTATCGCGCGGTGTGGCACGGGCAGAAGGGCTTCAACGGCGTCGCCATCTTGGTCCGCGGGGAAAGCCCCAACCTGCGGCGGGTCGGACTGCCGGGCGACCCCGACGATACGCATTCGCGCTACATCGAGGCGGAGGTGAACGGCATCGTCATCGCGTCGATCTACCTGCCCAATGGCAATCCGGTGGGGACCGAGAAATTTCCCTACAAGTTGCGCTGGATGGAGCGGCTGCGCGAGCATGCGGCGGGGCTGCTGGCCGAAGAGCGACCGGTGATCCTGGCCGGCGACTGGAACGTGGTGACCGAGGACCGCGACGTCTTCTCGCCCGCGGCGATGAAGCATGACGCGTTGATGCAGCCCGAGACCCGCGCGGCATGGCGCCGGATCCTCAACCAGGGCTGGACCGACGCGTTGCGCGCGCTGCACCCTAAGGAAGAGCGGCTCTACACCTTCTGGGACTATACCGCCGGCTGCTGGCAGCGTGACGCGGGCTTTCGCATTGACCACCTGTTGCTCAGCCCGCAGGTTACCGACCGGCTGGTTGCGGCCGGGGTCGATCGCTGGGCTCGAGGCCAGGAGAAAGCCAGCGATCACGCTCCTACGTGGGTGACCCTGACCTAAAGGCTAAGTTAGCATTGTGCGGGACAGGATTTGGTTAACGGCAGTTAATGCGGGTAGGGCGAGGCCGCCGATTCCCTGCAGAGGACTGTTGCGTGAAGAATGAGGAGGACTGGCCCGAGCGGCGTCACCGGCATGACGTCGAAATCGGCGCCGAAGTCCATTATCCCGACGGGCACCAGCGCCAGGTGCTGATCTCAAACCTTTCGCTCGACGGCTGTCGTATCCACGGCTGGTTCCGCATCGGCGAGGTGCTGGAATTGACCATCCCCAAGATCGGCCGGGTGCGCGGACAGGTGCGCTGGGCGCTGGCGGGCAAGGCCGGCATCCGCTTCCTTCCGGCGACCGAAGCCAACGCGGACTAGAGCGCCTTTTCGTAGATCCGGTAGATCTTGCTGAGGTCCGATCCGCGCAGGTCGGCGATCGCCAGCATCCCGCCATTGTCCTCCAGTACCCAGCCGAACTCGCCGTGGCTGGCGCCGTAATTGCCGACCGAACTCAGGCGGCAATGTTCGATCATCATGAACGCCAATTGCCCTGCCAGGCGCCCGCCCTGGTGCTTCTTGGCGACGCCCATCAGCGGTACCCGCACCCGCTGTACCCTCGGCTTGCGCAGACGCCACAACAGCTTGGCCCAGCCGAACGGAAACAGCCTGCCGTCGAGATCGCGGGTCAGTTCGTTGATGTCGGGGAGGGTGATCATGAAACCGGCCGGCTCGCCGTCGACCTCGGCCACCACCACCAGATCCTCGAAAATGATCGGCTTCAGCTTCTTGCCGGCATAGGCGATCTCGGATTCGGTCAGGGGCACGAAGCCCCAATTGTCCGACCAGGCATCGTTGAGGAGGTTGAGAATGATCGCCGCCTCCTCGTCGAAACGCGACTTGTCGACCTCGCGGATGCGGATGCGGCTGGAGCGATTGCCGGCCTGGATCAGGCGCTGGGCCAGCGGCTCGAGCGGCACGCGGATGTCGAGCGCGTAGCAGTAGAGGTCCTTGGCCTTGGCATAGCCCGCCGCCTCGACCTGAGCTTCATAGGCCGGGCGGTGATGGCCCATCATCGCGGTCGGCGGGTCGGTGAAACCCTTGATCTCCAATCCGGGCTCGTCCCAGATCGACAGGCTGATCGGACCCAGCGCGCGGGTCATCTTGCGCTCGCGCAGCCAGTCCTCGGCAGTGGCGATCAGGGCCGGCCCGGCTTCCTTTTCGCTGTCGAGCACCTCGAACATGCCCCAATTGCCGGTGCCCGTACCCATATGCTCGAGCACCAACCGGTCGATCTGTGCCGAGATGCGGCCAACGGGCTTGCCGTCGCGCGTCGCCAGCCACAGCGCGGCCTCGCCATGCTCGAACCACGGATTTTCGCCGGGGGTGAGCAAACCCATGACTTCCGACTTCAGGGGCGGGACCCAGGCGTGATCGTCCTTGTAGACGTCCCACACGAGGTCGACGAAGCGCTTCTTGTCGGCCTTGGTGGTGACCGGCCGGATGACGAGTGCGGACATGAAACGCCTTACTTGAGGAGGCCGCCGAGGATCCCGCGCAGCAGCCGTCCACCGAGCTGACGGCCGACCGAGGAAGCGGCAGAGCGGGCGGCGGACTGGACGGCCTTGTCGAACATGGTCGGACGCGCCGCCTCACGCGCCTGGCGTGCAGCCTCGCGCTCGGCGGCGACCCGTTCACGCTCGGCCTGGCGTTCGCTTTCGCGCTGCTGGCGATCGGCCTCGCGCTGGGCTGCCAAGTCGGCGCGGGCCTGTTCCTTGGCGAGCCGGGCGTCTTCCTTGGCCTGCAGCGCGGCCGCCTTGGCCGCTTCCTTGTCGGCGCGCGCGGCATCGGCCGCGGCGGCGGCCTCGCCGGCCTTGGCGTGAAGGATCTCCTCGGCGCTGTCGCGGTCGATGCGCTCGTCATACTTGCTGCCGATCGCGTCGGTGCCGACGAAGATCGCGCGTTCCTGGGCGCTTAGCGGGCCGACCCGGGTCGAAGGCGGGCGGATCAGTGCGCGTTCGACCGGCGAGGGGCTGCCATCAGGCAACAGCAACGAGACCAGGGCTTCGCCGACCTTAAGCTGGGTGATCGCGGTAGCGACGTCGACGTCGGGATTGGCGCGGAAGGTCTCGGCGGCGCTCTTCACCGCGGCCTGGTCGCGCGGGGTAAAGGCGCGCAGCGCGTGCTGGACGCGGTTGCCGAGTTGCCCGGCGACCTTGTCGGGAATGTCGATCGGGTTCTGGGTGATGAAATAGACCCCGACCCCCTTGGAGCGGATCAGCCGGACCACCTGCTCGACCTTCTCGAGAAGCGCGGGCGGGGCGTCGTCGAACAGCAGGTGAGCCTCGTCGAAGAAGAAGCACAGCTTGGGCTTGTCGCTGTCGCCGATCTCCGGAAGCAGCTCGAACAGTTCGCTCAGCAGCCAAAGCAGGAAGGTGGAGTAAAGCCGCGGCGACGCCATCAACTTGTCGGCGGCGAGGATGTTGACGATCCCGCGGCCGTCCTCGCCGAGCTTGAGGAAGTCCTCGAGGTCGAGCGCAGGCTCGCCGAAAAAATGGTCGCCGCCCTGGCTACGGAGCTGAAGCAGGCTGCGCTGGATCGCGCCGACCGTGGACTTGGCGACATTGCCATATTCGAGGGTCAGTTCGTCGGCCCGCTCACCGCAGGCGACGAGCATCGCCTGCAGGTCGTCGAGGTCGAGGAGGAGTAGGCCTTCCTTGTCCGCGACGTGGAAGGCGATGCTCATCACGCCTTCCTGCACGTCGTTGAGGTTCATCAGCCGGGCGAGAAGCAGCGGGCCCATCTCGCTGACGGTGGTGCGGATCGGGTGGCCCTGTTCGCCGAACAGATCCCAGAACTGCACCGGGCAATCGCGATACTGCCAGTCTGTGATTCCGAGTTCGGCGGCGCGCGCAGCGAAGACCTCGTGGGTCTTGGTCATCGGCGAGCCGGCCATGGCGAGACCGGCGAGATCGCCCTTCACGTCGGCGACGAAGGTCGGGACGCCGGCGGCGCTGAAGCCTTCGACAAGCCCCTGCAGGGTCACGGTCTTGCCCGTGCCGGTCGCGCCGGCGATCAGGCCGTGGCGATTGGCGCGCGCCAGTTCGAGCTGTTGCGGCTGGGTCCCGCCACTCCGCGCGCCGATGAAGATGCTCGCCATATTCCCTCCCGTCCCTCGCTGGCCGAAAGCCTAGCGAGGGAGGGAGGGATAGGCGAGAGGCTTAGCGGGCGATGTCGACGCCGATGAAGCCTTCGGGCGCCTGTCCGCGCTTGACCAGCAGGAGGACGGCGGTGCGACCCGCGCGGCGGGCAGCCTCGACCGCGGCGCCGACCTGCGCCGTGCTGGTGACCGCCTGGCGATTGACCGAAAGGATCACGTCGCCGCGGCGAAGACCCTTTTCGGCCGCATCGCTGTTCGCATCGACGTTGGTGACCACCAGGCCGCGAGTGTCGGCGGGGACGTTGATCGCGCGCGCAATGTCCGCGGTCAGCGGTTGCAGCGACAGGCCGAGCGCCTGGCCAGCCGGGACTGCGGGGGCGTTCTGGTCGTTGGGATCGAACGCCTGGCCTTCGGGCGTGCCGCCGCTGATCCGCGCCAGTTCCTCGTCGGTCGGGCGCTGGGCCACGGTGGCGTTGATGGTGGTCCGGCGGCCGTCGCGGACCACCTCGATCGGAACCCGCTGCCCCGGAGTGACCAGCGAGATCAGGTAGGAAGCGGTCTCGTCGGGAGTGACCTCGCGGCCCGACACCCGGACGATGACGTCGCCCTGCTGGATTCCGGCGCGAGCGGCAGGCTGCCCGGGAACGACCGAGCGAACCAGTTCGCCCTGGTTCCTTGGAATGCCGAGCGCGGCGGCTTCGCTTTCGCCGATCGGCAGCAGGCTGATGCCGAGGTAGCCACGCTGCGGACGCTGGCCGCGGCGCAGGCTGTCGATCACCGGACGGGCAAGCTCGGCCGGGATCGCGAGGCCGATGCCGACGCTTGCGCCGGTCGGGCTGATCAGCGCCGAGTTCACGCCGATGACGTTGCCATTGAGGTCGAACATCGGGCCGCCACTGTTGCCCATGTTGATGCTGGCGTCGGTCTGGATGTAGCGGTCATAGGCGCCGGCGCCGGTGATCCCGCGATGGAGGGCCGAGATGATGCCGGCGGTAACGGTGCCGCCGAGGCCGTAGGGATTGCCGATCGCCATCACCCAGTCGCCGACCCGGGCGCGGTTGCTGTCGCCCCAGTTGACGAACGGGAAGTTGCTGCCCTCGATCTTGAGCAGGGCGAGGTCGCTGGCAGCGTCGCGGCCGATGATCCGAGCCGGAAGCTCACGGCGGTCGGTCAGGATGACCGTGACGCTGTCGACCGTGCCGGTACCGCCGGCGCCCTGGATCAGATGATTGTTGGTGACGACATAGCCATCGGCCGAGATGATGAAGCCCGAGCCGAGCGAGCCGGACTCGCGGCTCTGCGGGGCTTGGCCCTGGCCCTGGCCCTGGCCGCCGCCCTGTCCGGGCTGGCCGAAGCGGCGCAGGAATTCGGCTAGCGGATCAGTCTGGCCCTGGCGGACCGGGACGCGCTGCTTGGTCTGGATGTTGACCACTGCCGGCTGAAGCCGGGCGGCGAGATCGGCAAAGGAGCCGGGTGCCCCGCGCGGCGGCAAGGCGGCGGGCGCATTCTGGGCGACCTGCGCGCCGACCGGTCCGGTGGCGATCGAGAAAGCGCTCCCGCCGATCAGCAGGGCCGCGGCGAGACCATAGGCGTAGCGCACTCTGGGAAACTCCTTGGCGAATTTCATACGATCATCAACTTCCCTTGAGAGTAGAGGCATCGGCTGTTGTGCTAGGTCAAGCGCCTGAACGCGCGATTGACAGCATCACCGCTCACCCCCCCGGGTGAACTCCCGCAGGAAATCATTCTGCGGAGAGAGGATTACGTTCGTCGGACGGGCTTTGCCGTCTTCGCCGACGAAGGTCCGCTGATAGGCCTGCATCGCGCGGTAGAAATCGTAGAAGGCCGGATCCTTGCCGAAGCTGGCGGCATAGGTGCTGGCGGCCTGGGCGTCGGCTTCGGCCCGGATGACCTGCGCCTGGCGGGCGCCGGTGGCGCGGATCGAGCGGGCTTCCTGCTCGCGCGCGGTCTTCATCCGGTCATAGGCCGACTGCAGCGGGGTGCCGTCGGGAAGATCGGCGCGCTTGATCCGGACGTCTATGATCTGCACGCCATACTGGCGCGCGATGGTGTCGAGGTTGCGGCGGATGCTGTCCATCGCGCCCTGGCGTTCGGGGCTGAGCAGGTCGGCGAAGGGCCGGCGGCCAAGCTCGTTCCGGAGCACCGAACCGAGGATCGGGCGAAGCGCGTCGCTGACCCGTTCTTCCGAACGGGCGCGGATGTACATGCGCAGGGGATCGACCACGCGGTAGCGGGCAAACGCATCGACCTCGAGCCGCAGCTGGTCGGTCGACAGCACCATCTGGCGCTCCATGTCGACGTCGCGGACGCGCTTGTCGATCCACACGATGTCCTCAAAGAACGGAACCTTGAAGGCAAGGCCGGCGCCGTCGCCGCCGATCACCTGCCCCGAGGTGGTGCGGTTGAGGATCCGGTCGGGCTTCCCAAACTGGACGATCAGCGCCTGCCGGGTCTCGGGCACGATCACCACGCTCGACAGCAGTGTGATCAGCAGGGCGAGGAGGATGAAGCCGGCGAGCATCGGCCGGCGCAGCAGGGTGTTGATCATCGACCGGCTCCCGCGGCAGGCGCCTGTGCCCCGGGCTCGGCGATCGCCGCGGCGGGAGGACGGGTCTGGTTCAATGGCAGGTAGGGCGTCACGCCGGGCGCCTCGACGATGGTCTTGTCGACGTTCTGCAGCACACGCTCCATGGTCTCGTAATACATACGGCGACGGGTCACCTCGGGGGCGAGGCGATATTGTTCGTAGACCTTGTCGAAGGCGGTCGCCTCACCTTGGCTGAGCTGGGCGAGCTGGAGCGCATAGGCACGGGCCTGGTTGATGTCGGACTGCGCCGCCTGCTGCGACGCGCTGACCGCCTTGAAGGCGTCGTTGACGGCGGCGGGCGGATCGGCCTGCTTGACCGCAACGCCCTGGATCAGGACCCCCGACTTATAACTGTCGAGGATTCGCTGCATGTTTTCCTGCACCTGGTTCTCGATCTGGCCGCGGCCCTCGCCGATCGCCTGGTCGAGCGTGACGGCCGACAGCGCCGCGCGCATCGCGCTTTCGGCGACCTGTTGGATGGTCTCCTCGGGGTTCTGGATCTCGAACAGGAAGAGCTCGGGGTCGCGGACGTTCCAGCGCACCGAATAAGCGATGTCGATGATGTTCTGGTCACCGGTCAGCATCAGCGTCTCGGTCGAGGTCGAGCCGAGGTCGACGTTTCGGATATTCTCGACGTCGACCTTCTGCACCCGCTCGAGCGGGCTGGGCAGGGTGAAGCCGATGCCGGGACCGAGCGTCCGGCTGTAGCGGCCGACCTGGGTGACGACGCCGCGTTCTTCGGGGGCGATGCGGTGGAAGCTGGTGAACACCAGCCACAGCAGGACGACCGCGAGCAGGCCCCAGCCGATCATCGACTTGCTGGGCGGCGTGGTGCCGCCACGGCCACCGCCGAAGCGGGCACGGCCACGGGCGAGGAAATCGTCGAGGCTGGTGACGCTGGCGCCCGGTCCGCGCGGGCGGTTCGGGCCGGGCGTTCCCCACGGGCTTGCGGGCCCGGGATTATCAGGTCCGCCACTGCCTGGCGGCGGGGTCGAGCCGGTGCTCGATCCCCAAGGACCCTTGTTATCGGCAAAAAGGCCGCGCGCGCGTGCTGCCCACCCCGGTGTCATGTTCATGCGCACAGATATAGATGCAGGCCACGCTTTTAACAGTGGGGTCCGAACAATGGCTCTTGTGCCGGGTCGGGGGAGGCCTAATCGCCCATGGCCATGACCCTTGATCAACAATCGTTCGGCCCCGACGTGGCGCGCCTTCGTTCGGTCCGCCTTCTCGACGGCGTCGCGACGCTGGTCGCAGATGCCACCGGCCTCGGCGAGGGAGAACGGACCGAGCTCGAAGCGCGGCTAAAGGCGGCGGCCCTCGCGCAGCCCGGCGTGACCGAGGTGCGGGTGGCGATGACGGCGAGCAAGGCGGCAGGGCCGAAGCTGATAGCGGTCGGGTCCGGCAAGGGCGGGGTCGGCAAGTCGACCGTCTCGGTCAACCTGGCGATCGCGCTGGCGCGCTTGGGGCACAAGGTCGGAATCATCGACGCCGACATCTACGGCCCCTCGCAGCCGACTTTGCTGGGCACCAGCGAGCGGCCCGAAGCGCGCGACAAGCAGCTGATCCCGGTCGAAGCGCAGGGGGTGAAACTGCTGTCGGTCGGGCAGCTGGTCAGCCCCGGCCATGCGCTGGCCTGGCGCGGGCCGATGGCGTCGGGCGCGCTGGCGCAGCTGGTCGAGGGCGACTGGTCGGGCACCGAGCTGATCATCGTCGACCTGCCGCCCGGCACCGGCGACGTGCAATTGTCCTTAATCCAGAAGTCGCGGCCGGTCGGGGCGGTGGTGGTATCCACCCCGCAGGACTTGGCGCTGATCGATGCGCGCCGCGCGATCGACCTGTTCGGCAAGACCAGCGTGCCGGTGCTGGGGATCATCGAGAATATGGCGGGCTACCAATGCCCCCATTGCGGCGAAACGTCGGACCCGTTCGGAAGCGGCGGGGCCGAAGCGGCGGCGGCGGAGCTGGGCGTGCCGTTCCTCGGGCGCTTGCCGCTATCGGCCAGCCTGCGCGCGGAAAGCGATGCCGGGCGGCCTCCGGCGGCGGGTGACGGACCCGCGGCGGCGGCATTCCGGACGCTGGCTGAGGCCGTGCTGGCGCAGCTCGCCTAGGCGCTCGCCACCGTCATTTCGGGCACCAGCAGGGTCGGCGCGTCGATCCCGCGGCGAAGCTCGAGGTCGCTCGCAGGCTCCAGCGTGGCGAACATCTGCTTGAGATTGCCGGCAATGGTTATCTCGGCGACGGCCCGGCCGATCACGCCGCCTTCGACCACGAAACCGGCCGCGCCGCGGCTAAAGTCGCCAGTGACCGGGTTCACGCCCTGGCCGATCAACTCTGTCACGAGGATTGCCCGGGGGACGGAGGCGAGCAGCTCGTCGCGCGATTTGGCGCCGGGCAGCAACGCCAGATTCGACGGTCCTGCCCCCGGACTGCCGCCGACCGAACGCCCGGCGTGGCCGGTCGGCGCAATGCCGAGCTGGCGGGCGTCGGCGCTGGTGGCGAGCCAGCTGGTCAGGATCCCGTCGGCAACGAGGTCGAGCGGACGGCAGGGCAGCCCTTCGCCGTCGAACGCACGGCTGCGCAGCCCGCGGGGGCGCAGGGGATCGTCGCGGATGACGATGCCCGGGCCGAACAGCTGGGTGCCGAGTGCGTCGAGCAGGAAGCTGGTCTTGCGCGCAATCGCGCTGCCGGTGACAGCGGCGACGAAGTGGCCGAGCAGCGAGGAGGACACGCGCGGATCGAAGAAGACCGGGCAGGCGCCGGAGCTCGGACGTATCGGGTTCAGCCGCGCCGCCGCCCGCTCCCCGGCCTTGCGGCCGATCTCTTCCGGGTCATCGAGGTGAGCGAGGAAGCGGCTGCTGTGCGAGGCGTAGTCGCGCTGCAGAGCGCCGGCGTCTCCCGCGATCACGCTCGCCGAGCAGCTGAAGAAGCTGCTGCGGGTGGCGCGGGCGAAACCGGTCGAGGTGGCGAGCGCGACGAGGTTCTGCCCCGAGCCCGATGATGCGCCGTTGCTGTTGCTGACCCCGGCCACCGCGCGGGCTGCCTGCTCGGCCTGCCGGGCGCGGGCTTCGAGGTCGGACAGGGCGGCCACGGTGGGGTCGAACAGGCCAAGATCGTCGCTCACACCGCTGCCCAGCAGGGCAGGATCGGCGAGGCCGGCGAAGGGGTCCTCGGGTGCCTGGCGGGCCATGGCCATCGCGCGTTCCGCCAATTCGGCGAAGCCGGCCGGGTCGAGGCTGGCGGAGGAGACGGTGGCCGAGCGCTCGCCGTCGAAGGAGCGCAGCGACACCTCGAAGGATTCGCTATGATCGATGTCTTCCAGTTCGCCGAGGCGGACCGAAATGCCGCTCGAGCGGCTGATCCCGATCATCGCGTCGGCGGCGCTGGCGCCGGCCTTGCGGGCGGCCTCGACCAGGGAGGCGGCAAGATCGGCGGCTTGGGGTTCGCTCAACATCGACGCGATGTAGCGTTTAAGCGGCGCTGCTCAAGCCTACGGCTGCGAAACCCATTGCCAGCAGCAGCCCAGTGAAGCGGTTGGAGCGGAACAGGGCGAGCGCCTTGTCGCCGTCGTCGGGATCGGCGCGAAGCACCTGGCCGCCGAGGTGGAGCGCGGCGGGGACGAGCGCGAGGAGGGCGAGAGGTTCGGGCCGGACCAGCCAGATCGCGATCCCCCAGCTGCCGAGCGCGACGAGATAGAAGATACCTACGCCGAGCGCCGCATTGCGGCCGAGCCGGCGGGCGGAGGAGCGGACGCCGACCAAAGCGTCATCCTCCTTGTCCTGGATAGCGTAGAGCGTGTCGTAGCCGACCACCCAGAACACGCTTCCGACCCACAGCCACCAGCCGGCCGGATCGAGGCCCCCGGCGATGCTCGCCCAGCCGACCAGCGCGCCCCAGCTGAACACCAGGCCGAGCCACGCCTGCGGCCACCAGGTGATCCGCTTCATGAACGGGTAGGCCGCGACCAGCGCGACACTGGCGAGCGCGGTGACCTGGGCGATTGGCGGGAGTCGGAACAGGACGACCAGCCCGAGGAGGCAGAGCAGGGCGATCAGTATCCAGGCCGAGCGCGCGCTGACCCGTCCGCTAGCGAGCGGGCGCAGGCGGGTGCGGGCAACCCGCGAGTCGAGGTCGCGATCGACCAGGTCGTTGTAGACGCAGCCGGCCGAGCGGGTGGCGAAGGCGCCGAGCAGGAACCAGGCAAGCAGGCTCCAGCGGCCGTCGACCCCGGCGAGCAGCATTCCCCAGGCGCAGGGCCAATAGAGCAGCCAGGTGCCGATCGGGCGATCGAGCCGCATCAGGCTGGCAAACGGCCGGACCCAAGCGGGAAGGCCGCCGATCAGGCCGGTGCGCTCACTGTCGGGAACGAGGTCGAGTTCAGTCACCCGGCGGCGCTTAGCCGCTCTCGCGCCCGAGCAGGAGCCCCGATCGCGGGATCAGGCCGCTTCACGCTCCGAAGCATGGTTATCGCCTCGCTTGCGCGGATGGCCGGTGGCGACGATGCCGCCCGACAGCTTCTTCACCCACGGATAGCGGGTCGCGACTTCCTCGGTGTAGCCGAGGTTGAACACGGTCGGGCTCTTGGCCGGGCGCTCGGGCCGGTCGTAGAAGGTGCCGAGCAGGCGGTCCCAGAAGTAGCTGGTGATGCCGTAATTGCCGCTTTCGTCGTGGAAGTGATGCGCCATGTGGCGCTTCTTCATCTCGGCGATCAGCTTCGACTTCGGCTTGTAGGCGAGGTGCTGGATGCAGTGGACGAATTCGTACACGCAAGTCGTCAGCAGGCCGGTTGCAAGCGCCGCCGCAGCGCCGCCGACGCCGCCGATCGCATAGCCGACCGGCGCCGTCACCAGCGCGATGGTCGGAAGCGTGGTGTGGAGCGCGCCGAACAGCACTTCGAGATGGTTCGGGTCCTGGTGATGGTCGTAGTGGATCCGCTTCCAGGTCGAGGCCAGGAACGGCACCTTGAACATCCAGTTGCTGTGCAGCACCCAGCGGTGCAGGCAGTACCAGACCAGCGGATAGAGGACGACGACGACCGCCGCCGACAGGGCGGTCTGAGCCAGGGTAGCGGGATAGCGCAGCCACACGGCCACGCTCACCGCGGTGAGGGCGAGATAGCCGATGATCGCGGGATACTGGAAATAAGCGACCCACAGGTCCTTGAGGGTCATCCGGTCGAGGTAATGCGACCGCCTCCAGATTCCGGGCTTAACCTTACTGCTCACGTGGCCTGACCTTGTTCGTGCTTGAAAGCGACTGCCCGCAAGGGACATGCCGACCAGTTTTTCCTCCTGCCCTTTCAATGCGGCGACAATGGGACGAATGGTCCTATTGCGGCAGCAGGGCGAGCAGGTCGTCCGGTGTTCCGGTGGGGATCCGCGTCCCCTTCCAGGTGAATGTTGGTGTTCCGGTGACGCCATTCAAGCGGGCGGTCTGGTCGGCGTTGGTCACCCACTGGTGATGGGCGCCGCTCGACAGGCAGGCGCCTGCCTGCGTAGGGGAGAGCCCGTGCTTCTGCGCCAGCGGCAGGAGCCCGGAGGCCTTGGCCACCGCTCCGGCGTAGCTGATCGGGCCGGCCAGCTCGGCTTCGTAGAGCGCGGCGCGCGAGGTTTCATTCTCGTCGGCGGCCTTGAGCGCGGCCTTGATCTCGTCCTGCCGGGCCATCAGCGCCTCAATGAAGGCGAGCCGCCGGGCAGGCGCCACGCAGCGGGTCAGGACCGCGGCGGCGCGGTCGTGCGGGAAGACCAGGAAGGGCCGCCACGCGAAGCGCAGCTTGCCGGCCTTTACCAGCCCGTCGACCCGGGGGAAGATGGCACCGGCGAATTGGCCGCAGTGGGGGCAGCCATAGCTGGCATATTCGGCGAGCAGCGGCGCGCCGGCCTTGCCGAACGTCCAGCCCTCGCCGGTTTCGATCACCGTGACGGGAAGCGCCCTGGCGGCCGGCTTGGGCGCTGCGGCGGCCACGGGGGCGGCGAGGAAGACGGCGAAACCTGCCAGGAGTGCTTTCATGGCCTGCATTTTCCAGCGTTTGCAAAAGGTTGGCAAGATCATTCCTCCGACCGGATGAGCACGGTCTCACCGATCAGCAGGAACAGGAGGAACGGCGCCCAGGCGGCAACCAGCGGCGGGTAGGAGCCGATGTTGCCGAGCGCGACGGCGAAATTGTCGACCACGAAATAGGCAAAGCCGAGCGCCATGCCGACCGCGGCGCGAAGCAGCACCTTGCCCGAGCGCGCGAGGCCGAACGCGGCCATGGCTGCGAGGAGTGGCATCAGCACGGTCGACAGCGGCTGCGACAATTTATGGAGGAGGCCGGTCTTGGCCGTGGCGGTATTGACGCCGGCCTGCTCCATCTCGGCGATATTGTCGCTGAGGGTGGCAAAGTCCTGCGCGTCGGGATCGACCTTGGCGAGGGTGAAGCGCTGCGGCTCGACGCCTTCCATCACCCGCAGGGTCGGCCGCTTCAGCACGGCATTCATCGCCGGATCATAGATGCTGACGTCTTCGAGCAGCCAGCCATTGCCGTCGGGGCGGGCGCGCTCGGCATTGATCAGCCGCGCGACGGTGATGTCCTGCCGCTCGACCAGAAGGAACTTCTGAATCCGGACGCCGGTGCCGCGGCCGGTCACGAGCTGGGCGTGGGCATAATCGTCACCGGCGGTGACCCAGATGTCGCTGAGGATTCCGCTGTCGGGCGGCACCGGACGATATTCATTGTCACTCCATGCGCTCAATTGCCGGCTGCCCTTGACCACAACCAGTTCGTTGAAGGCGAACGACAGGCCGGCGAGCGCGATGCTGGCGCCGATCAGCGGAGTCAGCAGCTGGTGCGCCGACAGGCCCGCCGCCTTCATCGCCACCACCTCGCTGTTCGAATTGAGCGTGGTGAAGGTGATCAGCGCGCCGAGCAGGAAGGAGAAGGGGAAGGCGAAGGACAGCAACTGCGGGAAGCGGTAGCCGACATAGCGCCACAGCTCGCTCTCGCCATTGCCGGTCACGGCTAGGATCTTGCCCGATTCCGACAGCAGGTTGAGCATCATCAGCACCAGGCTGAGCGCGAGCAGGACCGCCAGGCTGCGCGAGACGTAGAGCCAGACCGTATAGCGGGCGAGCCGCCACGAAGGCACGAAGTTGAGGTTGATCATCCCGCGCGGCTCAGGTGGCGGCGGCGGGGATTGGGCAACAGCCGCTTGATGAAGCCCCAAAGCTTGGCCCCACCGCGTTCCAGCGCACCGATCGGCTGGCCGCCGGGCTTGGTCGCGAGCGTCAGATACATCCACAGGATCAGCCCGGCGAACAGCAGGAAGGGGGCGTACATCACCAATTCGACCGGGAAGTCGCCGCGCGCACCGGCGTCCTCGGCCCATTGATTGACCTTGTGATAGGCGACCACCATCACGATCCCGATAAAGATTCCGAGGCTCGAACTGGAACGTTTGGGCGGCACCGCCAGCGCCACCGCCAACATTGGCAGCAAGAGCATCAGGATCACCTCCACCAGCCGGAAGTGGAGGTTGGCCCGGGCGGCGAGATTGGCCTCGCCGGTCGCTCCGCCGGCATAGCTGGCGCGGACGATCTCGGGCAGGGTCATTTCCTCCGCATCGTTCTGCGCTCGGGCGCGGAAGCTGTCGACGCGGGGCAGCTTGATCGGCAGGTCGTAGCTCTGGAAGCCGAGCGTGCGCGGGGTGGTGAAGCTGGGGTTCTGCTGGATCAGCCGGCCCTGTTCCAGCCGCAGCAGGATGGTGTCGGGATCGTCGGTGGCGAGGAACCGGCCGTGCGAGGCGGTGGCGACGATCCCGCCGCCCTTCTGGTCGTCGGCCTGGACGAACAGGCCGTGAAGCTGGGTCCCGCTCGCCTCGCTGCGGTCGATGCGGATGGTGAAGCGCTTGGACAGGGTGTTGAACTCACCTACCTGCAGGCTGGCGCCGAGTGCGCCCGAGCGGAGATCGAAGCGCAGCCGTTCGTAGCCGTAATGCGTCCACGGCTGGAGCCAGCCGACCAGGAACAGGTTCAACGCCGCCAACACGATCGCATAGGCCATCGGCACCCGCAGCAACCGGCCGAAGCTGGTGCCGACCCCGCGCAGGGCGTCAAGCTCGCTCGAGGTGGCAAGGCCGCGGAAGGCAAGCAGGATTCCGAGCAGCAGCCCGATCGGGATGCCGAGCGCGAAATATTCGGGCAGCAGGTTGGCCAGCATCCGCCATACCACGCTGACCGGACCGCCGAGGTTGATCACGAAGTCGACCAGCCGAAGCATCTTGTCGAGCACCAGCAGCATCGCCGCCAGGATCAGCGTGCCGGCAAGCGGAATGGCGATCGCCCTGGCTATGTAACGGTCGATGAGTGGCATGAGCTTCCGGGTCTGCCCCTCAACACCATGATTTGGCCGCAAAGCAAGCGCAACGACACAATTGTTCGTGTCCCCGGTCTGGCGTTCGCTGCCTGAAGCGTAGCTGACGAAGGGTAGGGCGAGCGACCTGGATGCCGAGGAAAGTGACAGAGATGCGCAGCCTTCCCCATACAGCCCTGCCGCGAGAGGCAGCTGCGTTGGCCCGCGCGCAAGCATCCGCCGGAGGCTCCGGCCGCTGATGGGCAAGGCTCGGATCGCACTTCTCAGCAACCCCCGCTCCACTGGCAACATCTCGCAACTCCCCCGCATCAGGGCGTTCTGCGCCGAGCATCCGGACATCTTCCATTACGAGGTCGAACGGGCCGACCAGGTCGGCGAGGCACTCAAGACCATCGCGCTGGTCCGGCCCAAGGTGCTGGTCATCAACGGCGGCGACGGGACCGTCCAGGCGGCGCTGACCGAACTGGTCAACGGCAGCCACTTCGGCGACGACCTGCCGCCGGTCGCGGTCCTGCCCAACGGCAAGACTAACCTCATCGCGCTGGACCTCGGCGCGCAGGGCGACCCGATCGAAGCGCTGCGCCGCCTGCACGAGCTCGCGTCGGGCGATCTCGAACAACATCTTGTCGCCCGGGAGCTGATCGCGCTGACCAGCAAGAAGCTGCCGATTCCGGCGATCGGCATGTTTCTCGGCGGCGCGGGCTTGGCCGACACGATGCTCTACTGCCGCGAGAAGATCTATCCGCTCGGCCTGCCCAACGGGGTCAGCCACGTGATCGCGGCGATGGCGGTGCTTCTGGCGCTGATCGGGCTGACCGGCCGGTTCCTGCCCGCAAGCCCCGAGCATATCGTGGTCAAGGTACGCCGCCACGGGACCCTGCGCGGCCGCTTCGGCTTGCTGGCGGTGACAACGCTCGAACGGCTGCTGCTCGGCAGCGAGGTCAAGACGGCGCGCACCGGATCGCTCAAGCTTCTGGCGGTCGAGCATCGCTCGAGCTCGATGCTGCGCGGGCTGTTCGCCGCCATCGGGGGCAAGCTCGGCCACAAGAAGCTGGCCGGTGTCCACCTCGAGGAAGCCGACGAAATCTCGATCGAGGGCGACCGCTCGTCAGTGTTCCTCGACGGCGAGCTGTTCAAGGCCGGGATCGGCGATCCGATCATGCTGACCCGCGCCGCGCCCTTGTCCTTTGTCCGGCTCGCTGCCTGAGCCTATGGCCGAGCTTCGCGGTCTGGTAGCGGAGGAACTCGGCCGTGCCGTCGATCCGCGGGTCGCCGCCATGGCCGCGGGGATCGCCGCCGCGCATGGCGCGGCCTCGCGGGCCGTGCTGTTCTACGGGTCGTGCCTGCGCGACGTCGCGCTCGAAGGCGCAATGCTCGATTTCTACCTGATCGTTTCCGACTATCGCCAGGCCTATCCGGCGCGCTGGATGGCGGCCGCCAACCGGCTGATTCCGCCCAACGTCTTTCCCTTCGCGCAGGGCGAGCTGATCGCCAAATATGCGGTGCTGAGCGAGGCCGACTTCCACCGCCTCAACGGGCCCGAGACCCGCAGCGTGTCGGTGTGGGCTCGGTTCGCCCAGCCGAGCCGGCTGGTGTGGGTCGCGGACGAGGCCGCGCGCGAACGGGCGATCGAGGCGGTGTCGCGCGCCGCGCCGACCCTGCTCAGCGCGGCGCTGAGCGCGGTGCCCAACGACCAGCCGCCGCTCGACCTGTGGAAGGCCGCCTTTGCGCTGACCTATTCCGCCGAGCTGCGCGCGGAGAAGAAAGAGCGCGGGGTCAATGTCGTCGACCAGGACCCGGCGCGCTACCTGCGGTTCTTCGGGCCGGCGATGGCGGCGGCGCGGGCGTGCGGCAAGCGCTGCGGCGGGTCGTGGGGCCGTCGCCGCCTAGAGGGAAAATTGCTGTCGGTCGCCCGGCTGGCCAAGGCCAGCGCCACCTTTGCCGGCGGCGCCGACTATATCGTGTGGAAGATCAACCGCCACGCGGGCACGAAGATCGAGCTCAGCGCCTGGCAGAAGAAGCATCCGCTGGTGACCGCGGTGACCCTGCTGCCGCGGCTGATCCGCAGCGGCGCGATCCGCTAGGCGCCGGGCTTAATCCGCCGCGAGCAGGAAGTTGATACGCGCGCTGGCGATCGGCGTGGTCCGATCCTTTTGCCAGGCGAACGCCTCGACATTGGCGATCCGCGCCCCCAGCCGCTCGATGGTGGCGGCGGCAAAGGTGTCGCGGTCCCGCCCGCCAAGCAGGTAATCGACCGTCACCGAGATGGGCTTGGGGCTGAGCTCGCGCCCCTCGAGCGCCCGCGACAGCTCGCCATAAGCCGCAAATTCCAGCAGGCCGGCGATTGCGCCGCCGTGAAGATAGCCAGGGCGACCGACTACGTCGTCGTGGAACGGCATGACGAACAGGCTTTGCCCGTCATCGCCCCGCTCGACACGCAGCTGCAGCAATTCGGCATAAGGCGGGAGGCTGTCGTTCATCGCCGCAGCCCTAGCGTGGCCGTGCCCGGATTTCGCCCCCTTGTTGCGCTTAGAGGGGCAAAACCCTAGCGAGATTGCCATGACCGACCGCGACGAACGAAAGACACGGATCCACCGCCTCATCGGCGACTTCAACAAGAAGGGCATTGAGGTCGGGGAAGACACGCGCTTCGCCCAGGACCTCGAATGGGACAGCCTGACGGTGATGGATTTCGTCGCCGCGGTCGAGGACGAGTTCGACATCATCATCACCATGAACCGCGCGGCCGAGATCGAGACCGTGGGGACGTTGATCGACGCAGTCGGCGAGCTCGAGGGACAGGCATGACCGACCCCGGGATCGCCATGGTCGCGGAGCCGGGAAAGGCCGCGCCTGCCAACATGAAGTCAGGGGGTTGCACCGCCCCCGACCTGTTCGACAAGTTCCAGCCGCTGATCGACCAGCGCGAGGCCTTGCTGTCGACCGGGCTGACCGACCCGTTCAACCTCGTGATGGAGCGGGTCGAGAGCCCAACCGTCGCGATCTGCAACGGCAAGCGGACGATCCTGCTCGGCACCTACAATTACATGGGCCAGACGTTCGACCCGCAGGTGCTTGCGGCGGGTCACAAGGCGCTCGACGAATATGGCGCGGGAACGACCGGCAGCCGGGTGCTCAACGGCACCTACCAGGGCCACCGCGAGTGCGAGGAAGCGCTCAAACGCTTCTACGGCATGGACCATGCGATGGTCTTCTCGACCGGCTACCAGGCCAATCTCGGGATCATCTCCACGATCGCTGGGAAGGACGATTACGTCATCCTCGACATCGACAGCCATGCCTCGATCTACGACGGCTGCGCGCTGGGCAATGCCCAGATCGTCGCCTTCCGCCACAATGACGTCGAAGCGCTCGAAAAGCGGCTGAAGCGGCTTCCGGCCGATGCGGGCAAGCTGGTGGTGCTGGAAGGCGTCTACTCGATGCTCGGCGACACCGCGCCGCTGAAGGAGATGGTCGCCATCTCCAAGGCAGCGGGCGCGATGGTGCTGGTCGACGAGGCGCATTCGATGGGCTTCATCGGCCCAAATGGCCGCGGCGTGGCCGAGGACCAGGGCGTGCTCGACGATGTCGATTTCGTCATCGGGACCTTCTCCAAGTCGGTCGGCACTGTCGGCGGCTTTTGCGTGTCGAATCATCCCAAGTTCGAGATTCTGCGGCTGGTTTGCCGCCCGTACGTCTTCACCGCCTCGCTTCCGCCGAGCGTGGTCGCCACCGCTGCGACCTCGATCGACCTGCTGCGCGGCGCGGCCGACAAGCGGGCGCACCTGTGGGCCAACAGCCGCCGGCTGCACGGCGGGCTGAAGGAACTCGGCTTCACGCTGGGCACCGAGACGCCGCAGTCGGCGATCATCGCGGTGATCATGCCCGACCTCGAGCGTGGTGCTGCGATGTGGGAAGCGCTGCTTCACGAAGGGCTGTACGTGAACCTCGCCCGTCCGCCGGCGACCCCGGCCGGCATGACGCTGCTGCGCTGTTCGCTGTGCGCGCTTCACAGCGAGGAGCAGGTTGGCGAGATCCTCGGCATGTTCGAGGCCGCGGGCAACCGCGTCGGGGTTATCTAGCCGTCAGCAGCCGCCAACCTTCGGGCAGGTAATCGACGCTTTGATAATAGGAAAAGGCACAGCCGCCGCTCGCGGTATAGGCGCCGCCCTTGAGCGTGCCGTAGGCGACCGAGCCAAGGAAGATCGGCGCCCCGCTGTCGCCGCGCCGGCATTCGGGACCGCGCATCGTCACCCAGCTCGAGGTGCACAGGCCCCCGCACAGGTCGCCGGGCGGGGCGAAGTCGGTCAGCTCGACCTCCGAACAGGCATAGCCCGAACTTTCCCCGCGCAGGCACAGCCAGTCGCCGGGCCGGGTCATCGGGCGCGTCGCCCAGGTGATGATCGGACGCACGACCTTCTTGTCGCGGTCGCTGAATACCAAAGGCTCGGCCGGGCCGATCCGGCCGTGGATCTGGATGTCGTTCTGCGCCGCGCCCCATGCGCCCAGCATCGGCAGGAGGCGCTCCTCGCCATCGGTCGCGCGCCAGATCAACGTATCCGGGCAGTGGGCGGCGGTGGTGATGCCGAGCTTGCCCGCGGCGTCGCGAACCACGAAGCCGGTGGTGCAGCGGAAGCGGCGGCCTTCGGCATTGGGACCTTCGACCCGCCCGCCGCCGATCGCCGCGCTGTCGACCAGCACCGCATCGAGCCGGCGTACCCGCACCGGAAGGCCGAGCCGCGCCGCAAGCAGGCTCTCGACCTCGCTTGCCGGGCGTTGGTCGCTGGCCGGACGCTGCATCACCACCAGCCCGCCGGTGCGCGGATCTAGCCCGGCGCCGCGGTAGCCGGGAATCAACAGGGGCAGCAGGTAGCGGCTCTGGTCGAGCAGGCGGATTCCGGCCGCGCGGGTGGCAGCGGCATCGGTGGTGAAACGCACCGGGATCGGCAGGTCGCCGGCCGTCTCCACCGTGTTGGCCGGCTGCTCGCCCGGGGTCAGGCGGACCAGCAGATGCCAGTCGGGCCGGTGGACCACGCTGATCGAGGCCAGCCGCTCGCGATAGCGAACCCGCAGCCTGTCGGTGACTACCGTGCTGGCGCGCTGCTGGTCGAGCCGGTGCCCGGCTTCTTCCGCGCTGACCCCGAAGGCGGCGGCATAGCGCTCCGCATCGGCCGCAAGCGCCTGCTCGGGCGAGAGGCGAAGCGGGTGGGCGGCGAGGGCGGGGCTCGCGGCGGACAGGCAAATCAGCAGGGCGGAGCGGAAACGCATGAATCCTGATCTGGCATCAGCAACCTGAACGGATGGTTGTGCCCCGCCCTGTCGGGTTCTAGACTGTTTCCCCATGAGGGCGAGGACCGACGACAACGGGTTCGACGGAGGGCGCTTCGGGGCTGCTGCCGGGGCGACGGTGGCGGCGCTCATCCTGCTGGGCATGGTGCTTCTGGTCGCGATGAGCAACCGGGCGCGTGATTCCGCGCTGGAGCGCGAGCGCCACGCCTATGACGTGACCCTGCTCGTGCGCACCGTCGACGCGACCATCGCACGGTCGGAAGCCGCGCTCGGGCGCTTCGTGCTCGACGAGGATCTGCGCAGTTCGGGAAGCATCTACATCAACGAGTGGCGGCTGGCCGGAACCCAGTTGCGGCAGCTGGAACGGCTGGTCCGCAACGATCCCGATCAGAAGCAGCGGGTGGCCGATGCGCGCTCCCTCTATTCCCGCCACGGCGAGAACCTGGGTCGTGTTGCACAGGCCGCGGCGGGCGCGCGGGGCGAGGGCGGGATCGGCCTGTTCTACTCCTTCACTCGCGAGGAACAGGACGCCCCAAAGACGCTTGGCTCACAGCTGCGGGCCAAATTGTCGGAGATCGCCTCGTCCGAACGCGCCGTCCTGCGCAGCAGCATGGAGCAGACGCAATTCTTCTCGGCCCAGGCTGATCGCCTGACCGATTATCTGTCGTGGCTGGGCGTGCTGATCGGGCTGGCGGCGATCGGGCTCGGCATCCTAGCGCTACAGGCAGTGCGGCAGAACTTCATCGCCCGGCGCGAAGCCGATACGCTCGAGCAGGCGGTCGCGATGCGGACGCAGGAACTGTCCGCCGCCAACGAAGCGCTGCTGGCCGAGGCCGAGGAACGCGAGGCGGCCGAATCGCAGCTGCGCCAGATCCAGAAGATGGAAGCGGTCGGCCAGTTGACCGGCGGCATCGCCCATGACTTCAACAACATGCTGGCGGTGGTGGTCGGCGGGATCGACCTTGCCCGGCGGCGGCTCGGCGGACCCAAGCGCGAAGTCATGCAGCATCTCAACAATGCAATGGACGGGGCGACCCGCGCCGCAGCGCTGACCCGCCGCCTGCTGAGCTTCGCCCGCGCCGAGCCGCTGCTGCCCGAGCGGGTGTCGCCAGCGGAACTGGTCGAGGGGCTCAAGGACCTGCTCGACCGGACATTGGGCGAGCGGATCACGGTCAAGGTGGCGACCGGCGGCGAGTGGCCGATCTTCGTCGATCCCCATCAGCTTGAGAACGCGCTGCTCAACCTCGCGGTCAACGGGCGCGACGCGATGGAAGGCGAAGGGGTGATCACCATCGCCACCAGCGACATTCCGCTGGCGGAGAGCGAGGTCGGTGACTTGCCGGCCGGCGATTACATCCGGATCGCGGTGGCCGACACCGGCAGCGGCATGAGCGAAGAGGTCAAGCGGCGCGCGTTCGAGCCCTTCTTCACCACCAAGGAAGTCGGCAAAGGCACCGGGCTCGGCCTCAGCCAGATCTTCGGCTTCGCGCGCCAGTCGGGCGGCGAGGTGACGATCGACAGCGCGGTGGGCGTGGGCACCGTGGTTAGCCTGTTCCTTCCCCGCTGCCATGCCCAGCCCGCGGAAGTCCGGCTGCACCCGACCTTCACCGGGCAGATACACAGCGAGTTTGCGGGCGGCCACCGCGGCGCACGAATCCTGCTGGTCGAGGATGATCCGCGGGTTCGCAGCGCGACGATCGAAGCGCTCGAGGACCTCGACTATCAGCCGGTCGCCTGCGCCAATGCCGAGGAGGCGCTGGCCGCCTTCGAGAGCCACGTGTTCGACCTCGTCATCAGCGACGTCATCATGCCCGGCATGACCGGACCCGAGCTGGTGCGGGACCTCAAGCGGCGTTTTCCCGAACTAGGGGTGCTGTTCGTCACCGGCTATGTCGGCGACGGCGAGGGCGAGGATCTCAAGGGCCACGAACTCCTCCGCAAGCCCTTCACCGTCGGCGCGCTGCAGGATGCGGTGGCGGCGGCGCTGGGGCGGGCCGAGGTCCGCGCGGCCTGAGGATCCAGTCCCGGGATCAGGTCCCTAAACGCGCGATAAGCGCCTTCGCAGCGGCCGGATTGCGAACCTTCGCTCCCGAGATGAAGTAGACGTACACATCGCGCCCGCCCTTGGCCCACGTTCGAGTCTGCTTTGCCCAGTCGTCGAGGGCCGCTTCGTCATAGCCGGTTTTGACCATTTCCACGCTGCGTTGAAGTCGGGCGTAGGTGAAGTCGGCGGTCTGCTCGTCGATGCGGGGGAATTCGTCGTGGTCGGCGAAAACCACCGCCATGTTGCGCGCCCGGGCGAGATCGAGAAAGGCGGGGTCGGCGAAGCTCGGATGGCGCACCTCGAGCGCGTGGCGCAGCGGCAGACCATCCTGAAAGTCGGGGATCAGGTCGAGGAAACGGGCGAAGTCGTCGCGCTCGAACCTTTTGGTATCCGCGAACTGCCAATTGATCGGGCCGAGCTTGTCACCGAGCTCGGTGAAGCCCTGGTTCATGAAGGTGTCGATCGACCCCACGCTGTCGGCAAGCACCTTGCGGACGGTCGAATAGCGTGACGCCTTGAGGCTGAACTGGAATCCGACAGGCACCGCCTCGCCCCACTTGCGCCAGCTCGCCGGTTTCTGCCGACCGTAGGATGTGGCGTTGATCTCGATCGCGGTCAGGTGCCGCGCCGCATATTCGAGCTCGCGCCGGTGAGCGAGGCCGTCAGGATAGAAGGTCCCGCGCCAGGGCTCGAAGGTCCAGCCGCCGACCCCGACGCGGATCGTCACGCGTCCATCAGCGCCGGGAAGAAGCCTTCGTGGGCGGTGCGCAGGTCGGCGAGGACGAGCCTCTGCTCGCCGCCGCGATCGATCAGGTCGAACACGATGGCATCGCCGCCGGTGGTGCCGACCGGGATGCTGAACAGCTGCGCGGCGGCGGCCAGTTCGCGGACGCGGTCGGGCTGGCCGGTCGCGACGATTGCCCGGCCCTGGTCCTCGCCGAACAGCATGGCGGCAGGATTGGGAAGCTCGGCCACGACCGTCATGGTGAAACCGGTTTCGCCCGCCAGCGCCATTTCGGCCATCGCCACCGCCGCGCCGCCATCGGCGCAATCGTGGACCGCGCTGACCAGACCTTCGGCGATGAGGCTGCGCAGCAGTTCGCCGAGACGTCGCTCGACCGCCAGATCGACCGGCGGCGGAGCGCCTTCGCGGCGACCGTGGCAGACGTCGAGCCACAGCGACTGGCCGACATGGCCCTTGGTGTGGCCGAGCAGGAGCAGGGTCTCGCCTTCGTTCTTGAGGGCAATGGTGGCGCTCTTCGACCAGTCGGGCATCAGACCGACCGCGCCGATCGCGGGGGTCGGCAGGATCGCGCTGCCGCCGCCGGTCGCCTTGCTCTCGTTGTAGAGGCTGACGTTGCCAGAGACGATCGGGAAGTCGAGCGCGCGGCAGGCGTCGCTCATGCCGCCGAGGCAGCCGGTGATCTGGGCCATGATCTCGGGCCGCTGCGGGTTGGCGAAGTTGAGGCAGTTGGTGACCGCCAGCGGGGTCGCGCCGACCGCGCTCAGGTTGCGATAGGCTTCGGCGATCGCCTGCTTGCCGCCTTTATAGGGGTCGGCATAGCAATAGCGCGGGGTGCAGTCGGTGGTGATCGCGAGCGCCTTGGCCGAGCCGTGGACCCGGACCACCGCCGCATCGCCGCCCGAGCGTTGCACGGTGTCGCCGCCGACCTGGCTGTCATATTGCTCCCAGATCCAGCGGCGCGAGGCGAGGGCGGGGGAGGCCATGAGCGTCTTGAGATCGCCGACGATGTCGGTCCCCGCCGGCACCTCGCCCAGCAGAGGCACCTCCGCCCAGGCCTGATAATCCTCGGGCGATAGCGAAGGCCGGTCGTAGAGCGGTGCTTCGTCGGCGAGCGGCCCGAGCGGGATGTCGGCGACCGTTTCGCCCTTCCACACCAGCTCCATGTGGCCGGTATCGGTGACGGTACCGATCACTGCGAAGTCGAGCTCCCACTTGTGGAAGATCGCCTCAGCCTCGGCCTCGCGGCCGGGCTTGAGGACCATCAGCATGCGCTCCTGAGATTCCGAGAGCATCATCTCGTAAGGCGTCATGCCAGTCTCGCGGCAGGGGACGGCGTCCATGTCGAGGCGAATGCCGACGCCGCCCTTGGACGCCATCTCGACCGAGGAGGAGGTGAGGCCCGCCGCGCCCATGTCCTGGATGGCGACGATCGCGTCCGATGCCATCAGCTCAAGGCAGGCTTCGATCAGCAGTTTCTCGGTGAACGGGTCGCCGACCTGGACGGTGGGGCGCTTCTCGTCCGAATCCTCGCCGAAATCGGCCGACGCCATGGTCGCGCCGTGGATGCCGTCGCGGCCGGTCTTGCTGCCGACGTAGACCACCGGATTGCCGATGCCGGCGGCGGCGGAATAGAAGATCTTGTCGGTCCTGGCGACGCCGACGGTCATCGCGTTGACCAGGATGTTGCCGTTGTAGGCGGGGTCGAAATTGGTTTCACCGCCGACGGTCGGCACCCCGACGCAATTGCCGTAGCTGCCGATCCCCGCGACCACCCCGGCGATGAGGTGGCGCATCTTGGGATGGCTGGGGTCGCCGAAGCGAAGCGCGTTTAAATTGGCGACGGGCCGCGCGCCCATGGTGAAGACGTCGCGCAGGATCCCGCCGACCCCGGTCGCCGCGCCCTGGTAAGGCTCGATGTAGGAGGGGTGGTTGTGGCTCTCCATCTTGAAGATGGCGGCGTCGCCGTCGCCGATGTCGATCACCCCGGCATTCTCACCCGGACCGCAGATCACCCACGGCGCCGTGGTCGGCAGCTTCTTGAGATGGACGCGGGAGGATTTGTAGGAGCAATGCTCCGACCACATGACCGAGAAGATGCCGAGTTCGGTCAGGTTCGGCTCCCGCCCCAGCGCATGCAGGATGCGGCTGTATTCATCGGGGGAGAGGCCGTGGTCGGCGACGACTTGCGGTGAGATCGCGGTCATGCCCGCGCCTGTAGCGGGACGGGGCGCTTTGGCCAATCCAGGGGGCGAAGTTGTCGCCGCGGAAGATCCGGAAGATGAAGGGGGTCACAAAGGTCACAGGTGGCGTGCCATTGCTGCTCTGACGACAATGGCGGAAAACCCGGGTTCAGGCGCGCGAGCAAAGGTCACACGCTGTGACCTTTGCGCTTCGGCATCCAGGACTGCCGAGCTCGACGAGTTGAAAGAGCCTCGCGGAGGACCGCTCGAAAGAGCTGAGCAGGCGAAGTCCTACATTGCAAGGCGGAGGGCAAGTGTCCGCAATGGGTGGGAAGCGGACATGCGGACGCAAAGAAAAAAAGGGACCGCCGAAGCGATGCCTTTTCCCCCATTCGAGCAAGTAGGAGCAGCGCTACGCCAGTTGCGCGATCGCAGCGCCCATTTGGCGACGGCGACGCATGCTTGCGCCGATTGCGCCAAATCCAAGCAACATCATCGCCCACGTGCCCGGTTCAGGCACAGCCGCTGCAACGTCACGACTGGTGGTGAAGTTTATGACGGACGAACCACCGGTAGTGCTCACTCCAGCGAAGTTCGCGAAGAGCGTTCCGTTCTGTACGAACACATTGATGGGTGAGAACGCCGAAGAAGGGTTCACTGAAGCCGAAAGGATCGACGGGCCAGACAATACCGAAAGGGCAAATCCGTTAAATGCAGTGTCGCCGAAGTTCGTCCCGACGAGGTTGGTGATCGTCAGGCTGTTCGCCGCAACATCCACCGAGAAGTTCGGATTGTACGTCGGGAAACTTCCCAGGGGGTATTCGACGCCATCGCTAACTACAACGCTAGTAAACGGGTCAGAGTAAACCGCGGTGGCGTTGGGGTAACGGGTCGTAAGATCGACGGTGGCACCCATGAGACCTTGCGCAGCGGCTGGAGCGGTGAACATAGATATTCCCGCACCTAGAATAAGAAGATTTTTCAGCATGTCGGCCCCTTAAGAACTTTGTCCAGCAACTGGAACGTTAACGCATGTTTAACGGGCGTCAACGTCAATGCTGGCTTCGGAATCCTGAAATGAGACGTACGCGAACTCGAAACGATATCCTCAAACGTCCGTGATGGGTGGTAAGCGGACCTGCGCACTGCCCTTAGGGCTGAGCGCGGCATCGCGGAATGTTCGCTGCCATAGCGGGATATACCTTGAGGGTGCGTCTGTCCCAGTAGGTCAGGTCGAGGGCGATGAAGATCGGCGAGTCCTTGCGCCGGTAGATGGCCTGGCCTTCCCAGCCGCTCCCGAGCGGTGTCAGGCATTCGTCCCAGCCGCCATTGCGGAGCTCATCGATGATCGCCACCAGCGCGCTCTGATCCGAGGCGTGCCACAGGGTCAGGTGGTCGAAACCGCCCCCACCATCGCCGCCCCCGAGGTCAACGGCAGCGCTGAAGGGCCCGTGCCGCTGGAAGGACACGCCTTCCTTGCGGCACCGCATCTCGACATTGTGCGACACGCACGCGGTGAAGCCGGCGCGCCGCGCATCCGCGAGGCTGCCGGTCACCGGGAGACCGTCGAACAGGAAGGCTGCGGGGGGTTGCGGCGCTTCACCGCAGGACGCCAGAAGCGTCAGGGCAAGCATTGGCGCAAGGGTTGCAGGCTGGACCCGTGAGGTTGTTGCCTCCTTGCCGTGCGCCGGCGGTTCCATTTGTTCGGACATGCAATTGCTTACGGCCCCGCCGCCAAGGTCCGCAATGGGTGGAAACCGGACATTAGACCTGTTGCTTCGTCAACAGTCAGCGATGTCTATACGCTCAGCGGTAGAGTTCAATTACCGCAGGTCCCTACTCCAAAACCAAAAAAGGCCCGCCCCTGGGCAAGAGGGGCGGGCCGAGATACCAGGGGACTGATGTCTTCCTAAAACAACAATATCCGGCGCAAGTTTCGAGCGGTCTGAAAAAGTTTGTCGCAAGCCCGCTTAGTAGTGACCGACATCGACACGAAAGGTGCTCAACTCGCGGCTATCGATGGTTGAGGCTAATCCAGCAAAACCGGCGATGCAGCCAGTAAATGCAAACGACATCACTAGCCAATGCAAGAACGTCCTGCGGATTATTTCGGTCGAAATCATGACCTAAGCCTCGATCCTATCAACATGCCTAGGAGGCGCTTGGTAGAAGTTTCGCGTGCTTCGTAAGCAGTTAGCACTTCCAAGTCGGGCACGGCTCCGCGACATGGGGCGCCAGTAAGTCTTCCGTAGAGGCCATCCTCTTCATCGGTTGAGAAGAAATATCGGTAGAGCGAGCGCTGGTTGCTTTCCGGACGCGCGGCGTTTTCGGTGATCATTCGCCTGATCGCCCCAACATTTAGCCACATCAGTTGGGAAGGCGCGTTGACGCTTGCATTCGTCCGCACTTCACCGACGCGAACGAAGCCAAGCATTCGTTCATAAAAGCGCCGATGCCTGGGATTCACCTCGATAAACAGGTCGCTGCATGCAAACTGGCGCGATCCGTAAATGAAGACCAGGTGAAACAACGCTGCCAGATGCTGGTGCGATGAACCTGTCCAATCGAAAGCGAGCTTCGTCAGTTCGCACAGCTTTGCTCCATGTGCTGCCCGAAACGGAGCAATTTTATCGGCGAAAGTGGCATCGACAGCCAGCCCTGCTCGGGAATCCACTGTAAGCGTCAGCGTTCCCACCACCTCGTCCTGACAAGCTGCCGTGAAGGTAACGCAGTTGGGCGAAGTGACGAGGGAGTGGTTCTTCCCATAACCCCGCCACGAATACATTCGGCTTAGCAACATGCTGGCCGCATTGCGCTGGCCTTCCGTGTTCGCCAGCCGAATGGTGAGGCACTCACCAGTTCGGACATCCGGATCGCAACGACGTGCAGATGCACCATCGCCCAAACCACGATTCAGAAGCATTTTGCTATCGAGCCGCGACTCGGGGAGGCCAAGGGCCACCCTCTCTTGCTTCATCTGATTAGCCCCACCCACTTACGTATCAAAGCGGGACACTGTTCGCAGAAATCTTTCAACAAGTAACTAAAGCTTCCGAGCGCTGCGCCAGCCTGTTCTGGCAATGCGGTGAACGACTAAGATTGAAGGGACCGCACTCGGAAAGACCGGTAACTTCCGCGATCGATTGACTTCGCGCTCACCCTTGGGAACTCGTTGCCATATCCAGTGGTTTGGAGTAATCGGTTAACATATCGATAACCACTGCAGGGGAGTCCGAGTATGAAGCGCTTTTTACGGGTCATCGCAGCCGCTTCGGCGCTTGCACTTGCCAGCACGGCCGATGCGGCAATCATTACTCCCGGCGCGCCCGCTCCAGCCGTGTTCGTGGTGAGTGGCAACCCATTTACCGGCACGAGCCCAGTAACTGCTACCATTGGCAACACGCCTCAGGTTGGCGGGACGGTTGAGGCCCCGGTCTCATTCAGCGACTCTTTCTTGTTCACCATCGGGCCGCCGGGCGGCGGTTTGATCGGAACGGGAAGTGGTTCGATCATTACCAGCACGTCGCTGCAGTTCAGCACGACTGACCTGGATCTCACGTCGGTGATCGTGAACGGAACCGCTCTGACCATCAGTCGGACTGCCGGCGGCTTGATTGAGAGCGCTGGTACTTCGGGTGTCAGCATCTTCAGTGGCCAGTTGAACAACATCACGGTGACCGGTCTTTCCCGCGGCCTGGGATCGTACGGCGGCAATCTCACCTTTATTCCCTCAGCCGTTCCCGAGCCGGGAACATGGGCGATGATGCTGCTCGGTTTCGGCGCGATCGGTATGGGTATGCGCCGCCGTCGTAAGGCAAGCGGTGTGTTGCAGACTGCCTAAGGTTGTAGCTACGCATCTAGAAGGGCTCGCCAGAAATGGCGGGCCCTTTTTATTTATGCTGCGCGGCTTCCGCTGGTCAGCTCAGAACAACCTCGAACGGCCACGTGTCCAGATAACCGATGCCCTCAAAGGTGTTGTCAGACGCTCGGCCTTGATGTCCGCTTTGGGTCGAAAGCAGCCATCCCACGTCGCCCCGCGCGACCGTCGAAGCGCAAACGAAAACCCCGGCCGGTGAGGGCCGGGGTTCGATAGGGCGTTCAGAGGGGAAGAGAGATTAGCCGCGGCAGGTGATGGCGGGGGCGCCGGCGACCGCGACCTGGACGCTGGCGGCGTCCTTGGTGCCGGTGATGCTGCTGCCGTCGGGGCCGGTGTAGGGTCCGGTGCCTTCGGCCGGGGCGTTGGTGACGGTCGAAGCGACGGTGTCGGCGCCGACGCGATAATTGGCGCCAGCGGGATTGCCGTCACGCTCGGTCCAGTCGATCTCGACCACCTTGTTGCCGTCGCAACGATAGGTCTTGCTGGCGACGATGGCCGGCGGAAGCTGGACCTCCGGCGCGGCGGCGAGCTCGTTGGCCATGGTGTCGGTGGGGCCCTGCTGGACGATGGTGTGGCCACCGTCGTTGCAGGCCGAAAGGGTCAAAACGGCGCCAAGCGCCAGGAGGGGGAGGCGGTAGATCATGATTCGCCTTTCGCGGTCGGGAGATGAACGGTCAATGGCGAAGGCTTGCAAAGCCGCGCGATGGGCATAATTTGACCGGATGGGGGTAGGAGGAACCGCGATCCAGCGCATCCGATATGGCCTGACCGGCCTGGCGTTCGTGTTCGTCATGGTCCTCCTTGGCACCGTGATCATCCGCAGTGGCGAGGATCCGGTGAGCAATGCTTCCGCCAATAACGTCGTCGAGGCGCCGAGCGATCCGCTGGGCGAGCTTGGCGTCGCGCCGGGCCCCGCGACCGAGAACGAGGCGGGCGCCGCGCCCGCGCGCTGATGCGGCTTGGATTGCTGCTGGCAATAGCGGCGGCGCTCTGTTCCTGCCGCGGGGGGAGCCAGCCGGCGGCGACGACCGAACTGCCCGAGCTTGCCCTGCTGAGCAGCCTGCCGATCGCGTTCGGCGAAAACTTCGGCCTCGACCAGGGCCGGAGCCCCTTGCTGGGCGACCTCGAGGGCCAATACCGGGTCATTCCGGTCGACGGGCCCGAGCAACTGAAGCCCGGCGGCCTGCTGTTGGCGGCGCAGCCGCAGGCGCTGACCGCCGAGCGGCTGGTCGCGCTCGACCGGTGGGTGCGGGACGGCGGGCGACTGGTGCTACTGGCCGACCCGGCCTTGCGGTTCGAGAGCAGCCGCCCGCTCGGCGACCGCTTCCGTCCGCCGCTGCGCTACCCGGACACCGGGTTGCTCAAGCATTGGGGCGTGGTGCTGGACGACGGCGTGGACGGGCGCGTCGAAGCGTCGGCCACGGACTTGGGGCGCGGAATCCGGCTGGAGGCGAGCGGGCTTGGGTCGCTGACCCGGGCGGGGGGCGCCTGCACCCTGTCGCCGACCAGGGCGGTGGCGCGGTGCCGGATCGGAAAGGGCTATGCGACGATCGTCGCCGACGCCGACTTCGCGCTGTCGGCCGAGCCGGAGCAGCGCGCGGCCGTGGTGGCGCTGCTGAATGAACTGTCGGACGGACGCTAAACGCCCTCGGTTCCGTCAGGCGATGAGCGGGCAGCGGATCGCGACGCATTGCCTGCGGCAACGGAATCACCGTGGGACGCCGTGGGATTCGCTGGCTTTTCGCTGCTCACAGACTTATCCACAGCCATCACCGTAGGAACGAGAAGGGAACATCAAGGCTGAACTGATGCAAGAAAGCCGCGGAAATCGGCCATATTCCAGATCCGACCATGTTTTCCCACGATATCCCATTGAGTCCCATGCCTACCCGCGTTACACACAGAGTGTAGCGCGGGGCTGATCCCATTGTTGTTGGGCCGGTCGCCGGCCGCGGTGACCCCGCGTTCCGGCGAACGGGAGGAATTTGTCCACCGCGCAAGGGGAGTGGTTGCGCAGTGGCATTGGAGCATCTGTTCCAGGGCAGTGCCTTAAACGGGGTGGACGCGAAGGGTCGCGTTTCCGTGCCCGCCTTCCTGCGCTCCATCATCGAACGCCGTGGCGACGCCCGCACCATCGTTCTGGCCAAGCACGAGACCTTTCCCTGCCTCAGCGCTTATGATCCCGCTTATGCCGCGCTGAAGCACAGCAAGATCGAGCGCCTGCTGGAGAAGAACGAGCAGGAGGCAGGAGCCCAGCTCGCCTATCAGCAGAGCAACCTCATGGCCTTCGCGGTCAGCGAGGAGGTGCCCTACGACAGCACCGGCCGGATCCTCGTCCCCACCATGATGCGCCGCAAGGGCGGCATCGGTGATCTCGCGCTTTTCCTGGGGGTCGGCGAGACCTTCCAGATCTGGAATCCCGAAACGCTCCTCGGCGACGATCGCATTCCCGAGGATCTCAAGGACGTCTGCCGGTACCGGCTCGAGGAACGGGGGCTCGCATGAGCGGGAATCCCCCCTCCGTTTCTCTGGGTGATTCCGCGCCCAACCGGGGTCACCTGCCGGTACTGGTGGACGAAGTCGTCGCTGCGCTCGCGATTTCAGAAGGCGAAACGCATGTCGACGGCACGTTCGGAGCGGGCGGCTACACCCGCGCGATGCTCCGGGCGGGGGCGGGGCGAGTGATTGCCTTTGATCAAGACCCTGACGCGATCGCCAACGGGCCTTCACTCGTCCCCGATCCCAGGCTGACCCTGGTCCACGAACGCTTTTCGCGCATGGCCGAGGCGCTGGACGAGCGCGAGCTGTCGCCGGTCGACGGCATCACGCTGGATATCGGGGTCAGCTCGATGCAGCTCGACCAGGCCGGGCGCGGATTCTCGTTCGCCAAGGATGGCCCGCTCGACATGCGGATGAGCCAGGACGGTCCGAGCGCCGCCGACTTCCTCAACACCGCCGACGAGGCCGAGATCGCGCGGGTGATCCGCGATTATGGCGACGAGCCCAAGGCGAGGGGCCTGGCCCGCGCGATCGTCGCCGCGCGCCCGCTGACCCGCACCTCCGAGCTGTCGGCGGTGTGCCGCAAGGTGCTCGGCTGGCACGCGGGGATGAAGACCGACCCCGCGACCCGCACCTTTCAGGCGATCCGGATCCACGTGAACGCCGAGCTGGCCGAGCTCGAGGCGGGGCTGGAGGCGGCCGAGCGCTCGCTCAAGCCCGGCGGGCGGCTGGCGGTGGTCACCTTCCACAGCCTCGAGGA